>NZ_JAFFQC010000069.1 GCF_016918545.1 Desulfobulbus alkaliphilus | reverse complement strand
TGCTTCCGCTCCCGCCGAGGAACAATCGAGATCGGGGGAGAGGCAAGGCAGGCGCTGACGTACTCCTGGGCGAAACGGGAAACCTCCGTTTTCCCCTTGACAATACTTATCATGGATGTCCCTAATTTTCCCAGATTGAAGTGCAAATAACACGTCTTCGAAAGATATGCCCCGCTCAATCATCAAGAGTTGGTTCTTTTCTGCATTCCAATTGATCTGTTTCATTTTTTAAAAATAATGCGTCGTGTGCCTATTGTCATCAAATGAAATGGCAAATGCAAGTGGAGGTTCGGCGATAGAAAATATAAAATACGCGGTGCAGACCCCAAAGGTTCACTTGACGGTCAAACTATATTCGCATAAAATATAGCACCATATAAAATGCTTAAATGAGGTTTAACATGACTATCAGTATCACAGAAGATATCCGTTCAATCACAGATTTGAAGCGAAACACCAACGCTGTTCTTACCCAGATTCACAAAACCAAACGCCCGGTTGTCTTAACCGTAAACGGTAAAGCTGAAGCTGTGCTTGTTGACGCGAAGGAATACGAAAAAATGACGAATGCCTTTCAGTTGCTCAAGTTGTTGGCTCCAGCCGAAGAGGATATTGCCGAAGGTCGCTGTACCGAGGCAAAAGAGTTCTTTGAGGAGTTCAAACGTGCCAAGGAAATATGAAGTCCACCTCACTCGAAACGCCCAAAACGACCTTGAGTATATCTTTTGCTACATTGCTAACGACAACCTTGCGAATGCCAAAAAATTCATCAGGGAACTTGAAGAAAAAATATACTCCCTGGATTCATCACCAGAGCGCTGCCCCTTTATTCCGGAAAACACATTTTTTGGAACCAGTTACAGGCAGTTAATACATAAAAAATATCGAGCCATCTACAAAATTGACAATGACGCTGTATACATTCTCAGGGTCGTACACGGATCCAGGTTGCTAAAATTATTAAGATAAAGCCACAAAAAAAAAGAGAAATAAGGGGCAGACCAAGTTTCGGTTTGAAAAATAGAAACCGTGGCCTGTCCCTTACCTTCTATGAATAGTAATCGAACCAGAAACAGGAATACAATGGCGAATGCAAGCGGAGGTTCGGCAATAAAAAATATAAAATACGTCGTGTATAAAGAAGATAAATTCTATGTTTCTCAATGTCTTAATGTGGATGTTTCCAGTTTTGGAGAGTCAATTGACGAGGCCATTTCGTCCTTAAAAGAAGCGGTTTCATTGTATTTCGGGGAGAATTAGGGACGCTTCCCCTATTTAGTGTACTTTGGGAGATTGGCCACTTCTCTCTTTAAAAATAGGGGAAGATGTCCCTGATTTTCCAGGGGGGAATGTATGCCTTCAACGCATAATCTTGGCATCTTCTAGGCCTGACCCCAAATACACAAAATCCCCTCTATCCCTTTTCTTTCAATAATGTCAAAGAGGCGCTGACTGGAGCCTGTCGGCTTTTTCACGCCTCTTTCCCATTTTTGCACGGTTGAAGGGGAAACGTTGACCACGGCGGCAAAAGCCGCTTGGCTGAGATGTACTTTCTTGCGCAGCTCGATAATTTGGGCTGCGGAATATCCCTTGATGTCTGGAAGGCAGAGGGTATGAATTTCCCGCATGGTAATTTCATCAACCGTGCCGTCCTTGTATAAATCGTCGATAACGCTGGTCAGCGAATCAGCCACTGATTTCTTCATTTTTCATCACTTCGATAAAAGTTCCCGTTCTGATGGAGTGCGCTATCTGAACGGAGGAGAGGTCGAGAAAGGAAAATTAGGGACGCTTCCCCTATTAACATAGAGAGAAATGGCCAATCTCCCAAAGCACACAAAATAGGGGAAGTGTCCCTAATTTTCCGACAATCACCCGCCCCGTCCCACCTGCCAAACAATAAAACCACACCATGTCGCAAAAATACCTGGGACAATTCTACAGACGTGCATCGATTTTCTGAAGAAGTTGGGGCCAGGAGAGGATTTTCTCATCAGCCGTCACCAAAGTGGCATCATGTTCCAGAGCCGTTGCCACAATCATGCGGTCAGCAGGATCACCGTGAAACTTGCGAAGTTGCCCAGCGCGAACGGCAGTCGCCCCCCGCAAAGGAATCTCGATGAGGCCCGCTTGCAGCAAATCGGCCCGCCAGACATCAAGCGCGGTTTTCATGATCAATCTTTGCTTTTCAATGAGCATGGCAACCTCCCAGAAACATATTGTTGCCACAGCAAGCTGGCCGGTTGCTAAAGAATTGTTAATGGTTGCAAGCGCAGTTCCCCCCAGCCGCTGATTTCCTTCGTCCAGCCAGATAAGGACATGGGTATCAAGGAGGACCATCACTCTGCATCCCAGCTCATATTGAGTGGTGCTACAAGGTCGTCTTTACTCTCTACCTTCCCTTGGTGCAGGCCAAAAAGGGTGGCGGGAACAGTACGATACGGTTGCAAAATGGAAACAGGTACCCCATTTTTGGTAATCACTATGGACTCACCGGTTTTGTTGACCTCATCCATATACTGTAAACACTTTGCTTTAAACACAGAGGCTTTGACGATTTGCATGGTATGACCCTTGGAATCGTTAACTGAAGCTTACAACGTACGCATCATGGTTTACACATTGTGCATTTGGATTACTATAGTCATATCCATGGTCATAAGCAACCGCTTGCAATGCCAGGCATGAATTGGGCGAGTTTGCACGCCTTCGCAACCCTGAACGAACTCGCCCAGGCTCCGGCATTTGCCCAATGCCATGAAATCGTTTTCCGGTACGTCCTGCAGATAAACGATATGCCAATAACAACTGGGACAGATAGTCAGTCAGGCCATTGAATATGATGGGGAGGATTTACTTATGACCACCTATAACCAATTGATTTTTCGATATTTGACCCACAGGCCACCCATGTAGCTCCCTCCGCGAGAAAAGTCAACGGCAGACTTGACCCTTTTCTTTTCATTGCCGGCGACCACCGGTTGTGTTTCTCCGGGGAGCCAGATCCAGACAAAGGCTTCGGTATTGTCCGCGTTAGAAATCATCATCCACCACCTTGGGCGGATTTTTGATCCGTTTGGGGAGGAGAGCAATTTTACTTTGCGTCAGTTCGATGCTGGTGGCAAGCGCTCGACTGTCCTGCGCAAACAAAGGCACGCCAACCAGGGCGGCGACCTCGAACACCAGCCCGATGGACGGCGACATTGCACCGGCCTCGATCTTTTGCAGTGTCGCTCTGGCAATACCGGCTCTGTCCGCGAGGTTTTGCTCGGACCATTGACGTTTTTTACGGCCAAGCTTGATGTGCTGACCGAGCAACAAGGCGGCTTCTTGTGCGTATTTTGAATATGCCCTTTGTTGTACCATAGCCAACCCATACGCAAAAAAATGATCAATATAATAGCCATTAAGTTAATCAATGCTCATTATATTGATCATTCACTCGATCTTCAAGCAATCATTGGGCATTGGCTGGAATAATAGACAAAAAACTTTTTACGACCTTAAAGCCAAGGACATTTATTTAATTTAACGTGGAAAATAGCAACCTTTTCAAAAGCTTATAAAACAAGGAAAGCGCCACTAACTTTCATTCAAAGTTTGTGTGCAGGGGCATGTATACCTTCAACGCCCAATCTTATCATCTTCTAGGCCTGACCCCGTAGATTCTCTTGATTTTGTAATGCACTTGAATTAAAATTTTAGCAAAAGCTAACCAAGGAGGATGAAATCATGGCTGCTAATGCACTGGTACAAACCCGCGTAGACGCCACTGTAAAAAAACGGGCGGCAGCGGTATTGGAAAACATGGGTTTGACCGTCTCGGATGCTGTCCGCATCCTGCTGACCCGCGT
>NZ_JAFFQC010000068.1 GCF_016918545.1 Desulfobulbus alkaliphilus | reverse complement strand
GTGGGGAGGTGGGGCTATTGCGGCGGGTGTTTTGTTGGGGAGTACTGTTCGCGGGCATGGCCCGCTCCTACCGCAGCCCGCCGACTCGGCCTGCCCCTTGACCTCGATTTGAATAAGATAGAGTTTGTCTTCCTTCATAGCGGACGGGCTTTATTGATTATTTTATGATTTATGTAATGTAAAAGCCCTTGACGATGAACCATATTTGGTACATCATGTTTATATGAAAGGGTCGCTAAAAATACTCCCCGCAAGATTCTTCGAAACCGAAAACGGCAGAGAGCCTGTAAAGGAGAGCCTCCAGAGGAAAGAAAAGCAAGAGGAAATGACATCCGTGTTGCGGAATTTGGTTGGCCGATCGGCATGCCTCTATGTCGTACCATTAAAGGCCACAAAGGTCTGTGGGAAATTCGTGCCAATTTATCAGGAGGAAGGAAGGCAAGAGTGTTTTTCTGTTCTTATGAAGGAAATATGGTTCTTTTGCACGGTTTCATAAAGAAAAGTCAGAAAACGCCAATCAACGAAATGGAGGTTGCCGTTAAAAGAATGAGAGGATTATTGCCATGACGAGAGAGGCAGAAAGAGGCAAAGTGGGCAGCTCTTTCGATGATTTTTTGCAAGAGCAGGGCACCTATGAACAAACAACCGAACAAGCGGTTAAGCGTGTTCTCGCTTACCAGCTTGAAACCGTTATGAAGGCAAGCGGTATCAACAAAGTTGAGATGGCGAAACAGCTCAAAACAAGTCGTTCCCAACTGGACCGCCTCCTTGACCCAAACAACGACAACGTCACGCTTGCCGCTCTTTCCAAAGCAGCAAAGGCTGTAGGCCGGACCCTCCATATTGAGCTTCAGTAAGTCATTGTGTGCGCTTCGCCACAAACACCATCTGGTGACAATCCTGAATCCGTGACGAAAAAATCAGGGAAACTTTCCCTATTTTATAAGTCCTTGAAATGTTTGTTTTTTTCTCATGAAAATAAGGGAAGCGTCCCTAATTTTTTCGATTTTTTTCCACAATAACATGGAAAGTGTCCTTAATTTTTTCCGGTTGCACCTCAATGACAGTCGAGTGAAACAAAGAACAGGTCTCTATGCTAAGTCAGTTGCTTACAAGCAAGGAAAATGAGGAGCTTGAATTTAAATCCTCATTTGGCCGGGAAACCATTGAAACCCTGGTAGCTTTTGCCAATGCCAAAGGTGGCCGGGTGGTTGTTGGAGTCAAGGACAACGGTGACATTGTCGGCGTTTCTTTATCGCCAGAAACCCCGCAGCAATGGATTAACCAGGTCAAAGCATCCACCTCACCATCAATTATACCCGAAATTGAAGTAATACAGCATCAGGGGAAGGATATCGCCATCTTGTGGGTACCGGACTATCCGGTCAAACCGGTCAGCATTAAAGGCAAATATCTCATCAGAAAGCATGCTTCCAACCATGTGATGAGTCTTGAGGAAATCGCAAACGAGCACCTGAAGACCATTAATCTGAGTTGGGATTTTGCCACGGATCCGAACCACACAGTAAAGGATATTTCCCTTGAAAAAGTGAATCGGTTCGTCTCCCTGGCCAATGATCTTCGCCATCACCCAATTACTGACGACCCGTTGACTGTATTGCGAAAATTTGAACTCATTCGTGAACAGGGCATAACCTTTGGCTGTTTCCTGATGTTCTGTAAACAACCGACCTTGATGACCACCATCGATGCTGGTCGTTTTGACTCTGAAACGATCATTAAAGACAGCCTGACCATACGCGACGATCTGTTCACAGAGGTTGAAATATCTCTGGATTTTATTCGCAAACACATAAACAAACGATTTGTCTTTACAGGGGCGGCCCAACGTGAAGAGGTCTGGGAATACCCACTGGAAGCTGTCAGGGAAATAGTGCTCAACATGATTGTCCACCGGGACTACCGGGCAACCGCGGACTCAACCATAAAAATTTTTCAGGACCGGATGGAGTTTTTCAACCCGGGTCAGCTCCCGGAGGGGATGAGCCTGGAACAGATCGTTTCAGGAAACTATGCCTCCCGCCCAAGAAACAAACAAATAGCCGCTCTTTTCAAGGAGGCCGGCATTATCGAAAAGTATGGCTCAGGCATAAAACGGGTGCAGCAGGCGATGCTCCATCACGAGGCAAAAATGCCGAGATTTGAACTGACCGGCAATTGTTTTAAGGTGACCCTCTACCCCATGAACAGCGCAGCAGGTGAGGGAGTAAATGAGGGAGTAAATGGGGGAGTAAATGAGGGAGTAAATTCCCTGCTCAAGCTCATCAAAGAAAATGAGGGAAAAAGAGTACCTTTTCTTGCGACTGCACTGCAAACCTCGGAAAAAAATATCGAGCGTTGGCTCAAACAACTCAGGCAAACAGGAATCGTTGAATTTCGCGGCGCCCCAAAATCAGGCGGTTATTACATCATGACCGACGATAAATAAATCAAGTAGTCGACGTAAAAGTCTTTGGGGTCAGGCCTAGAAGATGCCAAGAATGTGTATTCAATACACACGAGCCCTTGCATGTAAACCCTGGATGAAAATCAGACAAGCTCCATTTTTTTATAAATAATTGAAAATATATTATTTTTTTATTAAATCAGGGGGTATCTCTCTGACTTCCTCTCATTGACAATAGATGAGGTTGTTTATATCCTCCACATCTATCATGTACCTGCGAACAACCCAGAGGAAAAATGATGAAGATCTCAGTGCCGAAGGATTATTGCAAGGAGCTCCGGCACCAGGACAACAACAGAAAGTTGTAATGATTTGATGCAGCAGGCAAGCAAATGGTTGAAGTAAGGCGGTAAAATTATATTTCAAAATCCCCCTTGCTCAATCCAGACCGCCTTATTATCGATGCAAGTGTTCCTTTTGGGATTTCCTTTTTCGGGTCAGGAACAATAACGATACGCCCGTCCTTTTAAAACTTTTTGTGGCTTCCCCTCTGAGAATCAAGAATAAAACCGTTTTTTTTCAAAACCCGGATTATATCGTTGGAAGAAAGCAGTTCAGGCATGGATCACATCTTCCCCGAGAAGCGTTTCTCCGATCACCTGATATGCAGAGTTATCGCTTTCATTTTCGAAATACAAAGAAACCGCTTCTTTTAAGGACGAAATGGCCTCGTCAATTGATTCACCAAAACTGGAAACATCCACATTAAGGCATTGAGAAACAAAGTACTTATCTTCTTTGTACACGACGTATTTTATATTTTTCATTGCCGTACCTCCGCTTACATTCGCCATTTTAACCCTCTTCCTGGATCGAGAATTATTGGGACTTGCGCATTTTTTGCGCAGGGGGTTTATTTGCTGGATCGAGGCATGTGGTTTTAATATTCAATTATCAATTTAGCTTAAGGGTAAGAGACGGTCAAGATAGAGGGCTTGAAAAATTAGGGACACTTCCCCTATTTTACAAGTTGTTGGAAATGTAATATTTTTTCTCATAAAAAAAAGGGAATCGTCCCTAATTTTTCGCACATCTTGCAAGAGGTTATTTCTCAGGCTGTTGCGAATGGATCTCCTGGAGAACTTTTTTGAAGCTGTCAATGTCCTCGCTTTGAGCAGCTGATCGGAGCAGCTTTTTCAGCAGAATCCTATTGTTCAGGGCTTGAACCTTTTCATAAACATCTTCTGGAACGTCTTTGCTGAATCTTGCATCAAGGGCTTCTAAAACCATTTCTCTTGCATCTGTGAGCATGCCTTGCTGGATGCCTTGCTGGATGCCTTGCTGCATGCCCTGCTGGATGCCTTGCTGCATGCCTTGCTGCATGCCCTGCTGCAAGCCCTTCTCCTTGCCAATCCTTTCCGCACTCATTATATAGGGCATTTTCTTTTCCTCCTCGTACTTGATCAGGTCTTCAGTGAACCGTTTTGTCAAATCCT
>NZ_JAFFQC010000067.1 GCF_016918545.1 Desulfobulbus alkaliphilus | reverse complement strand
GTGTTGCATGGCGCCCAATTATGGCCGGAAGACATACCGGATAAGTGAGCAGGAAAAAACCGATTATCTATTCATTTTCAAAAAATGGGTCTGTAGGTTGTGGGTGAGGAACGTACCCCAACAGATACAAGGGTGGGCAGACGTCTATTTGCCTGCCCACGAAGATATCCAACGAATCACGTTATCGGGCATTTATCTCATCCCACCGCATCTGACTGGTTGCTGTCCTCCAGCGGATCCACCACGGTGACACCGCAGACCCGGGCAATGGAGCGGCAGAGCCGTACCAGGGCTTCCCGGTCGACCTGATCAGCCCGACCGAAGCTGTGAATGATTTTGGCGGAGGATTTGCCGGTCTCCGGATGGCGTTCGCTGTGGGCCAATTGGTAATAGACCGTTACCGTGCCGTCTTTATTTTTCCTCTGGGTTGTTCGCAGATACATGATAGTTGTGGAGGATATAAATAACCTCCTCTATTGTCAATGAGAGGAAGTCAGATATACTCCCCAATTAAATTAAAAAAATAATATATTTTCAAATATTTACAAACAAAATGACGCTTGTCTGATTTTCATCCAGGGTTTGCGTGCAGGGGAATGTACACCTTCAATGCACAATCTTATCATCTTCTAGGCCTGACACCGCAGTGCGTCCAATAACAACCGGGACAGATGGTCAGTCAGGCCATTGAATATGATGGGGAGGATTTACTTATGACCACCTATAAACAATTATTTTTTCAAGATTTGACCCACAGCCCACCCATGTAGCTCCCTCCGCGAGAAAAGCCAACGGCAGACTTGACCCTCTTTCTTTCCCATAAACACGTGAGGAGTAATTGAATAAACTGTCTCCGGAAATCCGGTATGCTTGTTGTCAACAATTGACATTTTTTGACAACAAGCATACAATCTCTCGAAAATAGCAGGAGGTTATCATGCAAATGAACGTCAATTTGACACCCCAGCTTGAAAATTTGGTCAGGCAAAAGGTTGCTTCTGGTCTCTACAGTTCAGCAAGTGAGGTTGTACGCGAAGCCCTTCGTCTCATGGAAGAGCAAGACCGCATCCGCGCAATAAAACTTGAACAGTTGAAGCAGGATATCCGCGACGGCATACATAGCGGTGAGTCGGATCCGTGGGACGCCGAGGAGATCAAACGAGAGGGCCGAGCGCGGCGAAACACACGAAACGCCGCCAACCGCGTGGGATAAATGCCAAACATTCTTTTACGCCCGCATGCTAAAGCTGATCTTGTCGAAATCTGGGATTATATCGCTGAAGACAGCGAAGCCCGCGCAGATGCTTTCATAGAGGTTATCGACCAAAAATTACAGCTTATTGCAGAACGGCCAAACATAGGAAGGCTGCGTGATGAACTTGCCACGAGTCTTAGGAGCTTTCCGGTGGGCCGTTATATTATTTTTTATATACCTTTTGAAGAAGGCATAAATGTTGTTCGCGTATTGCACGGTGCCCGTGATTTTGAGGCCGTCTTACGAGATGTGGAGTAACATTAGAGCAGAAGAGAGTTCGCAACCCTGAACGAAAAAATTAGGGACGCTTCCCCTATTTTTGTGAACTGTGGGAGATTGGCTATTTCTCTCCTTGAAAATAGGGGCAGTGTCCCTAATTTTCCGGTGAGTTCGTCCAGAATACCGGTATCCGCTTCTCGCCCCTTCAGCCCGATTTTTTTGTTGATGATAACGCGGCGACCCCAGGCATCGGGCGCGGCATCCCGAATGCAATTTGGTATCTCCAGGTCGCTGAGCAAGGGTAACTGCCCGGTGCGCAAGGGCAATTCCGGCTCATAAATCGGTATGGCGGGTTTCTTGTCACCTGTACGATCAAGGTAGCTTTTGCCATAGTTGAAATGGATAATGCCGTTAACATGTATATCTTCAACGCACAATCTTATCATCTTCTAGGCCTGACCCTATGAATTATACTATGAATTATTACGGTGAGCAGGCCGTGGACTGGCATTTTCTTCCGGGGGAACAAATTTGTCCCACAGCGCCAGTTTAAACCAATGGGGCATGGTGGCCGTCTTCATTTCCAGGTCATCCCCTCCGGTGATTTCCGCCACCCAGACATTTTCATGCGAGGAGTTGTCGAAGATATAGGCCCGATCCGTGTGCTGCACAGCATCGGCCAGCAGATCCAAAGAGCGATGATATCTCTCGATGATTTTGTCTCTGGGCACCGGATGGCCTCCTGACTTAACCCGGTTCTCAACCCGGGAAATGTTGATTTCAGGATCTTCGGTGGCCACATAATAGAGATAGGTGCGAAATCCGCTATGCTGCGCTTTTTGGAGAAGCTCAATCTTATCCGGGTGCGACATCACCGTTTCAAAGGTAAAGGTCATGTGTGCTGCCAACAGCTTTTGCCGAATAAAATCAGCAGCAACAGAGGCGAAGTAGGAATTGACCACCACGGAAAAAAAACTCAGCTTGCCATCGCTGAAGCGCAACTCGCCAGCTTCGTCTGCCAGCCCAGCGGCCTCCAAAAAGTGGGATTGCTGAAAAAAAGGCAGCACTTCTTCTGCAGTGGTTTCAACACAATAGGCTGCAAAGTCCAAAAAATCGAAGCGGCGAATCTCCTTTTCGATGTCATCAGGGTTGATATACACCCCAAGCAACTCCGGCTCGATAACCCCCTTGATCGTGCTTTTCCCAGAACCATTGGGCCCGGCAAACATTCGCATGCGGGGAATCGCGGGGTTCATCGTTTCACCCGTACCCGCCGCTGACCCGGAACAACCGGCGTGGGAGCCGCCAGAGGTTTGATCACTCTGGAGGTTCCGTCGGGGAAGGATTCTATGAGTTGTCCATTCACCGCCTCTACCACTTTCCTGCCGGCAGCCAGGTTTTTGCAGTACGCCTGTTTGACAGCGCCCTCGGCCAGTTCTGGGATGCGCGCTTCCAGATAGCTCATGGCCTTTTCATCGAGTTCCTTCATGATGTTCTCCCTGGATAGAGGTTCGTTCTGTCATTCAATACTATCGCATAAAAAACGAATAATGCCAGAAGAGGGATACTCATTCTTTCCGGTTAGTAAATATATTTTGTCATGGTATATCAAACAGACGATATTGTACAGAGTTGACGTCTAATGATGGCCCATCAAGTAAATATCCACCGGCAAAGCCGGTGGCTTTAAATTGTGGAAAATTAGGGACATTTCCCCTATTTTGTGTGCTTTGGGAGATTGCCATTTCTCTCTATGAAAACAGGGGAAGCTTCCTAATTTTCTAGGCCTGACCTCGCTTGCGGACCCCGCATGGAGCTGTGAAGTTCTTGCCCGATCCTGACGTTGACAATCCCGCTGTACGGTTTGTTGGCCGGTTTTCCTGTTTCTTCGCAATACGCAAGGTATCGGTTAACGGCTTCTTCAAAGGCAGCCTTGATGTTCTCGACGGTTGTGCCTTCATAGGTGATGATGTCGTCAATCAAGAGAATTTGACCATGCAGGCAATTGTCTTCGATGCTCGCCTCAATGGTGCCGGTGTACCCTTTGTAGGTGAGATTGCTCATGGTATCGCCTTTATGTGTTTTTCAACGCACGATCTTGGCATCTTCCATGTCTGCCCCCGCAGTATGATCTGATCCGGTTGCCCATTTCGCTATTCGAGATTACCCGTCCGGATCTGACATCTTCCAAGCCACGGTCAACCATTCTGGAAAAGGCCAACTCCCTCATAATCTCATCATATGTCGCATCTTCCGGCTGCGACATGACAACTTTCGCTATTTTTTCTTTTACAGTCTGTTGTTGCATGGCGGGAAAACCTTGTTGTGGGAAATTACGTTCACAGAATTTCAACTGTTGCCCAGCTTCTCGAATGTACTCTGCCGAAAATTAGGGACATCCATGATAAGTATTGTCAAGGGGAAAACGGAGGTTTCCCGTTTCGCCCAGGAGTACGTCAGCGCCTGCCTTGCCTCTCCCCCGATCTCGATTGTTCCTCGGCGGGAGCGGAAGCA
>NZ_JAFFQC010000066.1 GCF_016918545.1 Desulfobulbus alkaliphilus | reverse complement strand
GATTATCGAAAATCCTGTAATTGTAAATGTACATCCGCTGTGCAAAGGCAGGGTCTGTGTCGCTCTGCACCTCAATGTGAATCATCACATTGAACGCCTCCCCCTCAAGCGACCACACCTTGACCAGTTTGTCCGCATGGCTTCTGCTATTATGCCATGACCATTCTAGAATTCGCCATACTTAGTCAGCACTGGACAAGATGGGCCGGTGTCGATTCATTGCGTCAGCCTGATAGCCCGCGTAGGATACGCAATATACGAACCGCATCGGTCAAGTGGGAAACCTGTGATTAGCGATGAAGCGTCTTCGAGCGGTACCAAGCGTGGTGGGAACACATATTTCAGTTCGCCAGGAACTGAAAGGTGGTGAGGGTGCAAACAAGCACGCACGGCTTCTTTGTCTATATCTGTCAAACCCGCACCTCCCGCCATACGAGCCGCTCGACCCCGAGCGCGACCACGGCAAACGCATGCAGCTTCTGGAATCCGTAGCGTTGTTTTAACGTGGCGCCATAGCTGCGTGCCTGGGCCTCGGCCTCGTCGAGCTTGAGAATCACGGGTGTCAGCTCGGCAAGCGCCTGACGCGATTGTTCGCAGACCTGCTCGCCGCTCAGGTTCAGTTCCTTCAGGCTCAGGTATTTGAACTCCAATAGCAAATCCAGTGCCTGGAACCGGCGCTTGTCCGGTCGGACGATCAGGGCCAGATCGGCGTAACCTCGCTCGGTCTCCAGTTCCGAGACAGCCATGTACAAACGATCATCGAACAGCAAGGTCAAAAAAGCAAATTTAACCAGCAGTTCGTTGGTCCAGCGGTAGTCGCGGTTGGACAGCACCCGGAAATAGCGCTGTTCGATCAATGCTGCCAGCGGTGCCAGATCGCCGCGTTGACCAAGTGCACGCACCGCCTCGGGCAGCTCGTGCGCCTTGTCGGTCAATGGCAACCAGTGTTCGCGCAGCCGCTCTACATAGAGTCCACGCGCCACCAGGTTGGGAATGCGCAGGCGACATTCATCGAATGAGGTTACACCAGCCAAGGTCAGAATGCCGAAAAAGTACAGCAGCGAGGCCATGAACGGTTCATCTTTGACCGCCACCAGCACATCGGCCACGCCAAAGCGTTGCACCAGTTCCGGTATCATCACCCGATCATCACCGCTGAGCGCCTCAATCAGCAGGTCTTCGCCGCCCGGCAACTGAGCGATATAGATCAGCTTGTTGCGGTCCATGGCCAGATTCTCATCCAGCATCCGCCGCGGGTACTGGCCCTGCTGCCTCAGTGCCTTGAAAAAATAGAGACTCAGGGTTGGATTGTAGAGGCTCTCGGTAACGTCCTCGCTGAAGCGATAACCGTTGTAGAAGGTGCGCATGGTTGCCAGTGCGCCCTCGGGTGACCAGTCACCACCTTCCTCATGCAGTTGGCGCAGCACGGTCGCGACTTCGGTCTCGGTGAAGCCGCAGAGGTCGTTGAACTGGGCAAGCAGATAGATATCTTCGCCGACATTGTAGCCACTGGTCATGTCACTCAACGCGACTGGCGAAACGCCAGTGATGAACACACGATCCAACCCTAAACCCCCGGCCGCCGCCTTGACTGACTTGAAGACCGTTTTGAAGAGCCCCTCGCCTTGCAACAGGGTCTGATAGCGGCTCTGGCTGCCGGAACGCTCCGCCATCAGCACTTCGTTGGCGAAGTTGTCATACTCGTCGATCAGCAGATAGAGTTTGTGCGAAGTCGCGTGTATGGCTCCCAAGAGGGATTCGAACGAAGACAGGGCATTGCTCGGGTGGAGAGGAATGTCCCGCGTCCAATGCATTTGGTACTCCGCGACGCACTGGCGAATGCGGTCGTTAATGTGTTGATGCACCGCCGCCTCGATATCGGCGATATCGCCATGGGACGGGATCAGTGAGAAATCCCATTTGAGTACGAAATACTGGTTGTGTAGCGGCGTTGGATGGCGTCCGACGGCCAGCCTGCCGAACAACGCTTCGAATTGATCGGCACGGTTGAGGTCATAATAATGCTCGAGCATCGACAACAAAAGGCTTTTGCCGAAGCGACGTGGGCGTAGAAAGAACAACTGCCGCCCAGCAGCTTCCAGGGCGGCGAGACGATCGGTGCGGTCCTGATACCAGTACTGATTTTCGATCAGGGTGCCAAAATCACTCAAACCATAGGGAAATTGCATGCTGAAACCGTTTTGATTGTCTTGCTCAACGTTAAAGAGATTGCCGGAAACTTATCCTGGCGCGTTACTCTTCGGCATCCGCATAAGTAGTGCATCGGATGATATCTACAAACGAAACAAGTTTTCAAGGGTGATGTTGAAAAATCTCATACTCAAAAGTAATCGTTGGGGTCAGGCCTAGAAGATGTCAAGAATGTCTGTTCAAGACATACGAGCCCTTGCATGTAAACCCTGGATGAAAATCAGACAAGATCCTTTTCTGGAAAAAACATGGTTGTCGCTTTCACGGCATCGGCTGTATACTGGCCATAAGACCGCACCACATTGAAGAGCCATCGCACCTTTTGCGATGATAAAACCTCAAGCCGCCACAAACCATGTCCTTTCCAGAAAAATCAGCCCTGGGCCGAATAGTCGCCGCTGAACCTAACCTGGAGTTTGCCGTGCTGATCGGCAGTCGGGCCGGCTCCACCCACACCTCGGACAGTGATTGGGACCTTGCTCTGCAATGGCAACGGGACATGGACTGGCTGGAGCAGCTGGGCCGCACCGAAACCCTGCGCCATGAACTGGCCAAGGCCCTGGCGCTGCCGGCAACGGCCATCGATCTGGTTGACGTGCCCCGGGCAAGTCTGGCTATGCGGGCTGAAATCGCGGAAAATGGCGTTGTCCTCATGGGCGAAGATACTCTGCCCTGGCAGAGATTCCTTCGGCGGACCTGGCGGGAGATGGAGGAGCATTACTGGGAGAAAATTTATGCGCACGGACCTGTATCACGCTGAAACCAAGCGCATAGCCGCGCAACAGGGTGCCCTGCTGGACGAAGCCCATTCACGTCTGCTCGCCGAACAGGCCCTCACGCCCCTTGAACAGAACGGTGTCCTGCATGGGTTGCAGGTGCTGATCGAAAACGCCATCGGCAAGGCCAAACAGCAACTCAAGGCACGGGGCATAGAGGTGCCAATTTCCGCTTACGACGCTTTTGCAGCCCTGGTCCGGATTGGACTCATCGACCAGGAAAAACTGCCCCAGTGGTATGGCATCGTTGGTCTGCGCAACCGCATTGTCCATGACTACATGAACGTGGATATGGACAGGATCTTGACCTTGGTCCGCCAGGGCCAATACACTTTCCTGCTCGACTTTCTCAGGGCTCCACTCAATGACGAAACAACCTGAACGACTCTGTTCGCGGGCATGGCCCGCTCCTACCGCAGCAAACCCGCCGACCAGGACTGCCCCTTAAAATTAGTAAAATTAGGGACACTTCCCTATTTTACAAGCCCTCGGAAATGTTCGATTTTTTCTCATAAAAATAAGGGAAGGGTCCCGGATTTTTCTAATTTTTCCGCACATCTTGCAAGTGGTTATTCCTCAGGCTGTTGCGAATGGATCTCCTGGAGAACTTTTTTGAAGCTGTCAATGTCCTCGCTTTGAGCAGCTGATCGGAGCAGCTTTTTCAGCAGAATCCTGTTGTTCAGGGCTTGTACCTTTTCATAAACATCTTCTGGAACGTCTTTGCTGAATCTTGCATCAAGGGCTTCTAAAACCATTTCTCTTGCATCTGTGAGCATGCCCTGCTGCATACCCTGCTGGATGCCCTGCTGGATGCCCTGCTGCATACCCTGCTGCATGCCCTGCTGGATGCCCTGCTGGATGCCCTGCTGGATGCCCTGCTGCAAGCCCTTCTCCTTACCAATCCTTTCCGCACTCATTATATAGGGCATTTTCTTTTCCTCCTCATATTTGATCAGGTCTTCAGTGAACCGTTTTGTCAAATCCTCAGGCAGCATCATGAGCCAGTCAATCAGCCTATAGATGTTCAAGATGTCCTGCTTTGAGAAGCCACTTTCATAGAGTGCCGTGGTGATCTTCCACCGCCATGTGTATCGTGATTGTGTATCTTTCTTTGTGGCTTTCGTTTTTAAATGCGCTGCGGTTATTATGGCAAAAGGGTTGGTCTCCCTGAGCAAGCCGTCAATATTTTTGTTGTAGTCATTGAGTTTTATCATGGGGAATATAAAGTGTACTTTACAGCCCCATTGCTCTACCCTGTAATTGTGCGGTCGCCATGCATCGTTTTCATCCGCCAGAATCGCAAGACTTGTCACCGGCAGATGGCGATTATCGAATATCCTGTAATTGTAAATGTACATCCGCTGTGCAAAGGCAGGGTCTGTGTCGCTCTGCACCTCAATGTGAATCATCACATTGAACGCCTCCCCCTCAAGCGACCACACCTTGACCAGCTTGTCCGCATGGCGTCTGCCGATTTCCGCATCCCTTACAACGCTCTGCAGCTCCTTATCCAGGAATTCGTATCCCTTGTCCCAGTCTATTTCTCTGGCGATTTTCGGGAAGAAGAACTCCATAACTT
>NZ_JAFFQC010000065.1 GCF_016918545.1 Desulfobulbus alkaliphilus | reverse complement strand
AAAACCCCCGTTGATCGATTGATCGACGGGGGTTTTTTGTAGAGGATCGGCGGCGACCTACTCTCCCACATAGTTTCCCATGCAGTACCATCGGCGCTGAAGAGCTTAACTTCCGTGTTCGGAATGGGAACGGGTGGGACCTCTTCGCTATGGCCACCGAAATAAAACTGTGACAATTGAGAGCAGGGTTTGACTTTGTTTAAAAAAAAGTATGGTTAAGCCGCACGGCTCATTAGTATCGGTAAGCTCCATGCATTGCTGCACTTCCACACCCGACCTATCAACGTTGTCATCTCCAACGAGCCTTCAGGTACCTTACGGTACGGGATATCTTATCTTGGAGGGGGCTTCCCGCTTAGATGCTTTCAGCGGTTATCCCGGCCGAACGTAGCTACCCAGCCATGCCCTTGGCAGAACAACTGGAACACCATTGGTTCGTCCATCCCGGTCCTCTCGTACTAGGGAAAGATCTCCTCAAATATCCTCCGCCCGCAACAGATAAGGACCAAACTGTCTCACGACGTTTTAAACCCAGCTCACGTACCACTTTAATCGGCGAACAGCCGAACCCTTGGGACCTGCTTCAGCCCCAGGATGTGATGAGCCGACATCGAGGTGCCAAACCTCCCCGTCGATGTGGACTCTTGGGGGAGATTAGCCTGTTATCCCCGGAGTACCTTTTATCCGTTGAGCGACGACCCTTCCATGCGGAATCGCCGGATCACTAAGACCTACTTTCGTACCTGCTCGAGATGTCTCTCTCGCAGTCAAGCTCCCTTATGCCTTTACACTCTGCGGCTGGTTTCCAATCAGCCTGAGGGAACCTTCGCGCGCCTCCGTTACGCTTTGGGAGGCGACCGCCCCAGTCAAACTACCCACCAGACACTGTCCCGGTTCCCGATCAGGGAACGCGGTTAGAGTCCAAAGATAACAAGGGTGGTATTTCAAGGGTGACTCCACGCACACTGGCGTGCACGCTTCAAAGTCTCCCACCTATCCTACACATGTTATCCCTAAACACAATGCCAAGCTATAGTAAAGGTTCACGGGGTCTTTCTGTCTTGTTGCGGGAAACCGGCATCTTCACCGGTACTACAGTTTCGCTGAGTCTCTGGTTGAGACAGTGGGGAAATCGTTACGCCATTCGTGCAGGTCGGAACTTACCCGACAAGGAATTTCGCTACCTTAGGACCGTTATAGTTACGGCCGCCGTTTACCGGGGCTTCGGTTCAATGCTTTGCTTGCGCTGACATGTCCCCTTAACCTTCCGGCACCGGGCAGGCGTCAGACCCTATACTTCGTCTTACGACTTCGCAGAGTCCTGTGTTTTTAGTAAACAGTCGCTCCCCCCATTTCACTGCAACCCAACGAGGCTCTCATTTGAAAAAAAAGATCACCATGTGGGCACACCTTCTCCCGAAGTTACGGTGCTATTTTGCCGAGTTCCTTAACCAGAGTTCTCTCAAGCGCCTTGGTATATTCTACCTGTCCACCTGTGTCGGTTTACGGTACGGTCACCAGTATGAATGTGTACGAGGCTTTTCCTGGAAGCATGGAATCAACCACTTTGCAGCCCTTTGGGCTTCGTCATCACGCCTCGGCGTTATCAAGGACCCGGATTTGCCTAAGTCCTCCGCCTACACGCTTGAACCGGGACGTCCAACACCCGGATGGCCTATCCTTCTCCGTCCCCCCTTACACAATCTCCACACCAGCGGTACGGGAATATTAACCCGTTTCCCATCGACTACGCTTTTCAGCCTCGCCTTAGGGGCCGACTAACCCTGAGCAGATTAACTTGACTACAGGAAACCTGAGACTTTCGGCGTGAAGGTTTCTCACCTTCATTTTCGCTACTCGTGTCAACATACGCTCTTGTGATACCTCCAGCACACCTCACGGTGCACCTTCGCAGGCCTACACAATGTTCTCCTACCATCGATTGCTCGATCCGTAGCTTCGGTACCGCACTTAAGCCCCGTTACATTTTCGGCGCAAATTCACTAGACCAGTGAGCTATTACGCTTTCTTTAAAGGATTGCTGCTTCTAAGCCAACCTCCTGGTTGTCTCAGCAATTTCACCTCCTTTTCCACTTAGTGCGGTTTAGGGACCTTAGCTGACGGTCTGGGCTCTTTCCCTCTCGACCATGGAACTTATCTCCCACAGTCTGACTCCCGCGATAAAACTTGACGGCATTCGGAGTTTGCATGGGGTTGGTAATCCGGTGGGACCCCTAGCCCAAGCAGTGCTCTACCTCCGTCAGTCAACTCGCAAGGCTATACCTAAATATATTTCGGAGAAAACCAGCTATCACCGGGTTTGATTAGCCTTTCACTCCTATCCACACCTCATCCAAGCAGTTTTCAACCTACAATGGTTCGGGCCTCCATCTCGTGTTACCGAGACTTCACCCTGGACATGGATAGATCACCCGGCTTCGGGTCTACCCCATGCAACTCACCCGCCCTGTTCAGACTCGCTTTCGCTCCGGCTCCACCTCACGGCTTAACCTCGCTGCATAGGATAACTCGTTGACTCATTATGCAAAAGGCACGCTGTCACATCACAAGGATGCTCCAACTGCTTGTAAGCTGACGGTTTCAGTTTCTATTTCACTCCCCTCCCGGGGTTCTTTTCACCTTTCCCTCACGGTACTGGTTCACTATCGGTCACTAGGGAGTATTTAGCCTTGGAAGATGGTCCTCCCAGATTCCCACAAGGTTTCACGTGTCTCGTGGTACTCGGGGACACCCTAGGGTGACTTGAAATTTCGCGTACCGGACTATCACCGTCTCTGGTCGGCCTTTCCAGACCGTTCCGCTATCTCGCCTCAATCCCATATCGGGGCCCCACAACCCCCATAGGCATGCCTATGGGTTTGGGCTCCTCCGCGTTCGCTCGCCACTACTAACGGAATCTCGTTTGATTTCTTCTCCTGAGGGTACTGAGATGTTTCACTTCCCCTCGTTCGCCTTCATTCCCTATGAATTCAGAAATGAATGACAGAGTTTGAACTCTGCCGGGTTCCCCCATTCGGACATCTCCGGGTCAAAGCCTGTTAGCAGCTCACCGAAGCTTTTCGCAGCTTTCCACGTCCTTCATCGCCTCCTAGTGCCAAGGCATCCGCCGTCAGCCCTTACTAGCTTAACCATACATCTTTTCTAAACTAAGTCTTCACAACGCAAGGCCGTCTCTTCGTGCGCAGGTCCAAAAACCAGCTTGCACATGACGCCTCACGGTGCAAAAAATACCCTACTCTTCAATTGTCAAAGATCATAAACCATGAAAGTTTAAAGTTGCCTGTCCAATGTCATTCGACAGGCAACCTTACCCCTTCAAACTGGTGGAGGTGAACGGGATCGAACCGATGACCTCCTGCGTGCAAGGCAGGCGCTCTCCCAGCTGAGCTACACCCCCAGTCTTTCAGCATGCCTGGTGGGCCTAGGTGGACTTGAACCACCGACCTCACGCTTATCAGGCGTGCGCTCTAACCAAGCTGAGCTATAGGCCCAATGCCTTGATCTCTCAAAACCAAACAGTAGCGAGCAGGGTTGATCCCATACAGGTAAACCTGTATCTATCCTTAAAAAGGAGGTGATCCAGCCCCAGGTTCCCCTAGGGCTACCTTGTTACGACTTCACCCCAGTTACCAGCCATACCTTGGCAGCCTGCCTCCCGAAGGTTAGCTCAACTGCTTCTGGTACAACCAACTCCCGTGGTGTGACGGGCGGTGTGTACAAGGCCCGGGAACGTATTCACCGTGGCATGCTGATCCACGATTACTAGCGATTCCAACTTCATGGAGTCGAGTTGCAGACTCCAATCCGGACTGAGACCGATTTTACGGGATTGGCTTCATCTCGCAATGTCGCTGCCCTTTGTATCGGCCATTGTAGTACGTGTGTAGCCCTGGTCATAAAGGCCATGAGGACTTGACGTCATCCCCACCTTCCTCCGGTTTAACACCGGCAGTCCCTTTAGAGTGCCCAGCCAAACTGATGGCAACTAAAGGCAAGGGTTGCGCTCGTTGCGGGACTTAACCCAACATCTCACGACACGAGCTGACGACAGCCATGCAGCACCTGTCTCCAGGCTCCTTCGATTGAAGGCACTCTCGTGTTTCCACAAGATCCCCGGGATGTCAAGACCAGGTAAGGTTCTTCGCGTTGCATCGAATTAAACCACATACTCCACCGCTTGTGCGGGCCCCCGTCAATTCCTTTGAGTTTTAATCTTGCGACCGTACTCCCCAGGCGGTGAACTTAATGCGTTAGCTCCGACACAGAGGGGATCAACACCCCCTACATCTAGTTCACATCGTTTACAGCGTGGACTACCAGGGTATCTAATCCTGTTTGCTCCCCACGCTTTCGCGCCTCAGCGTCAGTATCCAGCCAGAAAGTCGCCTTCGCCACCGGTATTCCTCCCGATATCTACGAATTTCACCTCTACACCGGGAATTCCACTTTCCCCTCTGGTACTCAAGTCCGGCAGTATCAAATGCACTTCCACGGTTAAGCCGTGGGCTTTCACATCTGACTGACCAAACCGCCTGCGCGCCCTTTACGCCCAGTAATTCCGAACAACGCTTGCACCCTCCGTATTACCGCGGCTGCTGGCACGGAGTTAGCCGGTGCTTCCTTTAGGGGTACCGTCAAATATACTGGGTATTAACCAGTACACACTTCTTCCCCCTTGACAGAGCTTTACGACCCGAAGGCCTTCCTCACTCACGCGGCGTCGCTGCGTCAGGGTTGCCCCCATTGCGCAATATTCCTCACTGCTGCCTCCCGTAGGAGTCTGGCCCGTGTTTCAGTGCCAGTGTGGCGGATCATCCTCTCAGACCCGCTAACCATCGTCGCCTAGGTAGGCCATTACCCCACCTACTAGCTAATGGTACGCAGACCCCTCATCTTGCGGTAGCATACAACAGAGGCCACCTTTCCTTGTCTCCCTTATAAAACACAAGAATATCCGGTATTAGTACCCCTTTCGGAATGTTATCCCAGACAATATGACAGGTTATCTACGCGTTACTCACCCGTGCGCCACTCTACTCAGGACCGAAGCCCCTTTCGCGTTCGACTTGCATGTGTTAAGCACGCCGCCAGCGTTCGTTCTGAGCCAGGATCAAACTCTCCAGTTCTATTTCCCAGCCAATCACAATCAAAACATGATCGGACTTATCTACTTCTCTTCGAGTATCAACATACTCAATCGGCCCGCTCTACTACTGTTCAGTTTTCAAAGATCAAGAC
>NZ_JAFFQC010000064.1 GCF_016918545.1 Desulfobulbus alkaliphilus | reverse complement strand
GGCAAAGCCGGGGGATTTTCTGGGGGAATTAAATCACGAACTTAAAAGTCAACCGCTTTTCTTGGTTAAACGTTCACCGGTTGTAGTCAATAACTATCTGAAACGGAAACTGGAACCGGTGAGCGGAAGAGTTTGTTTCTATTTATACCCATTGACACTTGGCAAAATTATGTGGCACGTCTATTTTTTTAATTAAACCTAATATATTTTATCATTTCAAAACAATGCCGGATCGAATTCCCTTTTAGCGGAACTTCCTATTTCTGTTATCCTGTTATCGCCATGCACGCCATTGAAGTCCACAACCTGTCACATCACTACAACGGTCGCACCATTTATCAGGATCTCACATTTTCTGTTCGGGAAGGATCAATTTGTGGCCTGCTCGGCAAAAACGGTCAGGGGAAGACAACCCTGGTCAACATCCTGATGGGATTTTTGGAACCTGCCGGAGGACACTGCCTGGTGCTGGGTGAAAAGGCACATGATCTTTCCCCGGCGACCCGACGCCGCATCGGTCTGCTGCACGAAGGCCACCTGGCGTATGCCTTCATGACCATTGACCAGACACATCGCTTTTTCCAAGGCTGCTACCCGGGATGGAAGTCGGATCTGTTTTATCACCTGGTGGACAAGATGGGGCTGCCCCGCTCACAGCGGATCGGCACCATGTCCTGCGGACAACGCTCGCAGGTGGTCCTGGGCACCATCATGGCTCAGAACCCGGACCTGCTGATTCTCGACGATTATTCCATGGGGCTGGATGCCGGATATCGGCGACTTTTCCTTGATGTGCTCCACGATTTTGCAGCACAGGGACAAAAAACAATTTTTGTGACCAGCCATATCATCCAGGATCTGGAGCAGCTGGTCGATACGCTCATTTTTCTTGACCGGGGTGAAATCCTCCATACCAGTCTGGATGCCTTCATGACCAATTTTCATCACTATGTTTTTCACCAGACCGGTCCTGTAGAGCTGCCAAAAGATGAATTGATCATCAATTGCGAACAACGCGGCAACAAAATCACTTTTTTTTCCTGGGCCGGGACAGACGCGGTTCAGCAGCACCTTGCCGACCTGGGCATTCCCGCTCCGGATCTCCGCCGACTCCCCATGACCCTGGAAGACGGCTTTATCGGCCTGATGGGAAAATATTGACATGATCCGTGCACTTCTTTTCAAGGAATGGCTCAAGATCAGGTGGTTTTGGGCCGCCGCCCTGGCAATCCATGTCGCCATCTTCCTGCGAATCTTTTTCGATATTCGCGGACGAATCGGGGCTGAACATGCGGAAATGGTCTGGTACCAGACTGTTCATCTGGGTACTCTCCTGTACAGTGACATCCGTTACCTGCCCCTGCTCACCGGCCTGGTACTGGCAGCGGCACAATTCATTCCCGAGATTCTTGGTCGCCGGCTGCGCCTGACCCTGCACCTGCCCATGCACCGTGACAGCATGCTGCTGATCTGCCTGGCAGCCGGCTTGTCGGGTTTGCTCAGCCTCTGCTTTCTGAGTGCGGTGTCTATTCCCTTGATCCTCGCCAAAACCTTTCCGATCCCGGTGGCACTCTCCTCTCTGCCGACCATGCTCCCCTGGATCCTTGCCGGAGTACTCGCCTACCTTGGTGGCGTCACCCTGCTCCTGGAGACCACCTGGCCAAGACGGGTGTTGCTGATTTTTGTCTTCAGTATCCTGATCGCCTTGCACTATTCCGGGAGAGGATACGGCTGGTTGACCCCGGCCCTGCCCTGGCTCATCGCCCTGGCTCCCTTGTTCCTGGCCGCGGTGTTCGAATCCGGCCGCCGCTTTCGGCAGCGAGGTGCATGATGCCAAGAGTGATGACCCGTTACAGCCTTGTCCTGCTGACCGTGGTGGCGCTGGCCTACCTGATGCCAGCGATCTTTGATACTGTGTTTCCCCGCCAGAGCACCAATCCTCTGCTCCTGTACAGTCCGGTTCTCAATCAGTTCATCTACCAGGAATCTCTCGGCAATCACCAATTCCACTACCAGGACGAGGCAGGGCGAACATACACCCGGTCTGAGTTTGAACAGCAACTTCCTTTTCTTTATTACAGAAACCTGGAGCTGAAAGGTCTGCTTCCTCCCAGCATCGGCGGCCAGGCCTTCGATGCGGAGACCATCAGGGCCGAGCGACATGCCATAACCATCCACAGCCGCCGACTCAAGGGCCATTTCCCTCTCCTGGACCTGTATCCTCTGTTCAACAATGACCCCCGGGTTGCCATTATGCCGTTTCCCGAGGATATGTTCCGGTTCACGGACCAGACCATGGAATTCATCAACGCCGATGACAACCGCACTGACCAGGAGTTAACCGAGAGCTTCACATCCGCTCTCCAGGAAGCCGGATTCGTGTTTCCAGCCACCGTGATCGGTGGCAACCCCACCAACCTGAAACCCTTTGACGACGGATATTTTGTCCGCGACAGCCGTGGCCACGTCTTTCATATCCGGCGGGTTCTGAACCAGCCGGAAGTGGTCAAAACATCCATCGATCCCGGCCTCGACATTCTCGACATTATCGTTTCCGAGCACCATCGCCGCGAGTTGCATGGCACAATCATCACCACCTCCGGAAAGGTGTATCTTGTCACTCGTGAATCCTATCGGCTCATCTCTCTGCCCATTTCCGGATATGATCCAGGTTCCATGGACTTCAAACTGCTGATTGACCCGCTGCACCGGACCGTGACAATCAGCAATGACCAGATTGTCCACGGGGTGGCCATGGATACGGCCTATCGACCCCTGCGCACCTTTACGCTACCCAACAGGGATCTCACTCCGGTCCCGGTACTGTTCCTCCGGGAATTCTTCTTTCCCTTTGAGATCACCTTTGAGTCCCCGTATCGAAGCCAGGCCGCCTTACGTCTGGTGTCTGGGGGACCATGGTCCTTTGCCGGGATACTCACGGCCCTGGGCCTATCGTTCATTCTTCGTCGGCGTCCACCAAGGCATTCCGGATCCTGGAACGACCTGGCGATTATCGCCATGACCGGCTTTTACGGCCTGGCAGCGGTCCATCTCCTTGACGAGACTTGAACAGAAGCCAAACAGTTCCATTCCTCTTCCTATTTGCACACCTCCCCTCATTGGGGTACATACCGCAGGGCATACGACTGTCACACCAGGCCCAGGCATACCCGGCCCAACGACCACACCAATACCTGAATCCGTGACGGCTGAATTCATGCTTTTGTTCCATTTTACTGTAATCATGTCATTTACGCGGTGATATTTTCAGAAATTCGCCTTCACCAGCCGTCCTTTGGGGCGTGTTTGAGTAGGCGTGCGGACGGACGCCCCGAAGGGCGGCATCCCAGCCACGACGTAGTCAGTGAGCCATTCGAGATCAACTTTCTGATAAACCATAACCTGCCAGTGCCCTTGCCATGGATTGTTTCTTTCTTGTTTGCATCGACTCTTGGCAAGGCCGAAGCATGCCGATCATTTCTGGTCATTACATTTGCAATTCCGGCATCGCCCGCAACTGCCGCTCTTTTTTTTCTCATAGACAATGACACGACCCTGATCCGGACTGATATCCAACCCCTTGATGCCGGTCATATACAACTTCTCCCGAGGCAGGCCGAGCAGACTGACGTGGTCGGCAAAAACACGTTTGGAGTCAGGCTCGATGACGGTAACCTGGGCGGTATGAATAAAAATATTTCCTTTGCCCTGATAGGTTTGCGCAATGATACTGGTCAGCTCCGCGGCAGTTGCGGCGGTGAACTGTCCGTGCAGATTGACGTGCAGATTGCCATTGCGATTGGTAGCGAGGATGTGTGCTTCAGTTGCCATACCTGTGATTCCTTTGTTATTGCTTATTTTTTTCCAGTGATAACATCCGCTTTCGGGAGCACAGCGGATGAATCTACTGGACGATTTCGTTCAGACCTTTGGCCAGAGAGGAAAGACCGGAACTTCGCATGAGCACGAACGGTTTACGGTAGCGTTTACACATTTTTTTAACCTGCTTGCAGGCGTCGTGACTGACACAGTCAATGGGGCAGAACACCGCATCCGCGGTCACCAGCATTTTGGGCAGCAGGTTGCGCGACGCCTCCTTGCCGCCATCATGATGCATGAAACGTCCGCCAAGCTGTTCCACCAGCTGTCGGTAATGCGGCACCATTTTATGCAGGCCGCCAACATAGAGAACGGTTTTGCCGCACAGGCTGAGGCCTGGGCATTGGGCAGTGTTGTGATCGGCACAGACCGTACAGGGATCGGGATCAGACATCCGCTGGAGCAGCATGCTCTCCAGTGAGGCGATTTCCCGTGCCTGATCTGTCCGTTGACGGGCCATTCGGGCCTGCTCTGCTTCCATGGCCGCCACCTGCTGCCGCAGTCGCGCAACTTCCTGACCCTGTTGGGCATGTTCTTCCCGGAGGCGCGCGAGTTCTTCCTGTCCGGCGGCAGGCTGCTGCTGATCACTTGCCTCCTCGACCTTCACGGTGAGCTGGTGAGCCCGTTCCTTCAGCACAGCCTTTTCGGCCCGCAACAACGAATTCTCCGCCATCAAGACCTGGTATTTCTCGGCTTCCTGACGGAGATCGGTTATTTCTCCCCGCAACTGGCGCTGTTCCCGCCGGTGATGCTGCCGTTCGGACCCGAGTATCTCCTCGAGCATGGTCACTTTGTTGCGCAGGGTGGCCCGTCGGGTTTGTTCTTTATGATAACCGTTGATATATTCATGTCCCAGCATGTGGAGAAAACCATACAACTCATCGACAAGCTGCTCGGATATCAGGGGATGGGTCATGACCGCCCACCAGGCGCTGTCTATTCGGCCTGCGGTCATATCTTCCTGCCAATGGCTCCGGATGTCGTCATCCGTGGTTGCCTGCAGGTACTTTTTGGTGCTCTGGTGATATTTTTTCCGCAGATACTTGTGCAGAGCCCGACCCTTGATATCATCCCGGGCCGCAATGGCAATGAAACGGGTGTGAAGCTGATAATCATCCAGCCCTGATTCCACCGCATACACCCGCTCCCGGCTCAACCGGCGCAATTCAAATCGTCCCAGACAGGTTCCGATCAGAGGACATTTGAAGCTGGTGTCAACCTCCCAGATTTTTTTCCACTGCAACGACGGGCTTTTCTTCTCCTGCTGCTCCATAATTAGCACCCATGAATCATATTAGTAGTCACTAAAACTCAACCCCTGAAAAACTCCGTGGGTTCTGCCCACGGAGGGAACAACGCCTCGCACTGCAAGACACTAAAGCCGCAATTTGTTATGGCCAACACCGAAAGGTATGGGCCGGGTCAACTCAGGCCGAAAAAGGAATGCCTGAATTATTTAGGTTTAAATTATCCTTACGGGCAAAAGAAGCAAGCTTTTTCCGTCGTGGTCGGAAAAAAATCATGCACCCGGTCCGGACAGGGATGAAAGGGGGCCCTGCGAACGTGTCTGCTCCGCGGCCGCTGACCGCTCCCTGTTCAGGCGGCAGTTCCGGAGCGATCCGCGGGATCAGGATAACCGAGGGATGGCGTCCCGCGGGCTCCGTACAGCCCGACAACTAAGGCCAGAGTCACCACGGTGCCATAAAATAGCGCCATC
>NZ_JAFFQC010000063.1 GCF_016918545.1 Desulfobulbus alkaliphilus | reverse complement strand
TAAGAGACAGCAATGTACTTGATCCTAAAAATATGATTTTTTCATCAGGAGAAAATAAAAATTTATAAATTATAAATAGTATCCCTATTGAAATAGCACATAAATAATAAGTTAAAATTTTTTTATTTCGTTTTTTTCGATCCCATGTCACATATGAATTCCATTCTGCCTCATTTAAAGTGAAATGATACACATAATTTTCATTGTTTATCATCTCTTTTAATTGTCCGACCCTGCATTTATTATATATTATACCTATGACCGAAAGCACAAGGAAGACCGCTCCCAGCATGATAGATATGTAACTTACATTACTGTCGAATGTCTGAGTGACCTCGGGCCAGATGACCATGCCGACAAAAACCACGGCACCGATCATAGAGCATCCAAGCAATCTGGATGGTGTGCTGATGGAAATCAAATCCACTTCTTTCGCGCTACCTGTAAGTGCGAGAATTCCCATTCCCAACCCACCCAAGATCAGGAGATACCAATATTGTCGCAACGGATAACGCAAATCTCCCGGGATGGGCTCTCCCGGAAATTCCACAGACGGCAACATGTCGTATTTGACGTGATGAATACCCGAATCATTTTGCCACTCCACAAAAATGGAGCCATAAAGATTATTTTCACTCCTCCCTGATGCCAATTGTGCATGGGGCTCATCGGAGGGGCGCGCGTAATGGGGTACCTTCATACCCAAGTCCATGCCCTGCTCAAGTCCTTTAAAAAAAGATCCCCAAGAGGGTTCTTTCGCGACCAGAATTCTGTTCATAACAGTCTCAGAGATAAAAACAGACAATGGAACAGGGACGGATTGTGCTGCATAGCTGTCTTGGAAGGATTGTAATAATTTGGGCGTGGCGCCCCAAGCCAATGCAGGCCACAGAACTTCCGGTGGGGTAAAATTTTCTTCATAGAGCGACGCCCAGTCAACGGGTTCACCGCGATATAATTGCGGAGCGGGAAACCACCAGGCCACAAGCAGGGCTCCAAGCCCACAGACGAGGAGAAAGCGGCGTATCGTAAGGCTCATTGATCGAACTCCATCTGGTTTTTTTGGATGAACAAGGCTGAATGAGGAGTTACTTTCACCTGAATCCGTGACGGCTTGAGTCTTGTTTGGAGTACATTTCACTGTAACCAGGTTATACATGCGGCGATTTTCCTTGCAATATGTCGTCACCCGCCGCCCTTCGGGGCGTTGGTCCGCACGCTATCTTCATTGCCCGTAACCGTCCGATAAAGTGTACTTTAATCGAACGGCCACGAACAACAAAGCTGACGCGCGGACAAACGCTCACGGATCCAGGTTTCAGTCAATCGGCACAGGACGCCAGGAGGTTCCCTGATCTCTGGAGACAAATGGTCCGGATCCCCAAACCCCTGCCCAGATGGAACCGTCCTTGCCCACCGCGACGGCGGTGATATTGCCATCTGGGATGCCAAGGTCGATCCGTTGCCAGGACGTCCCCTTGTCCAGGGAAAGAAAAAGTCCGTGCGCCACACTCCCCGCCACGATCTCCCCTTTTTCGCCAAACGCCAGGTCCTGAATGGATGTGCCGGCGAAGAACGGGTCAGCCAGCCTCCAGTCCGTCCGCCCTGTATCAAGCACTAACAATCCCCCTCCATAGGTACCCACGTAAAGCTCTTCCGTCGGACCGGCTGCAAGGGTCATGACAAACAGGCTGCCGAGTCCATCATGGGCGGTCTCCCAGGATGAGGCGGACGCGTCAAAGCGAAATACTCCGTGCCCAAATAACCCAGCATACCATGCATCTTCCTCACGGAGCAGGATCGCTTGAACAGGCGCAACCGGGAGTCCCTTCATCTCTTCCTGAGTGGGATTGAGTTCGAACTGGTGGTCATCCTCGTTGGCTTGTCGCCACGCAAGCATGGCAAGCCCTCTCCCCCAGAAATTGACGAGCATGGTATATTGCCTGGATTGCTCCCTGGATGAGCTGAACGAAACTCGCGAGGCAGCCCCTTCCCTGACAATTTCCCAAGCCGTAAGCGCCGAATTCCAGCGTGCCAGACCAGAGGCCGTGGCCAGATACAGCGCCCCATCCGGAGCCGAGGCCGCAGAGTACAAATGGGTTTCAGGCGTGCCCGGCCAACGTTCCCATTTCAGGCCGCCGGGCTTCAGGATGTACAGGCCACCTTTTTCCGCGGTCAATGCAACCAGCGACCCATCCGCCAAGGTCAACAACTGATTCACTTTCGACTGTGGTGGGGCAAACGTCGCCTGGCTTGCCTCCCCGGATTCCGCGAAAAATGACATCATGGCAATCACAAGAAGAATTGCGACCACTGTTTTTCCGTCACGCATATTCACACCATGCCATTTTGATTCGGTTCGTTTGCAGATAGGCGAGACCATGGTGGCAAGCGGCCCCGCCCCCGAGGTGACTCTCCGGATCTGTGCTGAATAGTGAGATTATCAATCAGGTATGTCGCACACGTACTCGACGAAGCATGCAACCTCTGCCCCGAGCTTTCATCTTGTGCGGCGCGATGACAGACGCAGGTTCACCCTTTCCCCCGGTTTTCAAGATGCTTCCGAAGGGGTCGGTCGAATTGAATCATGGTCCATGACGTCAAAGGCCGTGGGACTCTGATTGATTTTCCACCCCAGACATACTCATGATATCACATAAGAGCTTAGGGTAAAGGTAGAAACCCGTGACCATAGTCAAATAGTTTGGCAATGTTATATTGGCAACCCAAGTTTATTCTGGAAAAAATAATATTTAGACCTCAAAACAATATTGACATTGTTTACTTGTTTAGACTTATCTAATATTAAAGTTGACTTCTCAGGCAGGGCGCGATAGTGTGAATCGCAAATAATGAATGGTCCGCCGTCCCTCGACGGTCACGTCTTATTATTGATCAATTTGGGAAAAATATGTTTGCATTCATCCCGGTCGCCTGTAGCATCGCCACCGCCCTGACCTGCATCCTCGCCATCCAGACCGGCAAGGGCACCATGCGCACCATTGAACGGAAAAAGAAAAGAAATGCCCGAAAAGCTCGATCTTGAAACCAAAAAAGAGATAGCCAAGATCGGCATGACCGCCGCGCTCGGCATCACGGTGGTGACCGCCCCCTTCCTCAAACGCAACCGCCTGCTGAAGAACCTGCACACCGGTGCCGGTGTTGCACTGGCGGCGCTGGGTTTATGGCACCATCTGCTCTACCAGCCGGAAACACACAAAGCCAAGGCTGCCACCCTGGTGGCCAAGAGCAACGCCGATCCGCAGGCCGCCGCCCTGCCGGAGCCCACGGTCGATCCCACCCCGGCCTCCTGAACAATCCCACAATCAAGCCAAAGCCGCCGGTTGTTTTGCCGACGGCTTTTTTCATATTTCCTTTTAAGGGGTTAGAGTCGCCGTGTGGGTTCAGGGTTCGGGGTCGCTACGCGGGTCCGGGTCCGGATTCGGGTTCGGGTCCGGGTTCGGGTCGAGTCGACCTTGACGGGGATGGCCTTGGGCGTGGTGCAGCAGAAGAAGTTGACCCCGATGCACAGGTGATCCCCCTGCACCCGGATGAGTGTCTCGGCATTGATGATCTGTTTGCGCAGGGGCACGGCCTCGTCATAGCTGTTGAGGTTGCGGTCCGGGTAGTCCCGGGAATACTGGTTGAACAACCGCCGCGCCCATTCCAGCAGCTCACTCGGCGGCATAGGCCGGGGGGCGAGCATGGCCGCTTTCAAGGTCTGGGGTTGTGGTCTTCTACCTGATGGGCAGATTGATTCGGGATTAGGTGAAAATACCTACATGGCTATAGGTAAAATTACCTACAACCAAGAATGCTGGAGATTTAACAGGTTGCACACAATACAGTGAACGGGTAAATATCCTTCATGAAAAAAATTGTCTACCCGCTCATTTTTCTGCTGCTCGCCTTTTCTTTGCCTGGTCATACCGAGACCAACGGTCCGGACAGGAATTATTGCCGGGAGGAAGCAAGCTGACATGACTGGCACGCCCTGCTCGAAAAAAATCCCGAAGATGATGCCATCCACGCCCTGTATGCTCTGCGCTTTGGCCTCTGCTCCATGGTGGAATCCGGTAATATCACCAAGGATCGAGCCACCGGAATCTTTGAAAACATGCGGCAATCCCTGATCGAGACGTATAAGGAGCGTGACAAGAGATCAAAGGAGCCTGGAAAACTTGGGATCTGAGGTGAAAAAGAAGTGAACAGCGGAGTATTATATGGGTCTCTGTCAGAGAGGGGTGGCACAGCACCGCCATTCCACTCAAAGCACCGCGATCAGGTCGGCTTGGAGTTATCAGGTTTCCAGTGAACATGATAATGGTGGTGTTATCCTGTTAGAAATGTGCTCTTTGGTGCCCGTTATGGTGTCAGGTTTTTTCCTGGCACCGGAGTTATCAAGAAACAATACATTTACTTGTTAGCTGACGCGAGTAAAGCCTGATATCAAGATCAAAAATGCAAGGGAGGTTTGATCCTTCCTTATGGGGTCGGACCTAACCAAGTTATTGAACTAATTGAGTAAAGGTCCTCTATAGGGCTTTAAAATTGCCTTAAGATGCCTTTTTTGGGGCCAAAAACGTAGATGCAAGAGAATATGCCCAGAGCCAACAGATATTTATTGCCTGATCATGTGTGGCATATAACCCATAGATGTCACGAAAAGGAATTTCTGCTGAAATTCGCCAAGGACCGGTCAGCCTGGATCAAATGGTTATTCGAAGCAAAAAAGAGGTATGGACTGCAGGTATTGAATTATACTGTCACATCGAATCCCAGTTAAATGCGCTTCGCTGTCCTTCGGAATTTAACGGGACAGGTCATATTCACTTGTTGGTACACGGACATGAAGACAAAGATGTTATTCCCAGGTCTTTGCAATTGATAGCTGGATTACTCGCCTCAGCCTCACCCTGGTCCTTTTTCGGACACCGGTGGGCGCCGAACGTTATGAACAAATATTCCGATGTTTAGCATAAATCGATCCTATGTGCGCATAGTTTTAGCGCTGGTTGGCTTGGTGGCCATAACCGCTAGCGTCATCGGTACGGTCTCTTTCACCGGAAGCCGCAAGGTGGCTACGGACATGGCGGAACAGTTACAGAGGCAGATAGCGGAAACGGTTCAGGATCGAATGCATGCATTTCTGGAGCGGCCTCATGCGCTAACGCACATGAATGTTTTGGAGTTGATAGAAAGCCCCGCTCTTTTGGATGATCCCCGCGCTTTGAGCGCGTCATGGTTGAATCAGCTTCATGCCTTTGACAATTTGCAAAATATCGCTGTTGGTGTAGAGGAGCAGGGCAATTTTATTGGAGCTGGGCGAGCGGCAGACGGCTATTTCACTATAGCGATTAGGGATCTGCATGAGGACAAACACTACCGTGTGTTTCGGGTTGATGGCGAAGGGCGGCCCATTGAGAAATTAACTGAAATCCAGAACTATGACGCCAGAGAGCGCCCTTGGTATCAAGCTGCCGTGCAAGCGGATCAAGCCATTTGGAGTCCGATCTATATTTGGGCTGCTGGTACATCGATTGGCTTGACGGCTGCACTGCCGATTAAGGGGGCTGACGGTCGATTGCTAGGTGTACAGCAGGCGGCCTTATCACTGGATTTCATTAGTGGATATTTACAGCAATTAGCCACTAACCTAGACCAAAAACAGCAGTTCCCGCTTTGTCCTGAACCCCAGTGAATACGTGGTTCCTTAAAACAGTTTTCGCAAACTTTACCAGCCCGCCAAGGAGGAGGGCTGTTGTAAGATATTAAAATTACATCATTATTTTTT
>NZ_JAFFQC010000062.1 GCF_016918545.1 Desulfobulbus alkaliphilus | reverse complement strand
TCGATTACTTTGCGCATGAAGTATTCATCCTGTGAAGATTTGCCGGGAGCGGTGGTTGTATCTGCTCAGGGGGCTTGCCCGATGGAATTTTATGGCGAACTATACCATAGTAATCAATATGTTACACCATTAACCGCTCTCGTCGTTATTCATGCTCTCATTTTCTTCATGTCTAAAGCATGGTGACAACAACTTGATTTATTGTTGTTTTTGAGTTTTAGTTCAGGCACTAACTAATTGAAAATAGAAAAAATTAGGAGCACTTCCCCTATTTTACAAGCTGTTGGAAATGTACTATTTTTTCTCATTAAAACAAGGAAAGCGTCCCTAATTTTTCTAGGCCGGACCCTCCATATTGAGCTTCAGTGATGCGGGACTTATTTTATCCTGCATGCAGAGCCTCAAGTACAGCTTTCGGGTTTTTTAATGCAACCCGCAGTAATGCCTTGGCCGGGCCTTCTGGCTTTCTTCTTCCCTGCTCCCAGTTTTGCAGAGTCCTGACGCTAACTCCGATCATCAAAGCAAATTCAGATTGGGAAACACTTAAAATTTTTCGTACCATTTTGATTTCGGGAGCATCCATTTCAAAAACTCTGCTTGGCTCTTTGATCCCTTTTTTTATTTCTCCAGCTTCCTTGATGCTTGAAAGCAACATATTAAAATCTTCGTTTTTCATAGCAAATTCTCCTCAACCGTTTTTTTCAAGATCCTGATCTGCTCGGGTGTTAAATCTTCCTGCTGGTTTTTCTTGTACAGGAAGACCATATAAATGGTTTCAGGTTGAACAAAATAATAAATTACTCGTAGCGCGCTTCTTTTCCCTTCGCCGGGTAGATTCCAGCGAACTTTTCTGAGACCGCCACTGCCTTTGATAATTGCACCTGCTTCTGGGTTGAGCATCAAAAAGGACTGTAACATTCGGTAGCTTATATCGGGCAGAAATTTCTCGGATTGTTTGGTGAAAATGGAGGTTTCAATAAATTTCATGGCAAAGATCATACGTCATTGACGTACCCTTGTCAAGGACAGCAGAGAGTCAGTGGAAAAATCAGAAAAATTAGGGACATCTTCCCCTGTTTTTCCTGGAGGGTATGTTTTTTTGATGGTTGTAGGGTGTGGGGAGGTGGGGTGATTGCGACGGGTGTTTTGTTGGGGTTCGTTCCTCACCCGCAACCTACAAAGTCATTTCATGGGTTGCGCCCGTGGTGGAGTTCATTCGGGAGGCCTTCCTATATGTGACAGCATGGGCAAACGATACGGCTGTTTGCCCATCCTACCGCCGCGTGTGTAAGGAAGAACGAACAGTGCGTTTTAAAAATAAGGGAAGCGTCCCTAATTTTTCCTGATTTTTCGAGTGGTTATTCCTCAGGTTGTTGCGAATGGATCTCCTGGAGAACTTTTTTGAAGCTGTCAATGTCCTCGCTTTGAGCAGCTGATCGGAGCAGCTTTTTCAGCAGAATCCTGTTGTTCAGGGCTTGTACCTTTTCATAAACATCTTCTGGAACGTCTTTGCTGAATCTTGCATCAAGGGCTTCTAAAACCATTTCTCTTGCTTCCGTGAGCATGCCATGCTGGATGCCCTGCTGCAAGCCCTTCTCCTTACCAATCCTTTCCGCACTCATTATATAGGGCATTTTCTTTTCCTCCTCGTACTTGATCAGGTCTTCAGTGAACCGTTTTGTCAAATCCTCAGGCAGCATCATGAGCCAGTCAATCAGCCTGTAGATGTTCAAGATGTCCTGCTTTGAGAAGCCACTTTCATAGAGTGCCGTGGTGATCTTCCACCGCCATGAATATCGTGATTGTGTATCTTTCTTTGTGGCCTTCGTTTTTAAATGCGCTGCGGTTATTATGGCAAAAGGGTTGGTCTCCCTGAGCAGGCCGTCAATATTTTTGTTGTAGTCATTGAGTTTTATCATGGGGAATATAAAGTGTATTTTACAGCCCCATTGCTCTACGCTGTAAGTTTGCGGTCGCCATAAATCGTTTTCATCCGCCAGAATCGCAAGACTTGTCACCGGCAGATGGCGATTATCGAAAATCCTGTAATTGTAAATGTACATCCGCTGTGCAAAGGCAGCGTCTTTGTCGCTCTGCACCTCAATGTGAATCATCACACTGAACGCCTCCCCCTCAAGCGACCACACCTTGACCAGTTTATCCGCATGGCGTCTGCCGATTTCCGCATCCCTTACAACGCTCTGCAGTTCCTTATCCAGGAATTCGTATCCCTTGTCCCAGTCTATTTCTCTGGCAATTTTCGGAAAAAAGAACTCCATAAGCTCTTTAAAATACAGCTCTATTCCCTCTTTCCAAGGGCTGTCATATTCGTCTTGATGATTGGGTTGATTGTCCATTATGATATGTTTATAAAAAGGGGCATCCCCTATTTTATAAGCTTTAGGAAATGTTCCATTTTTTCTCATAAAAACAAGGGGAACATCTTTTTCGCGGGCATGGCCCGCTCCTACCGCAGTCCGCCAACTCGGCTTGCCCCTTGACCTCAATATGGATACGATAGAGTATCGCTTGCATCACTTGCTTCATTACGAGCAACTGAACCAAAAACACGGACATTCCTTGCTCCGTGCGCAGCGGAAATGCGCAGTATCTCCTCTTTTTTCTCTTGTACCAATTCAACAGGATGCATGCTGACTTTATTGGTTGTCGTTGGAATTTGCATGGGATGTGTTTCCTGTTTCTCGGTGGGTATAGCTGCCAGATCGAAGCGTAGGATTGTAATATATTTAAATATAGCGCACGGGTAAGAGACGGTCAAGGCAGGGAAGTGTCTGGCTCCCATCCATTGGTAGTGGTGCCTGCGGCAATAAAAAGCCCTTGGCAGTGAACCATATAAAGAAAAAACAGGGACACTTCCCCTATTTTATAAGCTTCGGGAAATGTTCGTTTTTTTCTCATAAAAATACGGGAAGCGTCCCTAATTTTTTCCTAACTTTTCTGGTTGTCGCTTTCACGGTGTCGGCTGTATACTGGCCATAAGATTGCACCACATTGAAGAGCCATAGTGCCTTTTGCGATGATAAAACCTCGAGCCGCCACAAACCATGTCCTTTCCAGAGAAATCAACCCTGGACCGAATACTCGCCGCTGTGCCTAACCTGGATTGGGTGCGCAGGTACGGACTAATTGATTTGCAAAAACCCATCGGCACACGCCTTGCCCTTTCAATGATACGTCACGGGGCAAAACTTGTTCAGCTGCAGATAACCCTACGAAAAAGGCAGGACCAATCTCGGTTCGGCGGACGGATCAAGGCGAATGGACGCATTATCTGGGCCCTGTGCAAAGCCGTTAGTGAGCATTTTTCAGCCAAATGAACTTATTCCCTGGTATTTTGGGCCCAAGGAGAGGAACATGGAATATAAAAACGTATCTGCCTTCATAAACAGAAAGGCTGAAACCGAATACATGGAAATATGGATAAGCGAGGAACCGAAAAACATCCTTTTTTTTTACGGTCCCAAGTCCAGCGGCAAGACCACGCTGATTTATAAATTCATAGAAAAACATCTCACTGATCAGAAGAAGTTCTCCATTAAACATTTCAACCTGCGTGAAGTCCTCATCGTGAACTACGAGGACTTCCTGCAGCGTTTTTTCCAGGTTGAAGATCCGGATGAAAAAAGCACCAGCCAGTCCAGGCACTATGATCTCAAGGTTTTCAAGCTGACCGTTGCATCACATCAAAAAATCAAAAACAAACAGCTCGATCCCTTTGACGTGATGAAAGCTGAACTCATCGACTTGAATGCCAAGGGCATCAGGCCGTTGATCATTATCGACGAACTTCAGGCCCTGGATTTCATCTACTTCAATTCCCAGCGGGAACTGATCAAGGAGCTGATCAACTTCTTCGTGGCCATGACCAAGGAAAGTCACCTCTGTCATGTGCTTCTGTCCAGCTCGGACGGGTATTTCATTGAAAAGCTGTATAACGACAGCAAACTCAAAAAAACAAGTGAACTCTTTGAAGTGGATTACCTGCCCAGGGAGGATATCTTCTACTGGTTGAACAATCTGGTAAAAGAATCCAACATCAAGGAGTATTTGCTGTCACAAGATCAAATCGAGTATGTCTGGGAACACTTTGGCGGAAGCATTTGGGAAATCTCCACTCTTCTGGGCAAATTTTTGACAGTCTGCCAGGACGGGAAGGTTCCTGATGACCAGATGCGGAAAGTGATCGCGAAATACATGGTGCAGGCCAGGAGTTATTTCGAGGAATATGCGGGTTTGAAAAAGCATCTCCAGGCCTTGTTCGCGGAGGTTCACAAGAAAAGCGCCAAGGGTTTTTTCAAGGAAACCGAACTTGGCTTGCTTGTTGATGGAGGCTTTTTTACTGAAGACAAGTTGAGAGAAGAGTTGAACGCCTTGGTCCAAAAAAATTTCTTTTACTACAACCCTACCCTTGCCGAGTACAAGCTGCAGGGGCGGAGCATGGAGATTGGCCTGGAGATGTATTTGCAAGAAATGGAAAAACTCCGGAAATGATTCGTCTTTTGTGAAGGCACGAAAAATGCTCAGACTGGTCAAGCTGATGGAAAACTTGGGCTATAGTGGATAGGCTCGGTGGAGGGTTGCCCATGGTCTGTCAAGGGCAGGCTGGCCAAGAAGTAGTGACTTTCGAACTAAAAGCGTCGTGTTTACACAAAGGAATAACTAAATCTGGAATTTTTATGGACATACCCAAGTCAGAAAACCAGTATGTGGAATTCAAATCTGAAAAGGTTGCAGCCAAGGATCTGGCCGAAGAAATCGTAGCTTTTGCCAATGGTGAAGGTGGTGAAATCTGGATCGGCATTGAAGACGACGGAACCGTCTCGGGCTTGTCCAGGGATTATGAGGCGGATGTCATGAACATCTGTCGAACCGCCGTCATTCCACCGTTGTCCCTGTTATACGAAGAGGTTGAGGTTGGGGGCCAAAAGGTTGCCCGGCTGGTCATCGCAAAAGGAGTTGATCGACCCTACTACACCACAAAGAATCGCTATCTGGTCAGGGTCGGTTCCACCAAGCGGGTTGCGTCCAGGGAAGAATTGATCCGCCTTTTTCAGGCTTCCGGCTTTTTTCATTATGATCTGGTGCCTTTGAATCAGGCAACTGGTGCGGACCTCGATCTTTCCGCCGTTGGCGAGTTTTTTTCCAGATACCGGATCAGCTTTGCCGGGGAAAGTGAAGACGAGAAAATGCGTCTTCTTGCGGCCAGTGACATCACGGACGGTCAAAGGAGGCCGACAGTGGGCGGCTTGCTGGTTTTCGGGATCAGTCCGGAGCGTTTCCTGCCCCAGGCGGGAATAGCCTTTGCGCATTTCAAGGGTCGGGAAATGGGATCGGATTTGGTGGACAAGAAAAGCTTCGGCGGCAGCCTTCCAAGGCAGGTGGACAACGCATTGGCAGCCATCAAGGCCAATATCGTGACCGGGTCCACCATTTCCAGTGCAAAGCGCGAGGAAAGCCCCCATTATCCGGACAGAGTTTTTCGGGAGTTGCTGGTCAATGCGGTAGTTCACCGCAATTACAGCATCAGCGGTTCGCAAATTCGCGTGCTGCTCTATCAAGACCGCATCGAGTTCATCAGTCCCGGCCGCCTGCCCAATACGGTGAGCATCGAAAAGCTTTCCGTAGGCACGAGTTTTGCCCGCAATCCCTTATTGGTCCGGCTGATGGAAAACCTGGGCTATGTGGATAGGCTCGGCAGAGGACTGCCCATGGTCTGTCAGGAAGCTGACAGGCTGGGCCGGAAAGTACACTTTCAGGAGTCCGGTGAGGAGTTCAGGGTTGTTCTTGGTTTGTGACCAGCTGCTCCCGCTTTGAAGGGGGCGCATTTTAATTTTCGTCAATTTCGTTTAAGCCCGGCCTGATTTCTTCCATAAAATAAGGATTCATGCCCGGTGCTCTTGTTTCCACCGGAAAAACCGGCGAAAAACTTGTTTTCAGTAAAAACAGGGACACTTCCCCTATTTCTTAACATTCTGGAAATGTTCGATTTTTTCCCTTTAAAATAAGGGAAGCGTCCCTAATTTTTCGCACATCTTGCAAGTGGTTATTCCTCAGGCTGTTGCGAATGGATCTCCTGGAGAACTTTTTTGAAGCTGTCAATGTCCTCGCTTTGAGCAGCTGATCGGAGCAGCTTTTTCAGCAGAATCCTGTTGTTCAGGGCTTGTACCTTTTCATAAACATCTTCTGGAACGTCTTTGCTGAATC
>NZ_JAFFQC010000061.1 GCF_016918545.1 Desulfobulbus alkaliphilus | reverse complement strand
CTGCCGGGGCATTATCGCCCTGCACTGGATCTTGGTGGCATGGTTGCTGTTCAAACAGAGTCACCCTCCTCCGTAGTAGCTGTTGAATAGTGTATTGACCCCAGGGCTATTTGTGGGGAGTTGACAGTTCATGGTTGCCTGCACCTTGTCGGCATCAACATCATAGGGCAGAGTGAAGCTGCGGGAGAAAGAAGTCTTCTTTCTTTCCGTTCTGTGCACCGTATACCCCTCCGGGACATCCGAGGCGCGTTTACCGCTGATTTCCAGATAATTACCCTGAATTTTCACATTCAGATCTTCCTTGGCAACCCCGGGAACCTCGGCGACCACTTCAAGGTTGTCGCCGGTGTCGGCAAGGTTTGTCCGCGGAAAGGTGCCATTGCCCGCCCATGGCTGACCGCCCTGATACGATCGATCGAATTCACTGAAAACGTTGTTCATACGATTACGGAAAAGATCCATGGCTCCGAGAACCTGATTCAAGTCGCTCCATCGTGTCATCATGGTGTTCCTCCCTTGCTTGTCCTGTTTGTTAATGGATGGATTCTCCACTGTTTTTTAGATGTTTTCTTTTTATGACTAAAATATAATTCGAGCAAAAAAGGAGTCAATAGGGTTTTGCTAATTTTATTTACATTACTTATTATAGAGCTATAGTAAAAAGTAATAAAAAAAAGGCGAAAGTAAACCTGCATGCATATGGGCTATCAAGATGCATAACCGTAGAGAACAAAAGAAAAAATCAGAGCCAGAGAACTTGTCTGCCGATACCCTCAAGGGCAGGCAATCGGTACGGGCTACCTTTCGTTTGCCGCCCCAGATCATTGCCTTGCTCAGTGTCACCGCTGATCAGTTGGGCCTGAAAAAGAAATCTCTGTTCGATCAACTGGTGGAGGATCGAAATATTCTCGAACAGCTGGCGGCAGGAGCAGAGCTCTCTCAAGCAAACGAGGAACAACGACAACAGAAAACTTTTGTCGTCAGCCGCAACTCTTTATCTTCGCTTGAATATGTCGCCAAAACCCATGGGGTGTCCCGCGATCTTCTCGTGGAAATTTCCATCAAACGGCTGTTACCGGTTCTCAACGCGGAACAGGAAAAACAGAAAAACAGAAAAAAAATTCTTGCCGATCTGGAAGCCTATCTGCAGGAGGGCCTGAGGTTGCTGAGTACGAGTGACCGACTGCTGGGGTCTGAAGATACAGCCAGCAGATCTCTGGCGCACTTGTTGACCCAGTATGGCCGTGCCATTGAAGAGATGCGGGAACAGGTGGAGCGGGGACGGAAAATCGAAGATTTCCAGTGAAGAGCAGCCGGCAGAACCGCGATTCCTTCAGCCGTCACGGATTCAGGGCTGCACTCGGTGATGGTTCGGCAAACGTTCGCGGTCAATCGGGTTCTCAGCTGTTATCGCCGGCGTGCATGGCAAGCAATTGCAGAAAGTCGTTGGCGGGCAGGGGGCGGCTGAAGAGAAACCCCTGAATTTCATCACAACCTTCAGCGACAAGGAAATCCTGTTGCGCCTGACTTTCAACCCCTTCAGCCACCATTCTCAGGCCAAGGGCCCGACCCAGGTGCAGCATGGCGCGGACAATGGCTTCAGCTTCGGCGTTGCGTCCCAGGTCACCGATAAAGGACTGGTCGATCTTGATCATGTCAAAGGGGTAGCGGCGAAGATAGGCCAGACTGGAATACCCAGTGCCAAAATCATCCATGGCCAGGGAAAACCCCTTGCTCTTTAATTTCTTCAGCATTTCGGCGGATTGAACCGGATTATGCATGACCATGCTTTCGGTGAGTTCCAGTTCGAGAAACAAGGGATGAAAACCACTGCTGCTGATGATGCTTTCGAGCAGATCCAGGAGTTCCTCGTAGCGGAACTGCCGGGCAGAAAGATTCACTGACAACCGCACATCAAAGCCGGCCACGTTTTTCCACTGTTGCGCATCATTGACGGCCGTGCGTATGACCCAGTTGCCGATGGGAATAATCAAGTTGGTTTCCTCGGCAAGCGGGATGAACAGATCCGGCAATAACAACCCCTTGTGCGGATGATTCCAGCGCAGCAGGGCTTCGGCGCCGGTGATCCTGCCGTTCTGAATGTTGTATTGTGGTTGGTAATAGAGTTCGAGCTGGCCTGAGGTCAGGGCGTAATGCAGCTCCTGTTTGAGTTCCATCCACAAGGCCTGATCCTTGTTCAGATCCTCGGTATAATAGCGGAACCCTCCTCTATCACGGTTTTTAGCGCGATACATGGCGGCATCGGCATTTTTTATCAATGTCTCCGGATCCTGACCATGATGGGGGTACAAGGCAATGCCGACACTGCAGCCGATATACAGTTCCTTGCCGCCAACCGGGAGGCGGGTACCCACCTGATCGATCAGTCGGTTGGTAATGCTGGTGACATGTTCGATACTGTCGGGATCATAGATAAGGACGTTGAATTCATCGCCGCTGACTCTGGCAACGGTGTCGATATCACGGACCACGGAGGTGATTCGTTCGCCGCAGGCTCGAAGGATCTCGTCACCGATACTGTGGCCCATGGTGTCATTCACCTGTTTGAAGTTGTCCAGGTCGATGAAGAGAAGCGCCAGCAGGAGATTTTGCCGTTGCGCATGGACAATGGCCTGGCGCAACCGGTTATCGAGCAGGTTTCTGTTGGCAAGACCGGTCAGCGTGTCGTAGTTGGCTTTGTATTCCAGTTGCTGTTCATACTCTTTTTGTGCGGTGATGTCCTGGAGAGTTTCCACGGCACCAATGATGGCCCCGTTCAGACCATAGAGAGGGGCGGCAGTGAAGTAAAGCCATTTGGGGCCTGACTGGAACAAGGGAAAGTGGCCGGTCGCTTCCCAGGCGTTGGCTATCAGGGGAGAGGGATTGCAGCGGCCCTTGTATCGTTCCGGAATCTCTTCGATGGCGCCGTCAATCACCAGATCGGCCAGAACAGGGCGTTCTTCGGGATAGAAAGCCTGCCATTGCTTGCTTGAACCGACCATTTCTTCGGCAGTGACACCATTGAGGGCCTCGCAGGCCCGGTTCCAGTGGGTGACCTGGTGGTGTTCGTTGAGCACGAACATCGGCACCGACGATCCGTCGATGACTTCATGAACCAAGTGTCGGGTTTCCCGCCAGGCCGACTCAGCTTGTTTTTCTGCCGTTGTATCGCGAAGGGTCTCGATGGCACCAATGATTTTTCCTGCCTCATCTTTTAAGGGGGTTGCCGTGAAGGCGACCCATTTGCCCCCATCCGGAAGACCTGGGAAAAAATCCTCGGCTTCCCAGGTCTCAGGCATGACCTGGGAAGGACGATATTTACCGGCATAGTACTGTTCGACCGTGTGCAGACGACCGTCAACAAGGAGATCGGCCATGGAGGGGCGCTTTTGAGGATAAAAGGGCCACCAGGAACGGTCGGTGCCGACCACCTCGGTTGCCGGTATGCCGGTGAGGATTTCGCAGGCCCGATTCCAGTGAACCACCTGGTGATGGATATCGATAACAAAGGTGGCAACAGGACTGTTGCGGATAATCTGCGACGAGAGATTATTGTTGGGCACGGTTGAGGTTCCTAGTTTTTTGGGGGTGCTCATGTTGTTTGTTGGTTGATGGTATTGGACAAAACAGTATCGACATCCCTAATCCGCGCGCCGGCCTTGCTCATTTCCTCCAGGGCACGTTGCCCATCGCCCGGATGGATATTCACTCCGGCGATGCCGTCGGCAAGCACGGTGACAGACAAGCCTCGGGACAGGGCATCCATGACTGTGGCTTTGACACAATAATCCGTGGCCAGACCCCCTATGCAGAGATGGTCGATTCCGGCCTGCGTCAACAGGGTGACCAGGAGAGCGCCGTCTTCTGTTTGCCCCTCAAACGCCGAATACCCGTCCGCATGCGAATCGAGGCCTTTGGACAGAACCACCGTCTGTGCCGGCAGGTTAAAGTCAGGGTGGAAGGCGGCCCCTGGGGTATCCCGGACACAATGCACTGGCCATTGCCCACCATGCTCCTGGAAATGTCGCGAATCGGGAGGATGCCAGTCACGGCTGGCAAACACCGGCATTCCGGTGGTGATGAAGTGATGTATTGCCCGGTTGAGCGGTTCCACGACCTGGTCGCCATGGGCAACCGGCAAGGCACCGCCGGGACAGAAATCATTTTGCAGGTCAATAATCAGCAGAGCCATCTGGTTGGACATGCTCAGGTCCTCCCTTTGGTGGCGGCCTGGATCATGGTGCAGCGCAAATCTTTTAATTGCGGCGAGATCGAGACCTTGTAGCGGTGAGGGTTGATGAAACGACGGCAACCGGCCGGCAGCAGGGCCATCTCTTGGCGGCAGCGTTCTGCCATGTGGTCAAGCGACTCCGCAGCCAGAGTACGCCGTCCCTTTTCCATGACCGTGCGACGGAGATCAACCAGACGGACACCTTCAGGCAAGGTAGTGTGGTGGAGGGGATTGGTGGGGTCGTAGACCGTGATGCCCCCGGAAATGCTGTCTTTCTCGAGACAGACCACATCCTGGACAAACCCGCCTTTGGCGTCAAGAGCCCGTATCACCCTTTTGCTGCCAGGGAGGGAGGCTTTAGCAATATCACTGGTGATTTTCATCCGTGGACGGCCATCCATAACCACCAGTTTGTACACCCCGCCAAGGGCCACCCCGCCAGGTCCAACGGCAGTAGAGAGCTTGGTGCCGACCCCGTATATATCAACCCGGCCGTTTTCATCACGGATCGAATCAATGACATGTTCGTCAAGTTCATTGGAAGCGAGGATCCGCACCTCCGGAAAACCTGCCTCATCAAGCATGTGCCGGGCCTCGCGGGAGAGATAGGCGAGATCACCGGAGTCGAGGCGGATGCCTCGCAGGGAATGACCTTGTTCACGCAGCTCCCGGGCGACGGTTATGGCATTGGGCACCCCGCTTCGAAGGGTATTATACGTGTCAACCAGGAGGATGGTACTGTTGGGAAACGCAGCGGCATACGCCCGAAAGGCTGTCAGTTCGTCGTTGAAGGCCTGCACCCAGCTGTGGGCGTGGGTTCCCCGGACCGGCAGGCCATAGGCCATGCCGGCCAGGACATTACTGGTCCCTTTGACCCCGCCGACACAGGCCGCCCGGGAAGCGGACAGGCCACCATTGGGCCCCTGGGCGCGGCGCAACCCGAATTCAACCACTTCGGCTCCGGCGGCGGCATGACAGATCCGGGCAGCCTTGGTGGCTACCAGCGTCTGAAAATTGATCATGTTGAGCAGCAGGGTCTCCACCAACTGTACTTCAGCAAGATTCCCGGAAACGCTGAGCAAAGGTTCGTTGGCGAAAACAACGGTCCCTTCGGGCGGCGCCATAACTTGACCTTGAAAACGAAAATCGCGCAGATAGGAGAAAAAAGCAGCGGGAAACAGATCGAGGCTACGGAGATATTCGATCTCTTCCGTTAGAAACCGAAGCTCTTCCAAAGCTTCAAGGGCCGGTTCCAGACCAGCGAAGACCGCATAACCGCCGGCAAAGGGATTGTGGCGGAAGTAGAGATCAAACACGGCTGGTTTATCGGCCATGCCTTCCTTGACATAACCGGCCAGCATGGTCAGTTCGTACAGGTCGGTGAGCAGTGGTGACAATCGCATGGGTGTCTCCAGCAAAGATGGTGGGGCAACTCCGGGGAGTGCTCATCCAGAATCGGCTCTGATCCCTTGATTTTTTAATGCGCTGGCAATTTCCTTCCTGGAGGAAGACCTCTATGCTTGCTGATCCAATCGCCAGCGCACCTCGATGTCCAGTACAAATCTTGGTTTCTGGATAGATACCAGGCAACGCATCACCACTGCGGTCCTTCTCCTCGGCCGGGCCACTCAGATCCACGTTTCCAGGGGTCTGAGGAATTTGTACTATATACTACTGAACATCAATGGAAAGAATATTTTCAGGAAAATTCGCTCTGATTGGGGGAGTGCTCAGGATTGGAGACAATACGCCGGCTTTCGACAAAGAACCGGTACGAGAGGCAAGGTATTTAGGTCGGTTGCGGGAAGTCAACAGTTCGCCCGACCTCATGGATGAGACGCTGGTAGAGTTGTTCCTGCCGGTCACTGTCAAGGTCGAGGAATTGGACGGCAAAGGCCGAGGTCGTGGCTCGGACCACCCGGGTTTTGATCTGAAAATGCGACGGATGGCGATCATGGGTGTCAAACAGGAGGAGAATGGTCAATTCCTGTGCCAACGCCGGCACTGTTTCCTTCACCTCGACCGAGCAACCACTGATGGACAGATCGATAATTGTGCCCCTGTACTTCTGATCGTTCATGCTATATTCAATGGAGGGTCCGTACAGTTTAAAGCGGATACCGTTTCTCCGTTTGGTCGTTTCCAGTTTTTGTTCCGCCTCCTCGAGCTGATCTGCGTACATGGTTTTGCAGCATTGGATTTTGTCGGTAAAAGTTCGAATTTGTTTCTGGCAGATCGTGTCCTGCACTACTTGCAGAGGGTAAGCTATTCCGGACAAAAACGCCATTTAATCCCCCCACAGCCTCCCCCATTCAACATGGAGGATCGAGGCATGAGACAACCAATCGATTGGGATCAGGTAGCGGAGTTGGCAGAGAAGATCAAGGAACAGGGGCTCAGTTATCGTGAGGGTGCG
>NZ_JAFFQC010000060.1 GCF_016918545.1 Desulfobulbus alkaliphilus | reverse complement strand
TCAAGATGGGGCCGCAAAAGCTCATATTTTTGCTGGAGCATGGCAAGGTTGTCCATGCTGCGACTATACAGTCAAAAAATCGTCAATGCAAAACAAAAAGTGTACAGGTTATTATTGCTAGACTCCTAACTGCCCTCCGCCAAACCCGATAACGGCGCTCACCTGGTACGGCATATCCGCAAAAAAACCTACGGCATCTTCAAAACTGTTGTCGCTCACCTCAATCCATTCGAACCTCTCACAGCAGTCAGATGTAAGGCTCTTTTGCGCCGCTTTGCGAAGGATCTGCGGGAGACCTTTGCTGGCCAGGACAAGGACACGATTATGTCCGTCACGGCGCAGGTAGATTCCAAGCCTCTCCAGGGCTCCAGGCTTGATGCGCACCAGGGACGGTACCTTGATTTGTCGAGAGGTGTTCTTCATGGGCCTTCTCCGGGGTCGAGCAGCGTATTGACCACGTCAGTCCAGACGGCAAACGGGCGATACCGCTCATCCCTCCTGTCTAGGGCGTGGGCCAGGTCGCCATGGGCGAAACGAAGGGCTGGCCGAACAAGCAGGGCAGCCGGAAGGTCGGTGAAGCCGTCGCCGGCAAATGCCACGGCAGTTGCCCGTTGCTGGTGAAAGCGGACCACGGCTGCCTTGTCCACGCCGGTTTCCAACGAATAGAAGGGTGAATCCTCAGGGGCCTGCATGCGCAACGGGCCACCCGGCATATATTCACCGGGGTTGGCGTGCACAGTCAGTTCGGTGCCCGCCATGGCAAGGATGCGCTGGATGTACCACTCGCATCCGGCCGAAGCCACGACCACGTCCCAACCCGCCGAGCGCAGCCTTTCCACTGATCCGGCCAGATCCGGGTCGGGATCCATGGCTCCGAGAAGTTCCAGGATTTTGTGCTCGGGAGCGCTGATATGGGCGAAAATGGTCTGCAGGGCCGCGAAGTGGGTTACCCTGCCTTCAAGATAGGCCCGCCATGGGTCAAGAGCATTGGTGGGCAGAAGATGGGAGGCGGCAAGTTTATAAAATTCGTTGCCGGTCATGGTCCCGTCGAAATCACTGATAAAAACCTTGTCTGTCATGGGATGTCTCTTGCAACACTGATATTTCAAGACCTGATTCTGATTTGTTCGGATATTTGTATCCACACATTACAAAATTCGTTCCAGTTCCTCGGCGATAACGCGGCTCAACTCGTCGATGGCCTGACTCAGAGCCACGACATAGTCCTCATAGCTTGCCGACCGTGTCTGTTCGTGAAAAGAGAAGCCCCTTCCGACAACGGTCTGTTTTCTGTCGTCGCTGTGGATACTCCATCGTCCGCTCAAAATGACCGTCCCCCCCAACTCTCCGTCGAAGCGCTGTACTTCCACTCCGACCTGAAACCGCAAGGGGTGACCAAAATTCTGGTTGGTATTGATGATTGCGTCGGTCCCCAGGAGGTGCGAGAGATTTTGCACCAGGACCGATGTAATATTCATCCGGAGCGGTTCCGCCCAGCGGTTGAATTCATTCAGGTCTAGCGTATTTTTCCCGGTCCGGGTCACGATCTGAGGTCTGTCCAGATAGTCCGGGACCCTGACCGGCAAAACGCCGACCAGTCCATCCCGCTCAGCCAGCTGCGGCAGGGGTTGCGAACTGAGCAGATAGAAGTCCGCGGGCTGACTTCTTGTCGCCGAACAGCCGGAAAAACAGAGTGCTGCCAGGTACAGAAAGGCAAAAAGGGCGGAAGCCTTGTATCTTTTCATGGTGCATTCCTTCTGGGGTTGCCCTTGCCCCGCAGCAGGGACTCGGGGTGTCGGTCCAGTTGATCAGCCAGGTTGCGAAAGGTCATGGCCATTTTTTCAATCTCGTGCATGGTGTCCCTGAGCTGTAACATCAGCGCCGAGTCGGCTCTGGCGGAAACCCGCAATTCGGCGACCAGGGCCTCCACGGATTCGATTGCCCCTGAGACCGTGGCCATGGTCTCCTGAAGCTCCCGCGACAGATCGCCGATATTATCGCCGGCCTGGTGGATCAAGGAGCGTCCGTCTCCCATCGCCTGGTTCAAACTCGTCCCCAGGGCGACGATCTGCTCGTTCGCGTGGCCGATCAGTGTCCTGGAATCGCCAAGCGTTGTCGTTAATTCGGTGCTCAAAGGCTGGACCTGGGTATCCACGTTGCGAATCAGTCGTTGAGCGTCCAGGATAGTGGCGTTGAGGTTCGCGATGATCTGGGTGAGTTCCGGGACCTGGACAACAGTGGCGATACTCTCAAGACTCCGGTTGATATTCGTGACAATTTCATGCAGAGGAATTTCCTCCAGCGTATGGGCCACGGCCTGAAGGGTCGTCGGGATGGTGGGAATCTCCGGGATCTCCGGAACAATATTGGTGTAGACCGCGGGCCTGTCCGGGAAGAAATCCAGCCCAATACCCAATTGTCCGGTGACCAGGCTCTGCATTTCCAGCCTGGCCCGCAGTCCTCGCTCCACGAACCCGTTCATCACCTCGGCGTGCGTAGCGCCGCGCTGGACTAATGCTTCGTAGGTGTTCCGGCCCAATGTGCCTTGAGCGAATTGCACGAAGACCAGGACGATTATGTCCTGCTCCTCGAGGTCAAAATGAATATGGACGTCGCTGACCTCGGCCACACGCACGCCGCGAAAGTTTACCGGCGCGCCGACGTTCAGCCCGCTGACCGTTCCCTCGAAGACCAGGACATAGGTGAATCTTTCCTGGAAGAACCTTCCGGAACCGAGGACTCCGACAGCCACAATAATCAGGGCGACCGCACCCATCACAAACAGGCCGATCATGGTTTTGTTTGCTGCTTTGCTCATGAAGCACTCCATGGTAAATCAGGCATGCTGATTTTCTCCGCGTGTCAGGAATTTGTGGACGTTAGGATTGGGGGGAGCGGCCAGCAGCTTGCTTGGGTCCCCGCTTGCGGTCATGGTGCGCTTTTCCACGTCCAGAAAGACCGAATTGTTGCCGATGGCGAAAATGCTGGCCAGCTCATGGGTCACGATGACGATGGTCGTATTCAGGCTTGCCCTGAGTTCCAGAATCAGATCGTCCAGCAGACGGGAACTGACCGGATCCAACCCCGCTGAAGGTTCGTCAAAAAAGAGGATGTCGGGATCCAGCGCCATGGCCCTGGCCAGTCCGGCCCGTTTCTTCATCCCCCCGCTGATCTCGGAGGGGTAGAAATCCTCAAATCCGGCCAGGCCCACCAGGGCGAGCTTCAGGGCCACGACTTCCCTGATCTGATCGGGCTTGAGCTTCGTGTACTGCTCCAGGGGCAGGGCGATGTTTTCCGCCAAGGTCATGGAACTCCAGAGCGCCCCGCTCTGGTAGAGGATGCCGAACCGTCTCTGGATCGACTCCCGGGTCTCAGCGTCCGTGTGCCAAAAATTGACGTCGCCATGCAAGACCTGTCCTTTGGAGGGAGGTTTGAGACCGACCAGGATCTTGAGCAGGGTGCTCTTGCCGCACCCGCTGCCCCCCATGATGATGAACACGTCCCCCCGGTTCACCGTGAAGGTCAGGTCGCTCATCAGCACGAAGTTTCCGTAGCCCATTTCCAGGTTGCCCACAGTGATCACCGGTTCCGGCGTGGTCATATATTCAGTACCTCGCAGAGGAAGGTGATGATCGCCGTGGCCACGATAATCGCCACGATGCTGGAGACCACGGCCCTGGTCGCCGCGGAACCCACGTCGGATGCGCTTCTCCCGCATTGCATGCCCCGCAGGCAACTGGCCAGGGCCACCAGCACCCCGAAGACCAAGCTGTGAAACAATCCGATCCAGAAGTAGGTTAGAGTCAGCGCCTCCTGGGTTCGGTTCAGGTACTCGATGGGATTGATGCCCAGCATGCCCACGCCCACGATAAAACCTCCCAGAATACCCATCAGGTCAGCATAGGCACAGAGCAGGGGCATCATCACGATCAGGGCGATCATTCGCGGCAGGACCAAAAACTCAACTGGGGAAATGCCCATGGTTTTCAAGGCGTCGATCTCCTCGTTGACCTGCATGGTCCCGATCTGGGCCGCGAACGCCGCCCCGGTTCGACCGGCCATGATGATCCCGGTCATGACCGCCCCCATGACCCGAACCATGGCAATGGCCACGATGTCGGCCACAAACACCTCGGCGCCGAAGAGTCTGAGCTGGATGGCGCCCACAAAACCCAGAATCAGCCCCACCAACAAACTGATCAGGGAGACGATAGGCAGGGCCTGCCCCCCACACTCATGGAGCAGCAAGGCGAGGTCGGAGCGCCGGAAGGTGGCCCTGCCCCGGACCATGCGGGCGAACGCGATGGCCGCCTCCCCGACAAACTCAGCGGTCTCCAACGTGGAACGCCAGAAAGAGAGGGCCTGGGAACCGACGCGGGGCAAAAAGGGTTCGCGCCTGCCCTCTTTCTTCCCCCCCGCTCGCGCGGGAACCGCCCTGGCCATGGCAAGCAGGCGCCGAACCCCCTCGGGCAACGCGTTCCCGGTGACCTCAATCCCGGCCGTGGAACAGTGCTCGACTATTTTGACCAGGAAGGTGAGCAGCCCGCTGTCCCACCCGCTGATCCCCTTGTCCTCTAAGATCACGCCGCGCACCGGTTGCTGTGATTCGATCTCCCGGATCACGGATGCTGTGGAGGGCAGTTCCAAGTCGAGTTTCCAGACTCCGGAGAGTCGAATGACCAGGGTATCCGTGTCGTACCTGTCGATATGTATCCGGGAGTCCGGAGGGACGCTCTGTTCGCGAGTGCTCATCATAACCAATAAATACCTAGGATTCTATCGTGTTGGACCGAGGCTTCCTTGTTTGACCTTTGAGGAGTCGGGAGTCAGCGATGACCTGTAATGCGCCGCTGGTCATGGGAGAAGTGGCTTCATTTGTCTAAACAAGATATTGAAAATTTTAAGTGAAACCTGTTCTGGAAACGCCTCAGCGATTCGTTTGTCCTGAACAGGAGAAAGATCACCGTCAACCGGGCGCCTGCCTGGAAGCCGAACGATGCGCTCGTGTTGACAAGGTAACGTACTGACTTTCCGTTACCGCGCAATGCTCCCTGGAGATCGGACGCGGAGAATAGTTGGTCCGACCTAGCACCAGGCACTGACCTCCGGTTCGCTGCAGCGCGAGGAAAAACGGGAGCATGCCGACGATGAGGATGAGACTCTTCCAATGGATGCAGCGGTAGGCGCTTTCGAAATCAACACATCGAAGGGCGCCCATCAAAAGGCAAACGCCTGGATCCGTGAGCGTTCGTCCGTGCGTCAGCTTTATTGTCTGTGACCGTTCGATTAAAGTACACTTTATCGGACGGTTACGGGCAATAAAGATGGCGTGCGGACGGATGCCCCGAAGGGCGGCTGGTGAAATTTATTACCAAGGATTTCGCTACAATTAAAAAATTATTACAGCAAGATATATCTATAACAAGAGTCCAGCCGTCACGGATTCAGGAAACGATTAATACGGCCTGAACGTTCGGGACGACGCCGCTGATCATCAAGCCCACCATTAACAGGAGGCAGGCGATCGTTTGGGTTGCTTTGTCGGGTGCCGGCAGCATCTCATCCATTTCGGGGGGCACGCTCATCGGCAGCATCAGGCGACAAGCAGAAATGCCCGTGCTCTGCGCGATGCGAAGCGCCACGGGGATGAAAATGGCGATAACGCCGGTCGAACTCATTACCGATCCGAGAATGCCCACCGCCAGCATGAGCAGCATGAGCAGGCGGGTTTCGCTATTGCCTGCCTTGACGGTAAGCCAGTCTCCCAACCTTTGGACCACACCGGTCCGCATCAACCCCTCGCCATCACGAACAAGGCGGCAATGAGGATGATGTTTACGTCGCTGAAACCGGCGAGCGCCTCGCTCATAGTGATCACCCCTGTAAAGGGCAGCAACACTAACATGATGAGCGCTACGGCATCCATACGGGATTTGTTGATCACGAACATAACCACGGCGGCAAGGAGCAGGGCGAGGGCAAAAAAAGTTCAGTATTCATTGGATATGGCCAAAGACGATTTAGGTTGTAGGCCTCTGTCAACCGCCTCCATGGTGAGGCGGTTGACAGAGGCCTACGATAGAGGAGTCAAGAAGTTCATACTACACCTTATGGGTTGGGGGATGATAATTCTTATGCGGGGATGGGGCTCTTGCCCTTCCCCGCGACACGGCGCAATAGCGCGTTTAAAAAAAAAGCACTTAACGATTTCTCGTTAAGTGCTTGATTTTACTGGTGCCGAGACCAGGATTTGAACCAGGGACACACGGATTTTCAGTCCGTTGCTCTACCGACTGAGCTATCTCGGCGGCTGTGCTTGAAGACATGCATACTTAGCAAAAGCAGGTGTTGCTTGTCAACGATTTTTTTATTGTTGATCCTTCTTGAACAAGTCGCCCAGGTCGATGTCGAATTTATCGAGAGCAGTGCCGGTTTTCACCGAGGGAGAATAGCGTTTGCCCGCGGCACTGCCGCTGACAAATCGCGCCGGGGCCTCCAGATCCAACCCATTGAACTGGAGGTCTTCCAGGACGGGTGTTGCTGCGGCGTCCTGGGCAGGTGACGCCGCTGCAGGCTCCGTTGACAGGGCAGCGACGGGTTCCAACTCTGGTTCCGGCTGCTGAAAATGTTTGTCGGACGGTGGAGCAAGATCAGAAATATCCAGGTCGCCGAAATCGAGAGCCGGCAGCTTGGCTTCTTTCTCGTCCTCTTCGTCACCCAAATCAAGAGTGAATTCATCATTCAGGGAGACTTCCTCCAGCTCATCCAGGTCCACGATCGGTTCTTTTTCATCTGTGATGGCGGCAGCAGTACTGTCGTTTTCAGGGGAAAATTCCGTGTCGATCCCCTGTCGCAGGATGGCATCGCCTTCACTCTCCTCGATCTCTGCACTCATCGCCATGCTGGTCGCCGAGACAGTGGTAGATTGGGAGGGCTTTTTTTCTGTCAGGTTAAGATACATCGGTGCCAGGGCATTGTATACAGTGCCATGGATCCCGTGGACGAGATCGCCAATGGCCCGACTGCACTTCTTGCAGACTTCCAAATGATCAAAGGACGTATAACCACATTTCGGACAACGCATAACTATCTCGACTAGGTAAGGGAAAGGTTCATGCGGCAGGAGCCGGAACAAAGCGGAAAGAACCATTTCAGGCATTATCGCACAGCGAAGAAAAAAAAATCAAGGTATGAGATAAAAAAAAGAAAATGAAAAAGGTTCTTCTTGCGTAGTGCCCATTCGGGAAGGCGATGGTTAAGCTGAGCCGATGCGCGTTGACGAATGCAACCGCAGGCAAAGAGCTGCTTGTACGAGGAGTACATTTGTCAGCGTACCAAAGAATCAGAAGAAGAGAGCCACATCTCGATGGATACGATCTGGATCAGTGAGCGTTGTCCAGCCGCCATGGATGCATGGTACAAGCATAAACCTGAATTCGTGACAGATAAACTCCTGATTATTGAATATATCCTGCTGTCATCAGGTTATAATTTCAGCGGAATCCTTCATGATACCCTTCACCAGCCGTCCTTCGGGGCATCTGTCATCTACCCACAAATAATCCTGGACAACAGCGATTAAGCATGGCAAGGTGTTTCTGCCATGCAGAGCATCCTCGAACGTTTCGACGCATTATCTCTTCAGTTCATTGACGAGGCCATCGCCT
>NZ_JAFFQC010000005.1 GCF_016918545.1 Desulfobulbus alkaliphilus | reverse complement strand
ATGTATTGGCGGCCCGATGATCGGGCACCCGCTGCAGATCCTTACGGATGATGGCAAAGAGGGCATCGGCATTGAGATGAGCACGCATTTTGATTCGACGGAATGTTTGGGTTTCCTGGCGGGTACGTTTGACGATTTTTTTGACGGACATGGCGCTTCTCCTTTGTAAGTGTTTGATTTTACAAAGAAAAGGCGATTCGACCTTTTATAGATTGTCAAGAAAAATCGACAAGCCACCGAAAAAAATAATGATGTAATTTTAATATGTTATAATAGCCCTCCTCCTTGGCGGGCTGGAAAAGTTTGCGAAAACTGTTTTAAGGAACCACGTATTCACTGGGGTTCAGGACAAAGCGGGAACTGCTGGGTGGAAGTTGAACTCAATGAATTCAGCGGGGATAAACAGTTCTTCACCATCCTCGCCGTTGCCACCATCAGTGATATCGACAAGAAGAGCATCGTCTCACGAAAATCTTTTCGACAGGCGCTGACCATGGACACCCCCGATTACCCAGGATATGTGGACGCCGCTTCCCGGGCAATCGCCAACCTGAGCGAGGAAATCGCCACGGCTCTCCGGACCGACCATCAGTTGGCACAAAAGAGCGATGATGCTTCTGAACAAACCCTGGATCCGTGAGCTGATCAACACTCGGATCATCAGTGATACGCGCCGAAGAGAACCAATTCGTCGCTCATCTGAACAGTCACAGAGTTTTTAGTCGTGTAGCTGCATCGTTGATGTTACCGGCTGGTTTTGACGACAACCTTTTTGCAGGAAACCATGCATTTTTTCCGTCCCCTTCTTTTACTGCTGCTGCCGCTCGCCCTATTGATGCAGGGATGTTCACTACCGCATCCCATGTCCCTGACCAGTACAGAGAGACACCAGGCTGTTCTCAGGATCGGAATCGCCCCGGATGCCCCTCCCTATGTGTATCGCAAGGATGGCAGAATTACCGGCCTGGAAATCCAGTTCGCCGCTGATCTGGCCCGTTTCACCAACTCTTCACCCGCTTTCATCGAACTGCCCCGCTCGGATCTGTTCCAGGCCCTTGCCGACGGCACCATTGATATCATCATGTCCGGAATCACCACCGATGAAGCTCAGGCAAAGGGAGGACGCGCCACTGATCCGTACCTGGCATCCGGCCAGGTCGCATTGGTCCGCGTCACCGATTTCACCCGGCTCGGCCTTGATTCGCGTCATCTGGGTGACAGGGACGTCCGTCTCGGTGCTGTTACCGGCACCGCTGGCGAACATTTTGTCAATACCCTCGACCGAAAGGGGAGAACCTTCATGTTCCCCAGCGTTCCGGAGGGGGTCCAGGCCTTACTCAGCTATTCCATTGATGCATTCATCCATGAAATGTCCACCAATCTGTACTACGCTTCACTCCATATCGACCGAGGCCTGACGTCCGGGTGGACACCGATGACCAGTGAGAAACTGGCCTGGGTCGTCCATCCGGACAATGAAGACCTGCTGCAGGCTGCCAGAAGCTATCTGCTGGACCTGCGGCAAAGTGGTGAACTGGGACCGCTGCTTGAACGTTTCATCCCTTTGTATCAACATGCCGAGGACGGTTCCGGCTCGTAAACCCGATCGGGCGGCACAGTCTCCTCTTCCGGCCCACGTTCACCAGGGGCAAGCAAGAGGCTGTCTGACCTGTGCCCGCCAACCGTGCGGTGGTGCCTTGCCCGGGGACGTGCTCATCCCGCATCCTGCGTATCCATCTTTACCAGCCGGTAGTACAGGGATTGATGTCGCATCAATTCATCGTGGCTGCCCTGTTCCACGATTTGCCCCTGGTCAAGAACCACGATCCGGTTCGCGCGGCGTATGGTGGAGAGACGGTGGGCGATCACCAGGGAAGTCCGCCCGTGGAAACCAGCCTCTATCGCTCGCTCGAGCATATTCTCCGATTCGGTATCAATGGAGGCCGTAGCCTCATCCAGCACCAGAATGGCGGGGTCGCGATACAGAGCCCGGACAAAGGACAACAATTGCTTCTCTCCCAGGGAAAGGTTGAGAGCACCTTCACCTATACGGGTTTCCAAGCCCTGGGGCAGTCGGTCGACGAAGGTGTTCAAACCGGTTTGCGCCAGGATCTGATGGAGTTTTGTTTCATCGGGCAAACCGTCAAGTACGATATTTGCCCGCACCGTATCAGGCAGGATGAAAATATCCTGCATAATGATACCGACATGCCGGCGCAGGGTCACCAGGGGCAGCGAACGAATATCACTGCCATCAATGGACACCGTGCCCTCCTGAGGATCATACAATCGAACCAGAAGGGAGATAAGCGTCGTCTTTCCGGATCCGGTCGAACCGATCACGGCAACAGTTTCTCCCGGGGCAATCGATAAATTAATATCCTTGAGTACCGGTTGATCCGGCTTGTACCCGAACCGCACCTGTTTGAATTCAACCGCACCGCTGCGGTTCAGAGGTTGCGATGAATCCGATGCAAGGACGGACATATGAGAACGGGTATCCAGGGTTTGAAAGATACGCTCTGCCGAGGCCATGGCCGACTGGACAATCGAATACTTCTGGGAAAGTTCCCGCAGAGGTTGAAAAAAGAGCCGCATGTAAAAGAGAAATGCCGCTAATTCACCAATGGTCAGTTGACTGCGGATGACCTCGCCGCCCCCGTACCAGAGAATGAGGGCTATGGCTACGGAACTCATCAATTCGGTCAAGGGCATGAAAATACCGAAGACCCTGATCTGACCAAAGCTGCGCTGCAGGTATTCGTCGGTCAAGCCACGGTGATCCGCACTGCTGTGTTTTTGGCCGCCAAAAACCTGAATTACACCGACACCAGCCAGAGATTCGGCCAGAAAAGAGTTGATTTTTGCGGTCTGGGTACGGATTGCCCGAAACTTTTCCCGGGCGAAACGGGAGAAGATAACGGTGACCACCAGGGCCAGGGGGACAAAGACAGCCATGATCAGGGCCAACCGCACGTTCATCAGGGCGAGAAAACAGAAGATGCCCACCAGTTTGAGACCGTCATTGAACAGGGTGACCATGACCGAAGTGAACATTTCGTGCATGTTCTGGATATCGTTGGTCAGCCGGGTGACGAGGCGTCCGGCGGGCTGGTCATGAAAAAACACGAGATCCAGGGTGAGCAGGTGAGCAAAGAGATGCTGCCGCAGGCGGTGCATGATTGATTGCCCGATCCATTCCAGCAGCACCATCTGGCAAAAGGTCGTGAAAAAAATCAGACCTATGAGGAGCCCATACCACAAGGCGATCCGACCCAGTCCGGCCACACGTTCGACACTGCCGAGGGCATCAATGACAATATATTGGTCGATACCCATCTGCATCAGTCTCGGCAGACTCAGGGTGGCAACGGTGACGATCAGAGAAAGGAGCACCGCTCCGCTCAGGCCGAGAACATGCCTGCGGCTGTAGGCCAGAATCCGCTGCCAGAGGCGGACATCGCTTATGGATGTGACCTGCCCTTCTTCCGAATAGCCGAAATTATGCATCGCCCTGCTGTTTCTCCGTCATGGCGCGATAAAATGAATGGTGGAGGAGAGCCTCGTGGTTTCCCTGGCCGACGATTCTCCCGGCATCGATGAGGACAATCCGGTCGGCGTGGCGCAGCACATTGATCCTATGAGAAACAAGCAGAACTGTTTTTTTCTGGAATAGGGAAAGAATGCCCTGCAGGACCTGTTGCTCGGTTTCAACATCAATGGCGGATAGAGCATCGTCGATGATCAGCATGGGCCGATCGCACAGCAGGGCTCGAGCCAAGGCCAGCCGCTGCCGCTGGCCGCCGGAAAGCTGCACGCCCCGTTCACCGATAACGGTCTGATACCCATCGGTAAAGGCGCGGATATCGGCGTCAATGGCTGCGGCACGCGCCGCGGCCTCTATCTCCTCCTTCGTTGCCTCCGGCCTGCCAAGGGCAATATTTCTCTCAATGGTCTCGGCAAATACCACCGGTTCCTGGCCGACATAGGCCAGACAATTGCGAATGTCGGCCTGGGCGAGGTGGTTGACGTCCTGCCCGCGAAAGAACAGGGTGCCATCGGCCACCGGGTACAAACGCAGGAGCAGTTTACAAAGCGTTGATTTACCTGACCCGGTTCGACCGGTTACGCCAAGGATTCCTGGCCCGATGTCCAGGGTAATGTCACTGAGCGCCGGCTGGGTGGCGGATGGATAGGTAAAGTGCAGACCTCTGCAGGAGTAGGTCGTGGCAGGCGTCGAAGGCAGAGGCAGAGTCGGGCCGGTGTCGACCACCGGCTGTTGTTCAAGGAGATGCTGAACCCGCCGCAGACTGGTCATACCCCGCTGAACAAGATTGGCAACCCAGCCTATAGCCATCATCGGCCAGATAAGCATGTACAGATAACTGATAAAAGCGACAAAGGAGCCAATGGTGAGGCGGCCCTCGATGACCAGGGTACCGCCGTAATAGAGAATGAGTAGCATGCCGATATTACCCACCAGGGTGGCAATGGGAAACAGCAGCCCCTGGATGACAGCGACCCTGAGATTGCCGCGCACATACTGTTCTCCCAGGACCTGAAATCGGCCTTCCTGAAACCGTTCCAGCGCATACCCCTTGATGAGACGAACAGACACCAGGGTGGTGCGGGCGAACTCGGTCAACAGCGAAAACTGTTCCTGAACCAGGTTGAAACGGTGATGGAGACGACCGGAAAGAACTCTGGTGCAGATTGCGAGCAGGGGCATGGGCAAGAGAGCGATCAGAGTCAACTTGACATCAATGGCAAGCATGAATCCCAAGGCCGCTGTCGACATGACAAGGGCATCGGCCGCCGCCACCAGCCCCATGCCGCAGGCCATCTGGACCGTTGCCATGTCGTTGCCCGACCTGGCCATGAGGTCGCCGACCGTATAGCGCTCGAAAAAGGGCTGGTCCATGCGCAGGACATGGGCAAACAGCCGATCACGTAGCTTCTTCTCGAGAATCCTGGAAAAACCGATGATCAGATAGCGCCAGATGAAGCGAAGAACAGCAACAAAAATCGCTACCAGGCAGACAGCGAGGCTGAGTTTGAGCAGCTGCGGAGAGGTGGCCGTTCCTGCCGCGAGTTCGTCCACCGCTGTTTTGACAAAAAGGGGAATAATAAGTTGGAGAAAATCCACTGCCACCAGGGCAAGCAGCCCCAGAGTCAGACGAAACCAGTACGTCCGAAAAATGGGCAGCACCACCTGCAGCGGGCGCCCTTGATCCTGATCGCCGCTGCCGCCGGGAGTAGAATCGGTCATGGAAGAGAGGGCAGCAGTTCATTATAGGCAGCGGTCAAACGGATAAACTGCTCGCTCTCGCCACCTTTGTCGGGGTGCAATTCATGGGCTTTGCGACGATACAGGCGGGTAAGATCGTTTTTCCGCAGAGCGGCTAGTTGAGTGCTGCTGAGTCCGAATATTGCCATGGCCTGCTGGCGGGACATCCCACCAGTGACAACTACGGAATGGAATGTCCGCCGTGAACGTGGCCGGGTAAATCCGGCCCGAAAAACCGGTCCATCCGGGGCGGCATCAAAATACATGATCAGGTAGCGGATCAGGTAGGCAGGCAAAGAGTCTCCCTGCGGGAATCCCTGCCAGAAATCCTGGTCACGGGCCAGGCGGCAGACAGCATCGACAAACAGGGTGTCAAGCTGCTCCCGATTAAGGGCTTCAGGCATGGAGCGGGCATAACTCTCCTTGAAATGTCGATGCAGATCAAAAACAGCGAACAGGTACTGCTGGTATTCCCTGGCCGGAAGGGCTTGTTCACGCTGCATGATCAACTGTTCAATCTCATCCCGTGATTTATCCAGGAGGACCGCATACATGGCCGGTGTCTTGGCAATCGTTTCCGCTGAGGTCCGGCCTAGACGGAGAAAATGCAGCCGCCTGCGATCAATGACGTGGGTCTCGGCCATGGCCCGTTCGCGCAAACGACTGCCCACCGGTGCCCAATTGCGGTATCTGTTCCGATGACGGAAAGGCTGCAGCCGGTTCTGGATATAGGGATCGACAAAAGGAAAGAGCAGGTCTTCCAGTTCGGTGTCCGGAACCTGGACCCCCTCATGCCGCAAGCGTTGCAGAAAATCCTCATCGATCATAAAGGAGGTCTCATCACTATAGACGATGAAACGCGAAGGATCGCGACCCAGATCAGCCAGGTCGCGAAAAACATAGACATCTCCCAGACGATAGGATTCGCGCAGTACATAGCGGTAACGCCATAACCCGGCGCCTGTTCTGGCTAAATACATGATACCAACCAATGGAAAAAAAGAACCGCTTACCTGCACTCCCTGTCTCCCGCTTCTTGTGGAGTACGCAGGTGGGAGGTGCCGGTAAACGTGCTTAAAAAACCCCTGAATCATCCGTGACAGCTGGACGTTTGTTTTGCATTTTCACTACTGTAATCATCATATAATTTCAGCGAAATGCTTGAAAACAACTTTCACTAGCCGCACTTGGGGGCGTGCGGATGGATGCTCACGGATCGAGAAAACCCGGTGCAACTCCGTCGGTCCACCTGCACCAGAAAAAACGGGGAGGAAAAAAGAGGGGCCACTTCGGTCCTCTTGCGGCCATCCCGACACGACCGCAGGACCCACAATCAGAGAAACCGCCTGATAATATCCTCGACAGCGTCAATGGAAAAGGGTTTCGCCAGGGCATCGGCAAACGGATACGCGGTGTAATCCTGAATGACCTCATGGTCGGTATCGCCACTGATGGCGATCATGACGGCTTCCGGATCGATTTTTTCAATGCAGCGGGCGACTTCCAGGCCGCCCATGCCCCCGCGAATCCGGAGATCAAGCAGGACCAGATCAAATCGTTGACCTGCTTCGATCATATCCCGATACAAGGCCTCGGCTTCCTCACCGTTTGCAGCCAGGCTGACGCGACACCCGAAATACTCAAACATTTTTTTGTTGATAAGGCGCATCATCTCATCATCATCCATAACCAGAACACGGCGGGCGGCATCCTTACCTGTTCCTGAAAAATAATCGGCATTTGTCATAAGGGGAGGATAACGGGGGAAATAGAGAGAAACCGTACAACCCTCGACTGACGATTCGATACGGACCCGGCCGCCATGTTTTTTCACAATGGCATGGACTATGGTCAACCCCAATCCCATTCCCTTTTGCGCCCCTTTCTGTTTGGTCGAAAAATAGGGATCAAAGACCTGATCGACAATACGAGAATCGATACCGGGGCCGCTATCATGAAAAGTCACCCGAACAACCTCTCCAGTGGTCTGGGGCAGACCAGAACGGGCTGATTCAGCCGCGCCATCAACCCTGTCAATTCGGACCGTAACCTGGCCGCTGCCTTCCATCGCATCCATGGCATTGCGGACCAAATTGACAAAAACCTGACGCATCTGAACAGGATCAAGGGAGATAGCCAGGTCTCCCTGCTCGGATTCTATATGATATTTGATATCGGTTCCCTTCAGTTCGTGCTGGAAAACATCCTCGATGAGATTGCCCAGAAGGACTTCGGATTTCCGCGGGAGGTAATTGTCGGAAAACGTGGTGAATTGACGGATCAACTGGACCGTCAGGTCGAGGGCTTTGGCGGATTCGTTGAGGAGTTGGGACACATTGTCGTCGTGGCAGACATACCGAGCCATCTCGATATTCCCGTTGATTATGGTCAACAGGTTATTGAAATCATGGGCAATACCGCTGGCCATCAGTGACATTGCATCCATTTTGCGGATTCGCTGCAGTTCTATTTCCAGTTGGCGCTGACGCTGCTCCAACATCTTGCGTCGGCTGACATCCTGGAGAATGCCGATGATGAAAAAACTGTCATCCTCGGCCACAGGGACCAGATTACAGGTAATGACCCGATCCTCCAAATGGATGGGATCATCATACCCGAAGACCAGCGGCAGATACTCAAACGAGGCTGCGCACATTTCCATCCAGTCGGCAAGCCGTTGCTGTGCCGCCTCCGGCAGAAACTGATCCAGGGGGCTCCCCAGAATCCTGGCCTCGGGCCGTCCGAAAAGGGTCACGGCAACACCGTTGGCCATAACAATCCGGCCCTCATGATTCAGTTCCACCACGCCCTCGGTCATTTTCGCCAGAATGATATCCCGATGTTTTTTACTGACCAGCAGTTCGTGGGTCACCTCACGGGGAAACAGCCCATCCAGACCTCGGATGCTGTTGTCACCAGGCCGGCCGCTACGATATTGCTCCAGAGCAGCCAGGACATGAGTCTTCATTATCCCGGACTGTCCCTTGGCAATGCAGATGTCAGCTCCGGTCTGCAGGGCATTATCATTATCCTCCAAGGCGACACCGGAAAGAACGACAAGAAAAATGTCTTTCAGCTCAGGAGAATGTCGGACAATGTAACAGAGTTTCTCGCCGTCGATGCGGGGCATGATCAGATCGGTGAATATGATATCAGGACGCCGGCGGGCAATGCAGTCCAAGGCATCGAGACCATCTTCAGCAACCTGGACTTCACAACCCTCGGCCTCGAGAACATACCTGAGAATCCTGCGGATGACAGGACTGTTATCGACAACCAGAACATGGGTTTTAGTCATTGAGCAGCTCCTGAACCGCATCCACCAATTGACGGATATCAAAAGGTTTACAGAACACTCTGTCCGCCCCCAGTTCACGGGCCGCCGGCAAGTAGGCATCCGGACCGATGCGTCCGCCACCTGAAATAGCGATGATCTTGATATCGGGATATTCTCTTTTTAACGTAGTGATGGTTTCCAGCCCCTCCTGTTCGGGCATGATCAGATCAGTGATCACCAGGTTGGCTGGCTGCTGCCGCTGTTTGAGCATTCCTTCACGGCCGTTGCCGGCCTCGCTCACCTCATGTCCGGCCCATTCCATCATCTGTCGCAGCAGGATCCGGATCTGTTCATCATCATCAATAACAAGAATCCTCATACTCCTTCCTCTTTCTGGTTCCGCTCAGGCAGAATTTCCCGAATGGTCATGGCGAGCATCCGCATGTCCACCGGTTTGGCGAGAAAACGGCTCACACCCGCGTCATGAGCCTCTTCCGGAGTCACCGCCTCACTGTAGCCGGAACACAGGATCACGGGGAGATCCGGTCGTCTGGCATGAACTTCTGCAGCAAGCTGCAATCCGGTCATCCTTGGCATGGTATGATCCGTGACCAGCAGATCGATCCTCTCATCCTCCTTGGCCAGATACGCCAGAGCCTGTTCCGGACTGGTCGCCGGCAACACTCGATAGCCCAGATATGTTAACATTCTCGTCCGCATCTGCACAATGTCTTCTTCATCGTCGACAAAGAGGATAGTTTCACTGCCCTGCGGCATGGTGTCCACATGATTTTCGTCCATCGGCTCTTTATCCTGAACCCTTGGAAAAAAGACCGTGAACACCGATCCTTTACCAACCTCCGATTGCACGTCGATAACGCCTTCATGGGAAACTATAATCCCATGGAGAACAGCAAGGCCCATGCCTGAGCCCTCCCCGACATCGCGGGTGGTGAAAAAGGGATCAAAAATTCGCTCGAGCATCTCGGCGGGAATACCTTTGCCTGTATCCTTGACGGTCAGCACGACATACCTGCCTGGGGTCAATTTGTGATAGCGAAGTTCTTCACCCTTACCGGTCTCAATTTCCCGCAAGGCAATTTCTATGACTCCGCCGGTCCGGGTGTCGATGGCCTGAGCGGCATTGGTGCACAGATTCATCAGTACCTGCTGGATCTGCGACGGGTCGGCATGAATCATGCCGAGTTCCCCGGCCACCGAGACTTTGAGTTCTATGGTCGCCGGCAGAGAGGCTCGCAACAATCGACAGGCCTCCTTAACCACCGGTCCAAGGAGGAGATTTTGGCGCTGGTTAGTGGATTGACGGCTGAAGGCCAGAATCTGGCTGACCAGATCCTTGGCCCTGTTACCGGCTCGCTTGATAGCCTGAACATGCTCGACTATCTCCTCGGGAGTTACAGGTGGTCCGATAGTCGGGCTGTCTGCAGTTTTTTTCGAGGGTAATCGATAGAGCAACAGATCAGCATTCCCAAGGACCGCCCCGAGAATATTGTTGAAATCATGGGCAATACCTCCGGCCAGGGTGGCGATGGCTTCCAGTTTGTAGGCGTGGACCAGTCGTTTTTCCAGGTTGCGCTGGAGGCTGATGTCCTTGGCTGTATAGACATAGCCGACAATCTTCTGCTCGCGGAGAATCGGGGAACAGGAAACTGAAAAGGTGCGGCCAAGGAACCGATGATAGATCTCCCGGCGCACAGGTTGCTGCTCCCGGCGGACAGAGGGTATGGGACAGAGTCGGCAAGGGGACTCGATACCCGCAAACAGCTGGTGGCAGGTTTTTCCCTCGATGGAGCCGTTATCCGCGGAAAGCAGTTCCACGGCGGCCCGGTTACTTTTGACAATGGCAAGATCGAGATCGAGAATGACAACCGGATCGAGAATAGCGTCAAAGGTGAGACGCCACTCTTCAGCCGGCAATTCACCGGCAGATTGCTCGGCAACCGGAGTCGGATCCGGTTGAGGAGATACCTGTTCTTTCGCAGCACCCTGCTCGGCAAGGCTTCGGAGCCGGGGGCGGATGGTGACCAGATAGAGAACAATGGTGACTGCCGCATAGCCAGACAGGAGGAGACAGAGAACCGTTAATACGGTGATGGTCATGTATTGCTTCCACTAAGCAGAGGGGGAGATTGCCTGAAGACTCTTTCCCGAAAAAAAGTGATCATCGCCCGACGGCGGCCATAAATCTTCGCCTGTTCAGGGATCAGATCGGAGACCGTATGACGCATGATGGACATCTTGTATTCTATATTGGGGGCAAACCTGTTGTCCAGATACCATGCGTAAAAAAGACCGAAAAACAAGCCCGGCGGGGTAAAACCCTCGTTAAAATTAATCGCCCGGGTGTATAACCGCTCTTGCGGCCGCAGATTATGCATGCGGGACAAACGCAGGTAGGTGTCAATGTCATCATAGGTGAGAAAACTCACCAGCAGCTCTGGTTCCGTGACCCACAACTGGTACATCCTGCCAACGAGATCCGAACCGGACAGGAGGTCGGTCATCTGCTTTTCCCGGGCATAATTTCCCAGCAGCGACTGGCCCAAAGCGACCAGAAAAACCATTTCGAACCGGTTGAGGTTTTCCGCCTGGTCACGGCGGATTTTGATCCGTTGATCATTCGGATCGTAAAAGGAGAAAATATTGTCCCATTGCTGACAGCGTTTCCAGGATTCCGGTGCAACGAGTGTAATACCCTGAATGTATTGCAGATGCTCAAGGGGAATATCCGGATGCAGCCAGATGATCTCGACAACCCTATCCAGCAGCCTTTTCCGCTCCGCTTCAGTCATTTTAACCATGGTGACAGATCCGGCGGACATCAGCTCGGTGCTCAGGTAATGAAGCAGGGAACGGATTTTCTCGTAGCGCTGGCTGGGCGTGGATCGGGGAAAATATTTCCTCCGGGAGGGGAAATCGGCATCGGGCAATGTCTCCCTGCGATCCGGCTGATCGAGAAACCCGGTCTGCTTCAGAGCCCAGAGGCCGCGTATCGCCGTTGCCAGAGCATCAGGGTCATGCTGAATAACTCCGCGTTGCCGCAACAGGTCTTCTGAAAAAATTCTCCCTTCCACCGAGCCGAAGCCAAGGCCGCGGATACGCCCACGGTCAACGTAGATCGGCGCTTTGTCTTCCAGGGCGTACCGTTGCAGAACAGAACCCGGTATATCGCCCATGTCGATGGACACCACATGAGAAAAAAGATGATCAACCCCGCCGGGAATATTGAGATGGTAGGCTCGAATCAGGTCGGAGACATAAAATTTTCTCTCCGGAGCATCGCGGGTTGCGTCGGTTTCCCCCTTCTGCACCCAGATATTGGCGACCAGCACCTTGAGAGCGGTCTGGTTACTTCTGATCACGTCCGCCAGCCCCGGGATCTGGAGAATGGGAATGATCGAGGTATACAGGCTGCCTGGTGCAAAAAGTATGATATCAGCCCGCTGGACCAGCTGCACGACCTCCGGCTGGAGAAAAGGGGCGCGGCTAAAATCCACCAGCACGCGGTCCACAGGGTACCCGCGCCGGGCGCGGCTGGATTTATATTCACTGGTGACCAGGACACCATTGCCATACAGCATCTGCAACTGAGAAAGCGTGGTGGTACAGGGCAGCACCGAATTGGGCTGCACCCCCAGCCGGGCCGACAACTCGGCCAGGCCCCGGATGGTGGCGGTGCGAACAATCTGGTGCGAGGCCAGCAATCGGGAAGTGGTCAATGAGCCATCCAGCTGCTTGTATATGGCTGATGCCAGCAGCAGATTTCCCAAACACTGGGGCCGGTACAGCGTTGGCGTCAGCCGGACATCGGTGTACAGCCGGGCGGTCAGCGCTTCGAGATATGCACCCAGGGAGGGAGGAAGGTCACCGGGGTCCATACCCGTATCGGCAAACATCTGTTGTGAAGAAACGGGGCAGGAGATGAAACGATAATTGAACAGGGTGTGCAGTGCGGCTGCTGTCTGTGCTGCAGTTGCGGCGTCAAGACCGTATTCCCTGGTCAGGTTTTCCCGACGAATGGATGATATCAGCACATGACGAAGATCACCCAGGGCGATGAGCGGTAAATCCTTCTGCAGCTCACCGGTGGAACCGCCGTCATCGGTGACGCAAACCACTGAATGGACCAGAGGGAACACCTGTTTCAGGCCGGTAAAAGGCTGCTCCGCCCAGCTCAATCGCCGGGAATCCCCCCCGATTGCATTGGACAGGCCGGTACCGCCTCCGAAGACCACGACCCGGGTTCGACTTGTATCCAGATTATTTATCCGATTTTTAAGGATATGGAACAGAGAAAATACTGTTGGCGCAAGCGAATCAGGGGCTCGACCCATGAGTATAGCTATGATTTTTTCCGCCAGGCTGCTTTCAGGCAAAACATCAAGAACGGAAAAACCCTGCGAGGTCAGTTGCTGCAACTGGGATCTGAGCTGCTGTTGTCCTCCCATATCCTGCGGTATGACTCCCCTTGGTACGAGGTTTTATCGATGTTGATCGATGGAACACTCGCTGATGCCCATCGAGAAAAGGCTCCATCCCACTGATTGTCGGTTGCGCTGGCAAATGTGCTCCGCGGCGGAGGACCTCTATGTCGGCGGAGGCATTTGCCGGTGCGCCTTGATGCAGTATGCAATATCCCCTTTGTGGGTAAACACCCGCAAAGGCCTCATAACCCTGAGAGCAGCTTTTTCACCCTGAGAAGATCGTCAGGGGTATCGACCTCCACGGAATCGTGATCGGACAGGACGACCCGTATGGTATACCCGAATTCAAGAGCACGGAGCTGCTCCAGCTTTTCGAAACGCTCCCATTGTCCTTCGGGAAGACCGACAAAGGTCACGAGAAAGCCTTTCCGATAGGCATAAAAACCGAGATGTTTATAATACGTCGGTTGAACTCCCGCACCGGGATCACGCTGGAAAGGAATCGGCGACCGGCTGAAATAGAGTGCGTTATGATGACAATCAAAAACAGTTTTCACATGGTTTGGATCACTGATTTCTTCCGGTCGGACGATTTTATAGATCAGGGTCGACATGGGCAGAGCGGGATCGTCAACGAGGGGACGGGCGACCTGTTCGACTATTTCCGCTGGAAACAGGGGTTGATCCCCCTGGATATTGACAATGATTTCCTGATCAGAGATATCCAGCAGCAGGGCAGCTTCCGCCAATCTGTCGGTGCCGGTGGCATGATCACCTCGGGTCATGACCCAGCTACCTCCAAAGGAGGCCACGGCGTCGGCAATTCGTTGGTCATCGGTTGCCACCACGACCCGGGAAAGGAGTTCGACCTGCAGGGCGCGTTCCACCACATGCTGAATCATGGGCTTTTCATTGATCAGCGCCAGAGGTTTGCCCTCAAAACGATTCGAATGGTAACGTGCCGGAATGATAGCGGTGATTCCGGGAGGCTTTGTGCTCATAGTCCACCCTGCCCATGGGATTGACAAAATACGGGCATGCGTTGTCTCAACGTATACAAATATGATACAGTGCAAGCTGATAAAAGGCAATCAGCAAAAAAACCATTCACTTAGACCTGAATCCGTGAGCGGCTGGCGAAAGGTATGGTCAAAAATTTTACTGTAATTACAACCTGATTACAGCAAGATATACCCAAAAAAACCCAGCCTTCACGGATTCAGGTGTGATCCTCGTCGCCACCAGCTCGACTCGCCCGTTCAGAGCGGACGCCAGGTGATTGCCAACCCGGCAGGCCCGGAAACAATTGCTGCCAGGAAATTTCGCATGCCCGACACCTTTTCACCCCTGACACCTGATGTACCGATTCCCCTGTATATCGACCCCCGCTGCTCCTGCCAGCACCTCGATGCACTGAACGGCCTTGTCAATCTGCCACGTACCGATGATCGATTCCATCAAGGCCTCCTGCTCAGACTCACCCCTGGCGGACTTGAGTTGTGCCGACCGGATGATCCGGAATTGGCCGGTGGTCTTCGGGTCGATTTCGAGACACCGCATTTTCGGCGACGATGGCTGTCTCCCGGCAGGGAGCTGCTGGTCCGGGCGGTTAAAATTCATCACCATGCCGCACCGATGATTATCGATGCCACCGCTGGCCTGGGCCGTGATGCCTTTCTGCTCGCCGCTGCGGGATACCGTGTCCACCTGTTTGAACGCCATCCCATCATTGCCGCGCTGCTGCGTGATGGCCTGCAGCGGGCAGGTCGTTCCCCACAGGTTGCAGCCATCACCGCACGCATGCATCTGACTGTTGGCGATGTTCTTGATTATTTCTCAACAACGGGTGAACAGCCCGAGGTTATTTACCTGGACCCGATGTTTCCGCAACGTTCCAAATCGGCCAAGGTTAAACAGGAACTTCGCCTGTTACAGCTGCTGCATGACCGGAAAAAGGATGCAGAGCATCTGTTGCGGGCGGCCCTGGCGCTTCAGGTGAAAAAGGTGGTGGTCAAACGGCCGCTCAAGGGACCTTTTCTGTTGACTCTTCCCCCGACGTATTCCCTCAAAGGAAAGGCTGTCCGTTTTGATATCTATGTGGGAAAAATACAGGGTGCACCACCGCTCTGAAGTGCTGAACTCGGAGAGCGACTCAAAGCGGTGTATCGTGGACAAGGACGGCGGCTACATGCTACACCCGGGCGGCTGCCTGCAGGGCTTTGCTGGTGCGTGTTTTCATCTCTTCAGTCATCACGACAGGCACCTGGTAGGTCAGCGTACGATCCATAATCGCCGCCGAGGCCGGCAGGGCCGCGGCATCGTAGACAACCCGGCGTTTGCCATGGACCGCTAGCGGCCAGCCGCTGTGGCACAGGGTTTTACCGGCCAGGAGATGCTCCCAGTTAGGATAATAATGCCAGGTGTTTTCACACCAGTGAACCGCACCGGCCCCGCTGTCACGCAGAACCTGTGCCACCGCGATGGCCTGCTCCCTGTCAGGCAGCATAAAGGTGAGAAAGGTGGCGGAGTCCCCTTCGGGATCAAGAATTTCCCGGAAGCTGACACCGGGCAGAACACCTGCAGCGTCCTTGAGGAAGTTTTTATTGTTCTTCTGCGCTACAACCATACTGTCGAGTTTAGCCAGCTGAGCCAGACCGATGGCCCCCTGAACCTCCATCATCCGATAGTTGAAACCGATAAAAGAGCGGCCCTCACCACCGCGTCCTCCGGGATTGGCCACATGATCATGGCCATGATCCTGGTATTCGGACATACACCGCCAGAGTACTTCGTCGCTGGTGATACACATCCCTCCCTCACCGGTGGTCATGGTCTTGACCGCATCAAAAGAAAAGGTGCCACAGGCACCAAAGGTGCCGAGATGTCTTCCCTTCAGGCGCCCACCAGCCGCCTGGGCAGTGTCTTCAATCACCGGTATGCCATGACGATCGGCAATGGCCTTGATCTCTTCAATCCGGGCCTGGGCCCCCAGCATGTGAACCGGAATTATGGCCCGGGTTTTGGGAGTGATTTTTTTCTCCAGGTCCGTCGGATCCATATTGAGGGTCAGGTCGATTTCGGTGAAAACCGGCACAGCCCCGCAATCAAGGATTGCCTCCCAGGTGGCGACAAAGGTGAACCCCTGGGTGATAACCTCATCGCCGGCCCCGACCCCCAGGGCCATCAAGGCCACCTTCAGAGCAGCGGTTCCTGAACTCACGGCCTGGGCATACCCGGCACCGGTATAGGCGGCAAAAGCCTTTTCAAATTCAAGCACCTTGTACACACCCTGACGTTGGGCGGCAAATTCGTAGCGAAACAGCACTCCGCTGTCCAGCACCTCGAGCACCTGTTGCCGTTCTTCTTCCCCAAAGACTTCAAAACCGGGCACGTGTACACCTCTTCATGGCATAATGTTTGTTCGACTGCACGTCTGTTCCTGGTGCAGCTCGGTCGGCAATGGTCATTCCCCGGTACGAGGCATGACATACCCATTGTCGATCAGACGGACCTTTCCGTCTACATGAACGGCCAGGGCCAGGACCGTCCGTTCATCAACCCTGGTCACCGGTTCCAGCGAGTCACAATCAACGAAACTGACATAATCGATGGCCGTTGCGGAGAAAGAAAGAATATAGTTCTCCAGGGCTTCCTGCAGCTCCGCTACCGAGGTCTGGCCACGACCGGCCATTTCTCTGGCCATCCGCAGAGCGCCAGACAGGCTGAGAGCCGCCGCCCGATTGGCCGGATCAAGGTTGGTATTGCGTGAACTCATGGCCAGACCGTCAGCTTCCCTGACGATGGGATGACCGATGATTTTAACCGGGATGTTCAGGTCGCTCACCAGCCGACGAATGACCGCCAGTTGCTGAAAGTCTTTTTCACCGAAAACCGCGCCGTCGGGCTGGACAATATTGAACAGTTTAGTGACGACGGTGGTCACACCGGCAAAATGATGCGGACGACTTCGACCGCACAGATGCGTTGTGACAGTGCGCACCTGCACTTCGGTCTGAAATCCGGGAGGATACATTTCCTCGGGTGTCGGGGCAAACACCGCCGCCACCTTTTCTCCCTTTAACAGAACCATATCACGTTCAAAATCGCGGGGGTATCTGTCCAGATCCTCATTGGGGCCAAACTGGGTCGGATTGACAAACAAGCTGACAACCACAAGATCATACCGGGAGGCGGCCAATCGCATCAAAGCAATATGGCCTTCATGGAAGAAACCCATGGTCGGCACCAGGGCTATGGTTTTCCCGGCCAGAGTCTGTTTTCTTGCCCAGGCATGCATTTCACCTGGTTCTTTAAATATGTTCATTGGTTTTTCAATTGGTTGAGTCTGAATTCGATCATCTCCCGTACCGGATCATCCAATTCCTGACCGGTCGCTGTCATGGCCAGGTATTGCTCGTATATGGCCAGAGCTTCAGGAAGATTCCCCTGTTGCTCGTACACCCGCCCCAGGGCCCGGAGTGCTTCAGCTTCAAACCCGGCCTGGGCACCAAGAGCTCTGTATACTTCAAGAGCACTGTTGAAGTTCTCGGTATTTTCATAAAGGACCCCCAGTTTGCCGAGAACCAGCGGTTTAAGAGGCGACTTGGCATCGAGTTGTGATCGGATGATTTCAAACTGCGAGATCGCCTCTGCAAGGTTGCCGTCACGAATATCGTGCAGGGCCAGATCAACCCTGGCCCATATTCCGGAGGGAGTGGCGCCGTAATGCCTCACGACCTCTTCAAGCTGCGGCCTGTTATCGGAACCGGCCCGCTGGGCTGCATCATAAGCGGCTTGGCCCCTGGAGAAACGCTGGTCCTGGTATGAGGTATAAGCAGCATAACTGATACCGATGATCACAATTCCGGTCACCACCACCCAGATGACCCGCTGATACTGATAGAGAAAATTGACCAGAGCAGGTGGTAGATTGAGTTGATCCAGCAGTCCCTGTGAATGGGCCATGCGCGGCGGCTCAATATTTCTACGGTCAAAAGGACTCTGTTCCGCCATACACTGCGTGCTCCTGTGGACAGAAAAGGTTGATTCCAAGGTCGGCGCGAAGCAGGGAAATATCGTTGCACCTGCCTTGAGAACAAGGTACAGAAGGACCGGATCGTGCTGCGTGCGGCGCTTTGAACCGGTATGGGATAAAAAACACTATCCCGGATGACACCCTGAATGCGTGAACGTCCGGACGGACGCCCCGCAGGGCAACTGGTGCAGGTTATTATCAAGTATTTCACTACAATTATAATGTTATTACAGCAAAATACAACCAAGACAACAATCCAGCCGTCACGGATTCAGCAATACAGAAAACAGCAATTATACAGAGACCAGCAAAAAAAGCATTAAACAATGCACACTCAGAGTGGAAAAGCCGCTTCCCGGCCGCACCTCACAGACCCAGGAGGTTCACTTTGAACATGATATCCCACAAAGTATTCCATGACTGAACAGATAATTCTCACTGTTGCCGAATTGAGTGGCTCTATTCGCTCCTTACTGGAAAAACGGTATCCTTTTGTCAGCGTTATCGGCGAAATCTCCAATCTGCACAAGCCCTATTCCGGCCACCTGTATTTTACGCTCAAAGACCACAACGCGCAGATCCGGGCCGTCCTCTTCAAGATGCAGCAGCGGTACCTCCAGGAAACACCTCGAGACGGGGCCAGGGTCATCTGTCGAGGGAGAATAACCGTGTACGAGCCCAGAGGCGAGTACCAGCTGATTGTCGACGCCATTGACTTTCAGGGCACCGGAGATCTGCTCCGCCAGGTTGAATTGTTAAAACAAAAACTGGCGGCTGAAGGACTGTTCGACGAGCATCTGAAACGACCGCCCCCTTCTGTACCCCGCCACATTACCCTGATCACCTCTCCTCGTGGCGCCGCGGTTCATGACTTTATCCGCATCGCCACCCGCCGTTTTCCGCCCCTGGACATCGCCATCTATCCGGTGTCCGTGCAGGGTGACCGTGCCGCCGCGGAAATAATCCTCGCCCTGGAAGAGATCAATGCCCGGGTCGTCACCGATGCTGTAGCCCTCTGTCGAGGAGGAGGATCCTTCGAAGATCTGCAGGCCTTCAACAATGAGGAACTGGCACGGGCAATTCGTCGTTCCTCGCTGCCGGTGATCAGTGCCGTTGGCCATGAAATAGACTTCACCATCGCCGATTTTGCCGCGGACATGCGGGCACCGACTCCCAGTGCGGCCGCGGAAATACTGATTCCTGACATGGTTGCCCTGCGACGGCATGTGGCCAGTGTCGGCACTCGCCTGCAAAGAGCCCTGGCCGGCTGTATCAATCGCCAGGAGCAGCGCCTGGCTCTGGCCCGGCAGCGGATTGAATCCGCCTCGCGACCATTGGACAGACTGACCCTGCGCCTCGATCAACTCAGTCTCAACCTGGAATTGGCCATGACGAGTTTGCTGGCCGATAAAAAACGGGACCTCGACATGTTGGCCCATCGGCTGCAGCGACATAGTCCCGTCCATCGGCTCAACCTTAATGAGCAGAGGCTGCTGGCCCTGCACGGCAGGATGATTCAGGCGATCAAATCATTCCTTCAGACCCGGGAAGATCAGTACAACCGTATGGCCGGCGTCCTGCATGCGGTCAGCCCTCTGGCCACTCTGGCTAGAGGATATGCAATAGTTCGAAAGATCGGTCAAAAGCAAACCGTGGTCACCGCTGAAAGCCAGGTTCAGCAGGGCGAGACAGTGGAAGTGCTCCTGCACAAGGGAAGGCTGACATGCCGGGTTGAAGAGAAAAAATAATCAGCCGCACTTCCTGTTCAAGGCGGCCATAACCGCAACCCGGTCTGAATACTTTTTCCCCGCAAACAAAAGAGCTGAAAAAAAGAACCACCCACTCGAAAACAAAGCGATCATTCCGCCCCGCTGACTCCAGCTTCACTGAAGGTGGCGACCTCTGTGAGGATCGCCACCGCGGCATCGACCAGATGCATGGCCAAAGCAGCCCCGGTCCCCTCTCCCAAGCGAAGATTGAGATCGAGCAGAGGACGGCGGCGTAGCTGGTTGAGAAGGACCCCATGGCCGGGTTCGACACTCTGGTGGGCACAGATCAGGTAATCGCGGACAAAAGGTTCAAGACTCTGGGCGATCATCGCCCCAGCGGTGGAAATAAAGCCGTCGACCACCACAGGCTTGCGGTTGGCCGCCGCCCCGATGATCAGGCCGGCAAGCGCTCCGATCTCAAAGCCGCCCACCTTAGCCAGGACATCGAGGCCGTCTTTGGGATCAGGTCGGTTTCTGGCGATGGCTTTTTCTATAACCTCGATTTTATGACGTAACCGCTGATCATCGATTCCGGTGCCCCGTCCGGTCAGTTCCTCGACCTTGCGGCCGGAAAGAACCGCTGTGATGGCGGCGCTTGGCGTGGTGTTGCCGATACCCATTTCTCCGGTGCCGAAAATGTCGACTTCCGGGGCCAGCAGGTTGGCAACCTCGATCCCAACCTCAACCGCCATGACAGCATGGGTCCGGGTCATGGCTGGTCCGTAGACCATGTTGGCTGTGCCCCGACCGACTTTTCTTGCAACTACCGATCCGTTGGCAACCAGTTCGGGAAAATCGTCCACCGCCCCCACATCGACAACGCACACCTCCGCCCCGGCCAGACGGGCCAGGGCATTGATACCGGCACCGCCACGAACGAAGTTATGAACCATCTGGGTTGTCACCTCGGCTGGATATTGCGACACGCCTTCAGCGGCAACCCCGTGATCGCCGACCATGACCACCACTTTTTTTCGACCCACCGGCGGCCGCAGGGAACGGGTCATCCCTGCCAGATCCACCGCCAGATCCATCAGATCGCCCAATGCCCAATGCGGCATGGTTAGCTGATTGAGACGCTCCTCGGCCTGGAGGCGAAATTCCAGGTCCTGGGGGTATATGCCGCGAAAAGTCGCATCGAGAAAACTCAGGGCGTTTTCAGTGTACATGCTCTGATCCTTTGAGGGGATGAATTGATTGAAGTGAATGGTTCCAATGCTCAGCCTGAATCCATGACGGCTGGACGTTTTTTGGGATATATCGTGCAGTACTCATCTTGTCATTGCAGCTAAACCCTTTGAAAAAACTTTCACCAGCCGCCCTTCGGGACATCCATGCGCGTCCAGCCGTTACGGATTCAGGTCTTATTCACTGCCGGCCAGGGTCCGGTCATACAGTTTGCCAACACCATATTCCTTACGGCGCTGAAATTTTTCATAGGGCGGACCAATGAGCTGCATTTCCGGGTACTGCTTCTGGATCTGCATGGCGATTTCCATCTCTTTGGTGCAGCCCGTGGAATAGGTGGCATCTTTCCCGGTCCATTCCGGCGGTACCTTTCTGCCCATGAGTTCAAAGGACTTGACAACATCGTCAACACTCTGAAAACGCCAGATATCGATGCTTCCGGACCGTTGAAAAATCTCCCACATATACATGATATCATCGGCGTCCATGCCTTCGACAAAGTGTTCTCCAGGATTGATGATCACCACATCGTTGAGGGAGGAACGGAGGTGCTCGACAAAGATGTTGAGTATCTCCTTGGCCGTCTTCAGTTGACCGGGGATGGAGCCGACAATGGCCGAATAAAACATGATGGCTTTGCCCTGGGCTTTTTCCCGTTTTGTCATGTCGATGAGTGCTTCCGCCCGGCGACGGAGATTATCGCGGGAAAACCGAACGGCCTTGGGATGATGCGGTTTGAGCAGGATATCGATCTGGCCGTCGTCACCTGGAACAATGGACAGGATGTCACGGGTGAATTGGAAGTGGTTGGTGATGGTTTCCCGCCCACCGGGATTGCGAAAAACAACCAGATCAGCCTCCTTGAAGGCACGGGCATAGGTGACCGAAGTCAACAACGGATTGAAGGGTTCACGGGTCCCGTCGGAAATGACCAGCAGTCGGTTTTCGCTGTCCAGGTGCCGCAGCAGTTGGTTTTTGGAGATCTTGGCATCGGCGATGACATCGGCATCCTCGAGCAGATCGTTGAGAACAGGATCCTCGAGCAGATCGACAAAAGAGACCCGATGGTAGAAAAATCCTACTTTGACCGCCAGAATCACCTTGATACCGATTTTCATCAGAATACGCAGAATGGCGATATCAAAAACAATCTCTCCGGAACGACCACCGACCCAGAGAATACAGGGTCGCCTGCGACCGGAGATCACATCCCGCAGCCAGTTGCAGAACCATTCCCATTCCGGGGTCTCAAAGGGCGCGTTGATCACCTTGCGGATAACTTCAGCGTCCGGTGGATCGTCCTGTCGCCAGATGGGACGCATTGCTGAAAGCAGGAGCAAACGGCGGAGCTTGAGCAGATGCAGATTAAGATCAATTTCCGTTAAAGTGCTGTCATCCGTGATGTCCAGTCCTTGCGGGGAATTAAACAATTTGTCAAAAACATCGGATTGGAGAAAGGCCGCGGCCCGTTTATTTTCCAGTTCTCGCTCCACGGCCAGAGGTCGGTCGATCTCGCTGATGGTGGTGAAAATACCCAGCAGTCTTTTTTCCACCCGGCCGGGCAGCTGCACCTTATGAGCGATCTCATGATTGAATTTAATCGTCAGCAGGCTGAGCAGGTAGCGCTGTTTGTACGAATCAATGACCACCTCATGCACCAGTTTTTCCAGTCGAGTCCAGATACCGATATACGCGGAGGTCAGGGTTGTATCCGCCCGTTTTTCCATAATGGCGTTGAACAGTTCATCGGAACAGGGATAGTACATGTCCTCCTCGTCGAGATGGACCATGAATTTCAGTTGTTCCGGAGAGGCCACCATGTCGGGATAGGCTTCATAAGCAAGATGGTTCTCGGTAAAAAAATTGGTGAGCCAGGCATCCCGGTCCGGATCCTGTCCTCTGACATATCGCGGTACTTGGTTCATAGCAGTGTTCCTCTTTTCAATAGCCTTTCGACCTGTTCCAGACCTTGCCGGCACTCATTCTTTCCTGCCGGGTGAGATCACGGTTCAGTCCCTCTGGCCTTGGCTCCCAGGTCTGAAATCTCGTCGCTCAACCGGGTAAAAGACTGGCCCGGACAGTAAGAAAGGGACGGTTGACCGCTGCCTGGAGCAACTCTCTGGGACTCACGGGCTCGTGGTCCAGAAAAAGGGCTGCCGGTGGTTGCAGCAGTGCCTCACGGTTGGCGGCAAAAGCAACCAAAGAAAGACCGGTCACACAAATCCCGTGTTTCAGTAAATCGAGAATGCGGTCTGCGGCAATCATATTGAATAACTTCAATGTGATATAGCCGGACTGGCCCGGTGGGGCAACCGGCTTTTCCGGGGTTTGGCTGCGCAGGGATCCGTGCAAACCCTGACGACGAAAAATAGCACCTGCAAGTCCGGGCATGGCTGCGGATAAAGCCAGGGTGCTTCCCGGGGGCAGTTCACGGTCGAGACTATCGGCGGCCACCCCGTTAATGAAAATGGTCTGCACGGTCCTTTCGATATATTCTTTGGAAAAACCTGGAAGATCAAGAAGAAAAGGGACAAGATCCACCGGACGGTCTCTGTGGAACACTATCCCGTACTGTAGCAGGGAGGCAAAACCGGTAAGCGCTTGCTCGGTCTGTTTGATCAACAGAACGGAACAGGAAGGAGTGGGCATGGATTCACGGGGTAAGTCAATGTTCTCGTGGCTGACAGTTCAACTCAAAAGCACACTCCTACCACAGGAGCACAGAAAAGTGAACTGCTAAACCGACTGCCCACATCCTCCCGGGCGGTGTGAAAATTTCTTTGCTGGCACTCACTGCCCGTGAAACTGCTCCCCCGCAACATCAACATCATGGATCCGTAGGACCTGTCCGTACGTCAGGTCACGTCAGCCGTCACGGACTCAGGCTGCACACAGGTTCTGACAAGGGGCTTGCATTTATTATTCTATGCGAGTATATTTTATATGTTAAACATATATTGTATAATCAAGTGAAGCATCATCTATCCTTCCCCCCTTTGTGACCGTGCAAACGGCTCCAGGTCCAAAGTCATGGACTTTTGATTTTACACCCGGTGAGCGATTCTATCTGTGCTACCAATCTGATGTCCTGTTTGCTGCCGGGGACAGGAAGCCCGAACCAGCCATCACAGATCCGGGGAACCCCCATTCATTACGGAGGGAGATTTGATTGAATACGAATCCGTTACCAAAATCTACGGCGCCGGCAGCAAAGCGGTAACCGCCACCAACAATGTTACATTCACCATCGAAGATGGTGAATCCGCTGTGTTTCTCGGTCCTTCCGGGTGCGGCAAAACAACCATGCTGCGGATGACCAACCGGCTTGAATCCATTACCCGGGGAACTATCAAGGTCAATGGCGAGGATATCATGTCCATGAATCCTCAGCAGCTCCGTTTGGGTATGGGATATGTGATCCAGCAGATTGGCCTGTTTCCCAACAAGACCATAGCCGAAAACATCGCCGTGGTTCCTCGGATGCTTCGGTGGGACAAGGCCAGAATCAAGGCACGGATCGATGAGATGCTTAATCTGGTCAATCTCGACCCCGGAATCTACCGAGACCGCTATCCGGTCGAGCTTTCAGGCGGCCAGCAGCAGCGGGTCGGCGTTGCCCGCGGGCTTGCGGCCAATCCAAGCATCCTGCTCATGGATGAACCCTTTGGTGCCATTGATCCCATTAATCGGGACCAGATCCAGGATGAATTTCTCCGGCTCCAGGGTAAACTCAAGAAAACCATTGCCTTTGTGTCCCACGACATCCACGAAGCCATAAAAATGGCCGATAAAATCGCCATTTTCAAGGACGGGCTTCTGGTGCAATACGACACCCCGGAAGCCATCCTGATGCGTCCGGCCAATAAATTCGTGTCCGATTTCGTGGGGGCCGACCGGGCCCTGAAGGTCCTGGGACTTCTGCGCATCAGGGACGCCATGAACCCCGCTCCGAAAAATCTGCTCCAGGCCAATGAAGAAGCCCCGCAGGCCTTGCGGATGATGGAAGAACGGCGGTTGCCCTTTGCTTTTGTGATCAGAAACAGCAAGCCCATCGGTTATATCACACCAAAAAATTTGAAATATGAGCAGGGCAGAGTGGGAGAACTGGCGGAAAAATTTCCCGAAACCCTGGGAACAAGAGAGCCGGTGCGCGATGCTCTGGCCGCCATGCTGATGCATGACCTCAGTGCCCTACCGGTTATCGATGACAACGGCGACCTTGCTGGAGCCATCAGTTACAGGAATATCCAGAAATCGATCCTTGAACTGTACACCGAAGATCAGGACGATTAGCCCTGGCGGCAAAGGGCATTCGTGTTCCACCGACCGGGATATTCACCTTGATCGGTGTCTGACCAGAAACGAAATCATTTTCCCTGAATCACAGCGCGTTGGCGGATGTAACCGCGGGCATATAACCACGATCCCGAGGTTTACATTGAACAGCCCGACAAAGAGCCAGGAAACTGGAGCCGCTTCTGAAGAGATACTGATAAGCACCGGGAGATCCATTGTATGAATCTGATCACCTTTCTTCAGGATAATTACGCACAAACGCTCTTTCTGACCTGGGAACACATCTGGATGGTCAGTCTTTCCCTGCTGATCGCCATGGCCATCGGCATCCCGGCCGGCATTGTTATCACCAAAAACAAGGTTTTGGCGCAAAAGGTTCTCGGCGGTGCCAATGTCATCATGACGGTCCCTTCCATCGCCCTGTTTGGTTTGATGCTGCCAATCCTGGCCGTGATCGGACACGGCCTCGGCAAGGTTCCGGCGGTCATCGCCCTGGTTCTATACTCGTTGCTGCCCATTATCCGTAACACCTACATTGCCATTAAAAATGTTGATCCAGCCCTGGTCGATGCGGGCCGGGGTATGGGCATGTCCAAATTCCAGCTCCTGCGGGAAGTGGAAATTCCCCTGGCGGTTCCCGTCATCCTTGCCGGCCTGAAGACCGCGGCTGTCATGAATATCGGCATTGCCGCCATTGCCGCCTATGTCGGCGCCGGCGGCCTCGGAGTCTTCATCCAGCAGGGAATCGCCAGATCCCATGAAACCATGATTCTGGCCGGAGCCCTTGCCGTCTCACTATTGGCCATCATTGTTGATCTGGCCATGAGTACGCTGGAACGGCTGGTGACGCCTAAAGGGCTCAAGCTCTAGGAGGATTGGTATGCAGACAACCCTGGTAAAGAGCTATCGCTTTTTTCTGTTTTCCCTGCTTGTTATCCTGGGAATCGGCGCCGAACGGGTTGGTCTGGTGGCTTACCTTTCCGACCCCTGGGAACAGGCGTATGTATTGTACCTTATCCAACAGCATCTGTTTCTCGTTACGGTGAGCATGGCCATGGCCATCTGCACCGGACTTGCCGCCGGTATTCTTGTTTCAAGAAAAGGTTTGCAGAAATATTCCGGTATCGTCATGTACGTCATTGGACTCGGTCAGACCATCCCGTCCCTTGCTGTCCTGGCTCTTACCATGAGTTTTCTCGGCATTGGCTCAAAACCGGCTATTTTCGCCCTGTTCGTTTATTCGACCCTACCCATCGCCAGAAACACCCTGGCAGGTCTCCTGGCGGTTTCGCCCGCCATTATCGACGCTGCCAGGGGCATGGGGATGAGTCCGGCCAGAATCCTGTGGCAGGTTGAACTGCCTAACGCGCTCCAGGTCATCCTGACCGGCATTCGGGTGGCGGTGGTCATCAACATCGGTACCGCGGCCCTGGGATATCTGATCGGTGCGGGAGGGCTGGGTGATCTCATATTCACCGGAATCAATCTCATGCAGCCGGATAAACTGCTTGCCGGCGCCCTGCCGGTCATTATCCTGGCGTTGCTTGCCGATTACCTGATTGAAGTATTCGGCAGGATCGTTATTCCAAAAGGAATTCAGCTCTCGGAATAGATGCATCTCGTTTCCGGATGAACGTAAGCGATCACCAACACCCCATCTTTGCCCAGACCCCGCCACCCGCGGAGAGGGACTGCAGCAATCAGCCAAGTCCGCGCAAATCCAAAGCACCCGTGTCACAAAACCCGTGATCGGCGGTTACGGATGGACACCATCAAGAGGTTCCAGCAGCCTCGTCACTTTCAAGGAGGGAGTATGATGAACAATTTCTATCGAATGGCGATAACAGCCATCCTGGTCCTCGGCATGCTGGCAGTGGCAGCAACGCTCAACGCCCGGGAAAAGGCCATCACCATTGGAGGCAAAAACTTTACAGAGCAATATCTGCTTGCCGAGCTGGGCAAACTGCTCTTGGAAAACCAAGGGTTCAACGTCACCTTGCGCACCGGTGTCGGCACCGCCATTGCCCGGCAATCTCTGGAAACCAGCCAGATCGATATGTATTTTGAATACACAGGAACCGCATATACGGTCTTTTATCAACAATCCGACCAGGACGTCATGACCGATCCCGCCAAGGTCTACGACTGGGTACAGACCAGGGATGCTGAAAAGAACCTGATCTGGCTCGAACCGGTCACCTTCAACAATACCTATACCATCATGATGCGGCGTGAAGATGCGGAAAAACTGGATATTACAACCATCTCCGATTTCGGAAAACATGTTGAAAGCAATCCCAGGGATATCACCTTCGCCCTTGAAGCCGAGTTCTGGGAACGGCCTGACGGTTTCAGGGCCCTGATGCAGCTGTATGACTTCAATATGCCGGTTCGGGCGATCAAGCGCATGGATATGGGCCTGACCTATCTGGCCCTGCGCAACAACCAGGTTACCTCGGCCATGGGTTTCTCAACCGACGGCCGTATCATGGCCTTTGACCTGGTCAATCTGGAAGATGATAAAAACTTTTTCCCGGTGTATAATCCGGCGCCAGTGATTCGAAAGGAAACCCTGGAAGCATTTCCGGAGATTCGGGATATCCTCAAACCCCTGGCCGAAAAACTGGACACCGAAACCATGCAGCGCCTCAATGCCGAAGTGGACGTCGAGCACAAAAATGTCACCCGGGTCGCTGAAGCGTGGCTGCGCGAGGTGAACCTGCTGTAAACCGCTCCTCCTGTCCGGGAGTGCCGAGTAGCCCGCTGGTCAGACGGTAGCGGATTCGTCACCCCGGCCGCATTGACCTCGACAACTGAAAGCAGGAAAAGCGTGTTCCGAAGGGACACGCTTTTCCTGTTCCTGGATCCGTGAGCGTTCATCCGCACCCGATGAGCATGTTCGTTTCTGGATCGTTTACCACCCGATTGCACCGCCCGGCATCCAGCACCAACGCCACCGGATAGAGGACCACCATGCCCTTGCACCATATCTTGACGCTTGGCCTGCTTTTCACAGTCTCCGGTGCCGCCGCCTTGATCTATCAGGTACTGTGGGTGCGTGAACTGGGACTGCTGTTCGGATCGACGGCGCAGGCAGCGTCTCTGACCATTGCGATCTTTTTTACCGGTATTGCTCTGGGTGGCTGGTTTTTTGGGAAACGGGCCGAGCAGATCAAGCAGCCTTTGCGTGCTTTTGGCTGGGTCGAAATTGGGGTGGCCTTGACCGCCCTGGGCCATTTTCTGGTGGCTGATATCTATTTCGCCCTCTATCCAACCCTGTACACAGCCGTCGGTGGGCAACCGCTACTGGAAACTCTGCTCAAAGCAGTGGTGGCGGGGACGATCCTGCTGCCATCGGCTATCCTGATGGGTGGGACGCTGCCCCTGATGGGTCAACATGTGATCCGAGCCCGGGATGACCTGGGGCGGCTGGGATCGGCATTGTATGCGTTGAACACCGCCGGCGGTGCTGCCGGGGCGCTGGCCGCCGGCTTTGTCTTGCCGATATGGCTCGGCTTTTCTGGTGCTTACCTGCTGGCGGTCGGGATGGACCTGACGGTGGGTCTGACTGCCGTGTTCATCGCCCGCTCTGGATCATCTCAAGCGATGCATGGGGCAGCGCTCTCCCCCCCTGCCCTTCGGGTCAATCCGGCACTCTGGTTTGTTGCTATTGCCTCCGGTTTTGCGACCCTGGCGGTGGAGATCATCTGGACCAGGCTGTTTGCTCAAGTCTTACAGAATTCAGTCTACACCTATGCACTGGTGTTGACAGTGTTTCTGACCGCTCTGTCCGCGGGAGCTGTGCTGGCAAACCGACTGAATCGGCTGATGCTGCGGCCGGAGATCGTGCTGGCAGGGCTATTGCTGACGTCCTGCGCGCTGGTGGCGGGGACTCCGTACCTCTTCCACCATCTCACCGATGGTCTTGCCTACCTTGGAGGGCAGGCCGATTTCCTGGAGTATGTGATCGAGGTAGCCCGAGTCGCCGTGCTGACCATGCTGATCCCCGGCACCCTGCTGGGCGCGGTGCTTCCCTACCTGTTGCGGCTGATGCAGACAGGTGCGGCGCCAGGGGCGATACTGGGCCGCCTGATTGCGGCAAACACCACCGGCGCTATTTTTGGTGCCCTGGCAGGGGGCTTTGTCATTCTGCCCCTGTTCGGTGCCTGGAAAGGATTGTGGCTGTTGGCCGCGATCTATGCCCTGATGGTATTGGTCCTGATGGGCACCCAGGCAGGCTGGACGATTATGGGAGCACGAACCGTCGCCTTGGGGGCTGCCCTACTACTGCTCACCCAAACCCCGAATCTGAGCATGATCCGCCTGCATGCCGGTGAGCATTTGCTCGCCATGCGTGAAGGCACAACAGCCCATGTTGCCGTAGTGGAACGCGGTCAGGCGCGTTTCATTCGGGTGAACAATTTTTACACCCTCGGCGGGTCCGGTGCCTTGATACCCGAACGAAACCAGACCATGATCCCGTTTTTGATCCATCCCGATCCGCGCGAGATTTTTTTTCTTGGCATGGGCACGGGGATTTCAGCAGGTGCGGGCATGTTCATCAACCCCGATCGTATCACGGTCTGTGAACTGGTGCCCGAGGTGATCGACCTTGCCCGCGACTATTTCCGGCCCTATGTCAACGGGCTCTTTGACGACCCGCGCGTCACCATCCATGCCGAGGACGGTCGGCAATGTCTGGCCCGGTCCCGTGACACCTACGACATGATCATCGCCGATCTCTTTACACCCTGGCGTGCCGGGGTGGGCAATGTCTACACCGTCGAACACTACCAACTGGCCGCGCGCCGTCTCAAACCGGGTGGCGCCTATGTGCAGTGGGTACCGCTGTATCAGGTATCGCGGACTGAATTTGATATCCTCGCTAACACCATGGCGCAGGTCTTTGCTGAATTGACACTGTGGCGTGGCGACCTCTATCCAGAACGTTCAATCCTGGCACTGGTGGGCCGGATGGAACCGACACCGCTTGATCCCGCTGTACTGGCCCGTCAATGGCAGGCAATGACCGACAGCACGACGGATCCGGAAATCCTGACCCTGCAGGCCCTGAAATTCTATGCAGGCAATGCGGCATCAGGTCTGTTCGCTCAAGCCTTGATCAATACCGACGATTACCCCCTGATTGAATACCTCGCACCCCGAACCCATCGCGCCGTGATTGCAGGCCAGGAACAATGGCTGACCGGAGCAGAGCGCGATACCCTTTATGCCGAACTTCTGGATGCTCTCCACCCCGAGGCCGATCCTCATCTGGCCCGACTGAACGGAGCCGAGCGCGACATGGTTCGCGCTGGCCAGGTCTATACGCAATGGCGCGGCCTGCGAACACGCAAGGAGCGGAACGCCAGACAGGCCTGGGACCACTTTAAAACACTGTCCCCAACCCAGGCACAGGCTCCTGATTCGCCCGCCGGCCAGGTGGGCAGCGGCGGCATGGCTTTTGGTGACGACGGCAAGTAGTTCCTCCTGTCATCAGGCGCAGGTCCTGCTTTGTCCTTTCGACTCGCACGCCAATCGAATCAGAAGAGGAAACCAAGCACGTACCGCCCACCGGTGAACAACAGGATACAGGCCAGCAGCCATTTAATCACTGTGGCCGGAACAAATTTCTGCATCCGGGCGCCGACATACATGCCAATCATACCGCCCGTCCCCATGAGGATCCCCAGCATCCAGTCAGGAGCAACAGCCATGTGAGGATAGAAAGGGGCCAGAATCTGGAAAAAGCCGGCGGCGACCAGGGAGGTCAGGAACGTTCCCATCAAACAGGCCCCGGCAATGGTATAGACCGGTAAATGAAAGACCGCGACAAAGAAGGGGGCGATGATGGCGCCGCCGCCGATACCATACATGCCGCCCACGACCCCGACAATGGCGCTCAGCATGAAAATGCCCATGGTCGGCGCACTGATCGTCTCGCCATAAAAAGAATAGGTGATTTTCTTGAGCCCGAAATGATCCACCGTGACCCTGGGGAGTGGTTCCCGAGATGCCGCTTCTTGCTTATGAAACCTGCTGACCAGTTCCTGGAAGCGTTTTTCCGAGGAAGCTTTATCCATTCCCGGTGCTGGTTTTTTCACCAGGGAACGAACCATGGTACCACCTATATATAAAAGGACACATCCGGCGAATATTTTAAAATGGGTCGGATCAGGCAGATAGCGGACGCGGAAAATGACACCAAGAAGAACGCCGGGCACGGTTCCGGCAATCACCACCCAGGTCAGGGGCCAGACCATGCGCCCTTCCCGGATAAAACGATACACGCCACTGGGAATGGCGACGATATTGAACAGATGGTTGGTGGCGCTGACCGCCGGGGTGACAAAACCCAGCACGCTCATCTGGAAAGGCAGCAGCAGGTTGGCACCGGACACTCCGCCCATGGAGCAGATAAAAGCCACGGCAAAACCGGCGACAAAGGGGATCCAGGGGGCAACTTCTATTCCGGCAACAGGAAAAAGCATGGGCTGATCTCCTCATGTGTTAATCCTAATTTTTTTTATTGTATCGTATCCGATCAATGGTTGCAATCAGGCAACAATTCCCCACGCCATTCTGGTGGCGACTACATAGAGAAAAAGGGCAAAGATTCTCTTGAGTTTATCCACCGGCAGGGCGTGTGCCAGCCTGGCCCCCAGTGGTGCGGTCAGAACGCTGAAACAGACTATGAAAAACAGGGCGGGCAGATAGACATACCCGAGACTGTACTCCGGTAACCCCGTGGCCTGCAGGTTATTGACCACGTACCCGAAGGCTCCGGCGATGGCGATGGGAAAACCAATAGCCGCCGAGGTGCCGATGGCTCGATGGGCGGCTATGTTGCACCAGATCATGAAAGGGACCGACATGGAGCCACCACCGATACCAACCAGGGCAGAAGCCACACCGATACCATTGCCAACGCCGAACAAGCCGATGAAGCCAGGCATCTCACGGGACGCCTTGGGCTTTTTGTTAAGAAGCATCTGGGTGGCCACCGCATAGAGAAACACACAGAAAAAAGCCTGAAGAAAACCGGTGGTCAAGCGGGAAGCGATCATGGTACCAAGAAAGGTTCCGATGAGGATGCCGGGGACGATCCGCCTGACGATCCGCCAGTCCACCGCGCCACGACGATGATGGGACAGAGCGCTCGAAATCGAAGTGAAGATGATGCTGGCCAGGGAAGTCCCCAGGGCAAGATGCATGATCACTTCAGGGGTCACCCCCTGTTTGATGAAACAGAACACCAGCATCGGCACGATAATCAGACCACCACCAACACCGAGCAGGCCGGCAAGAATCCCGGCGACCAGACCGACAGCCAGGTACATCAAGGCAATCTCAACAGACATTCTCTCCTCCATGGCGACTGCTTGCACCACACTGCAATTGTTTCGAAAACAAGCCGAATACACATTGATTTTCGACGATCGGGACAGTGCCCGGTAGCCAGGGTCTGGAATATCTGACGAGGACTGCCGCGGAAAACTCCAGGAATTCTGCCAGTCTCCGTTCCGGCGATCAACGGTCACCGGACGCCAGGCCCCCGTTTCGGACCATCCCCTGATCTACTCAATAATCAGGGGATAGGTGTGCTTTTGTCTTCTCGAGCTTGCATCACTGGCGCTGGTTCCACACAGGGTTAATTCGCCCGACCAATATTCAAAATATGGAAAATCGTCAACATTTTTCTTATTAAATCGGTTAATTGAGAAAAACAGGTTAACCAGTATTTGTCCACAAACAATCTTATTCTCCTGACTCTTGGTTGCGCCGGCAAAGGGTCGCCTCGGAACAGGACCTCCACGCCTGCGTGTCCATTCACCGGCGTGCCTCGATTCAGGAAAAAACATCTCGTTTCTGCATGGACATCAACCAAGCTTACCTGGTAGAATTTTATCAGTTCAAGGTTACTGTGCAGCCTGCACCCCGGAATCGAAAAACCTGAATCCGTGACGACTAGACTCTTGTTTCTGATATATCTTGCTGTAAACACATTATAATAAAAATGGAATCCTTGATAATAACCTTCACCAGCCGCCCTTCGGGGCCCATGAACACTTGTTCCCCCTGAATATCTTTCAAAAAGGCCGCCAGCAATGACGCCCACTGTTCTGATTATCGAAGACGACGGTATCCTTGCCACCCACCTCAAGACATCGGTTCTTGAACTCGGATATGCGGTCCTTGGCCCTGTAGCCACCGGTGAGGCAGCCCTCGCCATGATCCAGGACAATCAGGTCCATCTGGTCCTCGTGGACATCGAACTGGCCGGCAAACTGAATGGCATTGAAACCGCCGGCCACATCACCCGAACCTCCGACGTCCCGATCATCTTTCTCACCGCTTTTTCCCAGGACCATCTACTGGAACAGGTCAAGAGCATCAAACCGTATGGGTATCTGGTCAAACCGGTAGGTGAGCGGGAACTGGCGGCAACGATCAGCATGAGCCTGCATCGGCATTCCCTTGATTGTCAGCTCAGACAAAGCCGGACAGCCCTGGAACAAAGCGAGAAAAGATACCGACGTCTTTATGAAGGAGCGCCCATCGGTATTTTCCGCACCACCCTTCCCGGGTTGATATTGATGATGAATCAGGAAATGGCCCGAATTATTGGCTGTGCCAGTGTTGAGGAGGCCCTGGCCTCGTATAAGGACCTGGAAAATCAGTTCTGGGTGAGCGCACAACAGCGACGCGATTTTATCAATCAGTTGCGGAAAACCGGCATGGCGAAACAGTTCGAGTGCCGTGCCAGGAAAAAAAATGGCGAAATCATCTGGTTGTCAATGGATGCCCGGCTGGCTCCCCCCACCGAGGCCAATGGCCACAGTCCCGAACTCATCATCGAAGGATTTGCCACCGATATCACCCAGCGAAAACAAGCCGAGAAGGCGCTGCGGGACAGTGAACAGAAAACCAGTAATGCCAAGAAATTACTTGAACTGGTACTGGACACCATCCCGGTCCGTCTGTTCTGGAAGGATCGAAACCTCAAATTCCTCGGCTGCAACCGCCTGTTTGCTCAAGATGCCGGTCACCAGCATCCGGACGAGCTGATCGGTGCCGATGATTTCAGCATGGCCTGGAATGAGCAGGCCGAGATGTACCGTCAGGATGATCTTGAAGTTATGAGGACCGAGCAGGCGAAATTGCAGTATGAGGAAATTCAGACCACGCCCGATGGCCGCACAATCTGGTTATCCACTTCCAAGGTACCGCTACGGGATGCGCAGGAAAACGTGATTGGGATCCTGGGGAGCTATGAAGATATCACCCAGCGCAAATGGGCTGAAGAGCAGTTGAAAGTAGCCAATGAAGACCTGGAACGTAACGTTGAACAGCGAACCCTGGAGCTGCAGGAGACCCAGAAGCAGGTCCTGCATGCGGAGAAACTGGCCGCCATCGGCAAGCTGTCCGCCTCCATCGCCCATGAATTCAACAATCCTTTGCAGGGCATCCTCTCGATCCTCAAAGGGTTGCGCAAAAGAGCCGTGTTGGAAGATGAAGACCGTTACCTGCTGGAAGCGGCCATTACCGAGGGTGATCGTATCAGGGACCTGATCCGTCATCTCCAGGATTTTAACCGGCCCTCATCGGGGAGAAAGGCGATGATGGACGTACATAAGTCGCTCAACTCCATCCTGCTTCTCCATAAAAACGACTTCAAAAGCAAACGGATTACCGTGGTCCTGAATTACGCCGAGCAATTGCCGACCATCCTCGCCGTTCCCGACCAGATCAAACAGGTGTTTCTCAATCTACTGACCAATGCCGCCGATGCCTGTCAGCAGCCAGGCGGGGTGATCACAGTGCGTACCTGGCAGGAGGAAGACCGAATTGCGGTCGCTATCCACGACACCGGTATCGGCATCAAAACCGAGGAGCTGGAACTGCTTTTTCAGCCCTTTTACACCACCAAGCCCGAGGTCAAGGGTACCGGTCTGGGGCTTTCGGTCAGCTACGGTATTGTCAACCGACACCAGGGAGAAATCCGGGTGACCAGCCAGGCCGATGAAGGGACCACATTCACCGTAGTGCTGCCGATCAAGGGCGAAGGTGTCGCCAGTATCAATGGCTGCCCGAGCGCTGTTGCGGAAAACTCTCCCCAGAACTCTGATCGCGCCGGCGAGAGTGCTTGAGAGGCCTGTATTCATCGGCAAAAAAACTATGCTTCTCAGCAACCTGCCTCGATTCCGATGGCTTTGGGCGATCACCCTATTGATCCCCCTGCTGTTCGGCACTGTATTCCTCGTCCTGCCCCTATTCCTCAACAGCAATTGGCTGCAGCACCAGATCTCTCAGCACACGGGGCTGACAATCACCTGGCAGGAAGCTGATTTGTCCGCACAGGGTCGCCTCAGCCTGCGGCAACTCACAGTGGACCAAAACAGCAAGCAGGGCGATTTCAGCCTGATTCTGGCCGATGCCGCCGTGACCCTTGAACTGACGTCGCTTTTCCGGCACCGGCAGATGCGCTTCCGTGACCTGGACGCCAGGGGAGTTGAAACCTTGCGTATCGGCGAGTTCCGTTTCGTTGGTGAAGGCGGCCTGACCATCGAATCACTCCGGTGGCATGATCACATCGATCTCACCGGTATCCGCCTGCACTTGTCCGACGCCTCGGTCTTCCGCCAGGATACGCTGCTGAGCCGTGACCTCACCTGCATAACCCGACTTGATCTCCATGGTTTGGTTTTTCCTCAACCACTTATAGGCAACCTGATCCGCCGCCTTTCGGGGGCGTTGTCTTTTGACGCCCACGCCGATGCCTGGGACCTGTTGAACGACTATCTGCGTGGAGTACCCTGGTTGCGGATAGGCGGGCATGGCCGTCTCAGTGCCCAGTTGAACCTGGATGAGGGGGACCTCCAGCAAGGCAGCTCCGTCCGCCTGGATTCGCCACAACTCCGTGTCTGGCTGCATGAGGCCGACTTGCCTCGGGACAGCAACAGTGACATGCAACGGGAAAAAACAGGGCAATCGGTGCAGGCCGCCGGCATATTTCAACTGGAAGGGGCAGGCAGAGTTGAACTGGCCGTGTCTTCCCTGGCAGAGAGCTGCATAGGTACGACCTTGCAAATCACCCTGCGCGATGCCTGGATGCGTGAAACAACCGAGGATCAGTTGTTTCTTTTCAGTCCCCTCTTTTCCCTCAACAGTGTTTTTCCCGGTGCTGATCTGATCCACCCGGTTCAACCATTGGCCACGACCATAGAATGGCAGGCCGCCGTGATGCCAGACATTGCCGTTCTGTCGAGGTATCTGCCCCCTTCCTCTCCCCTGCAGCTTGAGCATGGCCTGGCTGAACTCAACGCCCGCATTGACCTCGAGCAGGACAACCTCCAGGCAACTTTTCGTCTTGACGGCAAGACAACCCAAATAACCTTGTTGGACCAATCTCTCCAGGGCGAGCTGCGCCTTCACCTGCCCATGAAAATCGATTTCGCCCGGCAGCGCCTTGATCTCAGCGGTGGAACCCTCCATCTATCGGCCTTGACCAATGAGGATCCGGGCCTTCGTCAGGCCCCTCACCAGCCGACGGTTTCCCTGATTCTCGAAAAAGCCTGGCTGCAGCTGACCCGACCCTATGGCGATCTTTTCCCCGCGGCATCAACATCCGATGCCATGACGATGGCTCCGCCCGCCCACCCACAACAGCGCTTTCCCGATCCCCTGCCCGTGGATGGTCGGATAGTCTTGTCGGCATCCTTGCATCGTCTCGATGTCCTTGACACCTTCCTCCACCAGCTTCCTGACCAGCGCGGTATGCAGATCTCGGGTCAAGGCCGGATACAGGCGGATCTTATTCTGACCCAGGGAGAAGTTGCCGCAGGCAGCCAGGCTGATATCATTGCCGATGACCTCGGTATCCGCTTCATGGATCTGCATGTCAAAGGTAAGGGAGCCGTGGTGGCCCAACACCTGCTGCTCGATGATCAGTCCCTGCTGCACCTGCGGGCCGATTTCAGCGAAGCGAACCTGAACCAGGGTCCGGACGCGCGACTCCTGCTTGAATCAGCAGCACTCTCCCTTGCTCTGCAGGCCCCTCTCAAAGGGATGCGTATGGAGGCGGAATACGCCCGAATGTCCCTGGAGTGGACCAGAGCCCGGATACCTGACCTCAGTGTCCTGCAGTATTACCTGGCCGATGATTTCCCTTTGCAACTGCTGTCAGGATCGGCAACCAGCGAGGCCCGCTTCGAATTCGACCGCCGCAACGCTACCGGTTGGTTATCAACTCGTGGCGAAGCCATTACCACCCGTTTTTTTGATCAGGTTTCCCTGGGCGAACTGGTCTTGGACATCAATCTGCGCAACCTCGCCTTCGATGGTGAAAAACTCGATCTTTCCGGCAGCCGTTTGACCCTTGACGCCGTTGCCGAACAGGGAGGAGAGGCTTTACACACCGCTCTGGCCTTTGACAAGGTTCAGGTTCGCAATTGGCTGCAGATCAACAAACAACCCAACCCGGATCTGGAGGCTGACCTGATTGTCCGCGGCGAAATCGGGCAATTGGGCTTCCTCGACTCCTTTATGCCCCGGGAACAGGACATCAGAATCCGCGGCAGCGGCACGCTCCATGCCGACCTCAAACTGCGCCGGCAACAATTGGCACCGACCAGTCGCATCGCCGTGCATGCTGAACATCTCAGCGTCGACTTTCTCAAATACCGGGCAGCAGGGGCCGGTATCCTTGATCTGCTCAGCCAAGGGAGTACGGAAGCGCCCGGCGTTCTTTTGAGCGTGCAACTGCCTTTTTTTGATATGGGAAGGCAAGCGGACGAAATCGATTATGTCACTGGTCAGGGTTTTTTCCTCGAGAGTTCCCTGCCGGAACTGAACACGCCCCCTGAAGAGGCCCTCTTCCAGACCAGAACCAAGATCTCTCTCCACCACGCCGAAGTCACCGATCTTCGCGTCTACAACGCCTACCTGCCGGTGGATGCGGGCATCGAACTGACCGGTGGTCAAGCATGGGTGCAGGCTGATTTCACCCTCGAGAGCGACCAGGCCTCAGGACAGATTCTCCTGGAGAGTATGGATTCCGTGGTGCGAATCGATGAGCAGTTGCTGACTGGCCGCTTATCGGTCAAAGCGGTCTTGAACCGAGGTGATGTGCGGACCATGCGCTTTGACGCATCCGGCACGCAGATCCGGCTTGATCAGGTCACTCTCCAGGACGCGCATGAACTGTACAGCGAGGATTGGTGGGCAGAATTGTACCTGTTCAACAATTCTCTGCACTGGGCGCAGCCATTGACCCTGAAATCCGACCTCAGTCTGTACATGCGTGACACCGGTCTGCTGGCCCAACTTTTTATTCAACAAGCCAGAGGGGATCATTGGCTTGGCCGCATGCTCAATGTGGCCAAGGTTGCGGGAGGGGCCCATATTGCCATGACGGCCAAGAGCCTGCATTTCCAAGCTGTCCTCCATGCCGGCAGCATTGAACTGGACGCGGATCTGTTGCTTGCCGGTGAACAGCTCAATGGTGAACTCTTCGTCCGTCGCCGTCCCTTCAGCGTGGCCGTCACCCTCAAAGACAATATTCCTTCGGTGCGGCTCTTTGGCAGTGGCCAGTGAGGCGTGCCCATGCTCATCCGCTCCCCTCAGGCCGCACAAATTCCATATCGGGGCAGCAAATCATTGATGACGTACAATCGATGCGCCTGCAGGGCATCATGAAACAGCTTCCAGTTGCTTTTGAGAAAACCGGGATCCCATCGATAGAGCGGTTGATCCAGAGCACTGCCCAGAGCCTGCTCTTTCCAGGAACCAGGACCCTTACCCGGATAGGCCACTTCCTCGGCGCCGAAACTAAAAGGGTTTTCGGCAATGGTCCGGATCCAGGCCGCATGTCGCTTACTGCCGCTTCTTTCCTTAAGTCCGGTGAACAGATTCCGGATCTTGTCCATATCCTGCTGTTCGATTCCACCAACCTCGGCAAATGGATCGCGGAGCAGGTAGCGTTTCATAGCCCGGTACATCCATTCCGCGGCCTGGCAGAACTGCTCGGCATTGTTGCGAACGATGAGTTCCCTGTGACCATTGCGATACTGCCACTCGAGAAAGGGAATATCAGGAAGGACGTTGGCCCGGGCATGCCCCAGGGGAGGAACCGTCCTGTTGAGAACCTCGTTTATAAAGGAGGCAAGACCGGAGGAAAAAACCCCTGAATCACCGGTCTCCCTGGCATAACTCACCCTGTTGATTGTATGCAGCACCCCGGCAAAACCCTGATGCGACCAGGTGTCGGCATACACATGCATGGCCACCCCCAGGCGATGGAGACCGTAGGGTCGATCCTGATCGACAATGGTCTCGCGGACCATCTGGCGGGCCACCGGGCTGTCCGGTCGACAACCGTGACGGCTGGATGAACGCTCACGAATTCAGGAACAGAGAAGCGATACAGACTGAGCCCCTGTATTTTGTTCATCATTTTTTCCTCGTTACAAGAGCATGGACCGTGTATTTTACCCGATAACTTAGTACAATTGCAAAATGCACAGTCCATGAAATATTGTAAAAAAACAGAAAGATACAGTATGCACGAAACCAGCACACCGGATGTCCATTTTTTTCATAGTACCGAACTCTGAAACGACTCCACTGTGTTGCAACCAAATCAGGAGAACACCATGACCGACACCAGCAAACCTCTGTTTTACGAAAAGATTCGCAAACAATTTCCCGAAGTTTTCCAAGCGGTCGAGCACCTCGGCACCACGCTGCGCACCACCGGTCCCCTTGATGAGAAGACCACCCAGTTGATCCAGTTGGCGGCAGCGGCAGCCAACCATTCGGAAGGATCGGTCCGATCACACACCCGCCGGGCACTACAGGCCGGAGCACGTCCCGAAGAAATCACCCACACCCTGCTGCTGCTTGTGTCAACCATCGGGTTTCCGCAAAGCATGGCGGCCATATCCTGGGCCCAAGACATCCTGGAACAGGAATCCGCAGGCCGCTGAGACCGGCTTGAACCCGGCACGGAGTCCTGCCGCACATGCAGAACCCCACCGCCAGGCCATTGCAAATGAAACAGACTGATCACGACAAGCAGCAGCGGTACCGAGCCGGAAGACTGGCCACCTGGGTGGGCATTATCGGCAATATAGTGCTGGCTCTGTTCAAGGGAGCTGTCGGGGTTGTTTCCGGCAGTATTGCCTTGATTGCCGACGCTTTTCATTCCCTGTCCGATGTCATGAGCTCTCTGGTGGTCCTCGGTGGTCTGAAATACTCGCAACTGCCGGCGGATGAGAACCACCACTACGGCCATGCCAAGGCCGAGTCAATTGCCGCGAAAATTGTTGCCATCATGCTGATGGCCGCGGCGGTCGGGATTGCCTGGACTGCTTATCAGGTCATTCAACAAGCGGAGATCAGCATTCCCACCACCGCCGCTCTCTGGGCGGCGGCCCTCTCGATTGTGGTCAAGGAAGGGATGTACCACTACACGATTCGGGTAGGGAGACGGATCAACAGCGTTGCCGTCAAAGCGGACGCCTGGCATCACCGCACCGACGCCCTCTCCTCCATCGCCGCTCTGGCCGGTATCGGCGGCGCCCTGCTGGGGTATCCTTTCCTTGATCCCGTCGCCGGTATCATCGTCGCCCTGATGATTGCCTGGGCAGCAGTGGGCATTTACTGGTCAGCAATCAAAGACCTGATGGATCAGGCCCCTAAACAGGAAATGATGGACGATATCGAAAAAACAACGGCAGCGATTCCCGGCATCATGGAGGTTCAGGAGGTGAAAGGCCGTCTGCACGGCCCTGTTGTCTATATTGATATGAAAATCAGTGTTCGCCGTGATATCACCGTGGAGCAGGGCCACCACCTGGCGAACCGTGCCAAGCAGACAATTATCGAGCAGCATCCGGAAGTGGAAGATGTACTGATCCACGTCAACCCCCATAAATCTCCACAGACCTTAAACCCTTATCGATGAACCAAGGGCGGTAAACCGGCCTGCTCAGAACCTTTCGGCACAATCCACCAGCAACGACCGAGAAGCTCAACAGAAGAACAAGGAATAAAGTTGCTCCGTCCTTTTGGACAATCAGCCCTCCAGTAATCCCCGTTTTACTTTTTTACGCAAAGCAGGTATATAAAATACCCTTTAAATACCTATTAATACTTCATTGATATCTCCTGTTTTTTTGTGAATATTACTATCGTTCAAGTGTAAACTTAAATATTCAAAACCCTGAATCCGTGGGCGTGCGAACGGACGCCCCGAAGGGCGGCGGGTGAAGGCGTTCTATGAAAAATGTATCTTCACTTATACCCTGATTATTTATCCACAACATGATCGCCGCCGTCACGGATTCAAGGGAATCGTTTTACAACTCATTGAAGACGCAGTATAGCGTGTCCACGTCCATAGCTGCCACGCCATTCCGCCGCCAGCACCGGGCAATCGGCGGCTTTACAGGAGAATCCCATACGAATGACTTCCGCAAAAAAGCAGGACAAAGAGTTTGCCGCGCTGCGCGGGTCCATGGAAAAGAGCCTTGGGGAGGGTGGAACACATTCATCTGAACAAGCCGATGCATCGACGCCCGAAGAAATGCGCTTGACCTTCCATGAACTGGCCGCATACCAATTAGAACTGGAAAAGCAGAACGAAAAATTACGTCAGGCCCAGGCGGAACTTGATGATTCGCGGGCTCGTTATTTCGACCTCTACGACCTGGCACCGGTGGGTTACTGCACCCTCTCGGGCCAGGGACTGATCCTGGAAGCCAACCTCACGGCCTGCAATCTTCTGGGAATTGCCCGCGACACTATGTACAGCCAACCCTTTATCCGCTTTATTTGCGAACAAGACCGGGACATTTTCACCTTACGCCATAAACCGGAGGCCGGCTCCTGCGAACCCGACGAATGCGAACTGCGCATGGTGAAGGAGGATGGTACGATTTTCTGGGCGCACCTGGCAACCACGGACGGTGGCCGGAGCCGCAAGCCCCGTGAGTGCCGGGTGGTGTTGACCGACATTACAGAACGAAAGGAAACCGAAGCCGCGCTCCGCCAAAGTGAAGCGCGATACCGCGAGATTGTCAACACCGCCAGGGAAGGCATCTGGGTTTTGGATGGAGACTGGCTGACAAGTTTTGTCAATCCGTATATCACCGAACTGCTTGGCTATGAACCCGCCGAAATAGAGGGACGCCCTTTTGATCATTTCATCTGGCCAGAAGACACAGACGACCATGCCCAACTCATCCAGGAACGTCAACGGGGTCTGAACGGCACCTATGAGCGCCGCTTACGCCACAAGGATGGACATATTGTCTGGACTATTGTCAGCGCCACCGCGCGCAAGGATGATCTCGGCAGAGTGGTCGGGTCCTTTGCCATGCTCACTGATATCACTGCAAGGAAAATGGCCGAAGAAGAGCTGCAGCAGAGCGAACAAAAAACCAGAGAAGCGCAGAATTTCCTCCAATTGGTCCTGGATACCATACCGGTTCGCATTTTCTGGAAAGACACCAATCTGCGATACCTGGGATGTAACCGGCTTTTTGCCGAGGATGCAGGATGCCGATCTCCGCAGGAACTGATCGGCCGTGATGATTACAGTCTGGGGTGGCACGAGCAGGCCGAGAGTTATCGCCGGGATGACGCGGAAATCATCCGAACAGGAAGTTCCAAAGTACAGTATGAAGAGGTCCAGACCACACCAGACGGCAGAAAAATATGGCTCTCTACAACCAAGGTACCGCTTCGCAACACAGATGGCCGGGTGCTGGGAGTATTGGGAACCTATGAGGAGATCAGCAGGCGAAAGCAGGCTGATGAAGAAATCGTCAAAATTCAGAACCTGGAATCCCTGAGTCTGTTTGCCGGCACCCTGGCCCATAATTTCAGCAACATTCTCATGGTCATCCTGGGAAACATCTCTTTTGCCAAAATGCTGGTGGCTCCTGATACTGCCGCGTATCAGCGTCTGGTGACAGCTGAATCAGCCTCTTTGCAGGCCAAGGATCTCACCCGACAATTTCTCACCTTTGCCCAGGGTGGCGCTCCAGAGAAAAAATCAATTTCCGTTACCGAAACGATCAAGAATTATGGTCAGATTGCCTTGAGCGGAGCGCAATCGACCTGTGAATACAGGATTGATGCCGATGTGTGGCCGATAGAGGCGGACGAGAGCCAGATCGGTCAGGCGCTCACCAATATCCTCATTAATGCCGACCAGTCGATGCCCAAGGGCGGAACCATTTCAGTCCAGTGTCAAAACGTCCACATCAATGCGCAACAGGATCTACCCCTTGAGCACGGCAGGTATGTGCAGATATCCATTACTGACCAGGGAAGCGGTATCGCCAAGGAATATCTCAATAAGATTTTTGATCCGTATTTCACCACCAAGAAAACAGGTTGCGGCCTCGGCCTTGCCTCGACCTACTCGATCGTAAAAAAACACGGAGGCCACATCGACGTCAGTTCGCAACCAGGGTCCGGTACCACCTTCACCCTTTATCTGCCCGCGTCCGACGTTTCCACCGCATCTGCCGCACCTCCGCTCGCAACCACAGTGAACGTACTACCGTCGCTGTCACAGCAGGGGACCGGCAAGATACTGATCATGGATGACCACGACATGGTGGGTGAAATCCTGACCAACGCTTTGCAAAAGTACGGATATACGGTTGAACTGACTAGAGACGGCGAAGAGGCCCTGATAAAATATGCCGAGGCACAGCAAGCAGAGCAGCCCTTTGACGTGGTCATCATGGATTTGCTGGTTCCAGGCGGCATGGGAGGCAAGGAAGCAACGCAAAAAATACTGGATCTGGATCCGGACGCCAAGGTGATCGTTTCAAGCGGGTATTGCCACGACCCGATCCGGACAGACCACAAAAGCTATGGTTTCAGTGCTGTCATCACCAAACCATACCGTATCGAAGAGTTACTGCGTCAATTGCAGGGGCTCCTGCACGCATGATTGCCACGGAGATCGTCAACAAACTGGAATGACCGCCTTAACGGCCAAGATTTAAGTATTCCTGGATCCGTGACGGACGGACGCCTCCGAAGGGCGGTGGGTGAAGGTTATCATCAAGGATTCTACGACAGTTGAAATATGATGACAGCAAGATATATCCCAAACAAGAATCCAGCTGTCACGGATTCAGGATGAAAGCATGGTTTTGGTTTGTTGAGAACCCCCTTGTATCAAAACATCAACAAATTGAGTGATGTAAGAGGAGCAATACCCATGGAACTGCCTGCCCACAAAACCAAAATTGTTTGCACCATCGGGCCTGCATCCCGCTCGGAGGCTGTCCTGGAACAGCTGATGCTGATGGGCATGAACGTTGCGCGACTCAACTTTGCTCACGGGACCCTGGAAGGCCACAGGCAGGACATTCGGCGCATCCGGGCAGTAGCGGAAAAACTGCAACGCCACTGCATGATCATGTCGGATCTTCCCGGGCCCAAAATACGAATCGGCAGGCTGTTGGAGGAGCCGCTTCTACTTGAGAGAGAGGGTAAGGTCGTTCTGACCGCAAAGGATGTTGCGGGTTCGGCTGATCGAATCCCGGTCGAATACAAACAACTGCCAGCAAGCGTACAACAGGGGGACCTGATTTACCTCAATGACGGTTTCATCCAGCTCGAGGTGGAAAGGGTTTCAGGTGAAGATGTCTTCTGCCGGACAATCATTGGCGGCCCGCTCCTTTCTCACAAAGGACTGAATCTTCCTGGTGTGAAGATTTTTGCCGATGCGGTCTCCGCGGCAGACCTTGCGTTTGTTGATTTTGCCCTCCAAGAGGGTGTGGATGCCTTCGGTGTTTCTTTCGTTGAAACAGCGGAAGACATTCTCAAAGTGAAAAGGTTTGCTCTGGAAAAAGGACAATCCGTCTATGTGGTCGCCAAGATCGAGCGAGCGGAGGCCATCGATAATTTTGCCGAAATTCTCTCAGCCGCGGATGCGATCATGATTGCCCGGGGGGACATGGGGGTGCAAATTCCCCTCCAGGATGTACCGGCTGTGCAGAAAAAACTGATCCACCAAGCCAATCTTCTGGGCCGTCCCGTGATCACCGCAACCCAGATGCTGGTCTCCATGACCGAAAACATCCGGCCCACCCGCGCCGAAGTGTCGGATGTGGCTAATGCCGTTCTGGACGGAACGGACGCGGTCATGCTGTCCGAAGAAACAGCTATCGGACGGTATCCCGTGGAAACAGTTGCCATGATCGGCAAGATAGCGCTTTCCGCCGAGCGGGAAAAACAAGCCATTCAGGCGCTGGCCGATTTACCCGCCCACTTCCGGAACGCAGTGAATGAGGGCAAGGTCGATGTCGAGGATGTGGTTACGCTGAATGCCGTCGAATCGGCCGATGCCTTGAACGTACGCTTCATCCTGACCCGCACGCAGAGCCGTGCCGCCCCGTGCCTCATATCCAGGTTCAGGCCTAACTGCTGGATACTGACCCATGGTGGCGATAAACAAACAAATAACTTCCTGGCCCTATCCTACGGCGTTCATCCTGTTTCCCTCGATGGTACAACAGACGGTCTGGTCGACCAGACCATCCGACAGTTGCTGACGGACGGGGTGATTGAAAAAGATCAAAGCGTGATCTGGGTCGAAGACGAATTGCCTGGTGACAGCCTGGAAACCGTATCAGTGAAAATAATCAAAACCTGACTGAAACTCTACAATATGCCTTGATCCCATTTTTTCGGAAGGAGATGCGCCATGAACACTCCTCTCGTGCTGGCGACCGGAAACAGCAAGAAAGCATCCGAGATCAAAGAAATACTCAAAGATGTCCCGGTTGCCCTGCGCACCCTGGCCGAGTTCGCCCCGATGCCGGAACCGGTGGAAGACGGCACAACCTTCCTTGCCAATGCCCGCGGCAAGGCGGTGCATTATGCCCGCTTGCTGGGTCAGCCCTGTCTGGCCGACGATACCGGCCTGGTAGTTGAGGCGTTGAACGGCAGCCCGGGTGTTCATTCCGCCCGCTATGCCGGGCCGAAGGCGACCGACAGGGAAAATTGCGCTAAGCTGCTTCGGGAAATGGTCACGGCGACGAACCGGGCCGCCCATTTCGCCTGCGTCCTTGTTCTGGCCGTCCCGGATGGCGAAGTTCTGAGCTGGGAGGGCAGGTGCGATGGCGAAATCATCACCGAGGGTCGGGGCGTCAGCGGTTTTGGGTACGACCCTCTGTTTCTTCTCCCGGAGGTGAACAGAACCCTGGCCGAGATCCCCCTGGAGGAAAAAGGGGCCTTCAGCCACCGCGGCAAGGCTCTGGCACAATTCATCGCCGAGTTCGATGCGATCCGCAAGTGGCTCAACGAGCGCTTGTGATCCGCCATTTATCAGCGGTGTGGGGAGCGGCCGCGCCTCACTTCTTTTCCTTTCTGGTCACCGTCATTTCGCAGCGGTCGCAGTCAAACCGCACCAGGTAGCTGCCCGTCCGGTCGGCAAGCACAAGCGGAACGGCCGACGGTTGCCCCTCATGGTGCCTGCCCCCACACAACCTCAACTGTCTTCTTATACAGTATCTGCTGGTCATCAGGGCACATTCCCGCACGGCACCGGATCGCAGGCGCGGCGGATCGATGTCCTTCACGCCATGGCGACGGTAAAAGACCAGCGCCTTGCGGTTGGTGATCTGGTCGCGATAATCAACTGTCGCCCCCGGCCAGGGGACCTCCGTGGGAACGAAGGGACGAATGTCCCTCGGAAAGGATGCAAGCCGCATCGCCAGGTGAACGGCAAATGCCCTGCGGCGCAGTTCGTTGAGTGCGGCAGCAGAGACAAAAAGATCCGGGGGAAGGGTCACGAGCACATCGCGAACCGAAAAGATGGTGCCGCCGCTTTTGCTCAACTGGCGTTGCGCCATGGGCGCGATGGATCCCGCCCTGGTCGCCTCTTCCCTGGTTATGGCCATCGTGGTTGTCGAGCGGATGTTGTCTTCGTCAATGAGGGTGAGCTGCAGGCCACCGGGGTAATCACTTAGGGTCATACTCAGGGCGATGGTGCTGCATTGGCTGCTGCGTTCCAGGAGTTTATTGAAGGCGACATCGACATTGCGGAAAATATCCGTTCCCACGGTCAGGCCCAAAGCGGCTATGTCCTCCCTGGCATGGATGACCCGTTTTTCGACCCGGTTCACCCGCAGGCCGACAAGGGTCTGGTCGCGATTGAAAAAACAGAGGCCATCACCGTTGTGGACCGGTTCCTTCCCGGAAAGAGTGAAGGACCGTGGGCCGATGGCGACAACCCGGCCGATACACTTGCCGATGGATTTCGGTGTGCGGATTTCGGCCACAGCGGTGCTTTTCCCGGTCACGAAATAATCAGTGGCGCCACGGCTGAAGGAGCGGGACGGATCGGGGGTGAAGTCGAATCGGCAGCGACCCGACGAGGCGGGAGCCAGATCGGTGCGTGCTTCAAGAATGGCATCCAGGGCCAGTCGATAGGCGGCAGTGACGTTCTTGACGTAATTTTCATCCTTCAGCCGCCCTTCGATCTTGAACGAACGGATGCCGGCATCGATGAGGGCGGCAAGATGACCGGACAGGTCCAGGTCCTGCAGACTGAGCAGAAAACGGTCCGCGGCCACAAGCCGGCCCTCCAGGTCCCTGAGGTCGAAACTGTGCCGGCAGAACTGGGCGCATTGGCCGCGGTTGGCGCTCCTGCCAGCCACCACTTCACTGAAAAAACACTGACCGCTGTAGGCAACACAGAGAGCGCCGTGGACGAAAAACTCCAACGGTACCGTCGTAGCGTCACGGATTGCCCTGATTTCGGTCAGGCTCAGCTCCCGGGCAAGCACCACCTGAGCAAACCCCACTTGCTCCAGAAAGCGCACCTTCTCCACGGTCCGATTGTTCATCTGGGTGGAGGCATGGAGGGGGAACGGCGGCAGGTCGGATTCCAGCAGGCCGACATCCTGGATGATGAGCGCATCGGCCCCAAGCTCGTACAACCGGTGGCAGAGCGCCACGGCCCGATCAAGCTCTTCGTCTTCGAGGAGCGTATTCAAGGCCACATAGACCTTGGCCCGAAAGGCGTGGGCATGGGCCACCAGCCGCTCGATATCGGTCAGGCTGTTGGCGGCAGCCGCCCGGGCACTGAACAACGGCCCGCCGATATAGACCGCATCAGCACCATGGTTGACCGCCGCAATGCCGCAGGCAAGGTTTTTTGCCGGAGCCAGCAATTCAATGGTGGAGGGGTTCATGGGCTGAGGAGCTAGAGGATCGCCTGCTGCTTACTTTTTTCCCCTATTGGCTTTTTTCGATTGTTTGGTCTGTTTTTTTCTGGACTTTTTTGCTTTATTTTTCGATGTGTTAGTCGATGAAAAATGTGGCTGGGATTTTTCCGGCTGTTGAAAGCAGGCCCACCAGGACATATGTTGGTGAATGTCGTTTATGTGGTTTCTCTCCACCCGTATCCTGAATTTTTCCAGATGGTTCGCCTTGTCTGTTTTGAGAACCTCGGTAAACTCTTCATATCTGACATAGCCGGGATGGATCAATCCTTCTTCATAGGCTTTTCCAATGGCTTCCATCAATTCTTCAGGATACAGATCGTATATACAGACTGCCAGCGTATCGTGGAAACAAGATGAAGCCGTAGCTTCGTCGCCGGTAAATAATTCCTGATAAAAAGAGAGAACCTCTTCACGTGTTGCATATCCTTCGACGACCGCATAGGACAGGGCTTGAAGTGCCGAGCCGCGGCAATACTCGTAGGCATCTTTATTGAGTATTAACTCTTTGATTCTATCAATTCGCCCCCCACATGTCCTGAGGAGGACGATCGGCAGGTCACCAGTGATCGAATCGCCCAACAAAAGGCTTGGTAAATCGCCTGACAGACTGGCCAGGTCAACTATCACATCATGCGCTCCGCTTTCTTTAAAATACCCCAAGAGGATAAATGCATAAATATGGGCAAAATAATTGCAATCTCTATCTGCATAATGTTCTGGATTTTTCAGAACATTATCTAAAATACCTATGAGGTCAGGGGTAATTTCTTCACGCCGAGCAATTGCTGCATCGATAGCGTCTCGCTTGTATTCTTTATCATAAATTTCAAATGCTTGAAGAATATCATTAATTTCCATCTTCTCTTTCCATTATCGTTCAATATTGACGGTCCACGGCACTAAGTTTTCATAGTTTTGGGGTCAGGTCTTGAAATATCACTTTATCCTCGTGGCAGCCACGACCTTACCGCTGGCAATATAATGGATACCCACAATATCGGCGATATCTTTCAAGGTATAACCCAAGATAGGCCTTGTCGATTATCAGATGCTATTAGTTGTTGCCATTTCATCCTTGCCGTCGGGTCTGGTCCATCACACAATCACATACCGGTCCCCAGCCGGTTTCTCACCCGGACCGGTCCACTCGATCTCCGCCACACAGGCCCGGCACAGCCGGAAATAACGGATCGAATCAGAGCCGTGATCAATGAGTTGTTCCAGTTTATGCTGGAGTTGCAGCAAACGGTGCTCATTGAGATCCGGGCATTCAAAAACCGATTTCTGCACCCGCCGACCATGCCCTTTCAGGGCTTTCACCACCCGATAACGGACCCTATCGTCACTGATGTCAAAACAGATCACATAAAACATCGCATCATCTGATGTCCCAGGTTGTCACCGCGGCACCTGGAACGGGGTGTACATGGTGCCCTGCTGCAACACTTCGGCACAGTGGCGGCATTGGCTGTGGATGATCCAGCGCACCGATGTTTTCAGACCGGTGGGCGGATAGGTCATCCGCTCCTCCAGTTGGCGCTGATAAGCGGCGATCAAGGCCCGGGCAGCCTGGGGTTTCATCTCAACGGGCAACTGCCCTTCACTCCGCTCCTCCTCCCGCCGATAAACAAAATCCTCCGGACGAATGGCCTTGCGGTTGATCAGTCCCAGAACTAGGCGTTCGGCAATCGGCCGCCATTCCTCGACCAGGTCACAGGCCAGGGAAGGCCGGCCGGCCAGAATCTCATGGAGGCTGCCGCAGTAGGGATCGAGTCCGGTGCTTTTGATACCGTTGAGCACCTCATTGGTGAACAGGGTGTAGACAAAGGACAACAGGGCATTGACCGGATCCAGCGGCGGCCGCCGGTTCCTGCCGGTGAACCGAAAAGCCTCGTTGCGGAGCAGAAAGCCAAAAGCGCTGAAGTACAGCCGGGAACCATAGCCCTCCACCCCGCGCAAGGTGTCCATATCCGGGGCAACGGTCGCCTTGTCTCGCAACGCTTTTATCTGTGCGCCGACCCCGCGCAATGGATCGATGTTGTATTGCGAGGCCCGCCGCAGCAGCAACCGGGCCTGATTTTCCAGCTTTTCCCGAACAATGACCGCCGCGGTCCGCCGTTTATACTCCGGATCGTTGAACCGGACATATTGCTGCTGCCTGAGGGCGGTGTGGCTGGAATCATCGAGCAGCAGCCGGGCCCGGAACCGGCCGTTCATGGTCATGAATACGGTGTCGATACTATTGTTGATCAGAAAATCAAGCACCGCGCCACTGATCGAGGCCCTGCCCGCCAGGGTCAGCTGCTTGAGCCCGGCAGCCGGAATGGTCTCCACCACCCGCCCTCCTTTCATGATTTTCAGGCAGTCGCCATCCTTACGCAGGTAACTGCCCGCTTCAATGACATACAGGGTCTGCATGGCCCATCACCTCAGAGAAAACGTTCCACCTGGACAATCGCTGTTTTCAGCGATAACAGCGCGTCCTTGAGATTGACCACCTTTTCCTGGACCGCCGGACTCTCCTGCCCCTGCCGCAGGTGCAGCAAGGGATGGGGATAACCGGAACCGCTGAAAGTACAGGGCAGATCCGATCCCCCGGCCTGATCGAGCAGGCTGTGAATCCGTTTACAACCCAGCACCGTCCCCCGGACCCGGGATATTTTGAAATCGAGCAAGGGTCGATTATAATCCGGCAGTCTGGCAAACAGGTGGTGCAGCAGCAACCTGCCGCGGGGCAGATGACCAATCGTCCCCAGGACAATTTTCTCCTCGCGCACCGACAAGGGTTTACCTCCTCTGGCCATGGCAATGATCTGCCCTAGCATGGTGCATTTGGCTTCGAGTTCGGCCAGTTCGGGAAACTGTTCCGCCCAGGCCGCCAACCTGGGATGGACAACTATGCTTGCGCTCCGCTGCCGCTCCACCAGGGCTGCCACCGCCTTCGCCGGTCCGGGCCGCTGCGTGCGCAGCCAGGCCAGTTGCTCGTCTTCGGATCGGCCCTTGGGACCGACAAAAGATGACTTCCGCCCGGTGACCCGATGAATACCCAGGGGCAGTTTGACCAGGTTGCCGTACCCCTTGCCGGTCAAGCGATCCTGCTTGGGAAAGACCTCCAGGGAAAAACAGCGCAGATCATCGTTCAAGGCACCGAGCAGCACCTTGAGGGCGGTGCGCATGTCCGCGGCCGCCACCGGCTGATCAACCGGAAACCAGAAATGATAGCCCTTACCGCCGCTGATCTCGCCAAGACAGGTCAGTCCCGCCGCAGAAGCAAGTTCCATGATGCGGGTATAGATATAGGCCGATTCCCGCCTGATCACGGCCTTTTCCTTTTCCGCGGCCTGCCGGTCGCGCAGGGCGGTGACGAGATCGACATCCACGACCCCGGTCCAGACCTGACTCGCTCCGGTCAACAGATAAATACCATAAGTCCGTTTCCCCTGGATGTGCTCGCGGACGTCCTCCGGCTGCATCGGCCGCTGTACCGGGACATAGCCCTGTTTTCCCTCTTCCCGATCCGCCCACTGACGGGCAAAGGCCTCTTCCCGGCCGCGGAACAAGGCCATGTAGGACCCGAGATCCTCTTCCAGACGGCGCAAACGAGCAAAGGGTTCAAGGATATTTTCCTCCTCTTTGGTTTCCCCTGCCCCGCCGGATTGCGACTGGGCCGCGGCCACTCCCTCCCATTGCCGCACCTGCGCCGCCGGCACAAATCGTTGCGCCCGGGCCGCGATTTTCGCGGCCTCTCCAGCCTGGCCAAGGGTCGCGTGCAACTCGACATGCGCCTGCCATCCGCGCACGGATTGCGGCCGTTCCCGGTTAAGCCAAGACAACACAATCAGGGCCTGATCAAACAGACCATGCTGCTGGGCCACAAGGGCAAGGCCGAGGATTTCGTCGTCATCGCACCCATCCCAGAAGACCTCACCGCTGAAGGCCCTGCGCACAAAGGCCTGACCGGCATCATCAAAGGATGCCTTGTTGATCCGGTCGAGCAGCAGGCGGTGGTCCTGCCGGGGTATAGCCTGAATATCAGTATTTGGTTGTTGCAGAGCCATGGTTGTTTCCCCCTTGACTGTCCCGACCGGCAGCAGCCGTGGCGGCGGGCACCGCGGCGCGAACCAGTCCAGCAAGACGGCTGAAATGCGGATAACGGAAATGTCCGGCTTCCAGTTCCTGGATAATGGCCAGGGCCTCGGTGTTCCTGCCCAGCAGGTGCAATGCCGCTGCCTGCCAGAACAGCGCCTCCTTGGATGGATTGCCGTAGGTGTCCCGACAGAAGCTTGCCGCTCGGTCAGCAGCCTCCAGTGCCCGGTCGTATTCACGCAAGCCGAGAAACACCCTGGCCATGCGGATCAGGCTGACATGGCGGGAACGCTTGTCGCGTTCGCCACAACTCTGCAAGACCCGCAGGGCTTCCCGGGCCCTGCCGTCAGCAGCCAGGATGTCGGCCTCGGTCCAGAGCACGTACGGCCGCCGCCGATTACGCGGCACCTTGTTGATAAACCCCTTGGCCTTCTCCGGTTGCTGCAGGCGAAGGGCACAGCGAGCCGCCAACTCCCAGACAAAATCCGTGGGTTGATGCGCTTCAGCCACAAACCCCGCTGTTTCCAGGTGCTGCACCGCTTCCTTGTATCGCCCCAGGGCATGCAGCACCTTGCCAAAGGCAAAATGCTTGAACAGCGGGTGCATGAAATTGCGATCCTTGTCCTGGGGTTCCAGGATCTGCAACAGCTTGAGGCTCTGGGCGGCCTGGCCCGCTTCCAACTGACAGGAGGCAAGGTGATAGAGGCTCTTGATGTATTTGGGCCGCTGCTGGTGGTGGCGCTCCTGCTCCTGGGGGCTCTGTCGTTCCCAATTGCTGATGGCCTGGGTAAAAAGCGGGATAGCCAGCCGGGGTTTTTTTTCGATTTCCTTGTAGAGGATGGCTTCCCGGTAGAAAAAGGTCACCGAATCCGGCCGCAGGTCCCGGGCCGCGGCAAAATGGGTATGGGCCAGGGCGATCAATTCCTGCTTTCGTTTGGCGGGAATGATCCGCCGCTCGGTTCGGGCCGAGAACAGTTCATCCAGAGCCGCATACCCCAGGGTATAATGGACCATGGCATCCTCGGGGTGCTGGCCCGCCAGCGGGGTCAGCATCCGCACCGCTTCATCCGACCGGCGCAGACGGACCAGGGCAAAGGCCACCTTGACGCGGATATCGACATCCATCCCCGCGGCGACCTGCTCTGGCACCTTGTCCTCAAGCGGAAAAAACAGGGCGACAATATCCTCCCAACGATTCTCGGCCTGCAAGGCCAGAATGTCGTTGATGATCCGGTTATGGTCCCGCTTCAGCCCGTCCATGTCGCCGGCACAATTGACCCACTCGGCGAGCATCTGTTCCGTTTCCGCGGCCAGGCCTGATTGTGGTGCGGGAGGCCTGACCTGGTCATTGAGTTGAACGTGACCGACAACACGGGCATTTTCCCCTGCACCAATCTTTTGAGCTGCCTGTTCCATATTCCCTCCTCCTGCATAGATGTTTCTGGTCTTTACAAGTGGATACGGACAAAACAGCTCTTTTTTTGCAGAACGAAAAAAAAAGAAGAAAAACAGAAGAGCTGGGGCGGAGGTTGTCGGCACCAACCAGGGGGGACAGAGATTGATTGTCGCCCCTGAGACCCGGGGCGTGTTGAGAGAAGGTGGACCAGTTACGGCATACCGGCAGCCAGAGCCCCGAACACCGGACAGATTGCCTCCGGCATGAGTTACGCATGTGCTACAGCATGTACATCAATAGACCGACACTGCCGGGCACCAGCAGGAAGAGCAGCGCCCCGGCCAGACACCCTTTCCCTGGCTGCTGCTCGCTCTCCTGTTCCATATCTTCATAGAGGATGTAATCAAGGGCCTCATCCTCATCGAGGAGAGGATCGTGTTCGTAGTGTAAACCGGACATGCTCTCAATACCTTGTTTCTTTTTCATCTGAGCCTGCGGGCCGACGGCAACCCATTGGTACCAAGCCCCGGCCGCAAACCTGCACACGGAAGCCAACAACAACCCTGTTCAGCAGGAGCCCACCCCTGTGGGCGATAACAACGGACGACAACATGGGCAATCCCCTCTGGTCGGGGCATTCGTTCCGGTTCACCAAGGAGGTGATGGAATCGATCAAGAAAGGCATCACGATCAAGATTGTGTTGTGATCAGCTTACCACGGCTTTTCTCCATAAAAAAGATAGCTTGCCCGCTCATGATGCGGATTGCAACGTGTTTCTCTTATTTTCAATTTCTTATTTTTATCTTATACAAAGACCATGAACGCTATCAAATGGACAGAGAAGCATTCCGGCAATTACGAAAGATCAAGGACACGCATGCGAGCAAGCGCATTTACCAAGAAGCGCAAAACCTTGCCCATTTCCCTGAATGCAAGAACATCAAGCGACTGGTCAATCATCGGTACGGCTACCGGTTGCGTGTTGGAGATTGACGAGTCTTTTTCGAGTTTGACGGCGAAGTGAAAATCATATCCATAGAGGAGGTCAAGAAGCGCAATGAACGTACATATTGATGTCCAGATTATCAAGGATTCTTCCGGCAAGCCTACGTTCGCGGTCGTCCCCTATGAGCGATGGGTCAAACAGACATCTATCACCGCCGGGATGATCCCCAACGAGGTTGTTGGCGCCGTCATCATGGAAGGGAAAACACCTGTGCGCGCCTGGCGTGAGCACCTCGGATTCACCCAGGATGAACTTGCGGCAAAGGCGGGGATGACGCAGGCGGCGTTGTCACAGATCGAATCCGGCGAGCACAAAACCCGCAAAGCCACTCTTGAAAAGTTGGCGCTCGCCATGGGGATCACTGAATCCATGCTGCGTTGAAGGTCCACATCACCACAACGCCCCCTTGGGTAAATTGATCCATGACTGGACGATGCGCAGCATGTCTTTCCGGTATTCGGCGTTCTCTATGGACTTGACCATCTTGAGCGCCGCCTTGTGTTCGCCACGGCCATACAGCAAGATGGCTATCTTGAATCGTTCTGAATCAGTACCCTCGAAAAATCTCAGGGTTTCAGTGGCAAAAGGGTCATCAGGATCGCCACAGATTGTATCAATCTCTTCCCTGGTCGGGTTATAATCAAAGAAGTGCTTCGCCAAGTTACCGTCCATTGGTTAAATGTATCGTCTTCAGTAAGAACGCGAAGCGCTCTGTCTATGCAGACTCATTGAATATTGCCCTTCTGCGCACGATACAGCGCATCAACCACCGGGTCTTTAGTCTCAATCCCCTCTGATCGGGGCATTCGTTCCGGTCAAAAACAGGTTTGACAGCATACCGGGTTGAAATTGGTCTCAATCCCCTCTGATCGGGGCATTCGTTCCGGTGGGCAAACCCTGTCAACCTTTGTACAGGCATTGATTAAGTCTCAATCCCCTCTGATCGGGGCATTCGTTCCGGTAACAAGGACCTGCTGGATCATGTCATCGAGACCCTGTCTCAATCCCCTCTGATCGGGGCATTCGTTCCGGTTGAAGATGGATTACGAAAAATATCTGGTAGAAAACGGTCTCAATCCCCTCTGATCGGGGCATTCGTTCCGGTACAGCAGGGCAACTGAGATCGTAAAAGGCCCAGAAGTCTCAATCCCCTCTGATCGGGGCATTCGTTCCGGTGAACTGATATCCGGGCTTCGGGGCGAAAGGGCTAAAGTCTCAATCCCCTCTGATCGGGGCATTCGTTCCGGTTCTTTTCCCCTGTTTAAGGCTTTCTGTAAGTATTGTGTCTCAATCCCCTCTGATCGGGGCATTCGTTCCGGTCGATAATGGAAAAGAAGAAGAAGTGAGGGTGGGCAAGTCTCAATCCCCTCTGATCGGGGCATTCGTTCCGGTTGAAGATGGATTACGAAAAATATCTGGTAGAAAACGGTCTCAATCCCCTCTGATCGGGGCATTCGTTCCGGTCAAACCCCATGAAAAGTATCGCGATCGTATGGTCGCGTCTCAATCCCCTCTGATCGGGGCATTCGTTCCGGTTTGATGTTGACTATCCGCAAAACCTCCCTATTCCTGAGTCTCAATCCCCTCTGATCGGGGCATTCGTTCCGGTCCACTCCCGTAAACGAACGTCCGCTGTCAACGATCGTCTCAATCCCCTCTGATCGGGGCATTCGTTCCGGTCACAGCTCTTTGACAATCAATTTCCTCCTTTGTATGTCTCAATCCCCTCTGATCGGGGCATTCGTTCCGGTGCAGCTTGGCATTATTGGTAATAAATAATTGAAATAGTCTCAATCCCCTCTGATCGGGGCATTCGTTCCGGTCTCAATTAGGGCTCATAACCCTGATTTGATGGGATCAAGTCTCAATCCCCTCTGATCGGGGCATTCGTTCCGGTTCTACCATCGAGACCGTATCGAATCAAATGAACAAAAGTCTCAATCCCCTCTGATCGGGGCATTCGTTCCGGTCGTTCCCGTCGCCAGATGCTTAATCAATATTAAAAAGTCTCAATCCCCTCTGATCGGGGCATTCGTTCCGGTCAACCATTCGTAACGTATCTAATCAACTGAGCAAAGTCTCAATCCCCTCTGATCGGGGCATTCGTTCCGGTCCATCTTCACCGAAGAACTGAGAACAGTTGTGGCGGAAGTCTCAATCCCCTCTGATCGGGGCATTCGTTCCGGTAGGCCGTGAGCGACCAGCTTAGCAAAAAGTTGATCAGTCTCAATCCCCTCTGATCGGGGCATTCGTTCCGGTTGATATCGTTTTGGCTCATCCTATTGAAGAAATCATGTCTCAATCCCCTCTGATCGGGGCATTCGTTCCGGTCCCTACTTCCGATATGTGGTATCAGAGGCAATAAATTGTCTCAATCCCCTCTGATCGGGGCATTCGTTCCGGTACGCAAAAGGATTGCCGCACGCCTACATCGATAAATCCGTCTCAATCCCCTCTGATCGGGGCATTCGTTCCGGTCTACGAACACATTACTCAAGGCCATGCCGACACCGGAGTCTCAATCCCCTCTGATCGGGGCATTCGTTCCGGTCTAGATAACTTCGAACAGATCGTTAAGTTAACCGAAAAGTCTCAACCCCTCTGATCGGGGCATTCGTTCCGGTTCTTGTTTGGTGCTATGATTTCAATCCATTCGGAGAAGTCTCAATCCCCTCTGATCGGGGCATTCGTTCCGGTTGGTCTTGCCGGAAGTATCTGCGAAAACTTTAATTGGTCTCAATCCCCTCTGATCGGGGCATTCGTTCCGGTGAAAAGTTTCTGCTCTCCAAGCATACCATGCAACCAGTCTCAATCCCCTCTGATCGGGGCATTCGTTCCGGTTCTTGGAAGAAAAAGCCTTGTTAAATGAATTCTATGGAGTCTCAATCCCCTCTGATCGGGGCATTCGTTCCGGTAAGAACAACAAAGAAGAGGAACAAATGATTATACGTCTCAATCCCCTCTGATCGGGGCATTCGTTCCGGTTGAATCGGAAATTGACCTAAGCAATCAGGATGGTTCTGTCTCAATCCCCTCTGATCGGGGCATTCGTTCCGGTCTCATGGGTATTTTGGGACACGTGCGATTGAAGAGATTGTCTCAATCCCCTCTGATCGGGGCATTCGTTCCGGTACTGAACTCTCCAGCGGAGAGTGGCTGGTTGAATATGTCTCAATCCCCTCTGATCGGGGCATTCGTTCCGGTCATTGAGGATCGGCTGCAAACCGTGCGCGAGCGGATGTCTCAATCCCCTCTGATCGGGGCATTCGTTCCGGTGTCCAAGAAAGTGTTGGCGATATTGAAGCCTGCACTCATGGTCTCAATCCCCTCTGATCGGGGCATTCGTTCCGGTTCGCCGCCCATGCGGACGATTTTTTGGCTGAACAAGTCTCAATCCCCTCTGATCGGGGCATTCGTTCCGGTCAATTTTTTGGCCTCTTTAGAGGCAAGACCCCACGAAGTCTCAATCCCCTCTGATCGGGGCATTCGTTCCGGTATTACACAACAGAGGACCTGCCCGTTATCACCCCCCGTCTCAATCCCCTCTGATCGGGGCATTCGTTCCGGTTCCGTTAAGCACCATTCAATCCGTGACCGACCAGCTAGTCTCAATCCCCTCTGATCGGGGCATTCGTTCCGGTAGGTGAAGTAACGGGATCAACCCTGGACTCTCTTAAGTCTCAATCCCCTCTGATCGGGGCATTCGTTCCGGTAATTTTGCGATGTTTTATTGAGGATGAAGATGACGAGTCTCAATCCCCTCTGATCGGGGCATTCGTTCCGGTAGGTGGTGGAGATGTATGAGGGGAGCGCGGAATGAAGTCTCAATCCCCTCTGATCGGGGCATTCGTTCCGGTTTTCATCCGTTGTCACCCCCTCCGGAACACAGCGAATGTCTCAATCCCCTCTGATCGGGGCATTCGTTCCGGTTTTCAATTTTGAACAGAACGAAGTCAGAACAGTGGTGGTGTCTCAATCCCCTCTGATCGGGGCATTCGTTCCGGTCCACTATTGAAAGCATTTGCCAGTGAAGTACAATCGGGTCTCAATCCCCTCTGATCGGGGCATTCGTTCCGGTCAAAATGCTGGCCGAACGCTACAATTACTCGGTTGTAGTCTCAATCCCCTCTGATCGGGGCATTCGTTCCGGTCCGAAAACAGAAGAAAAGGCGCTGGCAGAAGGAAAGTCTCAATCCCCTCTGATCGGGGCATTCGTTCCGGTTTATTCCAGGGGTTCATCCTTGACCAGAGTAAAGCAACATGTCTCAATCCCCTCTGATCGGGGCATTCGTTCCGGTTTACACCAAGTACAAAACACTCCAGCAATTCGCAAAGTCTCAATCCCCTCTGATCGGGGCATTCGTTCCGGTGGAAGTACGACGATACGTTGAACCTGATCATGCAACTGTCTCAATCCCCTCTGATCGGGGCATTCGTTCCGGTCTAAACAGTTATAGCGGTACTCTGTTTTCTCTTTTGAGTCTCAATCCCCTCTGATCGGGGCATTCGTTCCGGTCAAAGATCAAGGGTCGAGGTGGACGCATGAACGAGTTGTCTCAATCCCCTCTGATCGGGGCATTCGTTCCGGTCAGAACACCAGGGACACCATTCACCCCAACGGAGGCAGTCTCAATCCCCTCTGATCGGGGCATTCGTTCCGGTTCAAGCTGTCGGGTCAGAAGAGTTCCGGAAAGGCAGAAGTCTCAATCCCCTCTGATCGGGGCATTCGTTCCGGTCCTGACGACGTACAAATAAAAATCGAATTCCATACCATGTCTCAATCCCCTCTGATCGGGGCATTCGTTCCGGTTCTTCAGTAGATAGAAGACAGTTGTGGCACGCTGTTTGTCTCAATCCCCTCTGATCGGGGCATTCGTTCCGGTGAAGAGATTATCAATCCAATCAAGGAGGAAGAAACTGTCTCAATCCCCTCTGATCGGGGCATTCGTTCCGGTTCGTCGTTGAACAGACGAGGCAAGATGAGATGACCAGTCTCAATCCCCTCTGATCGGGGCATTCGTTCCGGTCAAGATCAAACCTCCAATCTCCACCCTTTACGGGTGTCTCAATCCCCTCTGATCGGGGCATTCGTTCCGGTACGTGTTCATCGAGCTAATAGAGTTAGTCATTGGAGTCTCAATCCCCTCTGATCGGGGCATTCGTTCCGGTCCATTGCCGGCAGGAGATTACCTGGCGCAAATCGTGGGTCTCAATCCCCTCTGATCGGGGCATTCGTTCCGGTTGATCAGGCGTTGAAACAGAGAGTCATGAGGCATGGTCTCAATCCCCTCTGATCGGGGCATTCGTTCCGGTTACGAGTATCGCATTATGCGGCAGATGGTCTGTGAGTCTCAATCCCCTCTGATCGGGGCATTCGTTCCGGTTTTAGAAATAGAATCATACTGTGACAGGACAGGTATAGTCTCAATCCCCTCTGATCGGGGCATTCGTTCCGGTAATTGCGGATGGAAAAAGTGAAGCGGCGGCAAAAAAAAGTCTCAATCCCCTCTGATCGGGGCATTCGTTCCGGTAGCAATTCAAAATTGTTTTCCAATGAATTGCCAAACAGTCTCAATGCCCTCTGATCGGGGCATTCGTTCCGGTAAGAAGTATTTGGAAGGTGTGTAATATGCCACTCCATGTCTCAATCCCCTCTGATCGGGGCATTCGTTCCGGTGAACACTCAATCAACAGTCATGGATTAACGATGTGGGTCTCAATCCCCTCTGATCGGGGCATTCGTTCCGGTGAAGTAACTTTGATCGATGACTGTGAAACCTTAACGTCTCAATCCCCTCTGATCGGGGCATTCGTTCCGGTAGCACTTGGCTATGTGTCGAGATGGATACAGGAGCAGAAGTCTCAATCCCCTCTGATCGGGGCATTCGTTCCGGTTCATACATGTAACTGTCGAGGCTGAAGATATACACTGTCTCAATCCCCTCTGATCGGGGCATTCGTTCCGGTTGACCTTGCACTGTCAAGGTCAATCGGCAAGGAATTGGTCTCAATCCCCTCTGATCGGGGCATTCGTTCCGGTCGCAAGATTCATCCTTCGATACCTTGACCATTCAGTTGTCTCAATCCCCTCTGATCGGGGCATTCGTTCCGGTTATGACACAAGCTACTGCTTCCAAGACCGCTGCCAAGTCTCAATCCCCTCTGATCGGGGCATTCGTTCCGGTTCTACCCTCGAGTTTGGATACCTTGACCAGGAATCAAGTCTCAATCCCCTCTGATCGGGGCATTCGTTCCGGTGTATTCAGAGGTGATATTATGACACAAGCTACTGTTGTCTCAATCCCCTCTGATCGGGGCATTCGTTCCGGTCCACTAATAAATATCGTGAAGATAAAAATGAAGGAGTGTCTCAATCCCCTCTGATCGGGGCATTCGTTCCGGTATAACATTATTGATCGCCCATCAGTCGAAGTCTTGGTCTCAATCCCCTCTGATCGGGGCATTCGTTCCGGTTGATATTGAGCCTGTTTATAGGAGGTTGAGGGTGAAGTCTCAATCCCCTCTGATCGGGGCATTCGTTCCGGTGAAAATCTGCCCAGCCACAAACGGCCTGCCGACGCGGTCTCAATCCCCTCTGATCGGGGCATTCGTTCCGGTCCTTACCCTAAAATCTTTTATCTAATCCAGGTGTTACAAAGGGAAATTCGGGCACCTCCCCTGAAAAAGGGTTCGGGAATTTTATAGCGTGTACCAAGGTCCACGTTGCCCATGCCAATATCCTGTAAGCACAGAATAAAATCAAATTCGAGCACCTCCGTGCCAAATCTAACCCGAATAGTTCTGTCTGAAATTACCTTTTGTTCAATAAGACGGTCAACGCTGCAATTCAGGGGTGCCAAACGTTTAACAACCTGAACCGTATAAAAGTTTTGATGGCTTTTCAAGAAATCTCGGAGTTCGCAATGTCTGGGTCGGTCATCTTCTGAGCCTGCTGGTTGAGCAGTATCGTCTATAGTGGTGGCGGTACGCATGGGTTTACTCGATCAGCGTGATGATAAAATAAGATGTAGAATTGAAACATTTTCAGCAACAACGTATCGCATGCCCGCAAAACCACCAGGAGGTTGAAATGAAAATCATTTTGGTACCTTAAGTTGCTTAATGCGGCTATGAAGCTTGTCCCAGTATTCCTTCTTACCCGGGTTTTTCTTCCAGGCTTTTTTATTGTCAAGTTTCCACTCTTTGAATAGTTGTTGCAGGCTTTGCACCTCTACAGCAGAGAGATTTTCCACCTCTAAGCCAAGCTGTTTGCTACGGTTTGTCCAGTCACCAAAATTTTTGAAACCGGCGTCGGAAATCCTGTCTGGGGCACTCGCACCATCCTCTGCTGTGGTAGTTATGACTGGCTCTGATGATGACCACTCCAGGCCCGAAGCCGCCAGCCATAGCACAACATACTCATCACGTTCAACGCTCCATGTTTTTGGGAAATTGGTTCGTACACGCTCAGCCGCCATCTTGAATACGGAAGCCACTTCAACCTCGTTTTTCCAAGCGTCATCGAATTTCAGACCTGCCTGTTGCAGGTCCCCCCAGTTTTCGACCTTCTCCAATTGCGGCAGATGTTCACGCCAGGGGAACTTCTTTATTTCATCTTCTCTACGCTGCCGCTCCGCTTCCCTTTCCTGCCTGGCCCTTTCTTCTGCTTGCATCTGCTCGCGGATTTTTTGCGCGTCGTGTTCAGCTTGCAACCTGGTGGCTGCAAGCTGCTCGTACTCCGTTTTCATATTCGGTCGGTTATATACTTGCTGATCACACCAGGCTTTCAGTTGCGGCAACTCTCCCTGTGGGGTGATTTCCACCAATACCCAGCCAAAAGGCAGCATCTCTTTCTGCTGCTCCGCCTTTGGCGCCGCGAACCAGAACGTTTTCGTTTTGTTGAGAAACTCGAACTCTTGCTTGCCGGCGGCCTTGCCTTTCATTATTTTGATTTCCGCAACTCCGGTCAGTGTTTTACTCTCCGCACCACCATATTTGCCCAAACGCACCAGCATTGCTTTTCCTGCGTCAAGCAACGGCTTGAGTTCACCGTCCAAAAGCCCTTCTATATCAGCCTTCCATTTTGGGTCAATCATGCCTGTTATTACCATGTCGCGGAGTTCTTCGCGCAGACGAGGCCGGTGATATTCATTACAGTCCCTGGCGACCTGAGCGAGTTCAGGCCGCATATCTCTCCTGGGAACGTTACGTTTAGTATTCATCGAGGCCTCGAGGCCTCGGTCACCAAGATCATGAACGGTTATTGTTCCGGTAAAAGCACGATATTGACCGGGCAAGATAACCTCTTTTCGCGCCACAACGCCTCTGGGTTCTTTTTCCTGCCCGGTTTTCCGGTCATATTTTCTTAATTTGTAGCGATTGACAGCATAGAGGATCTGCCGGTCAATATCGTTGGAAGGCATGCAATCAGCAACTTTCAGTAACCGTAGCGGACTTGTGGCAAAGTCGCCCCCCAGTAAACGAACGGCCAATTTTCCGCTGTTTCTCTTTTCGTCCCGGTCGACAATTGGCCGACTTTTGTTGAGCCTGTCCATCAATGCTGTTCTGAGTGCTCCTTTCAAACTACTGCCAGGTATATACAATCTGTTCCTGCTATGGATATGCCGCTCAATGGCAAACTGATTAAAAACTTGCCTGCCGCCGCCTTCAAGATTGGCAACTTTGCCAATTTTATTGTGGTAATCACTTGCCACACCATCAGCAACTGGCATTACCACCTGAGAATACGGAATGAAAAACGACCTATTGTCCCGAAAAAACCGCTGGATACCAAGTAAATTAGCACTTTCTGCCAGCTCGGTCAGCTTTTGCGCCTGAGTGTCCGGTAAAACTGTCTTACCGGGGTCAAAACCGTACAGCTGTTTTTTCTCAGAATCTATAACATAATTGGTCGGTTCAAAATCTTCACCGCAACCGATATGAATTGGCGAAAGAGGAGTGACAGCAAGCTGACATATTTCCATAAATTTCATTGTGAATCCTCCAGGAAAATACCCTGTACCGGTGCGTATCCCTGACTCACCGTTTCGGGCTGACTCGGGGAAACGCCACCCAAACCCTGACCGATGAAAAGGCGACGGACTTGCGAGGTCTCCCCTGCTGGTGTAAACACACCACCGGTGGCCGCAAGGAGAACGGGGCGTTTGAAGGGGCTTCCGGCAAGTGCCAACGTACTGCCATGACGGCCGAAACGTGTAAAGGGTCGATAATAGCTCTTTCCACCATCAAACCCCAAACCTTGGGGTGCGCAAGGGGCAAGAGTCAGCCAAGCATTGGCTTTGTTGATGTTTGCCAAGGAAACGCGTTTCACTTCACCAACGAGGTTAAATTTACCAAGACCGATGCTGGCATCGCGGCCATAACCACTTTGGCCGATATCAGTGAGCGCGGCTGTCAATTCTTCTTTGCTGATTCGCTCTGTATCGAATAGCATATGGAGGTCAAAGCGCATGGCTGGGTGAAACCAGATCTGCGACATACTGTACGGCGCGAACATCCCCTCGCCGGTGGTGCCGGTGGCACGATTGATACTGTTGTGCGGCTGCGCCGTGATCTTTTGCAGGGCCGCGTTATCCGAGGAAAAGCCGCTATCACCCAAGATGATGTCCGCAGCTTCATGATCGGATTTGGCCCGCCTTTGCCATTCCCGAAAATCAGTGTCCATCTCCGCCACCGCAAGCCAGCGCTTTTTCTTCAAGGTCTTGCGATCTTCCGAGCTTTCATGAAAAAACCGAGACGGCACCGCAGGCAGGGGAAAAAAACCTTGCGGGAAGGCATCGGATATGACCACGAACGGCCGGCCTTCGGTATAGCCTTGCAAGCGTTCGACAAGCCAACCTTTGCCAAAACGATGCCTGAGCGCCCAGCAAAGCTGACCAAACAGGGTATCGCCCACAAGCGGGGTGCCGAAAGCAGAGCAGGGCTGGATGGTACAACACAGTGTGTCCATGTTACCCCCGTCTCAAGTTTTTTGCAGATTAGGAAAGGCCTGAACCTTAGCGAACTGCTCTGACTCATCTTTGCCGTTGATTGTCAGATCAAGGAATTGCACCTTCCCGTAGCCTCGCGAACCGGAACCGCCCAGACTGTCGAGTTCGATGAGCTTCAACCCCTGCAGGACAATTTTCAGAAGTGATGGGTCGTCACCATCGATTTCTTTCAAGGACAAGCGAAAGTCAAATTTTGCACCAGCCGGGACCCGTTCAGTATTTCGTGGATGTTGCGCTACACCGGAAATGCGGTTAATAACATTTTCACTTTTCACTTCGGTGAGCAGCTGGTTGTTGTCGCGTACTTCTTGTTCCCAGGTCTTTTCCAGCGGGCAATCCCAGAAAGACAGACGGGTTGGCCCCAGTTTCGCCACCAGTTCTTTGTTGTCCTGCACATCACCGCCCCCGATACCGAACAGTTGCAGAATATGTTTGATTTCCGTTTGCCTTGAGGTGTCCGTTTCACTGGTGTACTCTTTCGCACCAAGCGGTTTTTCCTTGACTGCACCGCTGCGCCATTCCAGCAGACTGCGCATTTTGCCTTTCAAGCTGGATCCGGGTATATAGGGTGCACCAGTCAACGGATGTTTGATAACGGTGTTATCGACGCCGCCGATGTGCATTTCCGAGTCGCCAGCCCCAATGCGCAGGCCAGTGACGAGTTCCAGAGTTGCTGCTATCCTAATGATGTTGTTAAGTTGCGCCATGGTTATTTTTCCTCCGCTTTGTAAAAACCCATGAAGGCTTCGATGAAGAGTTTTGCCTGTTTCAGTGTTTCTGGACTATTGACGGCACGGATAACGTGACTGAAAAGTTTTTCAAAGCCTTCACTGACATGATCACGCCCCCTGGCATAAGAAACTTTAGCACAGAGCATTTTAATATAAGGGGCCAGTTCTTTATACGTCACCACACGGTCTACGCCGTGCGCAAAGACCTTGTCATGCCACATGACGAGTTCATCAAAAAATTTTCGTAGCTGTGAAGACTTGTTCCTCCTGCCTCCGCCTTCAATTGCAATGATTTTGGCTTTGGCCTGGGCAATATCTGCAAAAAGATTAGAATCAATGTTTTCACCAAAATAGATGCCATCAACTATCGAATTATTTTGGTTGTAACTGCTGTTTTGTTGGCCTTGATTGCCATGGGAACGGCTCTGACTCTGTCTTCGCATTGATGTCTGGCTCATGTTTTGCCTCCTTGTCGTTTGCTGTAAAAATAGTTGAAAAGCGGAATGCGGAATTGTCTTTTCAAGGTTCCGATGTTTTTACCAAAAATTTCAGTTAACTCTATCTGCACACCTTCTCGTTCGTTTTTATCTAGCTTATCAACAACATAGCGTTTAGTGCGATAGGCGAATCGACTGTGCCACATAACGGATTCGATGTTGTTGCTATCGGCGGCCAAATCAATCAAGTGAAAAAGTCCATAAATATAACTGGTCGAGAGTCTGTATCTGGCAGCGCATAGTTGCACATCCGCTTCCAAAGAGGCGAGTCGATCCCAGTCAGGCCAAGGTACTATTTCGCCATATAGGCTGATCGCGTTCTTTTGTTTTCGTTCGTCCGTTTCGTACCCCTTGGCATTCTCCAGAGCCTCTTCCGCCAATACAGCCAGGGAATGGATGGGGTGTTTGGGCTTGGTCATGACCATGCCTGCGGAAAAATGAATCTCCGGGTTCTCAGCTACATACCACTTGAATTGCCTCGCCATGTCGGCAACAAGTTTTTGTGTACTGTACCAGGGACCAATCAGGAAAAAGTCGTCACCCCCTGCAAAAACGGTGTATACATTTGGGTAGTTTTTCTTACAAAATGCTGGTAGCCAGACAGTAAAAAAAGCGTTCATCTGGCGGGAGAGTGCCGCCATTTTAGCAAAGGTGCTCTTCCCTCCCATGCCGTGCTGAAAAATCATGCCAAGATTATCGACATCGCCTTTCACTGTGGTAAGCGCTACCTGGCCGAGCCATTGACCTTTTTCTTCCTTATCTGATCGGTCTTCACAGGCAATATGAGAAAAAGTTTTGGGGTTGGCCGGACGGCAGTCATCGTCCTTCTCAAGACCCTGATACTTTTCGCTCGTCAGTTGGTCATGGGCCGTAAAAATAGGCACATAGGCATTGATATAGCGGCGGGCATAACCATGCCAAAGAGTATCTGAAAAACTATCAGGCAGACTGAAATCCCAGCAGCGCAGTAAACCGCCGGATTGTGCGAGTTGCCCGAACCGGCCGGTGATTTCCTCCTCTTGGGTGAAGCCGACGCGGTAGCCAAACACGACAGTCTCCAATGTTTTGACACTGCCTTGACGGAGATCGGCGTCATTTCTGGTGACAAGCAACCTGTCTCTGTTTACAAGGGCTGTGCCGATTTCGATCTGGTCGCGGGAGAGCGACGAAGACCCTTTATTTCCTTGTTCCAACTTGTCTGCGGGCAGGCGATTGTTATACTGGCAAATACCCTGTTCATAGTTGACATCGAAAACAGTTGGCGTATCGCCGGTGAGTTCAAAACGTCGGAGCTTTTCATGCTCAAGATCGATAAAAAGGGTCTTCAGCAGATTTTCAAAACGGCCAGTCAGAAAATCGTTACAACAGGCGGTGTTCCAAACCAAACCCAGGCCCGCCAGTCCGTAGGTATGTTTCAAAAACCAATCGTTAATGTCCTTGCGCACAGCAGCGAGTTTTGTACGTATATCGATGGTGTTAGGTGCAACAATCTGAAATTTTCCCGCTGCGTTGATAATTTGTGAAGTTGACGGTAATTCGAGCACCTCCAAAATTCTTAGTGCCGCCAATTCCGAAAAAAGAGAGACCATAAATGAGCGTCCGCGCAGGAGTTTGGCAGCTTTTTTATTGGTTTCGGCTCCGTCTGCAAAAATGAAATCCTGGATGCCGAAAAAATCACCCTGGACCAGCAGAAACTTTTCCTCGTCCCAATCAGCCCGATCTTTATGCCGGCGGATGGCATCCTCTGTCGTCAGATTTCCCTGAGCCTCATGCCACCGCCAGAGTGCCACCGCAAAAGCGGCCGTTGCCTTACTGTGGTCGTAGAGCGATACCTCCGGCCGTATCCCAAAGGCGGTAGCCGATGGAATGGCGTGCGTGTAGCTTTGCCAGAGCGTATCGAAGTGATCAAGCCACAAGGGCCAGGATGTACGGTGTGATGCGGGAATTTTCTGCAAAGCGTCAACAAATTCCTGCCACAATTGCTGATATTCCGCTTGAGCCGAACCATTGTCTGTTGGTTCATAGCCGTCTCGGCAAAGTGGGAACATATTATCTGGTGTCAATGGCTTCAGCCTATAGCACCATTTGAACGTACAGGTATCTTGCCGTTCCAGGCGTACCTGCTCAAACAAGGTCAACAACCGTGCCTGATAGTGGTTACGCCCACTTTTACTCGCAGTATTGGTGCGGTCTTCGCACTTGTTGTATTTCTCATATTCTTCGCGCTCAAAACCTGAAGCAACTCGATCAGCAGTGGCGATAATCCATTGCAGCAAGGTCTCCGGCCGGTGGTGCATGGCGGCGGCATTGATAACGGAATCAGTGATGTCGCCCTCTCTATTACGACTGGCAAAGGGGGCTGTTTCACCATCAATCAGGTCCGGCGCGCTTTTCTCGATTACATCCAGATACAGCGCCGTATACGCGGCGTGTTTGTGGCTGTGATATTTTCCCTGCTCATGCCACCTGCAGTAATTAGTGATATGAGCATCAAGAGTCTTGCCCTCAACATTCGGGGCGGCACGCTCGGCAAATTTACCCAGGTCGTGGGTAAGCGCCGCGAAAGCGACGCGACAGGACGCGCCAAGCTGACCGGTGTTCGATATGTTTTCCATTCGTTATCCTCCTTGGTCCGCGTTACTCGCAGACTATTGCGTTTACGCTTTCATCTTTTTCGTATTGAGATCCTTTCATCCGGTGTGTGCCTGCCCGTTGGTTACCGATGATGGCCTTGGACATTCATGGCCACCTTGTGGCATGGTTGAACGGTTCAATTTCAATGCTTCCCAGGCCAAATAACGTTTGTTTCCCGACATGCACTCGCTGTGCATATTGCAAGAGCGGAACAAATTCGCCGAGTTCGCCTTCGTAAAGAGCCGTGCCCGTCAGACCGCTCAGGGAAACTTTTTGTTGCTGACGATTGCTATAACGGCGCAATTCGCGCCATCGCAAGGAGGATTCCTTGACTTCGACTCCTTTCGCTCGGTGGACAAGGCCGCGGTAATCAAGATCCGGTTCGCCTCTATTATCCAGTCCATAGGCGATTTCCAAAGCAGATATCCTTCTCAACGCAGTACGAACGAGGACATGAAAAGGAAGCTCCCTCAACAGTTTGTTCTCCTGTTTCAACCGTAACGGGGTACGCAGATGGATACGAAGTTGACCAACATCCTCCGCGGTTGATTGCAGGACAAGAGACTCGGCCACGGTCGTATTGTCCAGTTGCCCAGTCGCGTCGTCAAAAACAGTGACGTCATTGCTTGTCACTTTTTCCAGGGTAAAACGTCCCAATCCATGTTTTGCTCCAACACCGATACCTGTTTCGCCCATCATTTTAACACTGTAAACGATATGAGGCTGAAATTCGCTGGTATGGCCAATGATCAACAAGGAGAAATCCCAGCTTTCGCCTTTCTTGCTCAAACCCGTGCGTTGTGGTCTTGGTTGAAAAACCAGTGGATGCGGTCGAGCATTGACCGGACCACGAACTTCATTGTCATTGTACTGCTCCGTTGCGAACAACAAGGAATAGGCACAGGTCGAGTTCAATACGCAGGTTAAACATTTTTGCTGCTTCAACATGCAGGTGCAGCGTTTCAAGGCCCATCCAAAGGCACCGCGCAAGGTCGAACCAGGATAATCAGGCAATCTGCCATCAGTGGTCCAGCGACAATGAAAAGTGAGTTGTTGAATGAGGATTGTCATGTTGTCTTCCTTTTTATCACTGACTTGACAGATTGCCATGCCTTGCGCAAATTCGACCCATCTCTTCGACAAACCCCAATAAATTTTTCTGGAGAGTCTTTGGTTTACTTGGTTTATCATTATGACCGGCATGGTTGAGATCATTGCGGGTATCACTCAGATTCCTTAAATTATCCACCAGATCTTGCTGAGGCTTCAACCAGGAGATCATCTTCCGGGTTTTCAACTTTTCATCCCTTGCGGGTGGCAACCATTCCGATTCCGGTATATTTTTTTTGATGATAGTAACGCACTGATTGACGAGATCTCTGTCTCCTTGGTTTCGTCCATCCAGGCCGAGAACCTTGTTAACCACAAACGTGGTCAATGTTTCCTGGAGAATCGTATATCCCTGCTGATACAATTGATGATCCAGACACCAACGAACTGCTGCCAGGCCATCAGCGACCTCTTCCCCTGGGAAAGCGGCAAGGCTGGTCTCCAGTTTATGAAGCAGTGGTTTAAGGGGCTTGAGGATGTTTAAATCTTCAATTTGTTGTAAAGAGTTCTTCACTGCCGCCACATTGGCCGATATCTCCAGGCCGCGGCATGTGGCGAGGCCGACAGAGAATGCATTGAGATGCTGACCAAGCTTCTTGATAGTGAAGGCATCAGTATTCTGCCCCTTGGTTGCCTTTCTGAGAGGGCGCATATCCATGTCGGCCAAGTGTTCGATCATGGCCGCATCACCAGTGGCGGTAAATCTATCCAGGGCAATCACCCAATCCTGAAGGCGGTCAAAAGGTAAGAGATCGAATACTGGAACTTCACGGTCCTCAATGTCCATCCTTCGTATTTTCTCCAGATTGCCCAATGCTTCCATTGCTCCATAGGAAATGGCGCGTACCGTGATGGAACGCATTGCTTTCGCGTAGCTGAGAATCACCATAGCCAGCATCGGCAAGGAGCGAAAGGCATGGGTGATATCGAGATAAAGGTTATCTTTTTCGTTCAGGAGCGAAAAAACCTGCTCGAAAATCTGCCAAATTTGGTCTTCTGATTTACCGGCTGGAATTTTTACTACCTCAAAAGGAACATTGAGATTGAGCGCTTTCAACCTGGTTTGGAGTCCTTGCCTGGTTTGAATATTGCCATCTCTGTCCTTATGCCCATTGTCCAGCCAATTTTTTTCGTACGATTCATCGGTCACACAAATATAAATCCGGTCATCAGCGAGCCATGGACCACACCAGCGGGCTATGCAGGCTTCCTGGACAAAACGGACGCCTTGAACCGGTTCGTATCCATTGATCTGGTAAGTACAGGGAAGGTAATCGTTGGTCCCTAGAAAACTGACAAAAATTTTGCGCATGCTGTCACTCCTTCGGCCTGGTTCATTGTTTAAGTTTTCTGAAAAAATGTATCGATGCACCCCTTCACTCCCCATACCGCCGAAACCGAACATGCGCAAAGGTGTGCTCGAGCTTAATCCGACCATCGGCGAGTCGTTCCTCCCGGGCGTGGCGCTCGGTGGTGGCATAGACCGGGATATACCCCTGTTCCAGGGCAAAACGAACCAGGAGGTAGCAGGCCCCGAATTCTCCCTGCACCAGGATAAAATCACCGGGTTGGGCATGTTCCCGCAGCCAGGCCAAAATGGGCTGCAGCCAGGGGCGCAGGCTGGCCTCGGTGGGCGGGATGTTGGCCCAGCGGCGGCTGAGTTCCAGGGGTGGTTCGACAATGCTGGTAACCCCCAACTCGGTGCGGGCATTGTTCTGCTGATCGAGGGTGATGGTGTGGTTGAAAAAAAGAAACAATCGATGCATGCGGTAGCTCTACTCTGTTTGTTGGTGCCTTGGTCATTTCCGTCGGCGCTGCAGGCCGCGGGACGTGTTGTCTGTTGATATGTACGGGCACAAATGGATTTTTTTTCCCTGGTCCTTTTTTTTTTCTGTTTTTTTTCACCGGTAGCTGAAGGGAAAATAGCGGCCACGGTGGCGCTGGACTTCGGCCAGCACCTCGTCCGGGCCGGAGGCCTGGAGAAGCGGACGAAAATGCTGCTGATTGAGCTGGGGACTGTTGGCGATCATCTCCAGGGTGCGGCTGCAGATGGCGGTGTGTTCCGCTTCGATCAGACCGTGGTGATGGAGAATGGCCAATGGCAAGAGCGCCATGGCCTGCATGGTTTCCCCACCCTGTAGACAGGCTCTCAGGGCACGGGCCAGCAGTTGGCGGGCCAGGGCCGGAGCGCCGAGTGTCAGGGCCAGGCGGCCGAGATTGCAGGTGGTCAGCTGCCAGGGATGATGCAGTGCCGCCGGGATGGCGTTGACGATTTCCTGCAGATCGACCACTGTCGGCGCAGGCGCACCCGGGCCAACAGTTTCGGCCAACAGTCTGCAGGCCACCGCGGTCTGGAATGGGGTGTGCTCGCTGGGCTGCTGATTGATCTGGCACAGGGTTGTGATCAGGTGCCGCGGGTGGCCGGCTGCTGCGGTCAGGCCGAGGTATTGATCGAGCAGGTCGCTGGCTTCGCCATACAGTTCCGCGTCCAGGAGGCCGTAGATCCGGTAGGCGAACAGGCGCAGGCGATCGCGGTGATGTTTTCTACCAAAGGCCACGGCAGCTTTCTCCACCGATTCCTCGAGATGCTGCCGCCATTGCGGGCCACAGAACCCATAATTCTGGGCCATGGTCCCGTACAGGGCGCCCAGTGGGCGGGAATTTCTGGTGGCCCCGGGATGGGTCTTCTCCTCCATGGCCAAAGCTCTATGGAAATCTTCGGGCAACTCGGGGCGGAAGTCATAGCGATTAAAACGGGTGGCGATCAGGCCATGGTTAGCACTTTCGACAAATTCCTCTTCGGTCAACCTGGGGTGGAGTGTGTCGGCAAGCTTGATCCAGACCCTGGTGGCGGCAACGGCACCGCGACGGTTGGCCGAGGTTATTCGGGCCACACACCACTGATGTGCGTGAAACCCTTCATCTCCGCCAGCCTGGTGTGCGATGGCGAGGATTTCCTCCGGCGTGAAAAGATCGGCAAGCATAGCGGACCGCTGCGGGTCGTCACGGCAGCCGGCCAGACATATGCTCAGCTTATGGAGAAAAATATGTCGCTGGGTCGCGATCCTGGAGAGGACAGAGCGGCCTTCCCGGCTGGTCAGCAACGGTAAGGGCAGGATGTGGAACTGCTCGAGAAACAGTTGTGGATTGCCGAGGCAGACTCGATACCAGTTGATTGCCTGAGGATCAAGCCTGTCTTGCAGACAGCTGAGCACAAAAAAAGCCTGGTCCAGGTCGGCACAGCGCAACACCTTGGTTTCCTGAAGACCATTGATCAAGCCATTTTCCGGGAGGATCAATGCGTGCATGCGCTTATGGACGTGGAGATATTTCACGGTTTCCCCGTCAATGGCCTGCAGGTCGCCGTCGGCGGTCAGCCCGCCGCTGGCAAAGACCAACTCCGGCCATGGGCTTTGCCGGTCAAGCAGCAGCATACCCAGGGCAAAGGGCAGCGCCAGGGAGCCGCCGGTGACCGGCGGGTCATCGGGATGCTGCACGGCCATGACCAGGTACTCCCCTCCTGTGTGGCCACAGCAGCGGCGCACCGCCTCCAGAGCAGTCTGCATGGCAACACGACTGCTCCGCTCCGGAATGGGGTGTCCGCTCAGTATAAGCCCCCCCTCTTCCCCTGGTAATGATCCCAGCAGAAACCAGGTGATGGAGCTGGTCGACTCCTGGCAGGTCAGGATCGGCAGGCAGAGCCAATGCCCCCGGTACAGGGTGGCGGGTGCATGCTCTGGAAATAAGGCCTGAATTGCCGCATGCGGCAGCTGGTCTGGCTGTGATTTGTGGGGCGACGGCAAGGCCAGTGCGGTGAGCAGATGCCGATAGAACAGATCGGCAAGGCCCTTTTGGTGGGCCGTGGCAAGAAGGTGGGCCAGGAATGGTTCTGGAGGGAGAGCGACCGGACAGGGGGCGCGGAGACGGCGGGCGGCAATCAGCGGGGTTCGGTGCAGGAGCACCGCCAGTTCCTGCCAGTGAGCCGTTGCCGGAAGACTCATTCCCGGCGCTCCCGAAGGATGCGCACGATCAGCGTGCCGGGCTGGTCGGCCTGGTGCGGTTTCAGCGGAAATGCGGCCCAGAAGAGCCGCTCCTCACAGCCCGATTGACCAGGGAGGGGGGGGATCAACTCGGTGCCGGACTGCCAACGGACAATCCAGGCCTGGACCTCCGTGCTGCTGCAATCGGCCAAACCGGTGACTGTGAGCACCCCGTCGGCATAATCCCGTGAGGTCAGGGTAAGTGTCTCGACGGTGGCGGCGACGAGCCTGCCCTGCTCAACCGTGAAAACCAGGGCTTGGATGGTTGCCGCATCGGCCGCGGCCAGGGGCAGGAGTCGTTCATCGGCACATGTTACGGCCAACAGATCATCCATGCCGGTGACGGAGGTGGCGTCGGTGATCATTTTGAGCGGCAATTGCAGCAAATCCGGAAGCAGTTCCCGGTGATCGGTATACCTGAGCAGGGTTGCGCTCTGACCGGTGTGGACCATCATCAGCCGTCTGCTTGCCTGTTGGGCAAAATAATACCCGGTTTCCACCTCCATTTGCCGGAAAAAACACAGCAAGGATCCGGGCTGCAGGGGCAGTTCCCCTTGTTTTCGTTGCTCCAGGAGGGTGACGACAAGGTCGGCGTCGACCTTGCCAAGCCGCGGACCGACATCGTCGCGCATCAGGGTGTAGCAGTTCCACGGCTGAGCAAAGCCGCCGGGGTCGGGAGGAAGCACAATGTCATCAGCGCCGGCCAGGCTCAGGTCACCATAGATCTGGGCAACGAAGAGCGAATGCTCATCGGGGCAGGAAAGAATCAACACCGCGGGCGGATTATAGTATCTCGATTTGGGGCCCCATCCGGCAAGTCGGGAATGGAGGAAATATATATGGCCCGGCAACGGGGTGGTGGGCGCAATTGATTCCAGGGGCTGGTCCATGGGTAAAGGGCACGGCGGGAGTTCCAGGGTGTCGCGGCACCAGGGACAGATTTCGAGATGATCGCGTAATCGCTGATCAGCAGGCCTGATCAGCATGTGCTCAGGTGGACAGCAGCGCAGACGCCAGGCCTGCTTCCAGGCTGGAGAACCGGCATAGTCGGGGTTCATAAATTCCATTGCAGCCAGGTGTAAGTAGAGGAAAAAGGATGTTGGCTTTGTTTATTCATACGATCAATTTCCGCTGTTTTTGCACAGCCTCTTCATTTCATCGATAAAGACTTCGGCCACCTCCCGGGGCAATTCAGTCAAAGGCGGGCCGGGCCAGGTGGCGGTGAACCGTTGCAGAGATCTGGTGGCTTGCTGATACAGGCTGTAGGACCGATTATGATCGGCGAAACCAAGGTGTTCGCTGATCTCGCGGAAGGTCATGGCAGGCAGATCGGCCAGGCGGAGGGCAAAAACCTGTTGTTGTTCCGCAGGCCAGGTGGCAACCAGTTGCGCTGCCAGAGCGGTGATGGTGCGCAGGTCGTCGTGACGCTGGATCTGTTGTTCCGGGGTGCCATGGGGATCGGCCAGGCGGTCGGTCAGGTCGGCCTCATCACTACTCTGCGGTTGGGGATTGTTCAGCCATGGGTGGTGCGCGGCCAGATAGCGGCACAACTCGCGAATCGGCATGGCTATCGGGGTGCCGATCCGTTGCCCAGCCTCGATCCAGAAAAATTCTGCGGTGGCAGCAAGCCATTGGCCGGAAAAAAGATACTTCTCAGGAGACTGCCCAGCCAGGGGCGGCGGAGGCGGCCAGTCAGAATAGTGCAGGATTTCATGATGGTTGGTGGCCGCTTCGATATCCCCTGCCCCAGGATCAGCCACCGGATGATAGCACAACAGCCCCTGGGCATTGGTGGTCATCGTATAGTGAGGGGCGCTGTTGAGGAGTTCCCGCAAACGACGATACAGGTAACCGCGGGGGTTGGCCTGTTTGCTTCGTGCCTGATCCTGTTGGCGCCAGAGATACCGGTTCCAAGCCAGCTCCAGCACCCGACGATACGCCCCTGTAAGGAAAAGCCGGCTGATTTCCGGGTTTCGCGTTGCACTTGTCAGCCAGATGTCGAGCAGAAACAGCAGAAAATCATGACTCAGGTCCTGCAGCATGTCCTGCCGCTGGTCGACTACCCGCTCGGCCCAGGCAGATTGCCCGGCACCAGCACCGCTCGCAACCAGGCGGCCACGCCGGGCCATGATGGAGACAAACTGGGTGAGATACCCGTATCCAGCGGCGGTTTTCAGCCAGGCGCGAAAAGCGTTGGTCTGGTTCGTCACTGTCATGGGTGGTTTTCCCGGTGGTCCTGAAGACAGTGCAGCGGAACCCTGCCAAAAAAACGTAACCCTTTGCACAGTCGATGGTCCAGGGGGAGAGCAAACTGGTACTGCTCCATCAGAAAGGAATCACGGTTCATGATTTGGTCTTTCATCTCCATCTTGCAGCCTTCAGCGATGAAACGATACCGTTTACGATTGCCCTGTGAAGAACAGGGGCAGGCCAGGTGGCCGGCAGTCCCGGTACGGAGAATAAAGATGGGGTGCGTTGTATTGTCTTTACGAAAAGTTGCCGGAAACAGCCCTGTCTGCGCCTTGAGTTCGGTATCAGCGGCGCCGGTGAAAAACATCCGCTCCTGCCATTGTCCGGGCGGTAGCCGACGGATCGCGTTGCCCAGTATGCTCAGATCCGGTTGCCGCAGGTGGTGGATCAGCTCAGCGGTGGGGTTGGTTTGTTCAGCAGCCATGCACCCTCAGTCGTTTTTTTACCATTGTACCCGGTATTATCCTGATTATTAAACCTTTTCAGGAAAATAGATCACCATTGACAATGGTCATAGCCCTGAAGGCCTTCGGAGACAAGCATTTTCGTGATAAAAAATTTTTGAGTCCATAGGCAGACAAAAAAAGGGGAAGATTCATTGTATAGTAAAGAATCTGTCCCCTTTTTTTGTCTGCCTATTTCTATATAAGGCTCTTTATGTCCATCCCTCTCAAGTGATGTACTCCGCGGCCTGAGCAAGCAGGTTATCTGTAGAGGGTTTTGATGTTGGCCTGGCGAATATTTTGAAGCGGGATAAGTGCGGGAACCTCAATACGCAATATTTCTTTCCAGGCCCATGGTACTTTTTGATTTCAGCCGTGATATTCCCCCAACCAACTGAGGTTTTTCTTGTCTCCGGAGCAAGAGCATCCCGTTGCTCCAGGATACGTGTTATATCGGCAAAGGTTTCGTTGTTGATACAAATAATCAACCGGGGGTCAATCACCGTAACTATCTTACTCCATAACGCAAACGCCAGTTGCCTGGAAGCCTCTTTCTGGTGGAGTTGCTGATAATTCGGTGACCTGAAGGGAAGATAATAGGCGAAAATGGAATGAGTCAATAACTCCTTCCCTGTTGATTTTTCAGGAAGAAATGTGGCCAAATCGTTAAAAAGTACCTGAATCTGTTTTTGCAAGGGAGCCTGGCCTGGAGCATTATGCCCCCATTTTTCAGCAAGAATAGCATGATACTCCTCGCAGCTTTCAGATGGATGGTCGAGTGGAATAGTGCTGCCACCGGGATTCAAAGAGAGAAACAGGATTTTTGTTGATGGCCGCAGAGTCTCTTTGGGGCCAAGCAGAAATCTATACCCCAACTGATGATCCATCTGCGTATAACCCTCGGCTATGGTTGCGCATGCCCAATCAAATATGCTGTCTTTTTTCATTGTCCTTCCCCTTGTTTTTATCAATCTTTTTCAAAGAAATTCTCCTGTCATCCGGCGTTATACGTCATGGTTGCTGCCAATCTGCACAAAAGCTTCCTGTTTGATAGTGTATCGCGCAGGGTGACGGGAGGCCAGACGAATCTACTCAATCCTGGGACATCCAGCCTTGATATAAAAGACTCTGTCCTCTTTTGAGAGCTCCGTACCTTTGCAGGTAGTTACGGACAAAAAATTATTTTTTTGAAAAAAAGAAAGCTTCTGAAGGGGTCAAATCTACCTTTGGCTCTTAGTCTCTTTTATTTTGATCACAGCAAGAGGTTCTCTCACCTTCAAACCGAGCTATAGTCAAGCCTGGTGTTCGAAGAATCATTCTCAGGCGTTGGCTAACCTGTCGGTTCCGCTTCCTTCTACCGGATCAACCTTTTCACCGTCTTTGAATTGAACACCGCGTATTACTTCGGCTGGCAGCCTGTACCCTCTCAAGCGTCGCCATTTCTTCTGCGCACTCTGACCGAGCTTATAAACCATAGACAAAATGCTATGTCTTGTAACGCAGCCCCCTGTTTTTGCGGCTCTCAAACGCACCGTGGCAAATGTCGATTCTATTGGGTTGGCTGTCCGTATATGCTGCCAGTGAGTGGCTGGGAAATCATAAAACGCAAGCATTTCCTCCTTGTCCTTCTTCAGGCATTCCATTGCCTTCGGGTATTTCGCCGAAAACGTTGCGAGAGCCACATCAAAGGCCTGATATGCATCTTCCCTCGTTGGAGCCATCCATATTTCATGCAATGCCTGTTTGACTTTGGGCTGCTGCTCGCTCTCCTGTTCCATATCTTCATAGAGAATGTGATCAAGGGCCTCATCCTCATCGAGAAGAGGAGTCTGTTCTTCGATGACCTTGCAGGCGCCGTTATGAACGGTGCTGTATTGCCAGGGGGATTCCATCCGTACAATCAATCCTCGCCATGGGGTGGTTGCGCGGCAAAAATTGTCAGCATCAGCTCAGAATCATCAAGGAGCCTGTACTCCGGTTTTCTTCCCGAGAGCTTCTCACTTTCGGTGATGATGATCGGTACCCCCTCGCCACGCTTGTCCATGATGAAATTACGCTGGCTGCCGATTGCGTTTACATTCATAGGGCAACGGGCCAGCAAGGAAGTGATCAATTCGTTCCGGGCCGATTGCCGTTCCGAAATGCTCTCAATGGTCATGCTGTTGGGGATCGCACCGGGTGAGAAGATTTCCAGCCGATCAGAAAACAGGTGCAGGCGAATCTTGGAGCCGTAAATGGAGTAATCCCGATGGGCGACAGCGTTGACTACCGCCTCGAACACCGCGTTCATGGAGAACTGGGGGGTTTCAATCCGATTGGGCGCTTTGATGGCAAAAACCCGCATGTTTCGCTCCACAAACTTGCAGGCGTCCCGAATCTGAACATCCAGCGGACCAGTGATGTCCTTGGCGTCCAGTTGATAGGCGGCGTTGCGCTCTGTTCCTCGATAACAAACAGCCTGAATGAAAGCACTGGACATGAAAGACTCCGGTGCATCCGATGCCATCAAAATACCGCTGACTGTCGCCCGCATGGCGCCGTCTTCGTCCTTGGCGATCAGCTTCATCTTTTCAAGAAATTCCTGATCCGCTTTGGAGGAGATAACCGTCCGGAATTGATTCCATAGCTTGGGATTCAGATCATTGACAGATGTGCCCGGAACAGTCTGTTCATCGAAGCGAATGAGTCGCGCCTGACTGCGTTGCTGGAATAACCGCGCCAAAACATCCGGTCTCATCTCACGCTTGGAACTCCCGAGCCGGCGGAAATAGCCATTAGGGCTTTTATGGACAAAAAGACTGCGGGGCACGTCGATTCGCAGGATAGTTTTCTCACCACCTTGTTGATCGGGCACGATGAGTTTGCGTATGACACAATCCAAGGGAGGATCAATCGAGTCGTTGCAGATAGAACGTAGCCAGCCTTCAACTATGTCAAGTTTCTCCGGCGGTATCCCTCGAATCTCCTTGGTCTTGTCATCAACCCCCAGGACAATGATGCCGGAGGCCGTATTCGCCATGGCCGCCAGTTCGTCTGCCATGCCATCCTTGTGTGGACCGATAACTTTGTTGCCACTGAACTCCACTTCCTTGAGTTCAAGAACAGAGTCTTCGCCCAGCGCGATTTGTTTAAGCAGATCGGAAATATTATCGTACATAGTCAGTTCTCCTTGCCTGCTAAGAAGAACCACGAATGAACACCAATAGACACTAATGTTTTTCCATCCGGTTCCAATTTGTGTGTATTCGTGTCCATTCGTGGTTCACTCTCCCATACGGGTTACTGCCTGGTCGTACCACATGAGCAGCTTGGGATCTTTTTCCAGGACGTTGTTGGGGATCTTGTCGGCCACGGCGACGATGACGGCGTACTCGCGTTCCTGCCAGGCTTTCTTGAAACCGGCGCGGACAGCTTCCAAGCGGAAGACATTGAGCTTCTTTATGACCTCTTTATTTACCTCGAACTTCTTGAGCAGCGCCTTCTCGCGCAGTTTATCCAGATCGCCAGTCTTGTTGGGATCGGGGACGTAACAGCGTTCGCGGGCCTTGGCGACCAGAGTCGGGTCATCGGCTTTGGTGTTAGAGAACTCGACCGTCATCCACCTGCCTGGATTCAAGACGCGATAGGCCTCCCGAAATGCCTGTGTCAGTAATCATGCATAAAACGGTGAGGGAATGGTCGGGTAGACCCGGTAGATGTGATGAAATACCTCGTCCGTCTTGGCCTGCACATCCTCTTCCGTATAAAAAACCTCCGGCAGGCCGGTGGTGTCGCTGTACAGGAAATTATGTATTTCAACCATGACCGTGTCGCGGGTGGTTTCACGGTCACGCCAATGATCGATTTCCGAAATTTTCCTTTTCAGGGTCTCCAGCAACTCCACCGCCACCTGCTTGATCCGCTTAATCTCCTTGGCAGACAAGTCCGGCTTCCTTAACAGGTCGAAAATGGCCAACGATTCCTCATCCAGCCCCTCCCGGACCGCCCGTCGTTCCTCCTCATCCAGGCCCTGCTCAAAGCGGAACAGGGCCTCAAAGGTCTGCTCGATAGTTACCCGGTCTTTTTCCCGGTTGTATTCCGCCACGATTTGTTCGTAATGCAGCTGCAAGTCGGTTCGCAGCGGGTTGCGCTCCATCAGCCGCCGCAGCCGGGCTTCTACGACTTGCTTGAGATTCTGCACTGCGGTCCGCTTGTTTTTGCTCCGCTCAAATTCTTTTCGCAGCCGGTCGAAATCGATCCGGCTGATGTCGTAGGTGGTCTCCGGCCCAGGCTCACCGATAGTCAGCCCCGACTTCACTTCAATCGCCTCATCCACAATCGCATGCAACTGGCGGATGATATCACTGATGTCGGCCTGGTCGCGGTCCTGCTGCAGGCTCTTATAGATAATATTGACCGCGTCCCGGTCAGCCCGGTGGGTGTTCACCCCTTCCACGTTGATACAGGCCTTGAACTTCTTGAACACCTCCCGGCACATCACCTCAAACCGCTTGCGGGTCTCGTCGTTTTCGTTGGCCGCTTCTTTGCAGGCGATAATGGCCCCATTCCTTTCAAAGCCGGTCTTCTGGATAACGTCATCCAGCGAGGCCTCCCGGTCTTCGAGAAATGCCCGCACCATCAAGATGGCTTCGGCCAGGTCAGCCAGCAACTCATCATCCGGCCGGGCCGGGTCAATCTCACCACCTTCACCTTCAGGCTTGGTTCCGGCAAAGGTAGCCAATGCCTTGCGCAGGTGCTTGAGGATGCCGCAGTAGTCAACGATCAGGCCGTTGTTCTTGCCTTCACTTACCCGGTTGGCGCGGGCAATGGCCTGCATCAGGGTATGTGCCTTGAGCGGCTTGTCCAGATAGAGCGTAGCCAGGCTTGGCACGTCAAAGCCGGTCAGCCACATGGCACAGACGATGGCCACCCGCAACGGATGTTCGTCGGCCTTGAAAGCATCATCCAGGGCCATGGTCTGCAGGTTGCGGTATTCCGGTTTCTCCCGCATCGATTCCGGCAGGTCGATTCCTTCCTTCATCAGTTTCCGGTGCGGAATGATGTCCAGATCCCACCTGCGGAATTTGTCTACCTCTCCCTGCTCCTCACTCACCACCACGACCATTCTGGTCTCACGCATCCAATCCAGTTGCCGGTGGCGAAACAGTTCCTCCTGCTCGTCACCGATTCCAGCCAATTCCTTCGTAAGCTCATTGATCCGCTCCTGCCAGTAGAAATCGATCAACTTATGCATCCGCACACAGGTGACCTTGTCGATGCACACCAGCATTGCCTTGCCGGTCTCCCAGCCGGTCGAGTAATGGCGCACAAAGTCCCGCGCTACCTGGTCAAGCCGTTTGCCGGCGGTAATGATGTGGTAATCACGCTTCAGTTCCTTCTCCAGCCGTTGCTCCACATCGATACTCTCGGTTTCCAACTCCTCCAGCTTGGCGGCGATCCGTTCGTTCAAGTCCCCGATGGCCACGCCCAGTTTCTCGCCCCTGGCGTCATAGTAAAGCGGCACCGTGGCCTGGTCGCCCACCGCTCGCCCAAAGTCATAGGTCGAGACATATTCGCCGAAGACCCGGCGGGTAATCTCATCATCCTTGAACAGGGGCGTGCCGGTAAAGCCGATATAACTGGCATTGGGCAGGGCGTTACGCAGATTAAGCGCCAGAGTGCCGTACTGGGTGCGATGGGCCTCGTCGGTGATGACGATGATGTCGTCCCGGTCACTGTATGGCTGTTCCGGCTCCACCTTCAGATTGAATTTCTGGATCAGAGAAAAGATGTAGGCCTTGTGCTGCGTCAGCAGGGTGTTCAGATGACGGCCACTGGCGGCCCGACACGGCTCCTGGTCGCTCACCACGCCGCAGTTGGCAAAGGTCTTGTAGATCTGGGTATCGAGATCGTCCCGGTCGGTCAGAACCAGAAAGGTGAAATTGCCGCCCAGCTTGCGGTGTACCTTGCGGGTGAACATCACCATCGAGTAGCTCTTGCCCGAGCCCTGGGTATGCCAGAAGACCCCCAGCTTGCCCAGTCGCGCCGTCCGGTCCCGGACCGAAGCAATGGCCCGGTTTACGCCCAGGAACTGATGGTTGCGGGCAATAATCTTTTTGGGTTCCCCGGCCGTCTCATCGAACAGGGTAAAATTTTCGACCAGGTCGAGGAAGTTGCGCTTCTCGCAGACGCCCTTGAGCAGCGTCTCCATGTCCACGGCTCCAGGCGCTTCCTCCTCCAACCGTTTCCATTGGTTGAAATGCTCCCATCGGCTGGTGATGGAACCAATCCTGGCCTTCACACCGTTGCCGAACATGACGATGGCGTTGTGGTGGAACAGGTGGGGAACGGTATCGCGGTAGTCGGAAAAGTTCTGCTCGAAGGCGGCTTTCAGATTCTTGTGGATATTCTTGCACTCGATGAACAGAAGGGGCAATCCGTTGACAAAACCGATGATATCCGCCCGCCGCCGGTAGAGATCCCCTTTCACCCACAACTCACGCACGCAAAGAAAATCATTGTTTTCCGGGGCCTCAAAATCAACTGCCCTCAGCCGTTGCCGGACCCGTTCGCCCCTGTCGTTGCGAAAGGCGACCAGTACCCCGTCGAGCAAGAGAGCGTACTTTTCGCGATTGGTTGCGGCCAGGGTCTGGGAGGCCATGGTGGCGGTGATCTGACGAATGGCATCGTCATAAGCGCCATCAGGCAAGCCGGGATTCAGGTCAGCCAGCTTGGTTCGCAAGATCCGGGTAAGCACCACCTCACGGTCCGAGGTTCTCCCCAAAAGGCTATCCGGCCCGAAGGCCTCGTTGTTATGGGCATACACCGACAGCCACCCGAGCTGCTGCTCCAGGTACTCGGCTGTGGTCTGCTGGACGAGGGTGTCTTCGGTAAATGATGAATGATGAGTTTTGAATGATGAAGTGCTGCTCATGACTCATTCCGGGTTTGAGCGGACTTGACGATGCTGGTCAGGATTCGAACCAGTTCATCAGCTTCTTGCAATAGTTCGCCAAGTTTTTCATCGGTAATGATCTCCGAAGAAACCAATAGCTTGAGCCAGTAATGGGTCTCCCTTGCCTCTTTGCGTGCAATCGACATTTTGGCGGTAAAGTCTGCCTTGCTTTGACCGGCTTGCGCTTCTTCGATATTGGCACCAACCGAAGTCCCCGAACGGAGGAGTTGAGATGCCAGGGTTCTGGAAACCCGATCCTGCTTTTCCAGAAATTGACAAAGGCGCACAATCCGCACTGCGAATTGAAAGCTGCGCTCCGTGATTTTCCATTCAACATTCATAATTCGCCCATCATCACTCAATCACCTCCCAATGACCGGTTTTTTTGGACCCCACACGCCGCAGGATGCCTGCATCCTTAAGCTTTCCGATGTTACGCATCACAGTGGTGCGATCTTTTTGGGTCATGTCCGCCAGTTCGTCATAGGAAACAGTTCGGTTTGACCGAATAAAATCCAACAATTGCATTTGGAAGTCAGATAAAGATGCTTTTAAAGGTGCACCCTGCATCTTTATTGCACCTTTATCCACCAAAACCAGCTCTTCTACCGGTTTGCGGTGAACCGTGGCGGTGAACAGGCATCCCTCGTGGTCGTCGGCAAAGTCGATGTCCGGCCACTTTTCCAGTGCCCGTTTGATGCCCGAGCCCAGGCCGTGGTAGGGCAGCAGCCCCTTGGCGACATAGGAAGTCACGCCGGTCATGCTTTGCCTTCCTTTTTCCGGGGCCACCTGGTGGCTGATTTTGCCTGCATGGGTCAGTAACTCCCGGCCATTGAGCTGAATAATGGCATCCAACCGCTGAATCCAGTCTGTCATGTGCATGGGAATTCTTTGCTGGGCCATGGCTTCGGCGAAGGCCAGGTATTGCTCCACCAGCAGGCCGAGCAGCTTCATTTCGTCCTCGGCAAGGTAGTTCTTGGAGATGCTCACATCGCTTTTACGCACAGCCAACTCACCTTGCTTGTCGAACGACTGCATTCCCATCAGGGGCAGCGCGGCGTCGGCCCTGCGATAGACCAGTTCCGCCGCCGTCTGCTGGCTGATGGCCCAGAGGAGCTTGTTCTGAACCACCTTGAAAAACTCGACAGTCTTTTCATTCCTAGGGTCGTAGTCGATGCTTGTGGTATAGATATCCTTGATTTTCTGATAGAAAAAACGTTCAGAAAGGCGGATTTCGCGGATGCGTTCCTGCAACTCCGTGAAATAGGCCATCGAATTTCCCGTTTTGAAACGCTCGTCGTTCAGGGCAAAGCCCTTGACGATGTATTCCTTCAGTCGCTGGGTGGCCCAGATGCGGAATTGTGTGCCCTGGTGGGACTTGACCCGGTAACCGACGGAGATGATCACGTCCAGGTTGTACAATTGAACGTCTCTGGATTGGGTTTTGTCAGGCATGGCACCATGTCGAGTGGTCGTCCGGAAATTCCGGACAACCACCTGCTCGACCAGTTCGCCTTCACTGAAAATATTGCGGATGTGCTCGGAAATCGTCTTCTTGCTTTTGCCGAACAGCCCAGCCATGTGGTCCTGGGTCAGCCAGACCGTCTCGTCTTCCAGCCGGACATCAATTTTGATTTTGCCGTCGGTGGCCTGATAAATAAGAATTTCCGAATTATTCATGCCGCTGGCTCTATACTTATAAGGTCACTTGTCGGGTCAAAGTGACCGGATATAACCATGCTACCCGTGTTGGCAAAGCCGCCATCTCAGAGGCCAAGGAATCGGCATTCTTCACATCCGCCTTGAACTGGCGTGAGGAGTCTTCGTCAAGGGCGATTTGAGTGTGGAAATCGGATAGTTTCATGTCATCCATGTCTCCAAACCATATTCGGCAACCGGTTCCCGGAGTTCAGTGGGGGCAGTCCCGTTTGCCCCTATGAATAATTTGTCCAATTCCCATTGCTCGGGATTGTTATGGATATATTCCCGGATACGATTCAATTCCGGTTCATTGCGGACAATATGTTCCCAATAATTGCGTTGCCATAATTTTGCGCGGGGTGTTTGGCGTAATTCGTTGATGCGTTTGGTTGCGGCGGATTTGTATCCGGCCACCAAAGATCCCAGGGATTTTGGTTGCCGGTACAAGCCGTGGTGGTTTGACGATTGTAGGGGCGCACGGCCTTGTAGGGGCGCACGGCCGTGCGCCCCTACGGTGCTGGTAATAACCACAATCCCATGCAAATGATTGGGCATCACCACCCATTCGTCCAATTCAATTTCGTTGCGGATTTCCCCGGTTTTCAACCATTCATCGGCAACAATCCTCCCCGCATCATTCAACCGCATTTTGCCGTGTACGATTTCCCCGAACAAAGATTCCCGATCGTGGGTGCAGATGGTCAGAAAATACGCCCCGGCCCGGGAATAATCGTATCCCTGTAGTCTGATGGAGCGACGGTTTCGTTGGGATACTTGTAGGGGCGCACGGCCGTGCGCCCCTACATCACGGCCGTGCGCCCGTACATCGTGGGGATCGCAGCTCATACCGCCACCTCCCCGTTCATCAGTTTGGGCAGGAGGAGGTCGCGGGCTTTGGCCAGTGCATTTATTTTTTTTTCAAGGACTTGAATCATTTGAAATGCAGGCTCCATCTTATCATGGAAGATGTTGAGCACGCTCTGAGCTGGCAAAAGTATCTCCGCTCTTTCGAAGTCGTCCGGTCTTACCGCTGGGTAACTTGCACCCATTGTGTGATTTACCAAATGGCTTACAAAGTCATCTGTGGTTACAAACAAGTAAAGATAAGAAAAGGGAATGGTCACAGGTGGCAGAATCGTGAATCCAGTAGAAAAAACATCATTTTCATCTTGCTCAAGAACAAGGGCATACGCCCCTAAATTGGGACGAACATTTGACCAAATAACATCTCCATCGGCTCCCTTGCGACGTGCACGGCCCGGAGCTTCTGAAGAAGGCATTTTGTTCTTCGAAAGTATTCGCCCCTGTTTCACCGATGAGATGTCTATGTAGTTGATTTCATTGGGCAGGTTGTTCGCCTTGTAGCTTTCAGCGTTTGTGGCTGCGACATCCCCCAACCGCTTCTTCTCCCACCCCTCCGGCACGCCGTCGATGATTTGGGTGTGTTCGTGGCCGGGGAAGCGGAGGTGGACGAACCATTCCTTGTAGAGCAGCCGAGCGGCCTGTTCCAGCAACTGTATCCGTCGCCGGTCTGCCCCCGGTAAAGCCAGACAACGGCCAGCAGGTTTTTCTCCTGCTCAGGACTGAAATCGTAGATCTTGCGGGTCACCTTGTGGTAGACGTTGCGAGCGTCGAGCATCAGCACCTTGTCTTTATGCTCTTTGGGCTTGTCGCGGTTCAAAAACCAGAGTTCGCAGGGCACAGTGCGGGTATAGAAGAAGTTGGAACGGATGGCGATCATCACATCGACATCGCCGGTCTCGATCAACTTTCGGCGGACATTGGCCTCGCCGCCCCCGGCGCTTGAGGCCTGGGACGACATCACGAAACCGGCCTTTCCCTTGTCGTTCAGGTAGCTGTAGAAATAACTGATCCAGACATAGTTGCCGTTGCTGACCTTGCCCTTCTTGTTGACGCCGGGGAGCCCGAAGGGCAGGCGCGGATCGCGCCCCACCTTGTCGGCATCGATCTCGTCCACGTTGAAAGGAGGATTGGCCATGACATAGTCGGCCTTGTTCACCAGTTCGTGCGGATCTTCGTAATAGGTGATGGCCTTGAGGATATCGCCTTCCAGGCCGTGCACGGCCAGGTTCATCTTGGCCAGGCGAATAGTGGTGGCGTTCTTCTCCAGCCCCCGGATGAGCAATTTTTCCGTCGGGCTGTCGCCATGCTCTTCTACGGTCCGGGCACTCTGCACGAACATACCGCCGGAACCGCAGGCCGGGTCGAGGATGACACCGTGATCCGGGTCGATCACATGGGCAATCAGGGAGACAATGGAAATGGGAGTGAAGAACTCGCCGCCGTCATGGGCCTTCTGGTTGGCGAACTGGGTCAGGAAGTATTCATATATGCGGCCGAAGACATCGCCGGAAACCTTCTTCAACTCCTCCGGGTTGAGGGTCCGAAGCAACTGGCCGAGGACATCGTTGTCCAGCTCCTGGTATTCGGACTTGGGCAAGACGCCGCGCAGGTTCTCGTAATCCTCCTCGATGGACTCCATCGCCTCGATCAGCGCCTTGGCCCGGTCGGCACTGTCCGGCAGGGACACCAGAGAATCAAACTGTGCTTCGGGGCGCAGAAAGATGGCACTCTGTTTGGAAAAGTCCTCCTTGGTCAAAGACCGGGTTTTTCCACCCCGGCTGGGCAAGGTAGGCTCGATCTTACCTTTAACCAGAAGATACCGGCTGTAGGCATGACGCAGAAACACCAGCCCCATGACCGGCAGGAAGTATTCGTTACTGGCATAGTTGGAATTGGCCCGCAGAGTATCCGCAGCGTTCCACAGCCGCTTTTCAATTGCCTCGATATGTTCAAGTTGAGCCAAAGCTACCCTCCATCACGACGATTGTTTAACGATACGTACCGAGGCTTTTCGGTTCGATGCAGGGAATCGTGGGGTTCATCGTTCCACCCGTACCCGCCGTTGTCCCGGAACAACCGGGGTCTTGGCGTCACCCGCCAAAAGATGTCCGCTGCTCCAACAGATCAAATTTTGCGGCAAGCAACAAAGAGGATTTTGTAGGATTTCGGGTCGTGGTCGACTTCCCTGCGTTTCCCGCAGGGAAGGGAAAGGTACATTTCCGGTTTTCAATCGTGCGTAATGTGTCACCCGCTCAACCGCACTGCTAACCGTCCTGTGTCACTGCTCGGAGTCAGTGGAATCCTCGGTCTGCTCCAGGCGCTTGTTTGCTCAGCGATATGCATCTTTGCGATGGCCAACCTTGACCACCCATACCGTAAGCTCGTCATCCTGGATTGAATATACGATCCGATAATTCCCTTGACGGATTCGGTATAATTCAAGGCTTGTGAGTTTTTCGCACCCCATAGGCCGAGGATCGTTTCCAAGTTGCTCAATTCGGGAAATAATTTTTTTGAGATCGGCTTGGGGAACCTTTTTGAGTTCTTTCCAAACCGATTCCCTGAAAAATATTTCATATGCGGCCATCTTTTTTCAGCCTTTTGAGCATTTCGGAAAAACTGATCAACGGCTCATTCGCCCTTTCCTCGAACGCAGCGATATCCTCAGCATCCTCGGCAAGCGCCGCCTTGACTGCGTCATTGACAAGATCTGAAATTGATTTTGATGTTTCTATTGATTTTAATTTCAGGGCCTTGTGTATGGAAGGATCGAAATACACGGTGGCCCTTTTGGCTGGTATTGCCATGATATCACCTCCAATATTTGTGACATTATAGCTCCATAACGTTATGACGTCAATACAGCTGAATTCAGGGTAACGAGGTCAAGGGTGAAGGGGTCAGCGAAGGGGTCATAAAGGGGTCAAATCTACTTTTGGCTCTTAGCTTCTTTTATCCTGATCACAGCAAGAGATCCTCTCACCTTCCAGTCTGGTGTGCAACGCAACCGCTCAACTAAACTACTGACCGTGTAGTACCTGTTTATACCAAAATGTTTCCCACTTCACTTGAGATTGCCTGGCTCAGGTCAAAAGGCGGACAAGATAAAAGGCCATGTCACGGGAAATATTTCTTCTGCCTTGGCGGTTAAATACGAATTGACTTCGCAAATAAAGTTAAAAGCAGACTTGACCCCCTTGATGACCCCCTTGACCCCTATTTGCTATTTGAGCTCCGGATACAACTTGCCCAGCGCGTTGGCAAGGTCACGGCCATTCATCTCCGGCATGACCACGTCAATGGTGGAGGGGTTCATGGGGTGAGTACCAGTCAAGCCTGCAAGGGGTGCGGGGAGTGGACGAGCAGAGGCAGTGCTGGCGGGGCGTGACACGCCCCGCCAGCAGGAACCGAGACAGGCTTCCCGGTTCGTCAAGTCAGGTCGGAGTGTCTATTGCTGTGCCGGAACATTTTCGATGCGCATGTTCCAGCTGTTGCCAACCCAGTATTCCGTGAAGGGCGGCTTTTTTTCGACCCTGGCTGGTGTGCCTTCGGCGGTGAGAATGCTCAGTTCGTAGACTCTGGCGATGTTGTCTTTTTTCATTTCACTGTTGGTGATGGCCACATGAAGGGGAAGACGCCACTGAAGTACGCGGCCGAAAAGGTCGCGGGTTCCGACATCCCAGGGCCCCTGAACCGATGTTGCCAAAATTTTGGTCCCCCTGCCGGGGGGATTCCAGTTGGGGTGCTGGCGGATGAAGTCAAGGGCCGCCTGGGAGAGTTCCGCCACGGTACCTGGACCGGGAAAATCGGCCATGTTGCCAGCCCATGCACGGGCATCGATTTCTTTTTCAATGCGGACGCTCATCTCGGCATACAAGGTATCCACCTGGCCAAGAAGTCTGTTAACGTCCTGATCTGCGGTGTCGAAGGCCTGGGCCAGGAGCAGAAATTCCCTGGCTCCTTGCAATCGTTCGAGCCTGATTTCTTCCGCCAGGCCTTCAATGCCCATCATGGTGAATTCAGCTTGTCGAGCCAGATCCTGCGATGATGCCCGTCGGCTTTTTTCAACGTTCACAAGGCCCCTGTGGAGATCGTCAAATCTGCTGCCAACATCGAAATCGGTTTTCACGCCCAGATCGTGGAGGGCATTGTTTATTGCCGCCGGTGTCTCTCCCAGTGTGTCAACCACGTTCCCCATAACCGGCTGCAGCAATGGCAGCACGTCCTGTTCCAGGGTCTCGAGCTGCGCCACGGCTTTGCGTCCCTGTTCCAGCTGATCCTCTGGGGTCGTACCCTCAATCATGCTACTGCCGTGAACCCCCTGAAAACGAGCGTTAAAGGCATGGTGCAACTCCTGAATTTTTTCGGCCAGGAAAAGAGCTTCGGTCGCGGCCGGCGAGCTTTCCTCAACGGGTTCGGTCTCGGTGGAACGCTGTTGGATCAGAGGGGAGATGTCAGCCAGGATGGCTTGGCTTTCCCTGATTTCGGGGCTGTCGTGAAAGGCAGGATCAACTGATGCAATAATTGCATCCAGCCGTTCCCGGTAGGTGTCGACCGATTCCGATGCCCCCTGAAGCCTGGTCTCTCGTATGGAAGGCGACAGATCCCACCAGCGATGGTCGTTCAAGTTCGAGCGGGTTCGCTCCATTTCCCGATTCAGCTCACGCAGATCCCTGGAGGCGGGGAACCTGGCTGTCTGCGGAGTGGGAGTTGGTGCTGTCGAGACGGAGGCTGACACGGCGTCTTCCAACCGCCGATCCACATTGCCGGAAAGTCTGTCATACCGTGTGCGGGCACTGCTGAGTTGAGGGGAATCACCCTCGGCCGCTGCGGCCTCAAGCGCCTGATTTGCCTTGTCCAGTTCCATTCGTGCCTCTTCGAGCTTCCCTCCATGGAAGGATCTTTCAGCGCTTCTGATGAGGTTGTTCGCCTCTCTGAGATACTCAGCCTGAGATTGGGCATGAACCACTGAATCGCTCCATGGCATGGGAACAAAGTTCGCCAGAGAGTAGCTGAGAGCAAAAAAAAGCAGCAGGGGGAAAAAACGGACCTTGGTCATAAGCAAACCTCTTCGTTTTTTTTTAGCGGTGAATAGTTCTGGTTCAGGTCACAAATAATCCTGAATCCGTGACGGTTGACGTTTGTTTTGGATATATCCAACACAAAAGTCCAGCCGCCACGGATTCAGGAACTCTTATCAAAACAAAGTATCTCGCCTGGATGGCCACCAAGTCACCCGCTCTTGGTGCATTCAACCCTCAGGAAGGTTTTCGATCGAGCGCATCACGGACTTTGCCGCCGAGGTCCTTCATGGTGAAGGGTTTCTGGATGAACTGCACCCCTTCGTCAAGGACGCCGTGATGGGCGATGACGTTGGCGGTATAAACGGACATGAAGAGGCATTTGAGGTTCGGGAACAACCTGTGGAGCGCGTCGGCAAGATCGCGGCCGTTCATCTCCGGCATGATCACATCGGTCATCAACAGGCGGATTGTCCCGGCGTACTCTTCGGACAGGCGCAGCGCCTCTCCCGGGGTAGCGGCAGCCAGTACCTGGTAGCCCTGACGCTGAAGCATGAGCGTGACCATCTCGAGAATCATCGGTTCATCTTCAACCAGCAGGATGGTTTCGGAACCCGATGATGGCTCAATTTCTCCTGCATCCACTGGACTGTCTGCCTTACTGCCATATCGTGGCAGGTAGATCTTAAAGGTTGTCCCCCGACCCGGCTCGCTGTAGACATTGATGAACCCGTTGTTCTGCTTGACGATGCCGTAGACCGTCGCCAGTCCCAGGCCGGTGCCCTCCCCTGCCTGCCTGGAAGTGAAAAAGGGTTCAAAAACATGGCGCATGGTTTCCTTATCCATGCCGCAACCATCATCGCTGACTGCCAGGAGGACGTACTCGCCCGATACCACCTCGGCATGGTCTGCCAGGTAGTTCTCGTCAAAGAGGACATTGCCGGTTTCGATGGTGATCCTGCCGGTTTCGCCGATGGCATCCCGGGCATTGACACTGAGATTGGCAAGAATCTGGTCGACTTGCGAAGGGTCGATCTTCACCGGAGCCACATCCTCCCCCGGCAACCAGGCAAGATCGATATGTTCGCCGATCAACCGCCGCAGCATGTTGAGCATACCCTCAAGAGTCTGATTGAGGTCAAGCACCTTGGGTGCCACGGTCTGCTTGCGAGCAAAGGAAAGGAGTTGCCGAGTCAGGTCCGCCGAACGTTGTGCCGCTTGACGGATGCCTTGCAGGGCGGTCTGCAGCGAGTGGTCCTGGGGCACCTGTTCGATTGCCATCTCTGAATAACCGAGGATTACTCCGAGCATGTTGTTGAAGTCATGGGCAACGCCGCCGGCCAGACGCCCGATGGATTCCATTTTCTGGGCCTGGATCAGCTGATGTTCGAGCTGTTTGTTGCTGGTGACATCCCTGGTGACCGAGAGAATGTGGTTTTCTCCCTGCCATTCAAGCATTCTCGCCGACATCAGGCCAATACCGATCAAACCGTTCTTACGGCGAAATTCCGCTTCCAGGTTCTCACAATACCCTTTGTCCCGCAACTCCTTGACCAGAATTTTTCGGTCTTCCGGATTACACCACAAGTTGATCTGCTGTGAAGACTTTCCCAGGACATCGTCGCGAGTATATCCGGTCAAGCGGACGAAACCTTCGTTCACATCAATAAACACTCCATCTTCGAAGCGATTGATGCTCACCGCATCGGGACTGGTATAAAAGGAGGTCCTGAAGCGAGTTTCGCTCTCCCTGAGGGCCTGCTCCGCCTGTTTGTGGGCACTGATATCGCGAATAAAGACAAAACAAAACCGTTGTTCCAGGGCACTGTACTGCACGCTGACCTCGACATCGAACAGGCTGCCGTCCTTGCGGCGGTGCCGGGACTCGAAACGATCTCCGCCGGTGGCGATCACCTTTTGCATATGCCTGGCAACCGCTTCCGGGCTCTCGCTGGCTTCGAGATCGGCAATAGTCATGGTCAGCAGCTCCTCTTCACTGTAGCCGCTCATCCCACAGTAGGTGCGGTTCACTTCCAGGAGACGACCGCTCGTATCCACCATCCAGAAACCGTCCATGGTGGTCAACAGAATAGTACGATGGCGAGTTTCGCTCTCCCGCAGGGCCTCCATCGCCTTTTGCCGCTCGGTCAGGTCGATGCCAAGGCTGGTGACATCGATAACGTTTCCATCGGTATCCTTGCTGAGGACATTGGACCAGGCGACATTGCGCAATTCGCCGTTTCTGGTGACGATTTCGTTTTCATAGGTGGAGAATTCGGCGGTATCTTTCCGCTGCATGGTGGTGTGAAAAACCATACGGACCTGTTCCCGGCAATGGTCAGGAATAAACAGGTCAAACCAGTCGCCGCCAAGCACCTCGTCCCTGCGGTACCCGACCAGTTGCAGGAAATGGGTGTTGGCAAAGACGATCCGTGCCTCAGGGTCGAGGCTGATGGCGACCTGCGGGGTATTGATCAGGACATTGCGCCATTTCGTCTCGGAGCGGATGAGGGTTTGTTCCATCTGCTTTTGTCGGGTGATATCCTGGAATATGCAATAGGTCTGCTGGAAATTTCCCTCCGAATCCTTGCCGATTCGACCGTTGAAGGAGACGTAGACATAGGTGCCGTCCTTTTTTCTGATTTCAAACTCAACGCCGAGAATCTCGCCCATCGCCTTGAAGCGTGGGAAATTCTCTTTGAAGTGATCCCGCCAGTCGGGATGGAGAAACTCACCGAAATTTTTACCGACAACCTCATCGGCACGATAGCCGAGGGCATCCATCCAAGCCTGGTTGACCGAAAGAAAATTACCGTTTTCATCAAGGGATTGATATGCCAGCGGCACCTGTTCATAAAGGCGGCGGAAATGGCTGTTTTCCTGAACCAGACGACTGTTGTCGGTTTCAAGAGCGGCCAGTTTTTTTTGCAGCGCAGCAATGACCGTAGCGGTGTTTCCTCTCTCTTCAGTCATATCGCTCTGCTCCGGCTAGTGTGTATATGGGATCAGCTCTCGGGGAGTATCACGTTGTTTGAACCAGTCGCATCCTTATCCGTAGTTTTACTTAACTCGATTAATTCTTTCAATGTATATAGTGGCCATGCAGGTGGGACGGAAATGTTCAACAACCAACTGTTTTACTATAATTTTCAAGGAGATCAGAACAAACAGGTCCATGTGGGAAAAATACCATCGCGCTGCGCGAATGAAAACGGCCGCCACGGGAAAAGTGTTACCAAGCGCTTCTCCAAATGATAATACAACCTGAATCCGTGACGGCTGGACGCTTTTTTGGATATACGGACGAATAATCACGGATCCAGGACAACGGAAACTACGGGCGCAGCAGCTTCAGACCCAAAGGTTCTTCCACGACCCGCTTGGCGTCGGTCCCGACCAGCTCATGGATGATCACTTCCATAACCCGCCACACTTTCACCCCATCACGGATACAACCGGTAACCGTTGTATCGACCCGACCGCAGGCGACATGCATGTGGAGAAGCGGGACACCCTCTTCATCCCGAAACAGTGTCCCCACTCCAACAGCTTCGTGGACATTTTTCAACTGGTGTTTCATGGCCTCGACCGGGAGCTGACGATCCACGCGCGGCCCAACCACCAACCTGCTGCCATCGTCGGCCCCGCCGACAAGAATCACAGAGGCTGCTGTAATATCGTGATCAAGGGCGAATTGCTCGATGACCTCGTGGACGATCTCACCATCTTCGAGACGAAGAATAAAAACCCGCCCTTGCCGGGCTTGTGCATATTTCATAATATCTCCTTGAAGGTACTTTTGGCGGAATTCGTGCAATACCCCTGAATCCGTGACGGCTGGACGATTTTTTGTGTATAAATTGCTGTAATTATATTATAATTTCAGCAGAATCATTAAAGGGAACCTTCATTCGCCGCCCTTCGGGGCGTCCGTCCGCACGCCATCTTTATTGCCCGTAACCGTCCGATAAAGTTTACTTTAATCAAACGGTCACAGAAAATAAAGCTGACGCACGGACGACCGCTCACGGATCCAGGTTACCGACAACACGTGGGCGGATCACAGTTGACAACCAAAACGGTTTTATGGTCTCGGGGATGGTATCGGCAGTACTATTCCCTTTTATTGTCGTTGTCGTAATCCTGGTCATGAAACGGTTTCAGTCAGTCGGGGACGACACTCATCCCGTGGACCCGCTGAACGGTCATCTATTCCGTGATGAACAAACCGCATCAGTACCCAACAGCACAGTCAGAAAAAAGGATAATAATCGAATGGATGGAAAAAATCGGGCAGCAATCAAACCAGGACAGCTCGTCGATATTGTCTGCAAACAGGACCAGCGTACCGGGCGACTGACCCGGGGAATGGTCGATAAAATCCTGACCCGGTCCGAATGGCATTCCCACGGGATCAAGGTGCGATTGGCGAACGGACTCGTGGGACGGGTCAAAGCCATATTGCCGCAAAACAGTGACTCAGAAGGCAACAGCCAGGGACCCTGTTGAGCGTCACCCCCTTATTTCCACCGCAATACTCATGATGCGGCGAACTTGCTGTCCACCTTCCCTGCTCCCCTGCTTGCGCAATTGTGCAGCGATTGAATTGTCATGCTTGACGGATCCGTACCTGAAGCCACTTGCCAGCGCACGATTCGTGGAGAAGCCGGCGACCGGGGAATCACAGATATGACCCCGCCACGCCACCTGTCGGTTGTCGATGCATACAGTGGACTCTGTTGTTCCTACAGGGGAATAAGAGGTGGGTGCGCTGGAAAAAACGTTAAGACTCGTGTTCGTTTAAAAAAAGAAAGAGGGGCTTTTGGCCCCCCTTGAAAATTTTATGCCTTCAGCACCATAACCAGCTCAACCGGCCAGAGCCGCACTCCCCGCCCAGTCAAAGAGCAGACCCGGAAATATCCCGAGACCGAGAACACCAAGCACACAGAAGGCCAAGGCAGCGATCATGCCGGGGGAAAAGTGAAAGACCATGTTTTGCTCCCCTTCATCCATGTACATGTACCGCACCACTCGGAGATAAAAATAGGCGGAAATGGCGCTGAAGAGGACCGCACCAACAACGGTCAGGATGTAGCCGGCGCTGAAAGCCGCCTTGAGCAGGTAAAATTTGCCGATAAAGCCGGCGGTGGGTGGGATACCGATCAGGGAAAAAAAGAACACCAGCATCAGCGCCGCGGCAATGGGGCTGCGGGCGGCCAGCCCCTTGCAGTCATCCAGTGTTTCGCGGGGATTCCCCTCGGTGGCCAGCAATATGAGGATGGCAAAGGCGCCCAGGTTCATGAACAGATAGATGAACAAATAGGACATGGTGGCGGCCAGTCCCTGGGTGGTGCCGGCCAGCAGGCCGAGCAGAGCGTACCCGGCATGGGCGACGGAGGAATAGGCCAGCATCCGTTTGAGGCTGCGTTGACAGAGAGCAGTGATATTTCCCACCGCCATGGTTAACAGAGCCAGCACCGCCAGAATCGGTCCCCAGTGAAGCTGCAGTTCCGGCAGGCCGTAAAAAAGCACCCGGCCGAAGACAGCGAAAGCCGCCGCCTTGGGAGCAACGGACATGAAAGCGGTGACCACGGTGGGTGCGCCTTCATAGACATCCGGCGTCCAGAGGTGAAAAGGCGCCACCGCCACTTTGAAGCAGAACCCGGCAATCAGCAACCCAAGGGCGGCTGCCAGGGCCGGGTTGCCGGCCAGGGCATGCACCTCGATCACTCTGGCGATGGAGGCGATGTCGGTGGTCCCGGTGAGGCCGAACAGGAGCGACATGCCAAACAGCAGCAGCGCCGAGGCAAAGCCGCCCATGAGAAAGTATTTGATCGCCGCCTCACTGGTCCTGTTATCGGTCTTGTGCAGCCCCACCAGGGCATAGATCGGCAGGGCCATAAGTTCAAGCCCCAGGTACAGAATCATGAGATCGCCGGCCGAGGCCATGATCAGCATGCCCACCGCCGAAAGGACGAGCAGACTGTAATACTCACCCTGGTGCATACCGGAAATTCGACGGAAATGCTCGCTCATCAAGGTGGTGACGACCACGCCGGTCAGACAGAGGGTCTTGAAAAACACCGCATAGCCGTCGATGACGAACATGCCGCCAAAGGCGACGGCGGGTCTCGATCCAAGAACCATGACACCCACGGCCAGGCAGCCGACCACGGTCAGCCAGGGCAGCAACTGCCGCTGTCTGGGGGCGAAAAGATCGAGGATGATCAGCAACACAGCGATGCCGACCAGCAGCAGTTCCGGGATGATGGGTTCAACAGCGGCCCAGTTGACAGCCACGGTAGTACTCATGATTGCTCCTTGCAAAAGATCACGGTAAGAAGGGCAGAACCTGTTTCACGGGGAAAGGGCCAGGCTCAATGACTGGATCGACCCTTCCACTCCCCCGCCATGGACCTGTTCAAGGAGATGGACCACGGACACATGGAGGTAGCTGAGCAGCGCATTGGGGTAGAGACCGATCCAGAATATTAACAGGACCATGGGTGCCAGGGTGATAATCTCCCGCAGGTTAAGTTCGGGCAGGCCCCGCATCTCCTCTTTGACTTCATTGAAAAACAGCCGTTGGTAAAGCCAGAGCATGTACCAGGCCCCAAGAATGAGACCGGTGGCAGCAAAAACCGCGGTCCAGGGGAGCCGTTCAAAGCCGCCAAGCAGAATGAGAAATTCGCCGATAAAACCGTTGGTGCCCGGCAGTCCCACCGCAGCCAGGGTGAAGAGCAGAAAAAAACCGGCAAAAACCGGCATGGTCGAGGCCAGGCCGCCGTACGAGGCGATCTCCCTGGTATGAGTGCGCTCATAGATCATGCCGATGGCGAGAAACAGTGCTCCGGTGATGATGCCGTGGTTGATCATCTGGAGAATGGAGCCTTCCAGGCCGCGCTGGTTGAGGGCGAAAAGTCCCAGGGTGACAAAGCCCATGTGGCTGACCGAACTGTAGGCGATCAGTCGTTTGAGATCAGTCTGAGCAAGACAGATAATGGCCCCGTAGACAATGGCAATCACTGACAGGATGAGCATGGGCAGCAGCATCTCCCGGGTGGCATCGGGAAGAATGGGCAGGGAAAAACGGAGGAAGCCATAGGCACCCATCTTGATCAGCACCCCGGCGAGGATCACCGAGCCGGCGGCCGGGGCTTCGGTATGGGCATCCGGCAGCCAGGTGTGCACCGGCCACATCGGCACCTTGACCGCGAAGGCAGCAAAAAAAGCCCAGAAGAGGATGAGTTGCAGTTTAAGCGGATAGGATTGCCCGGCCAGCTTGATAATATCGAAGGTCTGACCGCCGTTGATATACAGCAGGATGATGCCCACCAGCAGAAGCAGGCTGCCCAGAAGAGTGAACAGAAAGAACTTGACCGTGGCGTAGATCCGCTTTGGCCCACCCCAGACGCCGATGATGAGAAACATCGGGATAAGCATGGCTTCCCAGAAAATATAAAACAGGAAAAAATCGGTGGCCAGGAAGACCCCCATCATCGCCCCCTCCAGGATCAGCATGGCGATGAAGAATTCCTTTACCTTGGTGCTGATGCTCTCCCAGGAAACCAGAATGGAGAGGACCATGATCAGGGCGGTGAGGAAGACAAACAGGATACTGATGCCGTCAATCCCCAGCGAGTAGTTGATGTTCAGGGCACTGATCCAGGAGTGGTGCTCCTGAAACTGCATCACCGGGGTGGTTTTATCAAAGAGCAGAAACAGGGGCAGGACCAGCAGCAATTCGATCAGGGTGATGATCAGGGCCATCATCCTCAGGGTTGCGGTCTGGTCCCGGGCGATAAACAGCAGCGAAAGCCCGCCGAGAATCGGAAAAAAGATCAGGGTGCTGAGCAGAGGTATCGACATGGACGACGTTTCCTCAATTGGTGTTTCGGGTTAGATCCGGACGAGAAGAACGACAAGGATCACCAGGGCGCCGCCGCCCATCCAGGCAAGGTAATGCGAGACGTATCCATCCTGCACCCGCCGCATCTTCTCCGCCAGGGAACCGATGGCGCGGGGGATGCCGTTGACGACAAACTCGATGCAGGCCAGATCAACCAGCCGGAGCAGTACCCGCCGGCTGAAGGTCAGGGTCGGCTTGACGATGAATCGATCATACAATTCATCGACATAGTATTTGTTGGCGAGCAGGCGATGGCAGGAGGAAAAACGCTGGGCCAGGACCCCGGGCAGATCGGGACGAACCAGGTACAGATACCAGGCCAGAGCGATACCCAGGACGCCGGCCAGGACGGAACTGCCCATGAGCAGGGCCTCGGTCAGGCCGGAAAGATGCACATGGGGATGACCGAGCACCGGCTCGAGAAAATGGGCCCAGTGGTTGCTGCCACCGAGGACGGAAGGCACGCCGAACCAGCCGGCGCCAACCGCGCCGATGGCCAGCAGAATCAGGGGCACGGTGACCACCCGGGGTGATTCATGGAGGTGGCTGCGCTGTTGTTCGCTGCCGCGGAATGACCCATGGAAGATGAGAAACAGCAGTCGGAAGGAATACAAGGCGGTCATGAAGGCCACCAGGGTACCGATGGCCCAGGCGAATTTCCCCGCCCCGAGGTGGGTATTGAAGGCCATGAGCAGAATCTCGTCCTTACTGAAAAAACCGGCCAGCCCCGGCATCCCAGATATGGAGAGGGAGGCGATGAGGAAGGTCGCATAGGTAATGGGCATAACCGCCTTGAGGCCGCCCATGGAGCGGGCATCCTGCTCGTGATGCATGGCCAGGATCACCGAACCGCAGCCGAGAAACAGCAGGGCCTTGAAATAGGCGTGGGTAAACAGGTGGAAAATACCGGCGGAATAGGCGCCGACACCGCAAGCGATAAACATGTAGGCCAGCTGGCTGACCGTGGAATAGGCCACTACCCGCTTGATGTCGGTCTGCACCAGAGCGATGGTGGCGGCAAACAGGGCGGTGAGCGCACCCACGATGGTGATCAGGTTGAGGGTGAAGGTCGACAGTTCGAAGATCGGACTGCAGCGGGCCACCAGGAACACACCGGCCGTGACCATGGTGGCGGCATGGATCAGGGCGCTGACCGGAGTAGGCCCTTCCATGGCGTCGGGCAACCAGACATGGAGCGGCAGCTGGGCTGATTTACCGATGGCGCCGCAGAACAACAGCAGGGCAATGACCGTGGCCACTCCCGCCTCGAGTCCAAGCAGGCTGATGGACTGGCCGGCAATGGAATCGGCACTGCCAAAGACTTCGTGATAATGGAGGCTGCCGAACTGGGTGAAGATGAGCAGCAGGCCAATGATAAAACCAAAATCACCAAAGCGGTTGACTATGAAGGCTTTTTTCCCGGCATCAGCAGCGGATTTCTTTTCGTAGTAAAAGCCAATGAGCAGGTAGGAAGACAGGCCCACCGCTTCCCAGCCGAAAAAGAGCTGGAGGAAATTGTTGCCCATCACCAGCATGAGCATGGAAAAAGTGAACAGGCTCAGGTAGGCGAAAAAACGATAGTAGCCCTCCTCTCCCTTCATGTAGCCCACTGAATAGATATGGACCAGGGCGCTGACGCTGGTAACGACAATAAGCATGACCGCGGTCAGCTGGTCGACCAGAAAACCGACCGAGACGGTCAGGGAGCCGGAACTGATCCAGGTATAGAGGTCCTGGTTGATGATTTCCCCGGACAGCACCCGGAAAAAGGCGAGCAGAGAAAAGAAAAAGGCCAGCAGAACAGTGATGATCGGCACCCAGTGGGCCCTGGTGCCGAGGCGTTTCCCCACCAGCAGGGTCAGCACAAAGGAGGCCAGGGGCAGAAACGGTATGGCGAGCAAAGAAACCGGCATGGTTTACCCCTTGAGTTGGTTGAGGTTGTCAACGTGTACCGTGCGCCGGCTCCGGTACAGGGCGATGGCGATACCAAGCCCGATGGCGGCTTCAGCAGCGGCCACGGTGATGATGAAAAAGGTGAAGACCTGCCCGCGCATGGATTCGAGAAAATAACTCATCGCCACCAGGTTGATATTGACACCATTGAGCATCAGTTCGATGGACAGCAGCATGACAATGACATTGCGCCGGGTGAGAAACCCGCAGACACCGATGCAGAACAGAATGGTGGCCAGGGCCATATACCAGGAAAGGGGAATCATCGACGCACCTCCTCATTGTTGTCCAACTGGCGATGGGCAGGGGGGACAACCTCGTCCCCCTCGTGATCCGGCGGCTGTCCCTGCTCTCGTCGCGCCAGAACCAGGCCGCCGATAACCGCCACCAGCAGAATCAGACCGGCAATTTCAAAGGCTAAGAGGTAGGTGGTGTACAACTCCAACCCCATGGCTTTGGTATGGGTCACCTCCCGCACTGCCGCCAACGGCCAATCTCCCCTCTCGCCGGGGATAAAGGAGGGCAGCACGGTGATCAGAGCCAGTGCCAGGCCGATGGCGATGCCCCGGCCGATCCAGACATTGCCGACAAAGGGATTGAGGCGTATCTCATCGCGGAGGCTGACCAGAAACAGAACAAAGAGATACAGGACCAGCACGGCACCCGCATAGACAATGATCTGCACCGCGGCCAGAAATTCGGCATTGAGGGTCAGATAGAGCCCGGCCATGTGCAAGAACATGACCAGGACCATGAGCACGCAATGGACGGGATTGCGCAGACTGATGGCCAGAATGCCGCTCATGATGATCATCAGGGCACAGTAACCAAAAAATAACTGGGTCAGCATCGATACCCCTCTCTCAAGATTGTTCCGGCCGGTGATGCCGGCGCCAGTTTTTACCCACCACCTGTTCTTCCCCGCTCCACTCGCGGGAAACAGGCAGACGCTTGGGTGCGGGCAGCGTGTGTTCCGGCAGACCGCGCGGCCGCCAGAAGGGATTGACATATTCGTCCACCGGCCCTTGCAGCTGGGCGGCAAACCGGTCCCAGTTGCCCAGCAACTGCTCCATGGTGAAAAAGAGTGAGGGCCGATCATTGGAGCTGTATTCAAACACCTCGGTGAGAACAATGGCGTTCACCGGACAGACCTCTTCACAATACCCGCAGTAGACGCAACGCAAGGCCTCGATACGATAGCAGTCGATAATACGGCGGTTGCCGGTCGCCGGTTCCTTATGGATGCGGATACGAATACATCGGGAAGGACAGACCACCGCGCAGCGCATGCAGCCGATACACTTGCTTGTCCCGGTTTGCGGGTCGCGGACCAGGGCATGCTGACCACGGAAACCACGACGGATCTCGGGCTTTTCTTCCGGGTACTGCCGGGTGACAGGTCGGGAAAAGAGTTTGCGCAGGGTCAGGGACAGGCCCTTGATAATCTCTACGTGAAGGATGGTACCTAGCCACGAACGTTTTGGTTTGTACTGAATCTGCATGGTGCCTCTCCTCAGCCGATCAGGGCCTTGACACCGGCGGTGACAACGATATTGGCCAACGCCAGGGGTATGAGCAGTTTCCACCCCAGTCCCATGAGCTGATCATAGCGATAGCGGGGCAAGGTGGCGCGGATCCAGATAAAGGCAAACATGAACAGATACACCTTGAGCACAAACCAGAACGGGGGAAAAAAGGGCACCGCAAATGGTCCGTGCCAGCCGCCGAGGAAGCAGATGGTCCCGATGGAGGCCATCATCAGCATGCCAATGTATTCAGCCATGAAAAACATGGCATAGCGCATGCCGCTGTATTCGGTGCTGTACCCGGATACCAGCTCGGTTTCGGCCTCGGGCAGATCAAAAGGCACCCGGTTGGTCTCGGCGAGCATGGCAATGAAGAACACAAAAAAACCGACACACTGAGGCAGGAGGTACATGCCGAATAGCGAATCCCCCTGAGCCCTGACAATCTCACTGAGGTTGAGTGATCCGGCCATCAGCATCACCCCGACCAGGCTCAATCCCATGGCGATCTCATAGCTGATGACTTGAGCCATGGACCGCATGCCGCCAAAAAAACTGTACTTCGAGTTCGAGGACCAGCCGGCAAGAACCACACCATAGGCAGCCAGGGCACTCATGCCGAAGATGAACAGCAGGCCGATATCGATGTCCGCCAGGACCCAGCCCTCGGCAAAAGGCAAAACCGCCAGGGACGACATCATCGCTACCAGACAGATGACCGGGGCAATGCGGAACAGCGTTTGGTCGGCACGCTCGGGAATGATGTCTTCCTTGAAAAAACTCTTGACCCCGTCGGCGATGGGCTGAAGCAGGCCATGCCAGCCGACCCGCATCGGCCCCATGCGCACCTGCATGCGACCGATGATCTTACGCTCGAAATAGGTGGCATAGGCGACGTGCAGCAGAACCACGACAACCAGCACGACGATATGCAGAAGCATAGTGAGAACAGTCATTTTTTCCCCTTGTTAGTGCTCATCCAGAAACGGCTGTTTTCCTTGAATCCCGGCGGCCCGGCACACACTCCTCAAAACAAGCATATATGCCGCGGGGTTCATCACCAGCGCATCGCGATTGAGAACAGAATATCCCTGCCAGGTGGCCACGCGTCAGGCAACGGGACCGGCGGGAAGGCTCACCGGTCCGATTCTCCAAGTACCACATCCAAGCTGCCGATATTGGCGATCAGATCGGCGATCAGTCCGCCCCGGGCAACGACCGCCAGGGCGCTGATATGCATGAAGGACGGCGAACGGATATGCATCCGATACGGCCGGTTGCTACCCTCGGAAATAAAGTAAAATCCAAGTTCACCCTTGGGCACTTCAGTGGCCACATAGATATCACCGGACGGGAACAGATCCTGATCCCGGATCAATTGAATCAATCCACCGCCATAGCGATTACTGCCTGCTGCCATCCGGGCCGGGGCACGATTGGCCATGATCAGGTCCGGGGCATCCGGCCCGATGATCGGGCCGGGAGGGAGCTGGTCGAGACACTGGCGGATAATACGGATCGACTGGTGCATTTCCTCCATACGGCAGCGGTACCGGGCATAGACATCACCGTCGCTGCCCAGGGGCACCTCAAAGTCGACCTGATCGTAGGCATCGTAGGGCTGATGCTTGCGCAGATCATAATCGACACCGGATCCGCGCAGGCAGGCGCCGGTGATCCCCAGGGCCAGGGCCTCGGCGCCACTGAGTTTGCCGACCCCCACGGTGCGCTTCAACCAGATGCGGTTGGTATCGATCAGGGTTTCGTACTCTTCGATTCGAGACGGAAAGATGTCGATAAAGCGTCCGAGTTCATCAACAAAGCGCGAGGTGACATCCTGACGGACACCACCGATGCGGGGGTAGGAATAAGTCAGCCGGGCGCCGCACAGCTCCTCGAACAGGTCGAGAAGAATCTCACGTTCGCGGAAGCAGTAAAGAAAAACGGTCATGGCACCGACATCGAGGGCGTGGGTGGCCAGCCAGAGCAGATGCGAGCTGAGGCGCGACATCTCGGCGGCAATGGTGCGGATATACTTGGCCCGCATGGGCACCGAGATGCCCAGCAGTCGTTCCACGGCAACACAGTAGCCGACATTGTTGGCCATGGCGCCGATATAGTCCAGCCGGTCGGTGAGAATCAGAGCCTGGGCATAGGTCCGGTTCTCCGCCAGCTTTTCAAAGCCCCGGTGCAGATAGCCCACCTGGGGCGTACAGCGCATAATGGTTTCCCCATCCAGGTCGAGGTCGACCCGGAGCACACCATGGGTGGCCGGATGCTGCGGTCCCATGCGCAGGGAATACCGTTCGTTCTCACCATCAGCCACCGGCACTTCGAGGATTTTTCTGCTCGGCACGCTCATCAGCAATCTCCTTTCCGTTTGCCGGTCGCGGCATCGCCTGCATCACCTGCTTCAGGACCCGGATCATCGGCTTTGAAGCCATGGGCATCGAGTTCCTCAAGCTTCGCCTGCAGGTCGGTGATGCCGACCCACTCACCCCGGCCGCGAAGAGGGTACTCCTTGCGCAGGGGGTGCCCTTCCCAGTCATCGGGAAGCAGAACCCGGCGAAGATTGGGATGACCGTTGAACCGGATCCCCATGAGATCATAGGTTTCCCGTTCCATCCAGTCAGCGCCGGACCAGAGGCTGACCACGGAATCGATGCTTGGGTCTTCTTCGGTCAATTGGGCGCGAATACGAATCTCATGGCGCAGGGCAATGGAGTAGAGGTTGTAGACCACCTCAAACCGACCCAAGCCGCCATTTTTTCTCCGGGCATTGTCAACCCCGCAGAGGGAACGGAGATGATCCATCCGCATGGCCTGATCATCCCGCAGCCAGCCAAGAATCTCCACCACCCGGTCGGGACGGATGCCCACCCCGACCTGCCCCTGAAAGGAGAAGCATTGCAGGATCTCTTCGGGAAACCTGGCCTGCAGCCCATCGGCTATCGCCATTGACTCCATCGAAACTGCTCCTTGAGAATCTTTTCCTGTAGTTTGATAAACCCTTCCATCAGCGCCTCGGGCCGGGGGGGGCAACCTGGGACATACACGTCCACGGGCATGATCTGATCCACCCCCTGGGTTACGGCGTAGGTATCGAAGACACCGCCGCTGCAGGCGCAACTGCCCATGGCCAGTACATAACGGGGTTCGGGCATCTGATCGTACACCCGCCGCAGCACGGGAGCCATTTTCTTGCTCACAGTGCCGGCGACCACCAGGCAGTCACCCTGGCGGGGACTGGCACGAAACAGGATGCCGAAGCGATCCAGATCGTTGGTCGACGCCCCTGCATCCATCATTTCAATAGCGCAGCAGGCCAGACCAAAGGTCACCGGCCAGATCGATCCGGCCCGACCCCAGTTGACCAACTTGTTCAGCGGTCCCAGCAAGGCATTAGCCCCAGGAATCCAGCGCACGCCCTCTTCCAGGCGAACCATGGAGGGTACGGTTACTTCTCCCATTGAAAAACTCCCTTTTTCCAGGCGTAGACAAAGGCGACCAAGAGGAGAAAGATGAACAGCAGCATCTCCACCAGGGCAAAAACACCAAGCATGTCATAGGTCACGGCCCAGGGATAGAGATAAATGGCCTCGATGTCGAACACCACAAACAGAATGGCGATCAGATAAAACTTCACCGAAAAACGCATTCGCGGTTCCCGGGTCGGTTCGTTGCCTGATTCGTAGGCGATCAGTTTATCCCGATACGGCCGGTTCAGACGAAAATATCGGCCCAGAAACAGGATCAGCGTGCCAAAGAGAAAACTGAAGATCAGCAGCAGAAAGATGCCGAGATATTCCTGGGGGACTGAGGGGGCGACCATATCCGCGACTCCTTTCAGCGTCGATTTTGCAGCAATTGTTCAGCAAAGGCTTGTCGTCTGGCCTCCGAGGCCTCGGCCGGGGTGGAGAACTGCAGACAACCGGTGGTACACTTGCTGACACAGGCCGGTTCCAGGCCGGCATCGATCCGGTCCATACATAAGTCACATTTGCCCACCTTGCCGGTATTCGGGTTCCACTGGGGCACAGACCAGGGGCAGGCGGTTATGCAGGCCTTGCAACCGACACAGGCACTGTCGACCACAAAAACAATGCCATCCTGATCCCGACGTTCCATGGCCCCGGTGGGGCAGGCGTCGACGCACCAGGCCTTTTCACAGTGGAAGCAGGAGAGATAGACATAATCAATGGCTGGCGGACTGCTCTGCTCGGAGACCACCTCGATCATACGGCAGTAAAAGGCGCCAGGGCCGCTGTTGTTCTTGTCCTTGCAATGGACTTCACACGCCCGACAACCAATGCAATCGGCCACTTCCTGGGTGACAATATATTTACTCATGACTGTTCTCCTCCTGCCTGTGCCGGGGTAACGGTGACAAAAGTCTCGGCAAGATTGAGGCCGCCGCCGGCATGGTCCCACTCTTTCAGTTTGCCCTTCATGAACACCTGGTCCGCCAGTCCTTTGCCAAAAGCACGTTTCTTGGCAGGCACATCGGTACCGAATCCATGGAGCATGAACACCGCCTGGGGATGAATGAGATCCGTGACCCGGGCCCGAATAATGCCCCGGGTGTCACCGTTGGCCACCTCCACGGGATCACCGTCCTTGATGCCCAGTTTCCCGGCCGCGGCGGTGTTGATCCACAACCGGTTAGTGTCGAGGAGTTCACAGAGGATAGGATTGTTCTGATGTTGACCGTGGGCCTGGTAGCCGTTACGGCCAAACAGCAGCCGGAAACTGCCCTCCGGTGGTTGTTCGGGGGCCACGTAGGGCGGCAGGGATGCCACGCCCATGGCGGCCCATTTCTGGTTGACTATTTCGATGCGACCCGATTCAGTGCCGAATTTAAGCTGATCCCGGTCATGCCAGAGCGCCTTGTCACTTAATTTGACAAAGCCCTTGGCATCGAAATCGGCCGGAGAAAAGCCGGTGTCCTGCAGCTGATACTGCCAGATCTCCTCAATGGAAGAAAAGGGAAAGTACTCACCCTTGCCCAGGCGGTGGGCCAGCTCCACATAAATCTTCCAGCCCGGCCGGGTATTGTTTGCCGGGGGCACGCACTGCTGCCGCCGGCCAAAACCGGGCTTGAGACCCTTTTCGGTGCGGAGGATATCGTCCCGCTCGAGGAAGGTATTTTCCGGAAGAATGACATCGGCAAACCAGGCGGTCTCACTGTAATTGACATCAACGGCCACAATCAATTCGAGCTTGTCGAAAATCCGCCGTTGTTCATCGGTATCGGGCAGAGCGATGAAGGGATTGTGGCGATGAACAAAATAGGCCTTGATCGGGTACGGCACACCGGAATCGATGGCCTCATACGCTGTCTGCAGCATACCGGCGCCTTTATCGAAGTGGGGATACCGGCTGCCACAGCCGTCAGCCCGTTCTTCCTCGACATTGGGTACCAGGGCGGAAAGACTCTTGAGCCCTTTTTTACCGGCATCCTTGGGTCCTTTAGGATAAAACAGCCCGCCGGGATGTTCGATGCTGCCCATGAGAGCGTTGAGAATATGAATCATCCGGGAGGCATGGAAGGAATCGCGGTAGCGGGCCAGCATCCAGCCGGGATGGATGATAACCCGTGGCCGGTCTTCGTTGAGTTCATGGCAGAACGCCTGGATCTCCCGGGCCGCAATCCCTGTTTCTCCTTCGGCCCATTCAAGCGTATACGGTTCGAGAAACGTCTTGAACTCCGGCATGCCATTGACATAGCGACCGACAAAATCCTGATCATAGAGATTGTTGTTGACGAGATAATGAGCAATACCCAGCAGGAGAGCATAATCAGTGCCGGGTTTGATCTGCCAGTAGCGGCTGGCCTTACCGGCGGTGATTGAGGCCCGTGGATCGATATAGGTAACCCGGGCACCCTTTTTGATGGCTTTGAGGAAGCTCTTGACTTCCTTGACCTTAAGTGATTCGGTAATATTGCGCCCGAAAAGTACAATGTGGCGTGAATTTTCGTAATCGTAGGCGAAATCTTTCCGACCAAGACCGTAGACAGATTTAGAGGCATGATGCACATTGCGGCCGCAGGTGCAGTCGTGATTGATGTAGTTGGGAGACCCCAGCGCCTTGACAAAGGCCTGCCTAAGGTCGGCAAAGGGACCGCCACGGTCGGACAGCATGATGGCACGTGCGCCGTGTTCAGCCATGATAGCTTGGAGTTTCCCGGCGATATAGTCGTAGGCCTCTTCCCAGGATGCCTCCCGCCATTGGCCCTCCCCTCTTTTTCCCCGACGGAGGAGTGGTCCGAGAGGCCTCTGTTTATCGGTACGCTGGGAAAAAGCCGCTCCGCCCTTGGCACAGAGACTGCGCCCCATGCCGCCGTCGTGACTGTTCCCTTCGATCCAGACCGGCTTGCCGTCTTGCACCTCCACGGTCACCGGACAACGTACGGCGCACATGCCGCAGATACTGTATTTCGTTTCTTTCATACCTTATCCCTGTTTTGCATATTCAGATACCTGTGTCGGGGTTTGCCCCACACGCCATCCTACATATTTATCCGTCAAGAGCAATCCGTAAATTCCCTCCTGGCGGTCAACATTTCCGTGTTGCGTTTTCCAGCCTGCCTTTTTCCCAAGGGGGCTCTCATCCCATCACCTCAAAAATAAGCCAGACAGTCGATCGATCAAAAAAAACAAACATGAAAAACATCTCTATCCGTATTTTGAGCGGTTTCCCATTGATCGATTGTGTTGGCTTGTTGCCCTTGGTATGTAGATAAAGGATTGCATGATGCATACCATCCAGCCTTACAGCCGCCACATGCAATCTATTCAACTGAAATATTGTTTTTTTACTCAGCTGAATACAGCGAATTCCGAGCAAGGCCCTTGTGCGAAAAGGCTTTGTCACCGCACCCGAAGCGCAACAAAAAAGATGCACAGGAAACAAAAAGATTGCACCAGAACCGAGCCACATATCCACATGCATGCAAAACGATTTCTTCCGCGAACAATACTTATACTCAACCGGATCGATGCCCTGATCGGCCTGCCGGAAGAGGCCATGTATCTGGCTAAAAAAATGGGAATCAGGGAACACATCGCTACCGTGGCCTTGACTGAGAACCAGGAAAACCCTCAGAGCCGATTATGTCATGTGGGTTGCTCGAAAACTCCCTGGGGCGAAGAAATCATTGCCACGATCAACAAAATCCTGTTGGAACAGCGCCCTGGCCAACGGTACCGGAATGCTTATGAACGTTGGCTGGACGCCGACAGCATGGAGGAATACCGCCGCCTTTATGATGAGGTCTTTTTTACAGGTTACCGAGTAGAATTCGGCAATCACCACAGGCACTTAAGTAAAAGAGCCGGGCAAACTGTTATTTCTTCTTTCGCTTTGGTATTTTCTTGGAGAACTGTTTTTTGTATAAACGTTTGGCTTCGGCCAGGCGCTTTTCACTTTTCTCGATCAGCTGTTCCTGTGCGCAACGATACTCACCGCCCGCCTTAACGGTTCTCTGGATATAGGTCCCGTCGGCCTGCATGTCCCAGGCTCCTCGCTGATCCGCTAGCTGCAGATCGATGATTTCCCGCAATTGGGTTTGCAGAATTGGGTTCTCGATGGGGGCGATCACCTCAACCCGCCTCTCAAGATTACGCTTCATGAGATCCGCGGAGCCGATATAGTACTCTTCCTGACCGTTGTTGCGGAAATAATAGATTCGGGCATGCTCAAGAAAACGGCCGACCAGGGAAACTACCCGGATAGTCTCGGAAAGCCCCGGAATACCGGGACGGAGCAGACAACTGTCACGAACGATCAGGTCCACAGGGACTCCGGCCTGCGAGGCCTGGTACAGAGCGGCAATAATATCCGAATCGGTGAGCGCGTTGGTTTTCATTTGAATAAGGGCCTGAATGCCTTTGGCATGATGTTCGGTCTCGCGGCGGATATATTCCAGCAGGGCTTTTTTGAGAATTCTCGGAGAGGGCAGCAGTTTTTTATAGGTCCTTGCCGGCGCATACCCAAGGGTGAGGAAATTGAAAAATTCGGTGAGGTCAGTGCCGATGTCGTGGTCACAGGTCAACAGGCCAAGATCACAGTAGGCCCTCGCCGTGCCGGCATGATAGTTGCCGGTGCCGATATGCGCATACCGTTTAAGTCCATTGAAATCCCGACGAACAACAAAGATCACCTTGGAATGGGTCTTGAGACCGACAACGCCGTAGGTGACGTGAATCCCGGCCTCTTCCAGGTGAGTGGCCCAGTGAATGTTGGCTGATTCATCGAACCGGGCCATCAGTTCCACTACCACCGCAACCTGCTTACCGTTCTGGGCCGCATCAAGCAGGTATTGAATGATCTGGGAATTGGCGGAGGTCCGATAGAGGGTCATTTTGATGCCGAGCACCTTGGGATCGACACTGGCCTCACGGAGAAAACGCTCAACCGAGGAACTGAAGGATTCATAAGGGTGCTGGAGCAGAAAAGGACCTTCTTCCCTGATGAGATGGAATATATTGGGAAAATCACCGGAAAGTTTATAGTGATCCAACGGTTGGTGGGTCGGATAATGCAGGTCCGGCTTGTCAATGGCCACGATTTCCATCAGATCGCGCTTGGCCATGATGCCATCGACAACAAAGACATCCTTGCGGGAATCAATTCCCAGTTGGGAAGCGAGCATGCCACGATGTTGCTTGGTCATGGTGCCGTCGACCTCCAGCCTGACTATTTCGGCAAATTTGCGGTCGCGCAGGGCCGACTCAATCATGGAGAGCAAGTCGACTGCCTGGTCGGAGAGTTTTTCCGTGATAGCGTTGCGGGTCACTCGGAACAACTCACAACTGTCAATGATCATCCCGGGAAAAATGTTCTCCAGGTTGTTGGCGATCACATCCTCGAACAGCACATACAGGTGCTGGTCGGCTTCGACCCGGATAAAACGAGGGATACCGGTCCCGGTGGTGGGTACCTTGATCCGGTTGAGATATATGTGGTCATTGTCGCTGTGGCGGGTGGCGACGAGGAGATTGAGGGACAGGTTGGAGATGAAAGGAAAGGGATGGGCAGGGTCCATCCCCTGGGGAGTGAGCAACGGATAGATATTGTTGAGGAAGTATTCACTCATCTTCGCCCGTTGCCGCTCGTTAAGCACCGAATACTTGACAATGCGAATATCCTCGCGGGCGAGCAGAGCGAGCAGTTCCCGCTCGAGGTCCTGCTGCTGACCGAGAATATCACGGATTACCTCATAACTTTCATCTATCTGCTGTTGCGATGTACGACCGTCCATGGAGAGCAGTTTAAGACCGGCCCCGACCTGCTGTTTGAGGCCGCCAATCCGTTTCATGAAAAACTCATCGAGATTGGAACCGATTACCGAGAGAAAAAAGACCCGTTCCAGCAACGGATTTCGTTTGTCCTTACTTTCGTTGAAGACCCGGCGGTTGAATTCGAGCCAGGTCAACTCCCGGTTGAGATACCATTGAGGTTCTTTGAGGTCGAATACCTGCTTGGTCTGCACCGCCGGCAGATTCTTTTCCTGTTTGGGTTCATCGATTTTCTTCGCTGCTTCTGTTTTCCGTGCTGCAACACCCATACTCAATCCTCCCCACGGTACACCGGTGCTTCCTTTATATGTTCTAGCCAAATACGAGAAATTTTCATTGTGAGACAAGGCCCGATTTAGAATATAACATTTTGAATATATTTAATATATTTATTATTTTGCTCGACAGCGCAATAAGAAATCAAGGGGTCATTGCCGTTTCCGGATGAACGCTTGAAAACACAATTATCATTGATATTGTAAAGAATACCGGCCAACAGTTCCACTGGAATCGTTGTACTCTTCCTCATATTGCCAATAATTACCAGCCAACCAGGGCATTGATGCGAGAGCGGTGTGCAAGAGAATCTCATGTTTCGGAATCTTTCCTATTTAATATTGACATGCAAACCTATGGACAGTAGTATATCGACCATCAATCGAGGATGTCGTTCGGCATCTCCACGTATCGGCATGAGCTGCTCAGAAACCGGGCAAGGCTATTGTTGACCTGCTTGTGGTGAGAAGTGAGACGTGCCGATATCCACAAACAAGAGTTTGTTGACCTTCGCTTGACCGTGGTCGCAACCATTGAGGGTTTCAAGTTCCGAAGCAGCTAGCCTGCTTGGAACCGCGAGGTCCACTTTCCGACCCCCTTAAAAAATCACAAGGAGAACAAAGATGAGCGAAAACAGCAAGTGCCCGGTAACGGGCAAAGGACACGATCATCCGGCAGCCAAAGGCACCTCAAACCGTGATTGGTGGCCCAACCAGCTGAACCTGGGCATTCTCCATCAGCATGCACCGGCCTCCAATCCGCTGGGGCCTGATTTCAACTACGCAGAGGAATTTAAAAAACTCGACATGGCCGCCCTGAAGAAGGATCTGTACGCCCTGATGACCGATTCGCAGGAATGGTGGCCCGCCGACTGGGGCCACTACGGCGGCCTGTTCATCCGCATGGCCTGGCACAGCGCCGGCACCTACCGCACCTCTGACGGACGTGGTGGTGGCGGTACCGGTAATCAACGTTTTGCCCCCATCAACAGTTGGCCGGACAACGTCAATCTTGACAAAGCGCGCCGGCTCCTCTGGCCGATCAAGCAGAAGTACGGCAACAAGATCTCCTGGGCCGACCTGCTTGTCCTCACAGGCAACTGTGCCCTGGAATCCATGGGGTTCAAGACATTCGGCTTCGGTGGCGGTCGGGTGGACATCTGGCAGCCCGAAGAAGACATTTATTGGGGCTCTGAATCCGAATGGCTGGGTGACAAGCGCTACAGCGGTGATCGTGAACTCGAAAACCCGCTGGCCGCTGTGCAGATGGGCTTGATTTATGTCAACCCCGAAGGTCCCAACGGTAACCCCGACCCGGTGGCCTCAGGTCGCGACGTCCGGGAAACCTTTGCCCGTATGGGGATGAACGACGAGGAAACTGTTGCCCTGGTTGCCGGTGGCCACACCTTTGGCAAGTGCCACGGTGCCGGTGATCCGAGCCTGGTTGGCCCGGAACCCGAGGCTGCGCCGATTGAGGAGCAGGGGTTCGGCTGGAAGAACGCTTTGGGTACAGGTAAGGGAGGAGACACTACCAGCAGCGGGATCGAAGGCGCATGGAAGCCCAACCCCACCAAATGGGACATGGGCTACCTGGATATGCTATTTACCTATGAGTGGGAACTGGTCAAGAGCCCGGCCGGCGCCCAACAATGGCTGGCCAAGGACGTCAAGGAGGAGCACCTGATTCCCGGAGCCCACGATCCAGCGAAGAAGTACCGGCCCATGATGACCACAGCCGATCTGTCGTTGCGTTTTGATCCGATCTATGAGCCCATTGCCCGCCGTTTTCACCAGGATCCGGAGGCATTCGCCGATGCCTTTGCCCGCGCCTGGTTCAAGCTGATCCACCGTGACATGGGCCCCAAGGCCTGCTACCTTGGCCCGGAAGTCCCGGATGAAGACCTGATCTGGCAGGATCCGGTTCCGGCGGTCGATCATCCCTTGATCAATGCCAACGACATCGCCGACCTCAAGGGCAAAATTCTGGCATCCGGCCTGACGGTGGCGGAACTGATCGCCACTGCCTGGGCCTCGGCCTCCACCTTCCGTGGTTCGGACAAGCGCGGCGGTGCCAACGGCGCCCGCATTCGCCTGGCCCCGCAGAAGGACTGGGATGTCAACCAGCCGGCCCAGTTGGCCAAGGTGCTGGGCGCACTTGAGGCCATTCGGAAATCTTTCAACGATGCGCAGACAGACGGCAAGAAAGTGTCCCTGGCCGACCTCATCGTGCTGGCTGGATGCGCGGCGGTTGAAGCAGCGGCCAAGGCGGGTGGGTACCCTGTCGAGGTACCCTTCACTCCCGGTCGCACCGATGCTCTCCAGGAACAGACCGATGTGCAGTCATTCGCCTTGCTGGAGCCGGAAGCAGATGGCTTCCGCAATTATCAGAAAAAGGCATACACGGTCTCGCCCGAGCAAATGCTGGTGGACAAGGCCCAACTGCTCACCCTGAGTGCTCCGGAGATGACCGTACTGGTCGGTGGCCTGCGGGTACTGGGTGCCAACGCAGGTCAGTCACAGCATGGTGTCTTCACTAACCAGGTCGGCACGCTGACCAACGACTTCTTCGTCAACCTGCTTGATATGGCCACCGAATGGAAACCCACATCCGAGACCCGAGAGGCTTTTGAGGGTCGCGACCGTACAACAGGCGAACCCAGGTGGACCGGTACCCGCGTTGACCTGATCTTCGGATCCAACTCACAACTGCGAGCCCTGGCCGAGGTCTATGCCCAGGACGACGCGAGGGAAAAATTTGTCCACGATTTCGTCGCCGCCTGGAACAAGGTCATGAACCTGGACCGTTTCGATCTCGCCAGATAGGAAAAGAAACATCCCTGCCGGCTCCACCGAGCCGGAAAACAGCAAGGACACCACCGGTTCAGCAGCAGGAATGAAGCGTAGCTGAACCGGTGTTTTTTTTTACCGTACCGTGAGTCGAGCTGTCACGGACTCAGGGTATATTACCTATTATTCCTCATACGGAGGGTAATCGATTTTTCGATCTCAACAATGAAAAAGACGGCCAGGCCGATCGCCACAGGGATCAGCCAATGGATCAACTCAAGACTGGCAGTCCCAAACCAGTGCTGCATGAATGGCGCATAGACAAAAGCCAATTGGAGCACTATCAATATAGCCACCGCCAACCAGGCTATACCATTGGTGAACAGTTGCCGGAGGTGCATGCTGGATTCATACAGGAAGCGACTATTGAAAAGATAGAAAATCTGGCCAAAAACAAGGGTGTTTACCGCCAGCGTGCGCGCCTGATCCAAGGGCATGTCGAGCCTTCTTTCGACCAGGAAAACAAAAATAGTTGCCCCACCGATGAGAACCGAGACAAAAAAAATCCGCCATAAAAAGATGGCACCCAGAATCGGAGCATCCGGACGACGCGGCGGTCTGGTCATTACAGCGGGCTCTGCCGGCTCAAAGGCCAGGGCCAGAGCCAGGGTAACTGCCACGACCATGTTCACCCACAGAATCTGCACCGGTGTCAGCGGCAGCACCATGCCAAAAACCACGGCCGCGAGAATGACCAGCCCCTGAGCGCCATTGGTCGGCAAAATGAACATGATGGCCTTGCGCAGGTTGTCATAGATGGTCCGACCCTCTTTCACGGCGTGCTCGATGGAGATGAAATTATCGTCTGCCAGGACGATTTCAGCCGCTTCCTTGGTTGCTTCCGTGCCTTTGATACCCATGGCCACTCCCACGTCAGCACGTTTGAGGGCCGGGGCGTCGTTGACGCCGTCCCCAGTCATGGCCACAACCTCGCCATTGGCCTGCAGTGCCTTCACCAATCGTAATTTATGTTCAGGGCTGGTACGGGCAAAAATGTCGTTTTCCTGGACCAGATGCCGCAGTTCCTCATCCGAGGCGGCTTCCAGTTCCTTTCCCGAAATGGCATGTACGGCTTCAGACAGGTCCATTTCCCGACAAATGGCTATTGCCGTGCCAGCATGGTCGCCGGTGATCATCTTGACACGGATACCTGCCCGACGACAACTCCGGATCGCATCGATGGCTTCCGGCCGTGGTGGATCCAAAATCCCAACCAGACCGATAAAAACCATCCCCTCTTCAAGGTCCTCCGGATTGAGATCCTTCATATCCGTCCACACGTCGCGGGAGGCTGCGGCAAGAACCCGCAGGCCTTGGCTGCTGAGTTTTTTGACCTCCTCTTCCCAGAAAGAACGCTGGAGGGCCTCCGTGCTGCCGTCGGTGGCCAGTTGCTTCTGACAGCGGTCCAACAGGCGGTCTGGCGCTCCTTTCAACAGGATACGCACCTCGCCTTCGGGATCGCGATTGAGCGTGGCCATGAATTTGTTTTCCGACTCGAAGGGAATCTCGGCCAGTTGGTCATAGGCTTCGTGCTCGAAACCCGCTTTTCGTGCCAGGGTACGCAAGGCCCCCTCGGTCGGTTCCCCCAGGACCCGCCAGTGGCCATTCTCCTCGACTATTTCTGCATCGTTGCACACCGCAACAACCTCAACCAGCGCCCGCAGATCAGGATGTTTCTCAAGGGATGCCGCTTCACCTTCGCGGATCATCTCGCCTTCCGGGGCATAGCCGGCCCCTTTAATATCGTAGCAACCGGAACGGGTGACAACGTCGCGAACGGTCATTTCATTTTTGGTCAGGGTCCCGGTCTTGTCCGAACAAATCACCGTGACCGAACCCAGGGTTTCAATGGCCTTGAGTTTACGGGTAATAGCATTCCGCTGCGCCATTCTCTGCACCCCAAGAGCCAGGGTGATGGTGAGAATGGCCGGCAAGCCTTCGGGGATGGCGGCAACAGCAAAGCCGATGGCAGCGAGAAACACTTCATCGTAGGCAAAACCATGGAGCAGACGGCCAATCAGAAAAAGCAGCACCGCCATGCTGACAATCACCACGGCAAGAATACGGCCAAAACTGTTCATCTGCCGGGTCAGGGGCGTGGCCAGGGTCTCCACTTCGGAAATCATGGTATTGATTCGACCCAACTCAGTGGCGACACCAGTTGCAGTGACCACACCTATACCACGGCCGACACTGACCATGGTCCCAGAATAGGCCATGCCGTGGCGATCGCCGATACCGGCATCAGCGGCAACAGAAGCTGTTTGTTTATCGCTGGCAACCGACTCTCCGGTCAATGCCGATTCTTCGATACGCAGATTGATGGTTTCAACCAGACGAATATCGGCGGGCACTCTGTCGCCGGAACGGAGGCGAACCACATCACCGGGAACCAACTGGTCGGCCTCAACATCAAGCCATTGGCCATCCCGACGTACCTGGGCATGAAGAGAGAGCATTTTGCGAATGCTCTCCAGGGCCTGTTCGGCCTTCCCTTCCTGGATGAATCCGATTACAGCGTTGATCACCACCACGGCCAGGATAACGCCGGTATCAATCCAGTACCCAAGGAGGGCGGTAACGACCGCCGCCACCAGAAGAATATAAATGAGCAGTTCATTGAAATGTTTGAAGAACCGTTTCAACAAACCCTCCTTGGGCGCAGTCGGCAATCGATTGGGACCAATGGCGGCCAGCCGTTCCTTCGCTTCTTCAGTGTGCAGACCGGAAGAGCGACTCTCCAGGCGCCGGACAACCTCATCGGCTTCGAGAGCGTAAGGAGTATCAACATGGAACAGGGTTTTGCTGTTGTTTTTCATGGGCATCTCTGCATGAGGATGAAAGGAGCATTCGCGCCAGGTCGTTCGATGGTCCTAATCCTTGATGAAGCGACGGACCAAGAGTTTGGTGGACTGGGAAAAGCAAGGGTTGGATAACTGCACCACATTTCCGGTGATTCGTAACGGTTCAGCCTTGCTTTGATTACGGAACCCTGAATCCGTGACGACTACACGCTCACGGTTCCAGGTGACAATGAATATAATTCACTACTCAGAATCGGCAAGAGATTGATAAGCAAATCTCAGAGGGAACCTGTTTATCAATCCCCGGAAAACATGGTCATTGTATCCTGTCAAGCAGCAGGCGGGCGGGCAATACCGCGCAGCAGCCTGCCAAGGATATCTGTCCCGGTCACAATCCGCGGTTGACCATCCCAGAGCAGAATGACATCTTTCTCGATAATGTCATCACCTATTCTGCCTGGTCGCACCTGAAAACACGGGATAACCTCCCCAAGCTTCACGTTCGCCTTACGGACGATGATGGGCCGGTGACAGTGCCTATGGGGATTGAAATGATCAATGGTAAAGATGGCTTCACGGGTGAAATCCGCAGCATTGAGGACCAGTTTAGGTTCTCCGGCCAGATCGGCAAGCACCACCCAGCTCTTGCCGGAGCGATTGACGGTCTGGAGGAATGAGTCGGTGGCACTGGGCTGTATACAGGGGAAGACCGGACGATCGCCCTTGAATTCAAGTCGGATGATACTGTTCTCATCGACGATCTCGCCTTCACGGTTCAGCGGCACGTCATCCATTTCCAGAAAATTGAGTGCCCCCTGCCCCTCCACCAGATCGATCTCACTTTCCGCGGCCTCAAGGTGGAGTTCAATCAAGCGACGAAGATCCCGCTCCCGAAAAAAACGCATCTCCTCGCCCCCTAACCAGCGGTCCAACAGCCAGGCGGTGGGTCGTGCCACGGGGTACAGCACGATCTGATAGCAACGCAATACAGGAAGCAGCAAAGAGGCCAACCGCATGGCGTGACGGGTGAAATAGGCCTGAGGGATGATCTCGGCAAACACCGTGATAATCACGGTCGAAAACAAGAAGGCAGCCACCCCGTGGAGTACGGAACCCGAGAGCAAAGCCAGAAGCACATTAACGCCGACATTGCCCCATAAGATAGTGACCAGGGCAAAATTGGCATCCTTACGGACCGACAGGATCCGCTTGGCGCGCGGATCACCTTTTCTGGCCGCGACATTAAGCTCCATCCGGCTGAGCGAAAAAAGACCGAGGTTCATTCCGGAAAGAATGGCTGACTGTGACAGGCACAAAAAAATTCCGCACCAGAAAAGGAATACCATATTTTCAACCCTCCACAACGAACCTCATCATTGAGATGAGAACTGGTTACAGATTACCTGAATCCGTGACGTCTGGACTCTTGCATTGGAAATATCTAACTGTAATCAATATATAATTTCAACGAAGTCCTTGATAATAACTTCACCAGCCGCCCTTCGGGGCATCCGTCCGCACGCCATCTTCATTGCCCGTAACCGCCCGATAAAGTCTTCATTAATCGAACGGTCACAGACAAGCTGCCGACTTGTCAAGTTTCCATCTTCGTGGTAGAGAATGAGTACCCTAACCATTTCTCAAGACCGGCCTACCGCCTTCCCGGTACCCATAAGGAGGCCTGTACCACCGGACCTGATCCACATCAAGTGAAAAAGGAACCCGTCCCATGAGCAAATGCCTGCTGTGTCACGGCAGAAAAGGAAAAAGAAAGTGCTTGTTTGCCGGAGGTCTGATCTGCAGTGGCTGCTGCGGCGATACCCGGACCAAGGAGCGATGCGGAGATTGCTCATTTCTGGCTAAAGAGGGGCTCATCCGCAACTATGGCAAGGTCCCTTGCGTCCCCCTTGATGAAATGGCTCGATCGCTCCAGTGGCAGCGACGAACCGAAACCATCGAAGCCGCGGTGAGTCGGTTTGATCGACAGGAAAATCGCACGATCACCGACCGGCAGGTCTCCAGCATCCTGGAATTACTGCTGAACACCTATTTTTTCAACGACACGACTGTCACCTGCCAAACCGAGCGGGAGCAAAAGGGGTTCACCCTGATCGGCGAGGCTATCCGGGAGGAACTGGCAGACCTTGACCGGCTGGATATCGCCACGGCCCTTGGCACCGTGTATCGTTCTGTGCGAAGAAGAACCGCGGGTAAGCGGGAGTATCTGGATTTCATCCGCCAATTCGTTTACGACGATAAGGAAAGAAACTTCAGGCCTCTTCCGGAATCCTTTAGCAACAACCTGACTCGATAAACGACTCACCTCCGTCAAAAAGCCGCCGCCATTATAGTCCTCCAGCATGACACCAGACAATCACCAAGATCCGTCCGATGAACAGGAATCCCTGATCGTTGTTGACGGACTAACCAAAGCATTTAACGGCATCACCGCCGTGGACCGCATTTCCTTTGATGTTCGCCAGGGAGAATTATTTGGTTTTCTCGGCCCCAACGGCGCCGGAAAAACCACCACCATCAATATGCTCACCGGTCTGACCAGACCCGACGCCGGCCACATTCGCATTGCCGGTCGCGACTGTTCACGATCTCCCAAGGCTGCCCAGGATCTGATTGGCATTGTTCCTGATGAAAGCAATCTTTACCCGGAACTCACCGGGTTCGACAACCTGTGTTTCTGTGCCGCGCTGTATGGCCTGCGCAAACAGCAACGTCGGGACCGGGCCGAGGAACTGCTGGAAATCTTTGGCCTCCAGGATGCGGCACGGCGCAAGTTTGGCGGATACTCCAAAGGAATGCGACGGAAACTGACCATCGCCGCCGGAATTATCCATTCCCCTCCTCTGCTTTTTCTTGACGAGCCAACCACCGGTATTGACGTGGCCAGTGCTCGCCGGATCCGACAGTTGATCGCCGACCTGCATCGCAGCGGCACGACCATTTTTCTCACTACCCATTACATCGAGGAAGCGGAACGTTTATGTGAGCGTATTGCCTTTCTTGTCAAGGGTCGAATTATCGAGGTCGACACGGTTGCCAACCTGCTCCAACCGGTCCGGACGCAACATGTTCTCCTGCTTTCCATCGCAATGCCGGCACCCGAACTGCCCCGGAAACTTGCCGCTGCCTTCTCCCACCTGACCTTTTCAGCCTGCTCCGAAGAACAGATCCGAGTCGAAGCTCAAGGGCCGATCAACATCGCTCCTCTGGTTCGCTTCTGCGAAGAACATGGAATCGAGGTCATCGAGGCCCGTCGGGGACAACCATCACTGGAAGAAGTCTTTGTCCGCATCACCGGGATCGAGCCGGACAGCATGCAGAACGGTAAAAGAGGAGGCAAGTGATGCGGCAGATAATTGCTCTATGGAATATCATGCTCAAAGATCTCCGGGCCTATTATCTTAAACCGCCTAACATCAGCTGGGGCCTGCTCTTCCCGGTCGCCTGGACAGGTATGTTCTTTATCAAGTCCGGAAGCGGCATGGACAGCATTTCAACCTTGCTTCCCGGTGTCGTAGCCATATCCATCCTGTTCGGCGCCACCTCCATGCTGGCGGTGACCGTGACTTTTGAAAAAAAGAATCGCTCCTTCGAACGACTGCTTCTGGCACCTATTCCTCTGGAGATGCTCATGCTGGCCAAGACCGGCGGCGCCATTCTCTTTGGCATGGTCAATGCGCTGATCCCCATTTTTCTGGCATCCTTTCTCACCGATCTTTCCCAGGTTGCCTGGACAGCCGTCTTCCCTGCCATTGTGCTGATTGCCGTGGCTTCAACCTTTCTGGGACTGTTCATCGCAGTGTCAGTGAGCGAAATTTTCGAGGCCCAGACCTTTTCTAATTTTTTCCGGTTTCCAATGATATTCCTCTGCGGCCTCTTCTTTCCGATTGACTCCCTGCCGACGCTGCTCCGCCCTCTGGCGTATGTACTGCCCCTGACGTACGGGGCTGATATTCTGCATGGCGCCATGCATGGCGGCAATATGATGCCCTTGGCGCTCAACTTTTTCATCCTGACAATTTTCTGCGCCCTGCTCTTCTTTATCAGTATCCGCAACATCCACCGAAAGTGGATCACCTGATTGGGGCAACAGCAATTCAGCCGGTACCCTTGAGGAACCCGCCCTGGTTCAGTAATTAGCTATGCTGTTGCCGTATCCGAAGAGAGTTGATTGCGGATACCGGTTCATGGAATCGCTGGCCTGCATCCACTGGGCTGTATCGATCCGAACAGGAAATACACGTCTTTCATCGTCTTATTATTGCTGAGGTTTTGTTTATGTTTTCTCGTTTCCATCGGTGCTGCATCTTTATTAAAACTCTCGTCCTGTGCATCATGTTCCTCTCGTCCACAGGTATTGCCGACCCGGGGTTCCGTCATTGGCTGACTGAATTTTCCGCTGAAGCCGCGCGTGAAGGCATCAATTCACGGACCTATGCCCAGGCCTTTGCGGGTATCGAGCAGCCTGATCCCGATGTCATCCGCAAGGCTAACTTCCAACCCGAGTTCACGACAGCTATCTGGGACTATCTTGACACCCGGGTCAATGATCGCAGCGTGCAGACCGGGGCTGTCATGGCCCAACGACATGCCGATACGCTAGCCGCCGTTGAACAGCGATTTGGAATCGATCGTTATCTGCTCCTGGCTATCTGGTCGATGGAATCAGCTTATGGTGCTGTTCTTGAAAGACCGGGTCTGCTTCATTATGTCCCTCAGGCCCTGGCGACCCTGGCCTATGCGGATCAACGCCGGGCCCGATTTGCCCGCACCCAGCTTATCGCTGCCTTGCAGATCCTACAGGCAGGGGATATCACGACCGAGCAGCTCTACGGTTCCTGGGCCGGTGCCATGGGCCACACCCAGTTCATCCCCACCAGTTACCTGGCCTATGCCGTGGATATGGATGGTAACGGTCGTCGTGACATCTGGAACTCCATCCCCGATGCTCTTGCCACTGCTGCCAATCTTCTAGCGAAAAATGGCTGGCGCAGCGGTCATCCCTGGGGCTTTGAAGCAAAAGCTCCAGCAAACGGATTCCAATACAACGGTGAGACCAAAACCCTGGCCCAGTGGCGGCAGCTGGGTTTTATCCGACCCAATGGCAAGGGGTATCCCGATCCGGAGGCACGGGCAGAACTGAAGATGCTCGCTGGAGCCGAAGGACCGGCATTTCTCTTGATGCGGAACTTCTTTGTGATCAAACGGTACAACAACTCTGATTTTTACGCCTTGGCTGTGGGACTGCTTGCCGATCAATTGGCGGGCAAAGCAGGCATGGTCCAGGATTGGCCCCGCCCTCCGGGTGCCCTGTCTTTCGAAGAAAAAAGAGAAGTTCAGGAGTTGCTGCAGCGCCGCGGCCTCTACACCGGAGCCATAGACGGCGACCTGGGACCACTATCGCAACAGGCTATGCGGGCTTTCCAGGCTCAGGCCGGTCTTCCTGTCACCGGCATGGCTACGCAAAAGGAACTGAGAGCCCTGCGCCGTTAACTGCCTGTGTCTGTCCCTAAACGAGATATTGTCCCGGACACGTGAACGTTCATCCATGCACCAACTTCGTTGTTCGTGGCCGTTCGATTAAAGTACACTTTATCAGACGGGTACGGGCAATGAAGATGGCATGCTGACGAACGCGCCGAAAGGCGGCTGGTGAAGGTTACCTTCAAGGATTCTACTGCAATGACAATATGATGACAGTAAGATATGACCAACATAGTCCAGCCGCCACAGATTCAGGCACCTGTCAGCATTTCATTCGCCTACGATAACTCAAGATTCATCAGGTATTCATCCAGGACCTGACGCAGGTCTTGTTCTTGCCTGTGCAGGTCTGCGATCTCCCGGCGCAGCTTTTCCAGCTGTGTCTCCTGCTCACTGAACTTTCTGACATAGCCACGATACACTTCGCTTTGCCGATCCAGTTGCGCCATGTTCTGACGCATCCGGGCCTGGTCCTGTTCAATACCGCGAATCTCCTGTTCGTACTGCCGGCGCTGCCCTGCAACCCGCTCAATCTGGTGCCGCTGTGCGACCACCTCCCCCAGGGCTTCTCTGACCTGTTCACTGACCACTGTTGCCTTCATATAGAGATGGATCAGGGCATCATCGATATTGGTCAACAGGATGTGCTGGGTGTCAATCCGTTCTTCCTCAACCAGCAGACCGGCTGGTTTTCCGGGCTCGGCCCTAACCGCAAAGCGATAGAAGTCGCGGGTCTTCTCAGCTGGTTCGGAGGGCTTGACCAATGTCCACTGGGCTTCAATCGGCTGCTCGATCAGAACTGTCCTGGCGGTGCGACCTGAATTCCTGATGACATACTCCTGACTGCGGAGAAATTTGCGTTCAGCATGCAGGGTTCCTTTAACAATCCTGACACTGCGCAACTCCTCAGGGGTACTTTTCCCCTGGCGGACAACCTCGGTATCGAGGTCCATGGCATAACTGATCAGCCGTTCACCGCCGGGAGGAATGTCTTCGATCCGGGCGTCTCCGGCATAGACGCCACCGTCAAAGACAGTGATCGGTCCCTGCATCAGGTGCAGATCGGTGGTATTGGTGAAGCGCAGACCGGAGAGCGGATGTTTGGCATGCACTGACCAATTGTAGATAGCCAGTTTTTCTCCGGTGATTTCGCTGTTGACGATGGGCAGCATGGCGGACTGCTGGCGAGGCAGGTTAACCGGTGCCTGTATCCTGTACTGGAATGATTCACCGGCATCAATACCTTCGGCGACCGACTGCACCCCCCGGCGTAGATCCATGGACTCCGGCCGGGACATGGACAAATCCTTCAATGTCCTCCTCCTGATGTCCGCCACCGTCCCTGGTTGTCCCGAACCTACCGCTGGTGACGGTGCCATCATGGGCATGACCTGACTCTCCGCCATCCGGTCGGCAGCGTGCTCATCAGCGAATACCTGACCCAGACGGCTCAGATCCTGCCCATAGGTCTGCGGAAGGACCGAGGTGAATAACTCGAACTGCACCTCGGGCCGCGGCAGATACAGCGGTTCATACAGGTCCATGGTAAAGGAAACAGGCCGGCCACTGACCAGGGTCAGATCAACCCCGCGCCAATCCTGCTCGGACGTATTTTCGACAATGGCCCAACCCTGAAGCAGGGTTTCTTCACCGGCAAGGACAAGACGGTATGAAGTCTTCCAAACAGGTGATTCCTGAATATACCCGACCCTGACCCGTCGCTCTCCCTGGCCGGTGAATTGCACTGTGACAGTCTTTTTATCGGTGGCATGGGCCGAAGCCAGCAGACTCAGGGCCATGTCCAATTCAGCCTGCAGCGCCTCGTTCAGCAAACGGATGCTGCTGACCGAATCAAGAGCAACACTCTGCAGGCCATTGTCCGTTAACAGGTTGAGGATGTCGACGTCCATGAACTCGTTGTCACCGATTCTTTTGCGGCGGGTTTCAACGCCCAGAATAATGCCACTGATCCTGGCGGGCATTTCCACCTCGACCCGTTCACCGCGCACCTGGGCGAGCAGTTCAGCCAAAGAGGGGTCTGCCGTCAGATCAATGGCAAAGGTTCTCAGGGTCTTGGTTATCGGATCCCTGGACGGGTACCTGACCGCATCGACCTGGCCGCCATCAAGATCCCGGACGACCATGCTCTTGAGCAGGTCATTGATATCACGGGTGTTGAAGCGCATGGAGATGTTGGTATCATCGCGCACTGAGCCCGCATGTTCATAAAAGCCGACGCCGGAATGGAACAAGACAACGCGTTCCAGCGGAATGGTCATGGCATCCTGTCCGGCCAGGCCTGTACTTCCGCCAACCAGAAGCAGGCCGGCCAGGATTGCGGAGCGAATACTGATGGTCATCATGGCAGGTACCTCCATCGAGGGATTCATGGAAAAATGGTCTTTACTATTCATGGGTATGGCACATCTCAAAATTTTGTGGTTGAAAAGGTGGCGCGATATATGGCGTGACGACCTGTTCAAAATTTGAGGGAAAACGCACGAGAAAAACGTTTCAGGGGACCGGATCCGATAACTGTTCACACGAGGCCAGGATCTCCTGCCTGGAGGGAAGCCTGAATACGTTATCGTTTCTGGGGAAAGAGTGGTGCTGGAAAAGCCCTCTTGCGCTGAACCGGTGGACGGTGTATGGCCATGAGGGTCACCGTGTAAAAAACTCTCTGCCCGAACGTTGCAAATATTACCACTGGAACGTCTACTTCATCGCCAAAAACATCTCATATTCCTGCATCCGTGAGTGTTTATCCGTGCGTCAGCTGTATTGTCTGTGAGTGTTCGATAAAAAGACACTTTATCGAGCGGTTTCGGGCAATGAAGGTGGCGCGCGGACGGACGCCCCGAAGGGCGGCCGGGGAAGGTTGTCATCAAGGATTCCGCTGCAATTGTATCCTGATTACAGCATGATATATCCAATACAAGTGTCCGGCCGTCACGAATTGAGGGTTTTGACCTCATGAACACAACCGGAATCGTCACTGCCATCCTCGCCGCCCTCTTCATGGGTACGGTTGGCATTTTTTCCAGGGCCACCGGCCTTGAGGCCGAGACGTTCACCTTTTTCCGTCTGACCATCGGTGCCGGCTTCATGCTGCTTTTTCTTGTCGCCACCAGTCGCCTGCATCTGGCATGGTCGCGGTCCTCCTGGCCGGTTCTGCTGAACGGCACCATGCTGGCAGGCCTCATCATCTGTTATGTTCGAGCCATGGAGTACACCACCATGGCCAATGCAGTCATGCTGCTTTATCTGGCCCCCCCGGTCACCGCAATCTACGCCCATTGTTTCCTTGGTGAGCGCCTGACCCGTGCAAGCACTTTTCTCATCAGCCTGACCCTGTTCGGCTTCATGATGATGATGGAGTTTCGCATTGATTTCAGCGGGGACGAAAACCTGGGCAAAGGCCTTGTTTTCGGCCTGCTGTCAATGTGCTGCTACGCGGCCTTTATCCTCATCAATCGGAGTATCGATCAGTCGATCCACGTCTACACCCGCACTTTCCATCAATTGCTTATCGGCGGTCTGCTGCTTCTGCCTTTCAGCCTCCTGCACCGGCCGGAACTGCCTCTCTCTACCTGGCCCTGGCTGGCTGCCACCGGGCTGGTTCCCGGTTTTTTTGCCATCCTCTGTGCGGTGATCGCCCTCAGTCGTCTGCCCGCCGCCACCTTCGGTACTCTGGCGTATTTCGAACCTATTGCCGTGGTCGTTTTTGGGTGGACACTGTTCAATGAGTCCCTGTCACCATTGCAATGCGCCGGTTGCCTGCTGATTGTTGTCAGCGGGACCCTCAAGGCCTGGTTCACAGTCTCCGGCCCCGAAGCATCCCGCCCGCGGGGCTGATACCTTGAATCAGTGACGGTTGAACGTTTGTTTTACTCTTCAGGCTGCAGTCGCCGGTTCAAGGGGCACGATCAGCAATTGCCTCAGGAGGATGATACTGGACCATCAACGACAGAGTAATACGGTTGGACGATGATTAATACGATTGTGTCCGCCATGATGCGGATGGCGGCATGATATTTTTTCAGAAAATTTCAGTAGTATGAAAAACCGACCACATCCTGCAAGTGTTCAAAGGTACAGAGCCGTACGCGAGTTTCACCCCGGCGCAGGCCCACCAGAGCCTGTTCCGCAGCCAGCAACACCGCTACCAGCCTCGGGTTAAATAGTCATGGATACTGTCCGCGGCCTTTCTTCCGGCCCCCATGGCCAGGATCACGGTTGCGGCCCCAGTGACAATATCCCCACCGGCCCAGACACCCCGCATAAAGGTTTTTCCATTTTCAGGGTCAGCCTCAATGTTGCCCCAACGGTTGAGGCGGATCGACGGTTCGGAACTGGTCAACAGAGGATTGGCTCCGGAACCGACGGCAATGATGGCAAGGTCACAGTCCATCGTGAACTCCGAACCTTCGAGTGGCACCGGTCTACGCCGGCCGGATGTATCGGGTTCTCCGAGGGTCATGCGCTCGCAGGTTACCGAGGTCAGGCGGCCATCACTGCTCCCGTCAAAGTGCAATGGGCTGGACAGCAACAGAAATTCCACGCCCTCTTCTTCGGCATGATGGGCTTCTTCCACCCTGGCAGGCATTTCTTCCCGGGATCTCCGATACACGATCTTCGACGATTCAGCCCCCATGCGCAGGGCGGTCCGAGCAGCGTCCATGGCGACATTACCGCCACCCACCACCACGACATTACGGCCCGGTACCATGGGTGTGTCATAGAGCGGGTCATAGGCTTTCATGAGATTGGCGCGGGTCAGGTACTCATTGGCGGAGTAAACCCCGATGAGATTTTCTCCCGGTATATTCATAAAACGGGGAAGTCCGGCGCCAACCCCGACAAAAACGGCATCAAATCCTTCTTCCAGCAGTTCGCTGACGTCCACGGCCCGGCCCACCACCGTATTGCAGGCAATGGTCACTCCCAGTTGTTCCAGGGTTTTCACTTCTGCCTCGACGATGGCCTTGGGCAAGCGGAATTCCGGGATACCATAAACCAAAACTCCCCCTGGTTTGTGAAAGGCCTCGAAAATAGTCACATCATGGCCCTTCAACACCAGATCTCCCGCCACCGTGAGCCCCGCGGGTCCACTGCCGACCACGGCGACTTTTTTCCCGGTCGGTGCTTCCTTGGCCGGTAACGACCCGTCGCCATTGGCCCTTTCCCAGTCAGCGAGAAAACGCTCGAGATGTCCGATGGCCACAGGGCTCCCTTTTTTCCCCAGAATACAGCGGCCTTCGCACTGGATCTCCTGAGGGCATACCCGGCCACACACCGCGGGCAGGGCATTTTTTTCCCAGATTGCCCGAATTCCCTCGGCAAACCGGCCTTCGGCAATGGCTTTGATATAAGCTGGAATGGGAACCGCCACGGGACAGCCTAGAACGCATTGGGGAGTTTTACACTGGATACAGCGGGACGCCTCGGCCCTGGCCATCTCTTCCGTGTACCCAAGGGGTACTTCCAAAAAATTGTGGCGGCGCAATTCCGGAGGCTGCTCCGGCATGGGATGCCGTTCCTTGGTTGTTTTTTTGGTTTCCTGCATACCCTTTTTCTCCACTTACCTTATGCCTGTTCGATTTTTCTGGCCTGAGCTTCCATGCGGCAACGATGGTCCTCCATGGCTTCTGTTTCCACTTTTCTATAGGCCTGCAGGCGTTGGGATAGACCGTCAAAATCAACCTTGTGGCCGTCAAATTCCGGTCCGTCAACGCAGGCAAACTTGGTCTGATCACCCACCGTGACCCTGCATCCGCCGCACATACCGGTTCCGTCCACCATAACCGGATTCAGGCTCACCAGGGTATGGATCCCATCGGTTCGAGTCAGTTCACTGACCGCCTTCATCATCGGCACCGGACCTATGGCCACCACCAGGTCCGGTTTGTCGGTGATCAGGATCTCCTTCAGGGCATCAGTGACGAAACCTTGCCTGCCGGTGGAACCGTCATCACTCATGGGAATAAAAGTGTCGGAAAGCGCATTCATCTTTTCCTTTAGAATCATGAAATCGACATTGCGGGCCCCCAGGATAGTGGTGACTCTGTTGCCCGCCTTTTTCATGGCCCGAGCAATCGGGTGCAGAACGGCTATACCCGTGCCGCCGCCGACGCAGACCACATGGCCCACTTTTTCAATATCCGTGGGACGCCCCAGAGGGCCGATAAGATCTGAATAAGCATCGCCCTCATACAGGGTGGCAAAGAGGGAGGTCGATTTACCCACCACCATGAAAATTACGGTGACAGTTCCCGCGTCAGCATCAGTATCCGCCATGGTCAGAGGAATACGTTCTCCGGTCTCTGTAGCCTTGAGGATCACAAATTGACCTGGCTTGGCCTTACGGGCAATTCTCGGGGCCTCAATCTCATGAAGAATGACAGAGGACGGCACCAGCTCCTCCCGTCGTACGATTGTAAACATGGTCTCTCCTCTATTAAAAAGTTTCCCGACTCCCTAACTGTGGAGTTTATTTTTCCGCGTATCTCTCTCAACAAACTGATATGTTTCTTATTTGACCACAAACGCAGAACATGCGGGGGGAACCGATGCAGGGTGACGTGGCATGGCCCGCCGACCACACTGCAATATTTCCTGAACACGTGACGACTGAGGCGTGTTGTGGTATCTGATGCGATCCAACCAGAAAGTGCCCGATAGTTCTTTGCCCTCTTCTCGAAGCAATGGTCAAAGGCCCATGAAGAAGAATCGAAAAAGTACCCCACTGCAGGGACAAAAGGAAAGAAAAAAAAGCCTTCCCCCCATTATTGCCCTCCCACCCACCGGTCTGCCGTTATAGCCCCAACCATGCCTTTTCCCTTCATCGACACGTTTCAGCCATGATCATTAATTCTGACCTGAATCTGGACCTGCGAGATTTTGCGGCAATCCTTTTTGATCTGGACGGCACGTTCTGGCATGAGCATCTCCCCTGCCCGGTGCTGTTCCCCTGGTACAGCAAGTACAGAAAAGCGGGCTTATCCATGGATTTATAAGTAATTCCAGCTCATCACCGGCCGGAGTGGTTCGACGACTGGCCGCAATGGGTCTCACTGTGACCGAGGAGACTATTCTGACAGCCGCGGCTGCAGCCTGTGATTACATTCTCGACACGTTCGGTCCGGGAGCCAGGGTCTTCAATATCGCCAATCCATCCATCGATGAATTGCTCAGCGGTCGCGCCATTCTCACGGATGATAAATGCGAAGACTGTGACGCGGTGCTGGCCGCCGGCCTGGCCCATGGATGTGCCACACCGTTTCGTCTGCAAATAGCACTGCGACTGCTGATGCGGGGGGCCGGGCCAGTCTGATCGGGTTGTGCGCTGACCGTGCCTATCCGACCCCGCGCGGTTTTGAAATCGGAGCCGGTGGAGTCACAGCAATGCTTGCTAATGCCACCAACTTGCCGGCAACCTATTGTGGCAAGCCGGAACCTTGGTTTTTTGAAGACATCTGTCATCGCCTCCAAGTCCCTCCGAATTGCTGCCTGTTAATTGGCGATAACCTCGAAACCGACATCGCCGGTGCTCGTCGCGTTGGCATGAAAACTATTCTCACCCTGACCGGTCTCGCCACATCCGCAGCTGTTGCTACGGCAACGGACAAACCCGATGTAGTGGTCAACGACCTCTCTATGCTGTTGTTTTAAAAAAGACGGGGGCGACGGCCCGTCTTCCTGATCCGCGCCACCCGCTTCCCCCAGCACCTTCAGCGTACGCTCTATTTATTCATTGTCACCCCTCTCCCGCCTTCCTGCTTTTATAACCGGAAATTAACCGCTCGCTGATTTAATTCTAACCCGATGGTGTGATAGTCCAGGCTCGCATGAAGTGTTCATCGCTCATGCGACATGCAATGCAACATCATTAACAACAACAAGGAGGACTGTTCATGTTCCACGGTTTAACATCGTTCCATCGCGTGCTGGCCCTAGCTCTCTTCTGTGTCCTGACCCTGATCAATGCCACTGGTTTTGCAATGGACCCTCGCTTCAAAGACGAAGATGGTGACATGGTCGCCGACATTCCCACTGATCCCAGTCAATGGGTCGATCCGCCCACCTTGATTTTTGCCTACACGCCGGTTGAAGATCCGGCGGTCTACGCCAAAGTCTGGGAAGGATTCATACACCATATGGAAGAGATAACCGGAAAAAAGGTCCAGTTTTTTCCGGTCCAGTCCAATGCCGCCCAATTAGAAGCAATGCGTGCCGGTCGTCTTCACGTCGCCGGTTTTAACACCGGATCCAATCCTCTGGCAGTGAATTGCGCCGGTTTTCGTCCCTTTGCCATGATGGCCCGTGCCGACCGCAGTTATGGCTACGAAATGGAGATTATAACCCATCCGGACTCAGGTATTAACACCATCGAAGATATCAGGGGCAACAAGATGGCCTTCACCTCCCAGACGTCAAACTCAGGGTTCAAGGCACCTTCAGCACTGCTGGAGGCTGAATATGGTTTGATTGCGGAAAAAGATTACGAACCGGTCTTTTCCGGCAAGCACGACAATTCCATCCTCGGGGTTGCCAACAAAGACTATCCCGTTGCCGCCATTGCCAATTCGGTCTTGAACCGGATGATCTCACGTAACGTGGTCCAGCCTGAGCAGATCGTCACCATTTATACGTCACAAACCTTCCCAACTACTGGCTATGGGGTTGTCTACAACCTGCATCCCGAACTGCAGCGTAAAGTACAACAGGCTTTTTTCACCTTCCCCTGGGAAGGATCGGCTCTGGAAGAAGAATTCAAGAATTCCGGAGAAGCTCAATTTATCCCTATCACCTATAAAGAACACTGGGCTGTCGTGCGCACCATTGATGCGGCTATGGGTGTTCAATACGATTGTCGCTGAACCATGCTGCGTGTACAGGCACTGAGCAAAAGGTACGCCACCGGGGACCAGGCCCTTGGTGGCGTCACCCTGACCATACCCGCAGGTCAGGTTGTCGGCCTCATCGGTCCTTCGGGGGCTGGTAAATCGACCCTTATTCGTTGTGTCAACCGATTGGTTGAGCCCAGCGGCGGTTCCATCTATCTGAATGATATCGACCTGACCAGACTGAACCATTCGCAATTGCGACAGGCCCGGCGGCGCATGGCCATGATTTTTCAGGAATTTGCCCTGGTAGAACGGTTGACGGTCATGGAAAACGTTCTCAGCGGTCAACTGGGATATGTTAGTTTCTGGCGCAGCCTGCTTCGTCAATTTCCTGCTGCAGCTGTTGCCAAGGCTTTTGCCACCCTCGACCGAGTCGGACTTGCCGATCATATCGACAAACGCGCCGACACGCTGTCCGGTGGCCAACGCCAACGGGTCGGGATCGCCCGTGCTTTGCTGCAAAATCCCGATCTTTTACTGGTGGATGAGCCCACGGCAAGCCTAGATCCCAAAACCTCTCGTCAGATTATGCGACTCCTCACTGACGTTTGTGCTGAACAGCAATTGGCCGCAATCATCAATATTCATGATGTTGCACTGGCCCGAATGTTTGTCCAGAGAATAGTTGGTCTTCGCAAAGGCCTGGTGGTCTTCGATGGACCACCAGAGAGCCTCGACGCCACAGCATTGACAATGATCTATGGTGCCGAGGACTGGACTGGCACTATTCAAGAAACAGAGTGTCAACCTGACCCCTATGTTCAGCTCGATCCGATGACACAAAGCCCGCTGGTACCGGCCTGATGTTGCACCATCCCAAACAGATTCAGGCTGTCAGTCAATACCCCACTCGCTGGAAAAAGCCGCCGTTCATCCGCAGAGCATGGCTTCGCTATGGCATGTATCTGTTCATTTCAGGCTATCTTGTCCTTGGGTTTACCAGCGTGGAAATCAACTGGACACGGGTCGCTGAGGGAATACCGCGGGGCTGGATATTTATTTCCGCTTTTTTTACCCCTGATTTTCTCTCCCGTAGTAGTGATATCTGGCAGGGAATCAAGGAAAGCCTGACCATGACCTTGACCTCCACCATTGCCGGGATAGCGCTTTCCATTCCCATAGGCGTTGGAGCAGCGCGTAATCTGGCACCAGCGCCGATCTATCTGGCCTGTCGATCGATTATCGCTATTACCCGCAGTTTTCAGGAGATAATCATCGCCATCTTGTTTGTCGCCATGGTTGGATTCGGTCCCTTGGCCGGATTCCTGACCCTCACCCTGGCCACCATCGGTTTTCTTGCCAAATTGCTGGCCGAGGATATCGAGGATATCGACGAGAGTCAGACCGAGGCCATCCGCTCCACTGGCGCCAGCTGGCTGCAACTGATCAATTATGCTGTCCAGCCACAGGTCATGCCGCGACTCATCGGTCTGTCCATGTACCGACTGGATATCAATTTCCGTGAATCAGCAGTCATCGGCATTGTTGGCGCCGGTGGCATCGGAGCGACCCTCAATACCGCCATCGATCGTTATGAGTTCGATTCCGCGGCTGCGATTCTACTCATTATTATCGCTATTGTTTTTATTTCGGAATACAGTTCCGGCTTCATCCGTAACCGGGTGCAATAATGCCTGTTCAGCATATCGGCACAAAAAAAGTATGGCAGCGACGTACCCATGGTGATCGATTCCGCATATGGGCCTTGCAACTGGTGCTAGTGGTTCTGTTTCTACTCGCCTGGCGGCTTATGAACGAAAACACCATGTGGATTTTTGTTCAGGATGCTCCCCGCCAGGCGGTCGACATCGGCGGTCGTATGCTGCCACCCCGCTGGTCCTACATGGAACGTTTGTGGATACCACTGTGGGATACCCTTAACATTGCCACGCTAGGTACTCTGCTCGCCCTGCTGCCAGCAGTCCCAATCGCCTTTCTCGCTGCCCGCAACACCACTCCCAGTGTCCGTTTTATTCGCCCTGTAGCCCTGCTTGTTATCGTCGGTTCCAGGTCAATCAATTCACTGATCTGGGCTTTACTGCTGGTTGCCATCCTCGGCCCGGGGCTGCTCGCCGGCATCATTGCCATTGCATTCCGTTCCATAGGATTCATTGGCAAATTGCTCTATGAGGCCATTGAAGAAATCGATATCTCCCAGGTGGAAGCTATAACAGCCACCGGTGCTTCACCAGCACAGGTTCTTGAATTCGCTATTGTTCCTCAGGTTCTCCCGGCTTTCGCAGGCATCACTGTTTTCCGCTGGGATATCAACATCAGAGAATCCACTGTCATCGGCCTGGTCGGCGCCGGCGGTATTGGCCTTGAACTGTCCCATTCGCTCAACACCCTGGCCTGGCCACAGGTCAGTCTCATTTTCCTCGTTATCCTCGGTACGGTTGTAATCAGTGAATGGGTGTCAGCTAGAGCGCGTCATGCCATGATTTAGTGCCCATCCGGAATCGTATGTTTTCCCTGACTTCTTGTGTTGCGGACAAAGGTAATCTGCGGAAGCGCACCTCTATTTCTGCGGCTCAATTGCCTGCGCGCCTTGATTCAGCGCAGATCATCTCCTTACCGGACAAACCCTAATCTGCTTCAGCTGTCTGAATTTTTCTTGACACTCTGCATGGGAGCTGATATTTGACTTGCGGTTTTCGAAACTTTGGTTTAAATAGGCAGTTTATAGATACAATAAGTGCAGGCGCGTAGCTCAGTGGGAGAGCGCTACCTTGACGTGGTAGATGTCGTCGGTTCGACCCCGTCCGCGCCTACCAAAACGACAAAGGCTAGGATGCAGAAGACTCTTCTGCTCATTAGCCTTTCCTTTTTGCAGGGACCATGACAGAAATAGCAGTTTCCTTACAAGACGGTGAAAGCAAGGCTTTTCCACAGGGTTCACCTGTGGCGGAAATCGTCAAGGAACTGCTTTCCAGCAAACAACGCAAACAGACAGTTGCTGTGCGGTACAACGGCGAATTGCTTGACCTGTCCAGCTCCCTTGGCGAAGATGGCACCCTGGAACCAATTTCAGTTTACTCCGAAACCGGCCAGGAAATTCTTCGCCACTCCACCGCCCATATCATGGCCCTGGCGGTGAAAGAGCTCTATGGCGATGCGGTCAAAGTGGCCATCGGCCCGGCGATTGAAGACGGGTTTTATTACGATTTCGATCGGGAAAAACCTTTCTCGCCCGATGAATTCGAACAGATCGAACAGAAAATGGCGGAAATCGTCAACAACCGCCTGCCTTTTCACCGTCGCGAGATGAGCCGGGACGAAGCCATCGCCCGCTTTGAGCAACACGGCGAGACGTACAAAGTCGAGCTTCTCAGCGAAATGGATACGAACACAGTCAGTGTGTACTCTCACGGCTCCTTTGTCGATCTCTGCCGCGGCCCCCATGTGCCGGACTCGTCCTGGCTGAAAGTTTTCAAACTGTTACGGGTGGCGGGTTCCTATTGGCGTGGAGACGAAAAACGGCAGATGCTGACCCGGATTTACGGAACAGCCTTTGCCGACAAAAAAGAACTGCAGCAGTACCTGACCCGCCTGGAAGAAGCACGTAAACGAGATCATCGCCGATTGGGTAGACAACTGGGCCTGTTCACCATCCAGGATGAGGTTGGCCCCGGCCTCATCCTCTGGCAACCACGCGGAGCCCTGCTGCGCCGATTGATCGAGGATTTCTGGAAAGACGAGCACTATCGGCACGGCTATCAACTGCTCTATACTCCGCACATTGCCCGCCAGGATCTGTGGAAAACTTCGGGACATCTTGATTTTTACGGCGACAACATGTATTCCGCCATGGAAATCGACGAGGTGATGTACCAGTTGAAACCGATGAACTGTCCCTTTCACATCGGTATCTATAACGCCGACAAGCACAGCTATCGGGAATTCCCAATTCGCTGGTGCGAACTGGGCACCGTGTACCGCTACGAACGGACAGGCGCTCTCCATGGCCTGATGCGGGTCAGAGGGTTTACACAGGATGATGCGCATATCTTCTGTCGGCCCGATCAGCTTGAAGAAGAAATCTTCAACATCTTGGATTTCAACCTGCATATTCTGAAAACCTTTGGCTTTGCCGAGTACGATGTGTTTCTGTCCACCAGACCGAAAAAATATGTCGGATCGGATGAACACTGGGACCTCTCGACCCAGGCACTGAAACAGGCCCTGGAAAAAAAGCAATTGCAGTATCAGATCGATCCGGGTGAAGGCGTCTTTTACGGCCCCAAAATTGATATAAAAATCAAGGATCAGTTAGGACGCTCCTGGCAATGTTCCACCATCCAGGTCGATTTCAATCTTCCGGAACGGTTCCGGATGCGCTATACCGGTGAAGACGGTGGCGAACATCAGCCTATCATGATCCATCGCGCCCTTATGGGGTCACTGGAACGATTCATCGGTGTCCTCATCGAGCATTATGCCGGGGCTTTTCCTCTGTGGATGGCGCCGGAACAGGCACGGATCATGAATATCACCGACGACCAGGGCGAGTACTGTCAACAGGTTTATACCCAGCTTCGCCAGCGCGGTATTCGGATCGAACAGGATGTGCGCAACGAAAAACTGAATTATAAGATTCGAGAAGCTCAGATCATGAAAATTCCCTATATGCTGATAGTCGGCCAACGGGAAAAAGAAGAAGGCACCATCACTGTGCGTAAAAAAGATGGGCAGAACCTGCCCCCGATGACGCCGGATGCCTTCTGTGATCTGGTCAGTGCCGAAAGCAACCCCCGAGTTGCCTGATCAACCACACAACAGGAGGAACGAACATCAAAAAACGAGGCAGCAAAAAACTTTCCCCACAGCAGGAACTGAAGATAAAAATCAACGAAAACATCGACTACCGAGAGATTCGTCTCATCGATTCCGATGGTGAGCAACGCGGAATAGTCAATACCAGAGATGCCCTCGAATCCGCCAGGGAACAGGGTCTGGATCTGGTAGAAGTTTCCGACAAGGCCGATCCTCCTGTCTGCCGGATTATGAATTATGATAAATTCCGGTACGAACTGAAAAAGAAACAACAGGAGGCCAAGAAAAAACAGACGGTTATCGAGACCAGGGAGATCAAGTTTCGGCCGAAAACCGAAGAACATGATCTCAACTTCAAGATTCGAAAAATTAAGGAATTTCTTGAAGATAAAAATAAAGTCAAGGTGACCATGCGTTTTCGCGGCCGGGAAATTATCTATGCTCAAACCATTGGACTCGATGCGCTGAATAAAATAGCCGATACGCTCCGAGAAGACTGTGTCATCATTCAGGAACCGAAGATGGAAGGTCGGCAACTCGTAATGTTTGTTGGTCCAAAACCCTGACAGCAGTGCAATTATTATCCGGAATGAAGATGCATACCCACGACCTGCGTCCATTCCGGCCAGAGACCAGGAGTCAAAAATGCCTAAAATGAAAACAAACAGGGGTGCCGCTAAACGGTTCAAGGCGACTGGAGGAGGAAAAATCCGTCGTCGTAAAGCCTACAGCTCACATATCCTGACGAAAAAATCCACGAAACGAAAAAGAAATCTGCGCCAGGGTGCTCTTGTTGCCGAGTCCGATGAGCGCGCCGTCCGCAGAATGCTTCCTTACTTATAGAGCACTCTGACCCGAAAAATTGCAGCAAAAAATCGAACCGTCCACCAGCCTGATGTCGGTTCAGGTACTGTAGCGTGGGTCAGCATGCTCACTTTTTTACACGCTCAAACGGAGAGAAAAAATGCCTCGTGTCACCCGCGGCTTCAAAGCGCGCCGCAGAAGAAATAAAGTTTTAAAACTTGCCAAAGGCTATCGTGGCGGTAAACATCGCCTGTTCAAGACCGCCGCGGAAGCAGTCGACCGTGCTCTCTGCTACGCATATCGCGATCGTCGCACCAAAAAACGAGAATTTCGTCAACTCTGGATCACCCGGATCAACGCGGCAGCCAAGCAGAACGGGACCAATTACAGTCGCCTGATCAGTGGTCTTTCCAAAAACGCCATCGAACTTGACCGCAAGGTGCTGTCCAACCTGGCCATTGTCGATCCCAACGCTTTTACCGCGGTCGTCAATGCCTCCAGGCAGATGGCTTCCTGACCGTTTCGCCATGGAATCAGAGCTGCTCAAGCTCCAGGCTGAGGCTGAGGAATCGCTGCAGCAGATCACCGATGTGACTCAGCTTGAGGCCTTCAGAGTCAAATATCTGGGAAGAAAAGGCGGGCTGCTGACCGGAATCATGCGCCAGCTGAAAACGGTCCCTGCTGAGGACCGTCCCCGCCTTGGTCAACTGGCCAACGAAGTGAAGCAGGCGGTGGAAAATGCTTTTGAAAAGCAAAAAGAGCAGCTAGCAAGCCAATTCTCTGCCACAGCTGCCTCCAAGGTTGACCTCAGCCTGCCCGGGCGATTTCTGCCCTTCGGCAAACTGCATCCGGTCACTCAGGTGATGGAAGAGATCTGCTCCATCTTCGAGGGACTTGGATTTGCTGTTGCCGAAGGACCTGACGTCGAAACCGATTATTACAACTTCGAAGCGCTCAATATTCCTCAGCATCATCCTGCCCGGGACATGCATGACACTTTTTATGTCACGGATTCCATCCTCCTGCGCACCCACACCTCGCCAATGCAGGCACGGATCATGGAGCAGCAGGAACCACCCCTGCGGTACATAGCTCCGGGTAAAGTCTATCGATGCGACTCTGATATTACCCATACCCCCATGTTCCACCAGGTGGAAGGGTTCCTGGTTGACCGGGATGTGTCTTTTGCCGATCTCAAAGGTGTGTTGACCAGTTTTACCCGGACCATGTTTGAGCGGGAACTGGCCCTGCGCTTTCGACCGAGCTTTTTTCCCTTCACCGAACCCAGTGCCGAGGTCGATATCGCCTGTGTCATCTGCGAAGGCAGCGGCTGTCGGGTCTGCAAGCGCTCCGGCTGGCTGGAAATCCTCGGCGCTGGCCTCATCGACCCTGAAGTGCTGAAAATGGTCGGCTATGATCCGGATCGCTTTTCAGGTTTTGCCTTTGGGCTCGGTGTTGAACGTATCGCCATGCTGAAATATGGAATCGACGACATTCGTCTGTATTACGAAAACGACCTCCGGTTTCTGTCCCAATTCTAAATCGAAACTGTTCATCAGCGCTTCGCCGGTGGATAAGCAGAATGGTGGGCTCAAGTGATCTGTACACTGTACCTGGCAGCCATAACGCCCGCAGATGAAGCGGTTGACGGATGGTGCCCACCGCACAACGGATAAGCTCTCCCTGGTGCAGGGAAAGACCGATGAGACGGCCAGCATGCGCAGGTCAACACGTGCCGGAACGCATGTTGCTCCGCCCTCCTCTCCTGTAATCACACAGAGATTTCACTGCTTTTCGACCATCTGTCATCACCAGCCCGCTGCCGGTGAGCAGCGGAGTATTTACTTTTGATATATATGCAGACGGTACTGCCATGAAATTCACTTTGAGCTGGCTCAATCAATTCATACCTACCGAGGGACTGTCCCCTGCCCAACTTGCCGACAAACTGACCATGCTCGGCCTGGAAGTGGATGCCGTCACCGAATTGCACGTTGATCTTGAGGAGATTATTACCGCGCGGGTGACCACGGTCACGAAACATCCAGATGCCGACAAACTCACCGTCTGCATGGTCGATACCGGCAGCGAGGAAATCCAGGTGGTCTGCGGCGCACCCAATGTCAGTCCCGGCATGCTTTCGGCCCTGGCCAGGCCAGGCATTCGTTTACCAGACGGCACCAGGATCAAAAAGTCCAAAGTCCGTGGCGTCGCCTCCGCCGGCATGCTCTGCTCCGCAAAAGAACTGGGAATAAGCGAGGATCATGGCGGTATTCTCGACCTGAATCCGGATCTATCCACAGGCCAGTCGCTGGCCAAAGCTCTGTCCCTGCGCGACACCGTCATTGAAGTAGACTTGACCCCGAATCGCCCCGACTGCGCCAGTGTTCGTGGTATTGCCCGGGAAGTCGGCGGTTTTACCGGTGGCGTCCTCAGGCCACTGGTTGAGAGCACCACCCCCTTGACAGGAACAGATGTCGGATTTGAGGTTCATATCCAGGCCCCGGACCTCTGTCCCCGCTATGCCGCCAGACGACTGACCAATGTCACCATCGGCCCTTCTCCTCAATGGATGCAGCGTCAGCTCATTGCCGTCGGCATGCGGCCGATCAACAATATCGTCGACATCACCAATTTCGTGATGCTCGAGTCCGGCCAGCCATTGCATGCCTTTGATTTCGAAACCCTCCAGGATGCACAGATTGTCGTCCGTCGTCCTCATCCGCACGAAACTTCGCTGACGACACTCGATGGCCAGGAACGCACCCTGGATCCAGAAATGCTGTTGATCTGCGATGGCCGACGCCCCGTGGCCCTTGCCGGGGTCATGGGAGGGCTGGAGACTGAAATCACCTCATCCACCACCACCATCCTCCTGGAATCGGCCTGTTTTAATCCAGTGTCCATTCGCCGGACCGCCCGCAACCTTGGCATTCCCTCCGAAGCCTCATATCGCTTTGAACGGGGCGTGGACCCGGAACTTGCCGCCAGCGCTCTCGAACGTGCAGTCAATCTCATGGTGCAATATGCAGGTGCACAGGCTGACTTAGACGGTATAGACGCTTTTCCTGGCAAAAAACCACTCGTCCAGCTGCACCTTCGCCTTGAACGGGTCCGGACCCTGCTCGGCATTTCCCTTGCCATTGAAGAGGTGGCCCGCTATCTGCGCGGCATTGAGTTCATCGTCACTGCTCTTGACGGACAAACCCTTGAAGTGACGGTCCCCAGCTTCAGAGTTGATATTGAACGGGAGATTGACCTGATCGAGGAAATTGCCCGGCTGTATGGGTATAACGAGATCCCCGCCACCCAGCCCGTCATCCGCATGGATTATCCCCGCCGCGATGACCTGCGGAGTATACGGCAGGAAACAGCACGCATTCTTACGTCGCAAGGCTTCTACGAAGCCATCAATTACAGCTTTGTCCCTGAAAGCCATCTCGACCACTGCCGACTTGCTGAAACAGACCCGCGACGCCGGGTGACCCGCCTGATCAATCCGCTCTCCGAAGAGCAGGCGATCATGCGCTCCATGCTCTTACCGGGGATGCTCGAAAACATTCGCCGCAACATCAGTTTTCAGCGTTCCGATATCCGCCTGTTCGAAACCGGGAAAATTTTCCTGCAGCACGAGGCAAACGTCCTTCCTGAAGAACGGTTGTATCTTTGCGCCGTTATCAGCGGTTGCCGCCATCCCGAAGCCGAGCCCCTCTATTACAGCAGTCTGCACAGCGATTTTCTTGATATAAAAGGAACTGCGGTCAACCTGCTGCGTGTGCTGCGCATATCCGGGCACGACACATCCCGGATCTTCCAGACAGGGGTTGCCCAACCCTACTGTGATCCGGACTGCGCTGCGGTTATCAAGAACGGTGAACAGATAATTGGTTCACTGGGCGCGGTCCATCGTGATACGCTGAAGGAATTTGACATCAAGCAGCCGGTGTATTTTTTCGAAATTGACCTGCATCAACTGCTCACCATGAGCAAGGAAGCAAAAAAATTCAGCCCGTTACCAAGATACCCTTCTATCCGACGTGATATGAGCCTGGTTGTGCCGGACAGCGTTGCGGCCGGGGACCTTCTGGAAGCAATCCACGCCCAACAACAGAAATATGTTGAATCTGCCGATATCTTTGATGTATATCGAGGCAACCCCATAGAACCAGGGTACAAGAGCGTCTCTCTTTCCATTACCTACCGCTCAGCCGCAACAACTCTCGACGACCAGACCGTCGACAAAATACACGACAAAATTGTTAACTCTTTGATGGCGTCTTTCAGCGCCCGTTATCGTGAAGGATCGGAAGAATGAAAAAAAAGAATGTCACCCGAAAGGAACTCGCCATCGCCGTCAATGAAAAACTTGGTGTTTCCCAGCGAAATGCAGCGGAAATTGTTGACACAGTCTTTGCAACCATGAAGAATACCATGGTGGCGGGAGAATCGATCAAGCTGGTTCAATTCGGTACTCTGACGGTGCGGGACAAATCACCGCGACGTGGTCGCAACCCTCGCACCGGTGAATCCATGACCATTACCAAGCGACAGATGGTCTCTTTCCGACCCAGCAAGCGGTTGCGGGAGCGCTTGAACAAATAATACCGAAGTATCCCAGCAGAGAGGGTCAGATTTTCATTGGCACCAGCGTCAAGACGACCAGCCACAGCGTTTCTCAACAGGCATGGCGAACAAAGCTACGATGTGACAATGTGAAACAACATTCGGCGTCAGATCCCCAGCAGATACCGGATAAGGTCTACTTCCGGATTGGTGAAGCCAGTCGCCTGGTAGGAGTTGACACCCATGTGTTGCGATACTGGGAAACAGAATTCCCAAAAATCAAACCCTTTCGCGGCAAATCAAAACAACGTCTGTATCGTCGGCAGGACATCGAAACCCTGTTACTGATCAAAACACTGCTCCACGATGAAGGCTACACCATTGCCGGAGCCAGAAAATTTCTTGCCTCTTATGTCAGGGGAACAACACAGCGTACCTCTTCATCCATGGGCCATCACCCCTCCGGTACCGATGCCAACCACCTGGTGGTGGACATAAAAAATGAATTACAGAGCATCATGACCCTCCTGCAAGAGAGAAACAACGACGAAACCTCAGGAAGAGGTTGACAGCCCATGATGTTCAGTGCTACATACACCATGCCAATCAACGGAACGTAGCGCAGCCTGGTAGCGCACCTGAATGGGGTTCAGGGGGTCGGAGGTTCAATTCCTCTCGTTCCGACCAGTACAAACAAGGAGTTATGGGTCATCCATAGCTCCTTTTTTATTGTTTGATAACTTCCGGGTACTCTTCCGGCAACGCAACTAAGACCAACATGCTGGCCGATTCCTCCCGAGATTACCGCGCCGACGGCAACAAACGGGCCGAGACTCTTTTTATAGAAGATGACGCAGGACCCCGGCGTTGCCATAGAGATGTGTAATTGGAATCAATTATATGGCCTCCACTAGCCTGCGAATGCCGGCAATGAGAGCATTGAAACTGTGTGATCTGTTGTTTTCAATACTGAGGTGCGGACCGATGGCCCGAGACCCTGAAAGCTTATTGTAACGCTGATCGGTCAATTTCTTCAGTTCCACCGCCGGATTGGCCAACACATCAGGATTCCGGAATATTCGCGAATGTTGCCTCCCCCTCAAATTGTTGACGCCAAGTCCTTGTTCCACGGCGATCAAGTCTCCGAGAAAGAAGCTCTCCATCTCCCTGCAGGCGATACGGACAAGCCATCCGGTTTTTCCACTTGCTCTACAGTATTCCACCAACTTCTTCTTGATTTGATGGCAATCTCCGGCGTCCTGGTCGCGCATGACCATAAAAGCAGAATCAGGTAGTTGCCAACCTCGTAAGCGGCGAACAAGGTTTTTCTCCAAGTCCTGCTTGCCACGAAACACCAGGTAGCGGACGTTTATGCCGGCAGGGATCAGCTTCGGCAAGAGGCCATGAAGCATTTCTTTTTCCGATGGGCCCTCCAGAAAAAAAACGAGAGTCATCATCGTGGGTCTGCTCCCGGGAAAAATCCGTGTTCCCACAGATACCCCATCTGATCGCCTTCCGCCATGTATGCAGCAAGCTGATCGTCATCCTGCGCGCGCCTTATCTGGGTAAAACCCTTTTCCTTGACCAGCCAGAACACCTCTTCCAGATTGGTGGCATTAAGAAAATCAGGAGAATGGGTTGATACAAAAACCTGACCTCCTCGATTGGCATAGGCGCGAAATTCTTCCGCGAGTTCCCATAACAGCTTGGGGTAGAGCTGATTTTCCGGTTCCTCGACACAAAGGAGAGGATGTGGAGATGGATCGTGTAAAAGCAACAGGTACGCAAACATCTTGATGGTGCCGTCAGAGACATACTTGTCAATGAACGGATCCTTGAACGACCCGTCCTGAAACTTCAGTAATAAACGGCCGTCTTTGGTCGGTTCCGGTTCAATGGCGCTGACACCCGGAACCCGCATTTTCATCAACTCTATGATGTGGTGAAATATATCTTTTCTTTCTTCAAAAAGCCGGTTGGCAACTAATTGCAGGTTATCGCCGGTCACTGAAAGATGATCGGCATATCCGGCGGCATCCTTGCTGCCTCGGGCTAGATTGATATGAAAGTCAGAGACATACCAGTTTTCGATGATCTGCCGAAAGGCATTGGCGGCCTTGAATTTCTGAAACTGCCCTAATCCCTTGATGGCAAGAATGTCGGATTTGTCCAGTTCCTGCTGTTCTTTGGTCAGCTCTTCCTCGGTCTTGTTGAAATCATCCTCGTTGACGACCGCCTTGCCTTTGCCGAAGGAGAAATCGAGAAAGTGATAGGGTGAACCGGCAGCACCCCGCTTGTAGCGCAGTATTTCCCTTTTCACCTCGACCTTGTTGTTGGCATGGCAGAGCTCCAGATAATAGGTGACCAGTCGCGGCACCTTGCTGATCTCCATTCTGAATTGAAGTTCAATAACTATGTTTTCCTTTTCATGCCCCCGGCTGACCAGCTCGTGCCAGCCGCCTCGACTCTGCATGGCGGCAACGACATTGTAGGTAAGGCAATCCTTCAAAAATCCGAACACCTCAAAAAGTGTTGATTTTCCGGTACCGTTGGCTCCCACCACCACGCAAAAAGGAGGAATGTTGGTTATGGTAATATCTTGAAAAACCTTGAAATTTTTCAGTCTGATCGATTTGATTTTCATTACCCACCTCGTTAATCCATATCCAGCGTATCAAAAAGAGTAGTAATAACACTGAAAAATCAGGTAGAAGCAAAATAACCCTATCTTTGCTCAACAAGCAAGCAGGAGGGTCACAAGAGCCCCCAAACAATACCCTGAATCTGTGACGGCTGGACTCTTGTTTCGGATATAATGACCGTTGTTTTCGAGCGAACCGAAACCCACTCTGATGTATCCCAAGTGTAAGAAGCGCGTCACTCAAGACCTGTTGGCTTGAACCAGTTGTTCAGCGACTCTTCGGCCCAGATCTGCTCTCCCGACGGGTATTGGTACACGAAGCTGGACATGGTGGCGGAAGCTTTGATGCAGAGATTTCCCCGCCAACTGAAGCTGGGAGTAGGACAACAGGATATGGGGCAAGGGTTTTTCGTAATATTCCGCGGATTCAAAACGGGCACCCCAGGTATTCCAAGAGTGGACCGACCCGTTCAGATAGATGCCCTGGGCACCGATGAAGATCTGCCCTGGCCGGCGCACATTGCGGCGATGGATGAACCTGGGCAGGAGCAGGAACAACACCCCAATCAAGGTAATAAAGCTCATCAGCAGGCCAAACACCCAGACCGAGGCCGCATCACGCATGACAACCATGAAACCCAGGCCGACCACCAGGCAAGTGGTGAACATGACCACAAAGAGGGAGCGTTTTTCAGAGAACTGTTCAGCATGATCCCATTGCGTGAACCGCAACCACTCCTCTGGAGAGTAGGTGAAATGGGCCAGGGATATGCCGTCCTGGATCAGGGCCTTGATCATGGCACGTTGTTTCGAGAAGAGCCAGACTCCGACCAGAGCTCCGCAGAAAAGCAGGCTACCGATCAGGATCGATGCGAAACTGAAATCGCTGCCAACGGTTTGATGGATGAAGGGCCAAAGCAGCAACCCGGAAAATATGGCCGCGCAGAATGCCGACCAGCGTACGCCCATGGCCGCTGTACTCGTGAGGATCAAGTCATCGCCACCTCTACCGGAGATGCCCCAGCAGCCCAGGCCAAGGCCGCCTATCAGGAGGAAAAGCCCGTATTCCCGCAAGGGGAAACGCATAGACGTCGGAATAGGCTGATCACCATACTCATTTGCGGTTAAGAAGCGATATTCCATGTGCCGGATGCCCTGCTCATCCCGCCACTCCACAAAGCGCAGGCCCGTATCCAGTTCCGTGAAGGGTTGGTCCGATGGTCGCTCATAGTGAAGTGTTCGTCCGCCGTGCCCCTTGTCTTGCTCCAACCCAGCGAATACTTCTGCCCAGGACGGGTTGTCCGCCTGGTAAACCTGCCCTTCTACCTGCTGCTCGATGAACCTGGCCAGGGGTACAGGTGGGGTCACGGACTGGATAAAAGCGCGCCCCGCTTCCATCGCCCCCCACTGGGTCTTGGGCGGTGCATACCGGGCTTCGTACCGCTGGGCCCAGTCGACGAGATCGCCCCGGATCATCATGGGTGCGGGAAACCACCAGGCCAGGGCCAGGGCCACCAGGGCGTACGCGGCCACAATACGTCGCAACGTCAAGTTCATGTATTCCAACCCTCAATCATCAAGACAGATACAGTTCTTGAACCGGCACTATTCCTCAACCACCTCGACCGGCTGCCAGGATGTGCCCATGTCCCGGGTGACCATCATTCCATCCTGAAATCCGGCAAACACTGCCCCGTCCGGGCCGACGCCCAGAGACAACGCCCACCGGTTCATCAGCCCACTCTCGGCAACAATCAGACCTGTATCCTGCCGATGGAGAAAATCGACCCCATTTTCCTGGCGAGCCGCAACCCATCGTTCCCGGCTCAGGGGACGAAAAAAGCGGTAGGCATCAAGAGGGATAGCTGGGACCGTCTCCCACTTTTCCTCGCCTCGCTGCAAAGCAAAGGTGCTCATCATCCGTTGACTGTAGATCGTACCAGCCGTATCCACGGCCAGAGCTCGATAAGGCTGGCCAAAATGCTTTCTTTTCCAGGTCTCCCCACCGTCATCGGAAAGCAGCATGTCCATGTACCCTGCTGCCACACCGCGATTATCCGGGAGAAAAACAATCTCCCAGACACTGTAGGGTCTTCCCTCCTCTTCAACCAGGGGAATCACTCGCCATTGATCAGACCCCGAGCGCACGTACAATCCGGAAGCATCCGAGGGGATAGCCAGCACTGTTCCGGCCGGACTGACCACGACCGCCCGCACTCCATCACCCGTCAGGCCTCCCATGTCCCGGTCCCAGGTTTCGCCCTGCGAACTGGATGTCCACAATCCTTCCCGAAGAGAACCGAGAAACAATCGCCCTTCTGCCGTGACCGCCAACCGCAGATCCATGGCCGGCCGGACTGGAATGCGTAGCTGGGTCCATTGTCGCCCGCCATCCAGAGAACGAAACAGACCCAAGCCGGCCAGGACCGCATATCCGACCCCGTCCTGGCAAAAGGCGAGATCAGCCACATGCACAACAGCGGCAAATGGCCTGCGTTGCCAGGAAGCTCCTCCATCGTAGGAGACAAAGAGACCCTGCTCCCAAAACCCGGCCCACATCGATCCGTCCGCCGCCACAGCCACGCTTTGCGCGTCGGCCATGGGCAGATCGGCTTCCATTCGCCGCCAGGATCGACCCTGGTCCAGGGAGAGAAACAGTCCTCGCTCTGCGCTGGCAGCCAATATTTCTCCCTTTGGCCCGAACGCCAGTTCCTGGATGTCCGCTCCCGTAAACATAGGGTCCACCATGTTCCATCGGGCAATATCATTATGCCAGCGGAATAGTCCGCCACCATAGGTCCCGGCGTAGAGTTCCCCCCAGGGACTTGCTGCCAGGGTCAACACCCTGGGACTGACCAGGCCCAGGGAGACCGGTTCCCAGGGCGCGCCCGCGGAACGGGAACGAAACACACCACGACCGAATGTCGCCGCAAACAATTCGTTATCAGCACGGATCACGGCGGACTGGAACGGAGTGTCCGGTAGTACCTGCTTGAGGGCGATCCACGAATCGGCCCCAGGCTCCCTGTCCTTTTCTCTGCCCGTCCGTTCCTCCTGGAGTTGGCTGGGGCTCAGTACACGTGTCGGAACGCCGAAAAGCCCCCTGCCCCATTTTTTGACTAGAGCAAGGTCTGACTCAGAATTCAGCCCGGGCGAGCCGAAAAAAATCCAGCCAACCGATCCTCCGGCCACCTGTTCCCAGATACGCCGTGCGTCATCCCAGCGCAACAGCCCGCCCGGCGTGGCAAGATACAGGGTCTGGTCAGGCCCCAGGGCCATCTGGTGGATGAACACCTCCGGGACTTCGGCCCACTTCCGCCATGATCGTCCGCTGGAAGCGGAAACGTATAAACCGCCTTTTTCCGGAGTCAGAACCGCCATCCGGCCGTCGGGTAAGGCCAAAACCTGCATGATCGGCGGAGCATCCATGGCTGGTTCGGTTTGCAGGTCGGTGGCAAAACAATATCCCTGGGACAGTACAGCGCTGATCACCGCGACCTTGACAACAAAAAGTATCCCAAGAAGATAGTTTGGAGAAATCAACATGTAGCACCTACCTGAATCCGTGACGGCTGGACTCGACCTCCGAGAAAACGAATTGGTTTAACACTGTCCAATTGTTGCCAACCGCACCTGCGAATGCTGCGAAATGGCGATTGATAAACAATTTCAACGACGATATATTCTCATTTTTCCGTGGAAAACGCCGACCCGACCTGATCCATGATCCACAGCCACAAACTCATGGGCTCTCCCTGAATCGCAGTTTTCGCCCCCAGGCCATGGTCCACGAGGCGCATGTTAATTTCCGCGGTATCAGCTCGGTAAATCCCCAATGGCGGGAGGAATTCACTGACTTCCGCGGTCATCCGCAGCCCCTGCGCATCCACGGCCTGGACATGCCAGACATCGAAGGATCGATCGTTACGGGTCACGGTGCGCCGCTCTGGTTTTTCTTCACGCATGAAGGGTTGCAACCTGCCAACTTCTTTTCCGCTGTCCTTGAGAAAGCTTTTGGGAACGTTGAACGGCTTGTGACCATCCATCTGCACGATCACCTCCCGAATTTCACCCGGTCCGGCGGTGGTTTCCTCGGCCAGGATCCGGGTTGCGACCCTGGGCTGGTCCGGTATCTCGATGCCGATTTCCATCCAGATGTGTGTCCGCCCCTGTCTGTATTCCCTGGTCAAAGTGGCAAAGCGCATCCGATAGCCCTGCTGCTTGGTCTTGTCATACATGACATAATCGGCCCAGGCTCCGGGAGTGAATTGAAAAGCGCCTTCGATAAAGGGCATCGGCTTCTGGCCGGGTATTTGCTCACCGGCTTCGATCCAAGGCTGAAAAGCCATGAACGCTAACAAAATCAACGGAAAAACCCTGAACATCATAGTTCGGCATGTCATTCGGTCATCCTCCGGATGAGCGTTTTAAAAAAGGGACGAAGTGGATACAGTTGTCAAGTCTGCTCCAATCGTGCCGCAGCCTCCAAAAACACATTGGGTCAAACACATTGGGTCAGGCCTAGAAGATGACAAGATGATCGAAAAAGATACAATAGCCGCTCATGCTCCTCGCAGCTTGCGGATGCCGCTGTTGCCCAGCAGGGTGCCTACCTGTGACACTTATGTTCTCGGACAAATTATTGTAATGCTTGGAAAATATTTTTTGTATCTTGCGGAATCTCGCGTGATTAAATCAAATGAAGATACAGTGGCATGTGCGCCAATGAAGAAATCTGGTAGGGGGGAACTTTTAGTGCCTTTATTTTTTCGATAATCAAGGAATACTTTTCCAGCCAGGAAAAGTGCTTCACGAGGCATTTCAAGTGCTTTCACACCTATTTGCTCAATTGCGTCTTCAACCTCTTCAATTCGGTTGAAACCGATTGATACTTCAGTATATACAATTGAGTTTATAAACAGCGTGTTGCTCTGACTATATTTATCCAATACGCTTTCTGACCAGTTTGCCCATCTGGGATCATCAGTAAACAGGTCAAGTAAAATACATGAATCAACAAAGACACCATTCATTTTTTCTCTCTTGTCAGATTCATGATTTCGTCTGTGGACATTTTGACGGTGGCAATTCCCCGTAGCCTGGTAAATTTCGTTGTTGGTTTGCCTTTAGACGATTTGACAATATAAAATCTGCCATTGTCTTCTTGAAACTCAACCTCTGATTCAGGGACAATACCCAAAATCTCCCTAACATTTCGAGGAATTGTCACTTGGCCTTTTGTAGTTACACGCATATGAAACCTCCTTATTTGTAATACCTTTATAGTATTACTCATCAGCGTGTGCAACTCTTTTCACAGCGAACACCGCATTCAGCGGACAAAAGAGCAACTCGGACTTAGCCCAAGCCACCGTATACACGAAAGAAAATATTCCTTCGTTCAACTCCCCTGACGATCACGTGCTGGAGAACTCCGGGTATATCAAGGCGTGCGGCTCGTGCATAACCATCAATATATTTGATATTATTACAAAATCAACAGATCAACTACGTCCCCTTGAGCTTGCGCAAAGCATGGGCCAGGGTCAGCGCAATGTCGTCAATATTTATCGGGCCCTGGGTGCACCTGGGCGGCGATTGGCAATCTGCAATGGCCGATGGCGAGGTCGCGGAAGAACTGTACGGGAAGGAGGCCATTCATCCATGATCGACTTCACAATGACCTTCCTGCACGTTTTTGCCAAAGGGGTCTATCTGTGCCTGCCGATTCTACTGTTCATGCTGGTCATGATCTTCAGTTTGGCCGTTTGGAGTGGTCGCCGGATGCATTTAAAGTGGGGGGACCTCCTTTATTGGGCCTTCATAACTGCATTAACCGTTGGCTATGGAGATATCACGCCACGTGATCGTGTCGCGAAAACCTGCGCCATTTTGATTGGCTTGTTTGGCATCCTGTTCACCGGCATTCTCGTTGCAATCGCTGTCAGCGCCACGACCATCGCCATCCAACAACATGTCGATTTATCCGCCATAAAGCCGTTGCCATGACGAGCACCTCCAGGGGTTCAGCACACTTCCACCATGATCGTCCGCCGGAAGCGGAAACGTATAAACCACCTTTTTCCGGAGTCAGAACCGCCATCCGGCCGTCGGGTAAGGCAAAACCTGCATGATCCGCGGAGCATCCGTGGCTGATTCGGTTTGCAGGTCGGTAGCAAAACAATGCCCCTGGGACAGCACGAAGCCGACCACCACGACCAGGGCAACAAAAAATATGCCAAGGGGATAGTTTGGAGAAATCAACATGTATCACCTGCCTCAATCCGTGAAGGCTGGACTCTTATTTTGGATATATCTTTCAGTAATCACATTATTATTGCAGTGGAATCCATGATAATAGTCTTCACCAGCCGCCCTTCGGGGTGACCGTCCGCACGCCATCTTCATTGCCCGTAACCGTCCGGTAAAGTGTCCATTAATCGAACGGCCAAGGACAACGAAGCTGACGCACGGACGAACGCTCAAGGATCCAGGGATGCCTCTCGCGGAGGCAACGTCAAGCCTGCTCCAATCGCGTCGCAGCCTCAGCCATGGACAATCCGGTGCTGAAGATCATCGCCGCCACGGTCGAATTGGTGTGGTAGCCACTGTTTTTGGTGGTCTGCTGCCGGATCACGAGAATCTCCACATCGTTCTCCAGCGTATATTCCTTGACCACTCCCTTGGGCGTGGCGATGCCCCCGGTGAGCGCTTCAAGACCGTAGCCCTGTTTGGCCACCAGAACCACGTACACATAGGGATAGCTCGTTCCCTTGACGTCGTTGGTCACCACCTGAACGTACAGGCCCAGGAACGACTCGGGCGCATCCGGGAAGCGGACGCGCAGCTTGACATCTTCCGGAATCTTCGTCTCGCCCCGCAGAAGCATCATCACCGTGACCCGATCCTCGTCGATCTCCCGCCGGACGCTGTTCAAAAGGGCTTCCAGAGCCTCCACCTTGACCATCATTTTGGGCAGCCGCAGAATACGACGGGTGCCGGTGATCCAGTGTGGTCCCAACAGGACCAAGGCGTTGAACAACAGAATTCGCATCGCGGGGGGGTATGGAGCAACACCGTTTTCCAGAAAATAATACACCGCATAGACGGTTGGGGCAGCGACAATGCCCAGGGTAACCAGCCCCAATGTGTTGGTCATATCCATGGCGGAGCGGTTCCAGCGCAGCATTTTCCGGTCAAGCTCCTGAAGATCATGGAGACGCTGGATTTCCACGTTCTCCCAATCGGCTCCGGGGCTGAACCGGCCGCTTTCCACCCGGTTGTGGTATCCCTGGACGCAGAGCAGCACCGAACCCACCAAGAGGAGCAGGACGCCGGACAGGAAGGAACCGGTCAGGAACTGGAGGATAAGTCCCCCGGCAACCAGTACCAGGGAGATGGCCAGCCGCTTGCCGTAGGACATGTACGGCCAAAAATGAAACACGACGATACCGCGTTCCTCCGGGGACAACGAGAGCAACGAGCCCGAGGCGGACAAATCGGCGGACGGACCGGGACCGGTGGTGGTTGAGTTCATGGCTACCCCTCTGTTGATGATAAGGATAATGAAGACGGGGAGGATGGGATGCAGGGTGGCGGATGGGCTGGAAATCCCCTGACCGTTTCCAGCTCTCCGAAGCCGAAGTGCCGCCAGTACAGCGGACACCCCCCATGGCAAAAGGCAAAATGGTCGCACTGCCGGCAGGAGGGGTGGGCAAAACGTTTGTCGCGGTAGGCCGTTGAGGACGGGCGGTTCCAGATGGTCCGAAAATCCTCCCGAAGCAGGTCGCCCATGGGGTCGTCGCAAGAGGAGCAAGGCAGAATCCGACCTCGAGGGTCCACGGAAAGCAGCCCATCGCAGGCGCTGCATCCTTTATTACCCAGTTCCGCGGTGATGGGGTTGAACAGGCACAGGGGCGTGGGCGAGTACCACATGAACTCCATGCCCGCCTGTTCCGCGGCCCGCTGGACGCTCAGAACCAACGAAGCCATGTCCGTGTAGCGGATCAGGGGCGAATCCGCTTCGTCCTCCACCCGGCTCGCGCTTCCCGCCGGGATGACCATGTTCATGCTCAACCGCGCCAGGCCCAGTTCCTTACGGGCAAAGCCGGGCATCTCCGTCACTGCGTCCAGGTTACGGCGGTTGATGGTGGTGTTGCAGTGCACGGTGACCCCCGCTTCCCGGAAATAGGCCACGGCCCGGCAGGATCGCTCAAACGACCCGTCGACCTGGGTCACCCGGTCGTGAACGATGGCATTCGGACCCTCGATGCTCACCTGCGCCGAGGCCAGGCCAGCTCCGACCAAGGCGACGGCCGATTTTCTGGACACCAGGGTGCCGTTGGTGATCAGGTTGACCCGCATGCCCAGATTCCCGGAGGCAAAGGCCACCAGTTCCGGCAGATCCGCCCGCAATGTCGGCTCCCCGCCGGTAAAGCTGACCGACGGAACCCGGGCCTGATAGCGGATCCGCTCCAGCACGGTCTTGACCTGTGCCGTGCTCATGGTCGGACCCTGAACGTTCTCCGGGACACGGGAACAGGTTCCGGCGCACCCGGCATAACAGAACACGCAGCGGAGGTTGCACCGGCCGGTCACCGCTACTTCGGAGAGGACCGGCAACTCGCTGAACCGGACTTCCAGTGGCCTGACATCCACGGCGCAGGTCACGGTATCCTCCCGCAACTCCCCGGAAAGACACCGGCGGACCGCGTCCAGAAACAGGGCGACGTCGCGCAGGGGCGGTGAAAGCTGCTGATCGTTGTCCGGGCTGCTGTTTCCGCTCCCAGCGTTGATCCGGGCAACAATATCCGCCACCCGACCGCCGCCGAGCAGATAGTCCAGCATCCTGGCCCCTTCAGGGTTCAACTTGTGGGCCTGGTTGGGCATTCGAATCAGCAGATTGTCCTCCAACCGGACCACGACATAGGACCGGATATCGGCGATGAATTCATCCACCCAGGCCAGAGCCGGAGGAACGGCGGTCAATGTCCGCGGGCAAGCGGTACCGCCCCGCCAACCAGCAAACCATGTGGTCAACCGTGATAGTCGACTCATCGCGAACCGCCGCTGACGCAGGCCGAATGGCAGGCGGAGTGGCAGGCTGAATGGCAGGCTGAGTGACAGGCCGAATGGCATGCGGAATGGCAGGCATCATGGCAGACGTTCATGTCAAAGGCCGCCGATGTGTTGATGAAACTGCGCTGGAGATGGTCGCTGTCCACGGGAATGGTCGCCTCGTGCCGCCAGGGGTTGTCCTCGCAGGCATACCGATCCCGGAACAAGGGGTGCTGGTTATGATACCAGTAGTACCAGCGATTGTACTCCGTGTCTTGCCAGCGATTGCGGCGGGAAGCCTCACGCCGGGATTCCTGGTCGTACTCGCCAATACGCTTCGCCCAGAAGGCCTGGGTGGCTTCCACGTCGCAGTCCCAGGCCTTCTGCTGGATGGCCCGCACGGCCATGTTCATGATTTCCTCCAGTTTACGCTGGGAAAGCTGGCCGTCGTAGGCAAAGGCATTGACGAACAGTTGCTCGTAGATGTCCATCCGTGGTTCCGGCTGGCGGACCACTCTGGCCCGCAATGTGGGCCGTTCCTCCAGCACTTCCAGATAACCTTCCCGAACCAGGGAATTGAACATGGCGCTGAGAATCTGCCGAAAAGGGATTTCCAGATAAAACGCGGCCTCAAGCGGAGTAAGATCCTTGCAGACCTTGCCTTTGACCCGGAAGTTGGCCAGCACCAGCTTGGGTGGGGTCCAATCCAGCGTGTCCCAGCGAATGGAATCCAGCCCGCGATGGGCCTTGACCATGGAGCGCTGCTTGCCGACCATCAACAGGTAGAACATCAACAGCAGAGCAATTGCGCCGGGGATAAATAAAGCATTGGTTCCGGAAAACAGCGAGTCCACCTTCACCTCCGGCCGGCCAATCCCGGTCAGGTTGTGCAAAAAATCCACGGCCTGCCCGACCATGCCGGATGGTGCACCGTCCTTGGCATCCAGTTCGAACCAGGCGGCCGGCAGATACATCTGGACCTGCATCTGGTAACGATTGCCAGGGGAATCCCGGTGAAACAGCAGTACCAGCCGCCCGTGCTCGCCCCGCTGGTAATCGATCCGATAGCGATCGTTGACCCAGGGCTCGGTCAGGACCAGGTCGTTTTCCAGGACATAGGCCCTGACATCCTCAACATTGGCCGGGAGCGGATGCGGCGTATGCACCCGCAAGGTATAATGGCGCTGGCGCTCTGCCTCGTCCCACTGCACCGGCGACCAGTTGAAGACCACCAACTCGCGTCCATCCGCCGCCGTGGTCGGCTCCACGTATCCGGCCTGAGCAAAGTTGGTGGAAAACCAGAAGCGATAGGTCACATGCCCGGAATGTACCCCCTGACCCCGCTCAAGGAGGATTTCATACGCATCGCGCTGCAAACGGTTGATCTCCAGGCCGAAACGGTTCCCGGCGTCATCCACGGCATGGGAGCGATCGCTGAAGGGCCCCACCACCAGCCGGTCGTTTCCGGAAAAAACAAACCCCCGCAACCGATCCCCCACCACCCGCCATTGCACCGTATACGCCACCACGGCCAGGCCATCGACGTTCAAATCCACGTCTGTCTCCACGAAATGGACGTCTCCCTTGCGGGCCAGGGCCGGTGTGGCCAGAAGCACGCTGCCAATCAAAAGCAGCTTCAGACCAAGGGCAAGAACGTTTTTCATCATGCTCACCTCGTTTAGTTTGACTCGTACCAAGTAGCTTGCTCGCATGGTATTCTAGTTGTGCCTGGCATCCCTCGCCTGCGGAGACTCCTGTTCCGTGCCAGCCGGTTCACCGACGCAATCAGCAGCAAACCAACAGAAAAAGCACGCCATATCCACTTCCCACGGCCAACTTTTCTATAAACCTTGATTACGTGACGGCTGGATCTTGTTTGGGATATATCTTCTTGCAATCAGATTATACTTGCAGCGGAATCTCTGATCATACCCTTCACCAACCGCTCTTCAGGGCGTTCGCCTGCACGCCATCTTCATTGCCCGTATCCGTTCGATAAAATCAACTTTACTCGAACGCTCACGGATCCAGGCTGAAATACGTATCTCAGGCAACGCGCTGCAAACAAGCATGATTGACTCTTCATTGGGCAGACGGAGCAACATAACCCCACTCCACCAGGCGACCCTGAGCGTACTGGTACTTCTCCCCGGAGTGCACCATGCGTGAAAAACGCAGATATTGCTCGGCAGCCTGTCCTCGGCGTCCCATGCCTTCCAGGCTTGAACCAATCAGAAAGACCGTATTCGGATTGCCTGGAAGCATCCTTTCGTAGGTGGTGAACATGGCGTGGGCCTCACCGTATCGCTTCATACCCAGCTTAGCGATGCCGCTCAGATGGTGGGCCTGGGCCTCTTGGGGGTAGACGCTTCGCGCCTTGTCGGCGAAGTATTCAGCCCTATTGGGACGATCCAGGGCGAGTTGGCATTTGGCCATCAGCATCAGTCCGCCATAGTCTCTGGGCACCTGCTGAAGCACGTCTTTGAGAAGGCCCTCGGCCGCCAGAAACCGCCTCTGCACCATGTGTTTTTCGCTCTCCTGCATCTTCTCGATCGCGCTTTTGATGTTCCGCAGTCCCACGGTGTGATCCATATACCTCTCGCGATGAATTGGCAGGTGACGGTCTGAACGGAAGGTTGTCTGGGCATTGACCAAGGCGGCCCGGTAACGATCTTCGCTCATCGGATGCGTGGCGAACATCATCTCGATGGCGGAAGGCTTGCGCTTCTGTAATCGCCGCAGAACGTCCATCAGGCCGACCATGCCGTCAGGACTGTACCCGGATCTGGTCATGTACTCCACACCCAGTTGATCAGCTTGACGCTCGTCGGCCCGGCTATAGCGGGCCAGAAGCGCTCCCGCTGTGACGGCCCCGAGACCGGCGGCAAGAACACCCCAGTCTTCGTTCCGGGAGGAAAGAGCCAGGACTGTTCCCACGAGGATGAGTTCGGACATGATAACTTTGGATGTGCGTGCCGCCGTATGTCGGGCGCTGACATGGGCCAGTTCGTGGCCAAGCAAGGCCCCCAGTTCAGCCTCGTTCTGCATTTCCAGCATAATTCCCCGGGTGACACCAACGCTGCCGCCGGGAAAAACATAAGCATTCACGTAGCTGGCATTCACACACCGAAACGAGTAGGGCATGTGCGGTCGATGGGTAACGCCCACCATGCTGTGTCCCACCGAGGAAACATAGTTGTTCAGAGCAGGATCTTGGACAGCTCCATAATCCGCGGAAAACTGGTGCGGTGCGTGCTCTCTGTCAATGGCGATCTCGCCCTGCTCGGTCAGCAACATCAATTGATTCTGACCAGTAACCGGATTTATGGCGCATCCGCTGGCCAATCCGGCTGTGGAAACCGCGGCAAGCCACAAAAAATCACGCCTGTTCAAGGATCGATTGGCAATTCGGTCTTCAGGATGATGCATCCATGGCCTCCTATGGCTCTAAGACAGCATGGGGGACGTCTGCCCGACACAACACAAAAAAATATTGAAAACAAGCTCTTGGGTTAACTCAACCACCTTTCAATTTTTCGAAGATCCTCCTTCCGGGAACGACGTGGGCGAAATACCTCACGATGCTCTGAAAGGGGACGAACAGTAGCCCGCTTATCACGCGTAAACACATGATTCAGGCGTATTGCCATCTCATGCCCTGTTTGTTGTTTATCAAGTGGAATGGGAATGCGCAGACTATACTCTCTCCGGTATAAAGGAAGACCACGCCCACTGCTTTGGATTGCGGAATAAATCAACAGTATATGTGGAACAGGCTGATCGGAGTACTCTAGGGATTCCATCCTGTTTCCGAATCTACCGATTGGGAAAAAAAATCCATGTATATATATATCTTTTTCTCCTATATAAACATGAGCCTTATTAT
>NZ_JAFFQC010000059.1 GCF_016918545.1 Desulfobulbus alkaliphilus | reverse complement strand
TATTAAGGTTCCCGACAAAGACATGGAACAACTCGCGCTCATTCGTGATGAGTTTCACGGCGAGTGGAACTACAAGATTGCCCCTAAACAAAACCCATAATGTTCAAGTTATTTTTACTAGACTCCTTAGTACCTCGACACGGTAACTGTCCATATCGATGGCCTCCAGGATGCCCCGGGAGAGATCCTCTTCCTTGGGCGCGGGGAGCTTCGGAATCAGGAAGTTCAGAAAGATCGACAGTTTCTCCCAACCAGCATTCGAGTACGGCAGGATCGAGGCCAGAAAGCCGTAAGTGCGCACAAAAACCTTGGCCTTGCCCTTGAAATCCACCTGGCCGTCTTCATCGAGTTCGGCATTATAGGTGGCCACGCAGGCATCCAGGATCGGGTCGAGCTTGTCGCGGTCCACCCCATTCAGGTAGAGTTTTACCAGATCGTCGATTTGTTGCTGAGCGTAGACTTGGTAACCGTCCAGATCCGACTTGAGGTCGTGCAGTTTGTTGGGATCGGTTTCGTCACTGAGGATGGTCGCACGGTAATAAGGCTCGAACGACTTCTTGATTATCTCGGAATCGTTATAGAAATCGAGCACAAAGGTGTCGTGCTTTTGCGGATGGGCGCGATTGAGCCGTGAGAGAGTCTGCACCGCCTTGATGCCGGAGAGCGCCTTGTCCACGTACATGGTATGCAGCAACGGTTCGTCATAACCCGTCTGGTATTTATCGGCGACGATCAGAAAGCGGTACGGGTCCTGCTTGACCTTGTCCGGGATCTGGCTGCTGGGGAAGCCGTTCAGGGTAGCTTCGGTGACCTTTTTGCCGCCATACTCGTGCTCCCCGGAAAAGGCGACGATGGGCGCGTAAGGGCTTTTGCATTCTTTGAGATAAGCCTTGAAGGCGTGGAAATATTGGATGGCCCGCACGATGCCGTTGGTGATGATCATGGCCCGAGCCTGGCCGCCGATCTTGCGATGGCCGATAACTGTTTCTTGGAAATGGTCCACCATGATTTCAGTTTTTTCCCGAATGGCGTGGGGATGAGATTCAACATAGTTGCGAATCTTCTTCCACGCTTTGTTTTTATCTACGAGAGGATCGTCCAAGATAGTTTTTACTAACAACTTTGCTGATGCCACCGGGGTATAATTCTTGAGCACATCAAGGATGAAACCCTCCTGGATGGCCTGCTTCATGGTGTAGGTATGGAACGGGTGGTGCTTCACAGTACCGTCGGGTTGCGGGTCAGGATTGCCGAAGATCTCCAGGGTCTTGTTTTTTGGGGTGGCGGTGAAGGCGAAGTAGCTGGCGTTGGTCACCATCTTCCGGTCTTCCATGATCTTGTTGATTTTGTCCTCGGTGTCCAGTTCATCCCACTCCTCCTTGTATTCACCCGGCTTTTCCGCAACGGCCATATTCATAGCCTTGGTTGCTTTGCCGCCCTGACTGGAGTGAGCCTCGTCAATGATGATGGCGAACTTGCTCTTGCGGTGTTCGTCGCCGATCTCCTCGAGGATGAAGGGGAATTTCTGCACGGTGGTGATAATGATTTTTTTCCCGGCCTTGAGGAATCGACGCAGGTCGCCGGAATGCTCGGCATGGCCGACGGTGGCGGAAACCTGGGCGAACTGCTTGATGGTGTCGCGAATCTGCTTGTCGAGCACCCGTCGGTCGGTGACCACGATGACGGAATCGAACAGCGCGTTGGCCTCAAACTCCAGCCCCACGAGTTGGTGTGCCAGCCAGGCGATGGAGTTGCTCTTGCCGCTGCCCGCCGAGTGCTGGATCAGGTAGCGCCTGCCAATTCCCGTCTTCCGGGCATTCGCCAACAACATCCGCACCACCTTCAATTGGTGGTAGCGAGGGAAGATCTGCTTGTACTTTTTCCTGCCGGTCTGCTCATCCTTTTCCTCCACCACCTGGGCGTAGTTTTCCAGGATGTCGGTCAGACCTTGTTTGGAGAGAGTTTCCTTCCACAGGTAGTCGGTGGCCAGACCGGCCGGGTTCGGCGGATTGCCCGCGCCGTCGTTGTAGCCCTTGTTGAAGGGCAGAAACCACGAGCCCTTGCCCTTGAGGTGGGTACAGAAACGCACTTCGTGGTCGTCCACGGCAAAATGGGCAATGCCGCGGCCGAACTGGAACAACAACTCCTTGGGGTCGCGGTCGCGCTGATATTGTTGCACGGCATCAAAAACCGTCTGCTTGGTGAGCTTGTTCTTAAGTTCGAAAGTGGCGATGGGCAGGCCGTTGAGGAACACGGCCATGTCGAGGGAAAGCGCGGTCTCGTTGCGGCTGTAGCGGAGCTGGCGGGTGACACTGAAGATGTTGGCCGCGAATCGTTCGGCTGCCTTCACGTTGCCCGGCGTCGGCGTGCCGTAGAAAAGGTCCACATGGGCCGGACCGTGCTTGATGCCGCTGCGCAGCACCTCCACCACGCCGCGCTTGGCAATCTCGCCCTGGAGCCGGTGCAGAAAATGGGTGCGCTTGGGACCGTCTTCGTCGATGCCGAGAGCTTCATAAGTGTCAAGCTGGGTGGCGGCAAGAAATTGCAGCAGCTTGGCCAGGTCGACGGCATGTTCCCGGTCGTAATCCTGCGGGTCGCCCTGAATGTAGCCGCTTTGATGGACCAGCGATTGGACAATCAGGCTTTCCAGCCCTTTTTCCGTTGTATCCGTCTGCATATCAGCCCCCGGCCCCACTTCTTTTCGTCTCAACCGATCAATTAGCCTGAAATAAAAATTCTATTATATATCAATAAGTTAATATTTTCATGCAGGCTTGTTCCGGTGATTCATCAATTACCCGTCAATTAAACTTTTGCCCAGAACTGGACATACTTCATGACCTACTCGGTCTCGGCGGGCAGCTTGCGCAGCTCATGTACAAGTCCGATAAGATACTCGGTTGGCCGGTCAACGGTCATTCCTCGACCTCCATATCCCCCTCGTCAACGATCAGATCTTCGGATTCGGCAACATCCTCATCCGGCGCCAGCAACTCTTCCTCGACAACCTCCGGCACCTCGATACCGCGCACATCCACCTGACCGGTGACCACATCGGAAATCAGCCTGGTGCGGTATTCGCGCATCAGCTCTATTTCGCGTTGGGCGCGGTTTATAGCCTGGTCGATCTCTGCCGTTTTTTCCTGGATGTGTTTAAGAATTTCTCGCTGCTCGATCTCTGGTGGATACGCAATCTTCAAATTCCCAATGAATGTCCAATCTGCCCGAGGCATTTTTGCTCCAAATGTTGAGCTGTTAATCAGATCAATTAGGCGTTTTGAACGAAGCTTTTGTTCAAGAAAATCAGCTGATACCTTTCCGGTAACTCGCAGGACCAGAAACTCACCTACACAAACTCCAGAAAACTGTGGCCTTGTTATCTTCGCCAGATACGGTCGTAGCTTTCCGAACAAAACATCACCAGGCCGAAAACGCTTCACTTGACTATCGAAGATGATCTCGCCGTCAGGTAGCGAGATCCTGCCGGTCCAGCTTTCTATGTGTTCAAGAGCTATGTAGGCCTCTCCTGGCTTCTTTTCGGACGTTTGCTCATTCAAGTTGTGGCACAAGAACTTGAGTCGACGCACTTCCCAATGCTCCGGAATATCCCCGATCCATTTCACGCCGCTCGGCTTGAACTTGACGTTGGAATCGAGCCCCCGGGTCACGGCCTGGTTGATGACGTTCTGTTTCTGCTCCTTGAGCAGTACGATGAGCCGCCGCTTGTTGCGGATGAATCTCTGGGCCTTGCCTCCAATCGCATCGAGAAATCTGATGATGTGTCGCTGCTCATCAACCGGCGGAACCGGCGAAGGCATACGTTTGAAATCCTGCCAGTAAAGCCGGTTGCGGTCTTTGACGATTCCACGGGAATAGGCGTCCACCTCGTTCATATAGGAGGCAGTGCGGAACAGATAGCTGAAGTAATTGCAGTCCACCTCGGGAAAAGGTCGCACAACAACATAGGCCGGGCTGACCAGCCCATCGACGGGTGCGACGCCAACGGCCCCCTGCCACATGCGCATCATGTTATAGGCAATATCCCCTTGGGTCGCACGCTTGTATTTTTCCCGGTCGGACATCACCTGCTTACGCTTCAAGTTATCCATGTCGCGCACGCGAACGCCGGTTTTCAACGACACCTCAAGGATGGGCAGTTCCCCAAACCCAGTCTCGTTGCGCTGAGAAAAAAGACGGCCATTCCGGAACAGATTCCAGTGGGCTGGAATTTCGCCTAGAAACGGCTGTCCAGAATCCTTGTATTCTGGATAGGCGGCCAGCTTCATCATTCAGCCTCCCCGACAATCTGTTCCAGAAGGCCTTCAGTCTCCTGCTCAAGGGCGTAAATATCAGCCTTGATCTCATCCAAGGTACGCATAGGCGCGGGCCGATAGAAATGGCGGGTGAAGGAGATCTCGTAGCCCTCCAGCGTTTTGCTCGGGTCGATCCAGGCATCCGGGGTGTAGGGCAAAACCTCGCGCTGGAAAAAGGCCTCGATGCCGCCTTCTTCCAACAACGGCACCTGCTCGCTGTCACGCAGGGCGGTATCCGGCTCGTATTCGACCACGGAAGAAGGGTGAAGGGTGAGGTGTGAAGGGTGAAGCTGGTCCTTTTCACACTTCAGACTTCCCACTTCAAACTTCCCGGTCATCGGTTTCGGCGTTGTCTTTCCAGGCTTATGCACTTTCTTGATGACCGGGCAGGCGTCCTCGCTGGTGTCGCAGAGTTCGCTTTGCAGCAGCTTCTTGCGCTTGGCGGTGAGCTTGACGCCGTGCTTGTCGGCATCGGCCTGAGCAGCGTCCATGAAGACGTTGAAATCCAGATGCGGACCAGCTCCGATGGTCTCAGCCACACGACTGGCCAGGTTGGCCAGCGGCTCTTCCTTGGCCTTGGCGCAGGTTTGTTCGAACCGTTCCAGCCGGGCCTGGCTGAGGTCGACGGCGAGGCGCAACGGACGGTCCACCGTCACCTTCCAGTAGCCGAAGGCCTCGTTGGGGAAGATCTTGGATTTCTCGGTTTCGACCGGATTCACCACCAGGTCGCAGATGGCGCGAATGTGTTCCTCGGCGAATTCGCAGTTCTTCTTGCCGAGGTTGCGGCGCAGCGGCACAGACCATTCGCTGGCGTCGATGAGCTGGACCTTGCCTTGGTGCTCTTCTCTCTTACGGTTAGTCAGCACCCAGATGTAGGTGGCGCGATACCGGTGTTGTAGAACATGTTCTCCGGACACGCGATGATGGCCTCCAGCCAGTCGTTCTCGATGATGCAGCGGCGGATGTTGCTCTCTCCCTGACCAGCGTCGCCGGTGAAGAGCGACGAACCGTTGTGGACTTCGGCGATGCGGCTGCCGAGACGGGTGGTGTGCTTCATCTTGGAGAGCTTGTTGACCAGGAACATGAGCTGCCCGTCCGAGGAGCGGGTGATCATCTTGTACTCCGGGTCGCCGGCGTGCTGGGTGACAAAACGAGGGTCCTTGATATCGTTCTTGCCGCCCAGGCGCTCCAGATCGGTCTTCCAGCTCTTGCCGTAGGGCGGATTGGAGAGCATGAAGTCGAACTCCTGCGACGGAAAGGCATCACTGGAGAGCGTTGAACCGTACTTCATGTTTTCGGCTTCGGCCCCTTCGCCTTTGAGTAGCAGGTCGGCCTTGGAGATGGCGTAAGTTTCCGGCTGCACCTCCTGGCCGAACAGGTGGATGGAGACATGCTTGCCGTGGCTCTGGGCCAGCTCGGCCAGGCGCTCTTCAGCCACGGTCAGCATGCCGCCGGTGCCACAGGCCCCGTCATAGACAAGATAGGTGCCCGATTCGATGTCATCGGCCACCGGCAGGAAGATCAGATCAGCCATGAGCTTGACCACGTCGCGGGGCGTAAAGTGCTCTCCAGCCTCTTCGTTGTTCTCCTCGTTGAAGCGACGGATTAACTCCTCGAAAATGGTGCCCATGGAGTGATTATCCAGCGCTGGAAGAATCTCGTTGCCGTCTATGTCTTGGACTGGCTTGGGGCTGAGATTGATGCGACCATCAAGGAATTTCTCGATAAGGTGGCCAAGGATATCCGCCTCGATCAACGTGGGGATCTGGTTGCGGAACTTGAACTTATCGAGGATTTCCTGGACGTTTGGCGAAAAGCCGTCCAGGTAGGCTTCGAAATCAGCCTTGAGCTGTTGCTGCTTGGCGCGATTTTTCAGGTCGCGCAGGGTAAAGGGCGAGACGTTGTAAAAAGCCTCACCCGAGGCCTGGCAAAGCGCAGCGTGCTGGTTGACGATCCCGGCGCCGTCGAGCTGTTTTTTCATGCCGAGCACCTTATCCTTACTCGCCTCGAGCAGCGCATCGAGACGCCGAATGACCGTCATGGGCAGGATAACGTCGCGGTACTTGCCACGCACATAGACATCCCGTAACACGTCGTCGGCGATGCCCCAGATAAAATTCACAATACTATTGTGGATCACATGATTCATGGTCCGTTATTACTCCTTGCGCCTCGAGTCGACGTCTATAGGCTCCCGGTTCAACGCTCGTCGACGACATCTTTTTTGCAGTTTCATGGCTTACCAGCCCGGTGGTCAGGCGGTATGGTCTAGTTGTTTATTCAGCAGCACAAGTTGTCATTGCTGGCCGATGGTGCCCGTGAAAAACCCATTTCACTATGAATACTTGTAACTCTATGATAATAATAAATTAAATGCAAGCATGCTTTGTCACCTCATCTTCACCCTCCTGGAAACTTGGCACAAAAGGATTTTTGCAATAATAGCGGTGATACCACGTGACACTGAGGACCGTCCGATTACGATTTTTGGCTGATGCACCTGTACTTGACGAAAGATCGGAAGGAATGGTGGTTGTAAAACGGCAGATTGTCACCAGGAAGAATTGCCCCTTGCTTGTTATTAATTGTCGGCATATATATTCGAGTGTCGATCTTTCGTAACATTTGAAACGGTGAAAGCTCAACAGAAACGTTGAACGTACCCAAAGGAAGGGGTACCGCATGCAAAGAAGTTCTCAAAAAATTCTGCAGCTCCTAAAAACTCGAACTGTTCTGCGGCCTGTTGATCTTGACGAATTGGGAATCCCACGCATCACCTTGCAGCGACTCTACCTGCGTGGCCTGGTTGAAAAGTTGGCGCGAGGAGTGTACAAACTGCCGGGAATTCCAGTTTCCGAGCATCATTCTCTGGCTGAAGCAGCGAAAATGGTGCCGAAAGGTATTATCTGCCTGTTTTCCGCTCTGCGCTTTCATGACCTCACCACTCAGACACCACATGAGATTTGGATGGCGATTGACCGGAAAACACGTTTGCCGGTGCACAAGGAACTGCCGATACGATTCGTTCGTTTTTCCGGTCCGGCACTGATTGAAGGAGTAGAAAGTCACATCATCGACGGAATACCGGTGGCTATATACCAACCTGGGAAAACGGTGGCAGATTGTTTCAAATATCGCAATAAAATTGGCCTGGATGTAGCCCTTGAAGCCTTGAAGGATTGCCTGCGAAACCGTCGATGCGAGGCGGATACTCTTTGGAAATTTGCCAAGATCTGCCGGATGAGCAATGTAATGCGACCCTATTTGGAGGCCATGAATGCTTGATGCTTCAACAGAAAATCGAAGCGGCCCCGGTGCGGCGGTTGCTGGATAGATCACGAAAAAAAGAAAGTATTAATTTCTGCTGACACGAAGGTACGACCTTGATTAGGCCTTTCGGAGCATGAGCCGTATTTCGTCCAACTGAGGATGAAAAAAACCTGCTGATCAAGTTGAGGATAGGATAATAACGCTCGAAAAAGGTACAGCTGATGCGCGATGATGACGAGGAATTCCATGGCCTTCTCGATGACGACCCGGCGCTGGATTGTATTCTGTTTGAGGAGATGCGCAAAGAAGACGAGAAGGCGACTGGAAAAAGAAAAAAAGGTTGAGCAGCATGGCGTAAAACGGTATTCGTACTAACCCCCATGACAAGAAGTCACAACGAAGCATGAAACTTAAGTGTTGAAAACGAAGGCGAGCCATGGCTATACATCCTTTTGAAAAAAACCCGTTAAATTCAATCAAAAAGGAGAATAGCCAT
>NZ_JAFFQC010000058.1 GCF_016918545.1 Desulfobulbus alkaliphilus | reverse complement strand
CGCACCCTCACGATAACTGAGCCCCTGTTCCTTGATCTTCTCTGCCAACTCCGCTACCTGATCCCAATCGATTGGTTGTCTCATGCCTCGATCCTCCATGTTGAATGGGGGAGGCTGTGGGGGGATTTAATGGCGTTTTTGTCCGAAATAGCTTACCCTCTGCACCTAATTGTCGATATGTACTCTCATACCCACGCCATGGTTGCTTACCAACGGCGATGTATCGGCAAACAAAGCTCATCTGGCCGGACTCCGGTCACAACAACCCGGTCACCGGGTAGAACATCTCCCGGTCTCGTCAGGATTTGGCTTCTGCAGGGATATCCGATTGCTGAAACAACTCTTCCGCCCGGTAGGAACTTCTCACAAACGGGCCGGCAGCCAGTTTGGTGAAACCGATGTTCCGTGCAGTCCGCTCCAACTGTGCAAATTCTGCCGGCGGATAATATTTTTCCACCGGCAGGTGATTTTTGGTGGGCTGTAGATACTGGCCCATGGTCAGCAGGTCGCAGCCATGGTCATGCAGGTCCTGCATGGCTTTTTCCAGCTGGAATAGGGTTTCCCCCAGCCCCACCATGATGCCGGATTTGGTCGGCATATCAGGATTGATTTTTTTGACATTGCTGATCAGATCCAAAGAGCGCTGGTACACCGCCTCGGGCCGAACCCGGGGATACAGGTCTGCCACGGTTTCTATATTGTGATTGATGACATCGGGCTGTGCATCCACTACGGTTTTCAGGGCAGTACGCTCTCCTTGGAAATCAGGAATCAGTACTTCCACCCGGATGGGCTGCCCGCTAGCTTTTCCCATTTTCTTGAGGGCCTGGATCACGGCGGCAAAATGGGCGGCTCCGCCGTCGTGCAGATCATCTCTGGTGACAGAAGTCACCACCACGTAATGCAAGCCCAGCTCCTGGACGGCCCGGGCCACCCTGGCAGGTTCCCCCGGGTCCACGGCCAGAGGGGGGCGGGCTGTGATATTGCAAAACCGGCAATGCCGGGTGCACTGGTCCCCTAAAACCATAAAGGTGGCAGTGTTTTGGGAAAAACATTCAAACATATTGGGGCAGTTGGCTTCCTGGCAGACCGTATGCAACTTTGCTCCGGCCAGCAGCCGGGTGATGTGTGCATAGTCTCCCCCCCTGGGCAGACGTTTTTTCAGCCAGGGAGGTTTGCCGGGACCGGCTGTATGATTATGCATGGATTGTTTCCCTGGTCAGTTGGAAATGAAACAGACGGCAAAAATAGGTCACAAACTTTTCTTTTACTGCATCCATGGAAACAGAGAGATCTCTTTTCTGCGATATCTGCAATTCCTGTTGCAAAGATGTCATGGCCGCCCGGGAAAGACCACAGGGATTGATCCATGAAAACGGAGTCAGATCCAAAGATACATTCAAAGCCAGTCCATGGATGCTGATGCGACGTTTGATGGACAAGCCCACAGACCCGATTTTCCTGGATCCCTTCCACATGCCGCGGTTGCGCGGATCCCGGTTGATGGCCACCCCGAAATCCTCTGCTGTTCTGCCCATGATTTCCTCAAGCCCATACACGAAATCCGCCACCCCGATGCAGGCGCGCTCGAGATCCACCACCGGATACAGCACGGCCTGGCCCGGTCCATGGTAGGTGATATTGCCACCTCTGTCTGTCTGCACCATATCAATACCCTGCTGTTCCAGAAAAAATTCCGATTTCACCAGGTTTTCCTTTCCGCCCCGTTTACCAAAAGTGAACACCGGGGGATGCTGGACAAAAAACAGCTGATCCGGCAGGGAACGATCCTGTATTTTGGCATTGCGCGCTTCAACCTGCAGGTCCAGGGCGCGCCGGTATTCCAGGACCTGCAGGTCTTGAAACACACAAGTACGCACTGCGGATCTTATCCTCTCAGGCATGGCTTTCGGGCGGCAGTAACTTCATCGAGCCGGGTCACCTTGGGCAACGTTGGTGCCTGAGTCAATTTTTCAGGGGTTGATTCCGCTTCCTTGACAATGGCCTTGACAGCATTGATGAACTGGTCAATGTCCTCTTTGGATTCGGTTTCCGTGGGTTCCACCATAAAGGCACCTTCCACCACCAGGGGAAAATACACGGTAGGTGGATGAAATCCGTAATCCAGCAGCCGTTTGGTTATATCCTTGGTGGTGATGTGGTAGTTTTTTTGTCGTGCATCATTGAACACACATTCATGCATGCAGGGTCGATCATAAGGCAGGTTCAAGGTGTCTTTGAGGCACTCTTTAATATAATTGGCATTGAGCACAGCCAGCCGGGAGGCATCCAGAAGCCCTTGAGGACCCATGGACAGAATATAGGCATAAGCCTTGATCATGACACCAAAATGACCGTAAAAGGTATGCATCCGGCCGATAGTGTCCGGGCAGTCAGTGACGAACCTGAAGGTATCCAGCTGTTTTTCCACCCTGGGTATGGGCAGAAACGCTATCAGATCTTTTGTCACGGCAACTGGTCCGGATCCCGGTCCTCCACCGCCGTGCGGGGTAGAAAAGGTCTTGTGCAGATTGAGATGGAGCACATCAATACCGGAATGACCTGGTTTCACAACCCCCATGATGGCATTCATGTTGGCCCCGTCCCCGTACACAAGACCACCTTTGCCATGGACAATGGCGCAGATCTCTCTGATGTGTTCTTCAAAAAGCCCTAAGGTGTTGGGGTTGGTGATCATGATGCCGGCGGTGTCCTCATCCATGACCGCTGCCACAGCCTCCGGCTCCAGAATCCCTTTGGGGCCGGATTTGAGATTGACGCTTTTGTATCCGCACAAGGTGGCGGCAGCAGGATTGGTGCCGTGGGCTGTATCCGGGATAATGATCTTAGACCTCTGCCTGCCCTGCTTGGCATGATAGGCATGGATGATGAGCATGCCGGCCAGCTCCCCATGGGCCCCGGCTGCAGGCTGCAGGGTCACCCCGGCAAATCCGGTGATTTCCGCCAGGAATTGTTCCAGCTCATACATGAGCCGCAATGCCCCCTGGGAAAATGCTTCACCTGCCAAAGGGTGAGCCCCGGCAAATCCCTGGCGGGATGCCTGAATTTCATTGGTTTTGGGATTGTATTTCATGGTGCAGGACCCCAAAGGATACATACCGGAATCCACCCCAAAATTCCATTGGGACAATCGGGTATAGTGGCGAACCACATCCAATTCGGACAATTGGGGCAGATTCGGGGCATCACCGGTCAAAGCTGGATTCAAGGGCACTCTATCCACATCTGCCCTGGGGAGAGATAGGGCACACCGACCGTCTCTGCTCTTGTCCCATACAGTAGGTTCATTGAAAATCAATCCGCTGGTTCCTGGTTGCCTGATCATTGTGCCACCTCCTTTGCCAGTTGGTCCATCTGCTCTCTGGACACTTTTTCCGTGGCGCAAAACAGATAATGGTCTGTGAGTTGGGGGTAAAAAGGTTCCAGATCCAGTCCGGCAAACAGACAGTACCGGTTGATCAGCTCGATCCGCTTCTCTTTGAAATGTTTGGGGGCTTTCATAACAAATTCATTGAAAAAGGGCTGAGCAAAGATCGGCTCAAATCCGGCAGAGGTCAGCACAGATTGCAGATACACGGCTTTGTCATGGTTGAGCTGGGCGATTTCCCGGATGCCGATTTTGCCGACCGTGGACAGGTACATGGCAGCGGTCATGGCGTTGAGACCGTTGTTGGAGCAGATGTTGGAGGAGGCTTTTTCTCTTCTGATATGCTGTTCCCTGGTGGACAGGGTCAACACATACCCATCCTTGCCGTTGCTATCTTTTGTCCGTCCCACCAGGCGGCCGGGCAGATCCCGCATCAGTTTTGTGGAGCCGGCCAGAAGACCCAGACCGGGGCCACCGAATGTTTTGGGGATCCCCAGGCTCTGGCCTTCTCCAGCCACAAGATCGGCTCCGAAAGATCCAGGGGATTTCAAAAGCCCCCAGGCCAATGCTTCGGTAAAGGAGGTGATGAAGAGAATTTTCTTGGATTCGGCCACCTTTTTAAATGCGGCCAGATCTTCAATATGTCCGAAAAAATTGGGGGACTGCACAGCCACCCCGGCAATCCCCTCCATGGCTTCCAATGCACTGATATCTGTGAGGCCCTCTTTGGTATGACCGATGGTGACCATCGAAAATCCGGCAGGTTTGATATACGTGTCGATGATCTGCCTGTGGCTGGGGTGCACCAGATCTGAGACAGCGATTTTGTCGGCTTTTTTGTTTTTGCGCAGCGCGATAAGGGCACATTCAGCCAGAGCAGTGCCGCAGTCATAATGGGAGGCCGTGGCAATGTCCATACCCAGAAGATCAGTCACCATGGTCTGGAACTCATAAATGCCCTGCAGGGTCCCCTGGCTCACTTCAGGTTGATACGGGGTATAGGCAGTGGCAAATTCCGACCGTGAAATCAGATAGGGGATGATGGCAGGAATATAATGATCATAACTGCCCGCGCCGATAAAACAGGTATAGCCTTGGCACGCAATATTGTCTGACGCCAGTTTTTCCATGTGGTCATTGAGGTCCCACTCACTCAAAGGGTCAGGCAGATTCAAGGCGGTTTTTGATTTTACCGCATCCGGTATAGTGTCAAACTGATCATCGAGAGAGGTGCGGCCAGTGACAGCCAGCATTTCTTTAATATCTTTCTGTGTGTGGGGCAGATAACGCATACGTCTCATCCTTTTAACATTTCCAGGTAAGCTGCTTTGTCCATCAATGCATCCATTTCTGCACTGTCGGCGGGTTTGATTTTAATAATCCAGCCGCCCTGATAACAATCCTCATTGACCAATTCAGGAGCATCTTCCAGATTGTCATTGACGGCCACCACTTCGCCGGAAATGGGCATATACAACGCAGAGACCGCTTTAACCGATTCTACAGTTCCGAATTCATCTTGAGCAGAAAACGTATCCACGACTTCCGGCATTTCCACAAAGACGATCTCTCCCAGCTGGTCCTGGGCATAGTCCGTGATGCCGATGGTGACTACCTCTTCTTCAAATTTTGCCCATTCATGGTCTTTGGTGTATTTGACATGCTCAGGCAAATTGAGATCATTGATTTTTTTCATAACAGCCTTCCTTTGATTTAAATAAAATAACTCAGTTTTTTTCTTGCGGTCCTGTCCGGACGGATGTCCTGAACAATGGACACGTCGATGGTTCGCTTGCCTTCTTTGAGAGTGAGCTGGGTGCCTGGCTGCAGCTGTCTTGAGACCATGACAAAGCCGCAGGCAATGCCTTTGATTTTTATGTTGTCAGACAGATTTGGGGAGGCGATGCTGACAATTCTGCCGTCGTGCCAGGTGATACCCATGTCTGTAACACAAGTAAGCACATGCCCGATCTGTTCCTGGTTGTGGTCATACGCACCGGTCGTTTCGCCGGCAGCCACTTTCCGCAGGCTGTTTCCTGCAAACGGAAACACAAACATATCTCCTGGTTCAGGAACCAGGGCATCCGAGCCCAGAAATGTTTTAGTGAAACCGGTCTTGTCCGGCGTATAAGGCAAGGAAAAGTCCCAAGGATGGTTGATAAACTTATAATGGCCGATATCCTGGTGGGACAGGGGCAGGCAGGCCCCGGCACGCAGAGAATCCCTGGCCCCCAGGCCGCAGGCAGTGAGGCCAAGATCCTTTCCTGTAGTAAGGACATCCTGCCACAGGTCCACAATGGCATGGGGGGCAAGAAAAATTTCAAACCCGAACTCTCCGGTATATCCGGATCTGGACAACAGCACCGGCGTACCGTCATTGAGCTTGACCGCCCCGGCTCCCGGGTGCCCGGAGTCGAAATGACCTTTAAAGGAAAAATAGGGCATATGGTCAAACACTTTTTCCGGTGACTGAATCAGTGAGGACAGGATCCGGGCCGCATTGACTCCCTGGATATCCATTTTGGCAATTTTGCCGGATAGATCGGCGATATTGACGTCTTTATGATTTGCGTGAGCCACCAGATGCGCTGTAATGGATTCGCCCATGCCGGCGTTCACGCAGACCATAAACCCAGTGTCTGCAAATTTATACACAAGGGCATCATCCAGGCAATGGCCCTTTTCATCCAGAAAAGCACCGTAAACGCACCTGCCCTCAGCCAGAGGTGCCAGGTTCCGGGTAACGCAGTAATTGAGAAGAGCAAACGCGTCTTTCCCGTCCACGGTTATGCAGGCCATGTGACTGGTATCAAAAATACCTGCGGATGTAAGCACCGCCAGATGTTCGTTTTTAACCCCGGTCGCATACCACAACGGCATGTCATACCCACCGAAATCAGCCATGTGGGCACCGGCGTCCAGGTGCCACTGGTGTAATGGTGTGGTTTTTGTACCGGTATTCATTTCAGTAACCTTTTTCTTAATGGCATGTTTTTATTCGCCTTCAAAAAATATATGGAACCTTGAGATTGTACGATTTGTACACAACAAATGTTTCCACCGACCGTACCCCCTCAACTTTCGAGATCTCTTCTGTGTAAAATTCCAACAGACCGAACCCTTTTTTAAACAGCACCAGAATTATCAGGTCAAACCGTCCCGTGACCACGTTTGCTGATATAACCCCTTTGAGCCGGCTTATTTCAGCGCCTTTTTCCACCAGGTTCATCTCTGACAGTTTAATGCCGATAATGACCACCGTGTGGTCGGGAAGGGTGGCAGGGTCCACAAGGCCGCAGATTTCCAGAACTCCTTCTTCCTGAAGTTTGTTGACCCGGGACCGGACGGTATTTTCCGTGATCTGCAGCTTGTCAGCTATTTTCTTAAGAGACTTTTTCCCATCTCTGAGTTCTCTTATGATATCAATATTGGTTTTATCTATTTTCATTCTGCCTCTTTTTACACTGAAAAAATGATGAAAACATAAAATTTTTCAAAATAAACTTGATAAGCAGGCTGGTCAACTTCATACCTAGGCCAGAACAATAAAAATGTCAATAAAATTAAAATAAATTGTGGAAAAAAGAAGTTTTTATTAAAAAATTAATTAAAATACTTTATAAACAAAAAAAATTCATAAACAATGCGTTACAGCAAAGGGATATACCATGAGCAGAAAAATCGTTGTTATGGGCGGAGGGCCGGGCGGTTATGTGGCAGCGCTGCGAGCCGCATCACAGGGAGCGGATGTTACACTTATTGAAAAGGAACATCTGGGGGGCACCTGTCTGAACTGGGGGTGTATCCCTTCCAAAATCATGAAAAATTCAGCTGAAATTCTCCATAAATGCCGCAAGGCAAAAGATTTCGGCATACATCTGGATGGGGCTGTGCTGCCGGACATGGCCGGGCTCATGGCCAGAAAAGAAAAGATTCTTGATTCCCAGCGCACGGGAATTGCCGGGCTGCTGCAAGGCAGAAACGTCCATGTGGAAAAAGGGTGCGGCCGTATCACCGGCAGAGGAACAGTTCAGGTCACAGCCGCCGATGGCACCATCACCTCCCTGCGCTGGGATAAACTCATCATTGCCACAGGCACGAGACCCATGAACGTGCCTGATTTTCCCTTTGACGGCAAAAAAATTCTGTCATCCAATGATATCCTGGCTCTCAACCATATCCCTGAATCTCTGACCATTGTGGGGGGCGGGGTGATCGGGTGTGAATTCGCCTGTATTTTTTCCGCCCTGGGCACAAAGGTGACGGTGGTGGAGGCCATGTCAAGAGTGCTCCCCCTGCCGTCGGTGGATGCTTCAGTATCGAGGTTGCTGTTACGGGAGATGAAAAAACAAAAGGTTACGGTGTGCTGCGACACGGTTGTCACAGCCTGTGCCACATCAGCCAAAGGGTGCCGCATATCGCTTTGCAAAAGCCCCTTCACCGATAATCCTAAAGCAAAAGATCCCAAAACTGATAACCTCTCTTCAGATCTTATGTTGGTGTGCATCGGCAGGACCCCGCTTTCATCTGATCTGGGACTGGAAACCATCGGCCTGAAAATCCGGGAGCCTGGATGGATTCCTGTCAATGACCGCATGGAAACCGGGGCGGAAAACGTCTATGCCATCGGAGATATCCTGGGACCATCCCGGGTGATGCTGGCCCATGTGGCGTCCCATGAAGGACAGGTAGCAGCAGACAATGCCATGGGACAAGATGCTGTCCTGGCCTACAACGCCGTACCCAGCGCCATTTTTACCATGCCGGAAATCGGTACCGTGGGGATGAGCGAAGAGGAGGCCTTGCAGAACGGTCTGGCCGTTGACACGGCCTCCGTTAATTTTCGGGTGCTGGGCAAGGCCCATGCCATTGATGAGATCGCAGGAGAAGCAAAGATGGTGGTGGAGAAAGATACCGGCCGGATTCTGGGAGTCCATCTCATCGGTGCCCATGCCACCGACCTGATTGCCGAAGCCACCCTGGCCGTTGCAAAGGGATTGACGGCACAGGATATGGCCCAGACTATCCATGCCCACCCCACCCTGGCGGAAATCATGGGAGAGGTGGCTGCCAAGACCGTTGGCTCAGCGTTGCACGGCTAGATCAACCCAGCAGTGACGGCCACAAGACCACGCCGGTGATGATCAACACCTGGACCTGAGAGTGTTTGTCCGTGCCTCAGCATTGTTACCCGCGACCGTTCGAAGAAAGTAGACTTTTATCGGACGGTTACGGGCAATGAAGTTGGCGTGTGGACTGCCCGTTTCGGCTATATCGATACCAACAATCGCACCGTTAAGAAAAGTCAGATTCCCGGAACCTTGCAGACTTTCCTAGATTGCCGAAACACTGTCGCCAACACATTGCAAACGGACATCAGTACGAAAAAGGGTCAGGTCTTGAATTATCAATAGAATGTTAACTCAAGACCTGACCCTGTATTTCTGCTTCTTCCGCACAGCTTTTTCGGACAGATACTGATCGATACTCCGATCGCCCAGCCAGGCCATCAACCCGGCTTTTGGGGTTTATCCAGGTAATCGATCCCTTCTTCCTGCAGCTGCTGCAGCTTGATTTCGATCTGTTCGCACAGAGTTTTCAGCACCTTGGTGCGGGCAAAATACTTGTCGTTGGCTTCCACCAGGGTCCAGGGTGCGAGCTTGGTGCTGGTCCGATCCACCATGTCGCACACCGCTTTCTCATATTCCTCCCATTTCTCGCGGTTGCGCCAGTCTTCCTCGGTGATCTTGAAGCGCTTGAACCCGGTCCGTTCTCTTTCTTCGAAACGTTTTAGCTGCTCGTCCTTGGTAATGGTCAGCCAGAATTTAACCACCAGGAGGTGATGCCTGACCATCTGCGCCTCGAAATCATTGATCTCACTGTAGGCCCGCATCCAGTCGGCTTCGGTGCAAAATTCCTCGACCCGTTCCACCAGGACCCGCCCATACCAGGATCGATCAAAAATGGTCACCCGTCCCTTACGGGGCAAGTGTTGATTCGCATCCCCAAAGCCGACAATAATCTCAACTACGAGTACCACCGATACGAGTAAGAGAAGCAGCCGGCTGGATTGATCCAGCCGGCTGTAGGGAAGTAGACAGCAGTCTACCGCACCGA
>NZ_JAFFQC010000057.1 GCF_016918545.1 Desulfobulbus alkaliphilus | reverse complement strand
GCGCAACGCCGATCACGGGTACGACATCATTGATCGGCACGATCCTGCCGGCGGGGGACCGCGACCACTACCTGTTTGAAGCACCCCATCACGGCGAGTGGACGATTACCACCCAGGCGGCGCCGCCTGGGGTCGAACTGGCGATTGGGGTGTTTCCCTACCCGAGTGGCGCATGGCTGTCCGACCGTGCCAGGGACGACTCCAACAAGTTGGTGGTCGATCTGCCGGAGCCGGGCAAGTATGTCCTCCGGGTGAGCGGCCGTACCCGCAGCATGCGCAGTGTCGAGCCCTACCGGTTGATGCTGGAATTCCGGTGACGTCGTGAAAAAACAGATACAGGCCTAAAAAAACACAAAAACAGGGTCAGGCCTAGAAGACGACAAGATTGCCCTTTCAAGATACACACGCCCATCACATCCAAAGCTCGCAACAATCGACCCGGCGTTTTTCTCGCATCATCCTGGCAGCATTGGTAGGTATTGGTGAACGTACAACGGCCAACTATCGTTCCGAAGCCGTTCGCAACCGGCTCTTCCTGCCCACCTGTTCCTGCAGCAGGTACCTGCCGTTTTGGGGACCGGGAACATACCTGCTCCTCCATGACCAACCAACTCCATTTTTGTCCTCCAAAGGGACCTGAAAACTTCACGACTTGGAGGCCTGACCCCGTATGTGCGTATGCGCATGCGTGCCAGCAGCAGTGACATCTGGCTCAGCCCTGTTTGCCGAATCGGTAGTGCGACACGCCCCACTCCTCGCCCTGGTGATAACCGAACAGCTCGGCGCAGGCCATGAAGAACACTCGCCACCGTTGGAACCAGCGCTTCGCCGACTCGGGGCCGTAGGTCTCGCGAAACATGGGCATGATTTCGTCCCGATGCTGGTCCTGATTGACCAGCCATGCCTCCAGAGTGCGCTGGTAATGCCGCCCGTTGAAGTGCCACTGTTCCTCCAGTTTCAGGTCATCCTGGAAACGCGGCAGTAGATCGCGCGATGGCATCAGCCCGCCGGTGAAGAAATAACGCCCCATCCAGTTGTCGTCGCCCTCGGTCATGAACGGATAGGCCAGTCGCTGGTGACTGAAGATATGGACGAACAACTTACCGCCAGGCTTCAACCACCCATGAATCCGCGCCAGCAGCGCCTGATAATTGCGCATATGTTCGAACATCTCCACCGAAACCACTCGGTCGAAGCGGCGGTCGATGGAAAAATCGTTCATGTCGGCGGTGATGACCTCGACGTTATCGAAACCGCGCTCCTGACAGCGCGCCGCAATGAACGCCCGCTGCGAGTGGGAGTTCGAAACCGCAACGATCCGTGCATCGGGATAAAACTCTGCCATCCACAGCGTCAGTGACCCCCATCCGCAACCCAGTTCCAGAATGTCCCGCGCGGATCCCAGTTCAGCCCGCTCGCAGGTCAGGGCCAGCATGGCGGCTTCGGCGGTCGCCAGATCCTTCACCTCCTCCGACCACCAGCTGGAACTGTATTTCAGCCGCGGCCCCAGCGTCTTCAGAAAAAAGGCCGCCGGCAATTCGTAATGCTGTTCGTTGGCCGATGCCGCGTGCAAAGCGATCGGGCTGGCACGCAGTTCCGTGATCAACCGCTCCAACGCTGCGGCCCGCTCCCGTTCGTCATGAGCGTCCTCGGCGCGTAAGCGCTGTGACAACAGTTGACGGATGCCGATTCGGGTCAATCCGTCGGGGACATAGCCTCGCTCTATGAGGTCGATGGCGATTTTCAGCATTGGCAGGCCTCTTAATTTTGGAAATCCTGGGCACAACCTCGTTCCCGCAACAACCGCAACAACGGGGGTCAGGCCTAGAAGAAAGCAAGATTGCTTATTTACGACACACCTGCTCATCCTGAGCATCCTGAGCATATATTATAGTTGCAGGAATGGGGTTTGTTAACAAATTTTGCTGGCAGCAGCGGTAAACGAACACAGGATACCTATCTGTCCGACGTAGTTCGCTACCGGGTCTATCTACCTGCTCCTCTGTTTCTACGGAAAGCGCCTGTTGTTTTTGGTAGCAGGCGAATAACTTCTTTTTTTATGAACAACCAAAACCACTTTGTCCTCCAAGGGACCTAAAACTTGACGACTTGGAGGCCTGACCCCGTACCTCCCGTATCTCCTTGTTGGAGGCCTGACCCCGTATCTCCTGACCCCGTACCCTGACCTTCAAAGGTTTTGAATTGTCGTCAAAAATAGCGGACAATTTCTTGAAAAAAAGCCAACAATATCATTGCAATAAACCCAAAGATTAAAAAATAAAATGATATTCTATTAACAATAACCGGAATAAGATTCGACCTTTGAAGTCTATATTCTGCCTGTAAATTTTTAAAAAATTTTAAATTTACATTTGGAAACAAAGGATTAGTAACACTGTTTTTTATCAATTTAAAATTACTTTTCTTTGCAACATGCACCAAATACCAAGTACTTGCTAAAAAACAAAATAAAGTTACTAAAAGTAATGGCTCTAGAATTCTTATTATTATGGACAAAAAAACCATATATTGCCTCTGCTAATTATTACAACATTTTCCGACAATAACATCATTTAGAACCCTAACACGAGACCCACTCCAAATACTCCAGCCCCCTCCGAAACCAACTTTCCATCCAGTTCCTTTGTTTTTCGAGTAAGACCGGCCAATTAAAAATGCTCCCCACACGCCAGAATCATCAGAATAATAACCTGAATCGTCATAATTTGAAGAGCATTTTTTAATTGTAGACTGATTATCACTTAACGTTGCACTTGCTCCCCCAGAGCCTTTTAAACCTAGACCAAGTTCCCAGCCTCCTGAAAAAACCTGCAATGTACGCAAACGTTTGTTATTATTCTCATCGCAACATCTATCTGTAGTTACCGTTACAGAAAGGGAAATAATTCCAAATGTGACACCAAACCCTCCAGCAATATCCCTGTAAAGTCCCATCGGGTCTGTAGCATTTACTGGATCATTGTCAACATACGCATACAGATTCATCCCCCCAGCCAACCCGATGGGGTCAGGGGTGATATACCGTCCGGTACGGGGATCATAATACCTGTGCCAATTATAGTGCAGGCCGCTTTCCGGATCAAGGATCTGGCCGGGGTAGCGGAAGAGGTTGTCCTGGTGGTGCACCACCTGCTGAACTTGGCCAAAGGGCAGGTAGTCGCCCTGCCAGATGACTGTGCCGGTGGCATCGGTGAGAATTTGCGCGGTATTGAGATGGTCATTGAGGGCGTAGGAGACCCGGGGCTGCACCGGGACCGCCTGGGGACCCGGAGGAGCCGGAAGGGTGGCCGATGCGTCAGCGGCGGAAGCCAGGCGGGGGGCATACACCGGCGGGGTGCCATGCCAGAAAGGTGCATGTGGATTATTAAGCTGGCTGAACGGTTCGTCCCAGCCGTTGCCAAAGGTCACCCAGGTGTCTTCAAGGGGATAGGCGAAGACAATCCGGCTCCAGGATTCTTCTCCATCAACTCGCAGTCGCAGCCGGTACCATCCCTCAGTGACAAGGAAGAGCGCCTCTCCAAACATGTCAGTGGTCAGGGTACGGTTGAGAGGATCACCTTCAGGGGTGAACAGGGCAACCTCGGCGTTACTGACTGCTTCGCCTGTCGCGGTAGTGACCGAGACGTTGATCGTGCCCAGTTCAATGGTGAGGCGTTGTTCAACCCCATCCCCCCCGGGATCACTTATAAATTCCTGGCCGAGAAAGTACACGACTCCACGATACCAGCGGCCCACGGGAACCCGGAACACAACCATGCCGTTTGCATCACTGTCGGCGTAGAGGCCGGTGGCCGTGGCCCCGGAATCATCGGCAGCGTAGAGATAGCAGCGTACTCCGGAGAGGGGAGTGATGACCTCATAATTGATGGCGGTCAGGATCTCAATGCTCAAATCCTGATGGGCGATATACAGGCTGGCGGAAACGGTTTCAGGGACGGCAATCGGTTCGGACCAGAAATCCTGCTCCAGATAGCGGACCTTGATTCGGTATGACCCGGTACCCACGGTAAAGGTTGCGATACCCTGCTCATCGGTGAGGACGGTCCGGTTGAGCGGAGCACCGTTAGTATCATAGAGGCTGCAAGACAAACCGGCCAGGACCGTGGCGCCGTCGCCGCGGACAGTCAGGGAGAGGGTGCTGCCGCCGACATCGAGAATAATTTCCTGGATCGTGTCCGCTTGAACCGTACCGACACCCTGGTACTCGATCCCATCGGCCATGGCCTTGAAGGTATACTCGCCGGCGGGCAGGCGGAAGATGGCCTCGCCGTTGGTATTTGTCAGTGCGGACAGAGGGCTGTCGGGCGCGCTATCGCTGATTGCGCGCACAGTTGCCCCTGGCAAGGGTACACCGGCCTGGTGCAGCACCACCCGGGCCACCCCTTCCGGAATGTTGATAATTGTGTCGGTGCCGGGGACAGTTTCGACGCTGTAAAACCGGCCCAGGTATTCCGCCTGCATTCGGTACGGTCGGGGCGGCATGACCAGGTGCGCCTGACCGGAGGCATTGGTCAGGGTTTTGTAAGGCAAGGGCATACCTTCGAGGGTGGCCAATTTCATTCTGCTTTTCACGGCGGGCAGACGATCATCCAGATACTTGCGCTGTACGAAAATCCTCTGCTCGCCATGAGGGATGGTCAGGGTGTGGCGGTCCACCGCCGGAATGGTTAACGGAGCCGTTGAGTATGCATAGCCAAGGTATTCGACCACAAGAAGATAAGTGCCGTCAGCAAGCTCATATCTGGCTTTACCGGTACTTGAGGTGAGCACCGACTGATTGAGATACTGGCCCGAGGTGGAAAAGAGCATGGTGCGTACCCCTTCGAGAACATGTCCCAGGTTGTCGCCCACGGTGAGCACGAACGAACCGCCGCCGGTGGAGATGGTTGTCCCGGACGACTGGTCAGGAGCGAGGTTGACCGCCCCGCTCCAGAATTGCTCTTGTGTATGCATGGCCAGGAAGCGATACCCGCCAGCGGGCAGAGTGAAGTGGACAGCTCCGGTATCGTCCGTCTCGGCACTCAGTCCGGTAGTCACACCTTCCAGGCTGCAGGCGTGGACCGGAACCTCGGCCAACGGCTCACCGTTGGCGGTAACCAGCACCTTGACCTGTCCGGCGGCAATGGTGATATCAATATCCTGCCAGATGGTGTCAGCGGACCAGTACTCCCGGCCAAGATACTCTCCGCGGGCCCGGTAGGAGCGCTCGGGAAGCCGGAACACTACCTCGCCATCACCGTCGGTCCACCCCTGGAGATCAAGTCGCTGCCCTTCAGGAGTGAACAGCGTACAGGGGATGGCAGGGAGCGGCTGAAACTCCTCCGCGACCTGCAGCCCTACCCGCACCCGCACCTCCTGGAGAGGCAGGACAAAATGCTCCTCGGTATCGGCAGTCACCGTCAACACACCGCTCCAGAAAGAGTAACCGAGATAGTCGACCCGGACGAGATAACGGCCAGCGGCAACGGAATACTGGACCTTGCCCTGGGAATCGCCGATGCGGGACACCCCCAGAAAGGAACCGTCTTCGCTATACAGGGAGGTGGTGAGACCGGGCAGCACCGTGCCGCTGTCGTCAAGAACCTGGAACCTGAGAATGCCGCCACCAGGATCAATGGTCACTACGTCACTGCCGGGCATGACAGTCATCGGTCCGCTTGCAAACCGCTGGGCTAACAGTTCGGCCTGAAACATGTAGTGCCCGCCCACAGGCAGATCGAACCAGACCCGGCCCTCGCTGTCGGTGACCGCGAAAAGTCCGAGATACTCCCCCTCCTCCGTAAACGCATACACTGGCACCTCTACCGCCTCCACACCGTTGAGAACAACCTGCACAGCCATGGTCTCTTCTTCGATGACCAGGGCAATACCCCGGATGGTCCGCACCACCACCGGCTCGCTCCAGACCTGATGGCCAAGATAATCGACCCGGAAGCGGTAGGGCCCCTGACCAAAATCATCCCGATTGAAGCGGGCCTGCCCCTCAATATCGGTGGTCGCGGTAAGCCCGGTATACTGATCATGCGCATCAAAAGCATAAACCGGCAACCCTTCCGGGGTGGCCCCGGAGGAGGTGGTGACCCGGACAGTGAAGGCAGGCAGTTCGGTATAGTCAAACAGGGCCAGTCGCTGATGGTCCAGATAGACGTATTCCCGGAGCACGTTGCCAAACTCGTCCGCCTCGGCCAGCAGCTGCCCGTCACGGTCATACAGGGCAACAAGGGTACCGTCGCCGGAGGTGGTCAGAACACGCAGCCCCCGATAGTCATATGCATACCTGCCCACCTCGTCATCATCGACCATCACCGCCTGCAAACGATTGTCCGCATTCCAGACAAACCCCTGCCCGCCTTGCGCAAGGATGTTGCCGGCAGGGTCATAACTGTAGGCGACAGTATCCATCCCCTGCACTTCCTGCAGGCGATTGCTGCCTTCGGCATAGTGGTACATACTGATCCCACTGTCCCTGGTTTCAACGAGGCGGTTGCCGACAGCATCATACACATAGCTGATCGTGCCATAGATGCCCTCGGCGCGGATCAGCCGGCCGGGATCGTCATAGGTGAAGACCTGGGTTCGGGAGCTGTCCAACAAATCCTCGATGCTGGTGACCTGGTCGAGATCATTGTAGGTGTACGCCCTGTTCAGAACCGACCCTGCCTGCCGGGTCAGGAGGCGATACTGCAGATCAAAGCTCGAGCGCACCGTCAGACCGTTCCCCAAGGTCATGGCGGTAATCGGCCCGAGGGGGAGAGAAGCAATGTTTTCCGCAATTGTGGTGACCTGGCCCTGATAGGTGGAGGTCACCTGGATGATCGATCCGGACGGATCGCGATGATAGCTGACCACCCGCCCACTGGGATAGGTGACGGCAATCAGTTCATCGTGGTCGTTGTAGCTGTACCTGGTGGTAAACGTCTGTTCGTTTCTGGTGACGATCTCCTCGATCAGGTTGCCGTATTGGTCATAACGGAACCGGACGCTGCCGCTGCCATCCTGGACACCGGTCAATCGTCCCCTGCCATTGGCGCCCTCATCGTAGCTGTACCTGACATCCAGGGAGGCATCGGCATATCCGACCCCGATAAGTCGATTGAGCAGATCATAACGATAAAAGATCGAAGTCGTATTGGCATCTGTCTTGCCGACCAGATTGCCAGCGGCATCATACACGTAACGGGTTATTCCGGTGTCCGGGGCATCGGTTGCCACCCGGTTGCCCAGGTCATCGTATCGATATCGGGTCACATTGCCATTGGCATCGGTTACGGTTATCACATTGCCATGGAGGTCATAAGTGAAACCGGTCACCGTTGCTCCCGGCTCCACCAGGGAGGTCAGGCGGTTGAGGGCATCAAAGGCATAGGAGGTTGTTTTCCCTTGTCCCTGGGTCCAACTGACCAGATTGCCCACCGCATCGTATGCCAGTGCCTCATGACCGCCACCGGCCCGGATCAGGTTGACAAGCTGTCCGGCCTGATCGTATTCAGCAGCCACAAAGGTGGTCAACACCTGCTCCGGATCGTGGACGGACCGGCTGAGAACCCGACCTTCACTGTCATACGTGAAAAGTATGCTATTGCCGCTCTGATCGATGATCCGATCGATCCTGCCCGAGGCAGTGTAGGACAAAGAGATGATTCTGGAGTCCGGCAGGGTCACCGCCAGCAGCTTACCAGCAGGATCATAGCGGTGGGTCACTGTCCGGCTGCCGGTGGTTTGCGACAAAACACGTCCCTGGTCATCATACATCAGAGTTGTCTGCAGGCCATTGGCATCCTCGATCTGCTCGGGCAGACCCAACCCATTATAATGACTATAGGTGGTGGTCTGACCGAGGCCGTTGGTCACACTTTGGAGAAAACCGCGATTAGCGCCCTGCTCCGGGGTGTTTTCATAATAGACAAAGGAAAGAAGATCGTCCACCTCGACGCGCGGCCCATTGATGGCCGTGATCCGGCCATGGGCATCGTAGTGATACCTGATTGTCCGACTGATCTTCTCAGCCCCGTTGAAACCCGATTCCGTACGTGTCAACAGGTTGCCCGCCGCATCATAGGTCATACTCGTCACCTTCTGGTGACCGGGACTGCCAACCGAAGGTTCACTGATGACGACCGGTTTGTTATGTTCTGCAATATAGCTGGTCTGCACGGTATATTCCAATGGTGTACCGGCAGCCCGGGTTTCACTGATCTTTCTCCCCTGCTCATCATAGGCATACCGGGTGATCACCCCGCGGGCATCGCTTTTCTCGGTGACCTGCTGACGAAAATCGTAGACATACCCGGCCGCACTGTCCCCGCCGCAGGAGGAGCAGCCTGGGCCGGTAACCGATTGGATCCGGGCAACGCCGTGCCTCATCTCGAGCTGATAGGTGGTGACCGCCCCGAGACTATCGGTAATGACCCGTCTGAAGCCAGGCTGATAGGCAATGGTCACTTTTTCCTGGTCCTCGGCCAGCGCCGACGAGATGACCCGACCCATGGTATCGTAGGCCAGGGTGCGGATGCGGGTGCCGTTCGCGTCAATCAAGCCGGTCAGGTTGTGGGGATTATGCGGATCCTCGTACAGGTAGAGCCGCTGGGTACCGTTTGGTCGGGTGACCGAGACCAGATTCTGTCTCTCATCATAGGCGTAAGTGAACCGGCCGATCGGGGTGATCAGGGATCGGACCTTCCCTTCCCCATTGTACTCCAACAACAGCGAGCGACCAAAGGCGTCGGCAATAGTGGTCAGACGGTCGTCCTCATACACATAGAAGATCTGGTTGCCGTTGGCATCCTGACGGCTGGCGATTCGGCCGGCCAAACAGAAGAGTGTACGACCACCATCGGGCAGGAGCAGTTGATAGCCTTCCTGGGTCCTGGTGATCATCGCTTTTTCACCGAGCATACTGATCCATTGATCCGTATCGTTACTGTAAAAATGAAGCAAGTGACCGTCGGAGCGGGTATGGATGATCAGCTCCTCACCATCAACCATCTGCAGGGTTTCCTGCTCGGAGAAAGACCAGCCAGGACCAAACACACCCGCGTCCATATTCTGACTGTTATAATGTCGAGAAAAATTGAGCGATGTGACCGGTCCGATCAAAGTAACGTCCTGCTCGCTGAGATACAGGTTGCCGGTGGAAAAATGTATGCCATGGCGGGCGATGAACGGACTGCCGCCGGCATAAGACTCATGGCAATACAGGGCCGTACAGAGGAAAAGGACAAGAAGTGCCGCAAAGCGGTGAAAGTGTCGCATAACCGGTCGATTCCTTCGTTTTTCCATCATTTTTCGGGAGCACATCAAGGGAAGGGGCAGCCACGTGCCGGTATCATGAGATCCCGTTGGACTGTCACGGTTGCACCGTTGGCGGCTCTGGCGGTAATCTGCACCATCAATTCTTTCGTCCCCCAGGTTGCTGATGAAAGCCTGGAACCAATGATCCCTGAATAGCTCCAACTATCTGATGCTTGATTATAATTTTTGGCACCATGATGTGTATACCGAGCCTGGTGCACCTCTTTGAGGGCGATGGTAAGACTCCCATCATTGCCACCAACATACTCTTTGAAAGCAACTGTCCCAATGATGTCAAAGGTCAGATCGGGATAGTATCTTGGGCCAATGATGGTCACTTCTGGGGTGTTGTCGATGGTGATGGGGATGTTGATTTGTTGACGACTGCCATTGGCCGCTATCGCGATCACCTGCACCGTATGGTCACCCTGGGCCCAACCACCCCCGTCCGCTATCGAACCGACAATTTCCTGCCAGCTCCAAGACATCGAACCTGTGCCGGCAAAATACTGAAAACCAACCCGGCTGCGATACCTGTTGGGGCGAACATGCCACAGTTCAATATGACCTTCATGTCCGCCAACTCGTTCCTTGAACTGCACTGTCCCCTTGATATCCAGATCACCCGAAGTATTGCCCGCGGCACCGGAAACCTCAGGGGTATTGTCGATGGTGATGGGGATGTTGATTTGATGACGGCTGCCATTGGCCGCTATTGCGATCACCTGCACCGTATGGTCACCCTGGGCCCAACCACCCCCGTCCGCTATCGAACCGACAATTTCCTGCCAGCTCCAGGACATCGAACCTGTGCCGGTAAAATACTGAAAACCAACCCGGCTGCGATACCTGTTGGGGCGAACATGCCATAGCTCAATATGACCTTCATGTCCGCCAACTCGTTCCTTGAACTGCACTGTCCCCTTGATATCCAGATCACCCGA
>NZ_JAFFQC010000056.1 GCF_016918545.1 Desulfobulbus alkaliphilus | reverse complement strand
TCGGCTCATGCAGGTCGGGGCTGGCGATGAAAGCGAGGTCGAGGTGGTAGGGCTCGACACTGCGCATGCTGCGGGTACGGCCGCTCACCCGGAGGACATACTTGCCCGGCTCCGGCAGGTCGACCACCAACTTGTCGGCATCATCCCTGGCATGGTCGGACAGCCATGCGCCACTCGGGTAGGGAAACACCCCAATCGCCAGTTCGACCCCTGGCGGCGCCGCCTGGGTGGTAATCGTCCACTCGCCGTGATGGGGTGCTTCAAACAGGTAGTGGTCGCGGTCCCCCGCCGGCAGGATCGTGCCGATCAATGATGTCGTACCCGTGATCGGCGTTGCGCTCTCCGCATCCGGATTCGGCTCATGCAGGTCGGGGCTGGCGATGAAAGCGAGGTCGAGGTGGTAGGGCTCGACACTGCGCATGCTGCGGGTACGGCCGCTCACCCGGAGGACATACTTGCCCGGCTCCGGCAGATCGACCACAAACTTGTCGGCATCATCCCTGGCACGGTCGGACAGCCATGCGCCACTTGGGTAGGGAAACACCCCAATCGCCAGTTCGACCCCTGGCGGCGCCGCCTGGGTGGTAATCGTCCACTCGCCGTGTTGGGGTGCTTCAAACAGGTAGTGGTCGCGGTCCCCCGCCGGCAGGATCGTGCCGATCAGCCGCGCAGTGCCCGGTGTGGGTGTTGCTTCCGTCACGGTCTCATTACCAGCGCTTTCCTCGATCACCTCGCGAGTCCGCTCACGCCGCTCATGGTCGGTCATTGGGATCTCAGACCTAATCGCCTCTGCCTCTGCCACGAGACTCTCGAGCCAGGCATCCAGTGGAGCCCCACGACGTACCGGGTCATGGCTCTGTATTCTGACGATCTGTCCAGGCCACACCTCAACGGCGGAGTCTCGGAAGGAAGCTTCGACCCGTTCTTCATCAACGGACTCAATGCGCAACATGCCGCCCTCTGTCTCCAGGCCATCCAGCGATACCGCAACCAGGACACCCATGTCCCCTGGCCGGGGCAGCAACGGCCCCAGCATCATGATCTGAACTGTGTCGCCTTCTTCACCCACGACAAGACCCGTTAAATCACCACCAAATCCCTGCAGCGGAACTGCGAAAAGAGAAATCAGAAAAATAAGTGCCGCAATTCGCATCTCAATCTCCGCAAAAACGTCTCTTTAGTTCAGACATACTGGGTCCGTCACGCCCTTCCGTTTCCCAGTTTGCAATTACCTGTGGCACCAAACGTAGAAGTTCCTGGGGGTCCACAGCATCCCGGTCGGTCGTAGGGGCTTGCTTGATACCAATTCGCGGACCTGATTCCCAGAACCAGGGTGTCCGGTTTCTGAAACCACCCACCGTTGGTGGATCGTCGACATGGCAACGGTTTCCCAGTCTTGACCGGTAGTCCTCCACAGCTTCGGTGAGGCTTTGGCCACGCCGTAAAGTGATAAGCCGGTCCTCATACCCATTATAGACATAACTTCCTCCTGCCCAATGAGGTACATAACCGGCGCCGGATATTCTCAGGACAGCATAGGCACGATCTGGCAGCTTCACCGGATCGCAGACGTCGCGGTACGAGTCCACAATACGCGTCATTATCTTCTGCCGACTCTGTATACCTGCCATTGACGGGTCTCCGAGTTGTCCCAGTAAGAATTTCGCCGAAGATACGTGCCGCTCCATTTGCTCGCGGTCACAAGCCGTTCGGGCAACCAATGCGGAGGCTATTGCTGCATCCACGGCTCGGATAGAGGAATCTTTCGATGGAAGCCCTTGCTCCTCGGATCCATCTTCGTCCTTCACCGATATGAAGATCTCACTTTCGACCATCATCACGTTAGAGCCACTCCAGAAAGTCGCATCCACTGAACCGTTGAAACGCGCAACAACCTTGTATCTCCCGGGGGGCAGGTCCGGGGGCGCATGGTACGCGACGAAGCCTCCCTCGCGGGCCATCTTGATTTCACCAGTCTGAATTCGGTCGCTCAGAAACGACACGTTGCCCCTGACAGGCAGTACGTTGCCATCCCGGTCAGTTACCCGAAACCGGATGACACCATCGCCGCCGGGATTGACTTTGGGAGGATTTGCACTCAACTCCAGCCGGCTTTCAATTCCGGTTGCGACTATGCATGAGGGTGACCCAACCAGGGTCATGTGGCCTGCGCGTGGGTCATATGTTATTTCCGCGCTGATTCGGTAAACGTAGTTCTCGGTGTCAGGCGCAGTGAATACGACCGTGGCAGGTGGCTCCACCACCCGTGGCTCGAGCCTCCCGCCTCCTCCGCCAAGACCAAGCCATCCGGTGAGCGATGCCTCCTCCCTGCTACTGAGGTTGACCAGCAACGCAAGCGCATCCTCTCTATCGGCGTATTCGGCGGTGACGCTTATTGTTGTGCGCCCGCCAGGCTCCACCACTGTATCGGCAGGAGTGAGCCGAATGCCGACAATGCGATTAAGAGGCTGAAGAACATCCCCGAGCTTCGGGTTGGGGTTGCCGTAGGTGGCCATGAAAGCGTAGCGGCGAAGAAGTTCTTCAGCGGTAATGTCACGAGGGTTTTGCCACCGGCCGAGATCAGGGTCCCAGATGAAAACGCCTCTGTGCGGTACAACGAATGCATCACGCAGACCTGATATCGGGCGTAAATCCGTACCGTCGAGTCTCCTGGCAAGCTCGGGAAACTGATTCTTGAAAGTTGACATGCGCGGATCGCCGGCGCGGAGGTACATCATGTTTTCCATCTCCGTATCGCTCAGTTTCTGATCGATACGTTCGATGGCATCAATCAATGCTCCGCTCACATTGCCGTAGGTACCGATGAAGTCACCGACAATCGGGATATCCTTCCCCAGCCCATCCATGGCGTCGAACAGAACGCGCACACCGTCTAACATTCTCTGGTTTGCAGGGGTTGGTGCGTCGTTACCGAGCTTTTCCAGCAGGTTTAGGAGGGTGGCGAGCCTGGTCCCGTAATCTCCCACTCGATCGATTTGCTTGATGGTATGTCGCGCCTGGGCCATCTGTTCGGCAGCAATTCTATCGAGCCACACTATCTGCCGATCCCACGTGTCAACCTGATTGAGGCCATCCTCAATCTCCATCAAGGTTTGATGGATACCGCGCGCCGCCCTGAACACTTCCCATCCCGCATCGCTGCCTGACCACCGCTCTTTGCTGACCATCATCTCATCAACCTGAGCCCTGAGATTTTCTATCTGACGATCCAACTGTTCACGGTGAGTGTCGTCCACCCTGTCGCGCTGCTCGATTAGCTCTTGTTGCTGCTGGTTAAGCTGATTGATCTGCCTGTTGTAGTAATCCGCAACCTCTCCGGTCCACTTGTCAACGAAAGCGGCGCCATCCAGTACTGTTGCCTGACCGATGGGGGTGGCTGCCGCCAAGCCGACTGTCATGAGCGACACGGCATATACTAGCATAATTGTCCCAACCAGGCGCATCATCACGGTTACCTCCAGTCACGTGATCTGATTTTCTGTATACGATGGCATCTTCCGGCCCCCAAGAGCGCTTCGAGTAGCGCCCCACGTTCACGCTATGTCTCACCACTGTGCCTTCAATCCTCGCGCAGTACTCTGGTCGCTCTAACCAGACCTCCAAGACAATTATACCCTGGAATCTGAGTGATTGCATAATCTCTTCATCACGATCTGCAAAAAAAAAACAAATCCGGGTGTATAGCATATGGGGTCAGGCCTCCAAGTCGTTAAGTTTTCAGTCCCTTTGGAAGACAAAGTGGAGTTGGTTGGTCATGGAGGAGCAGGTATGTGCCCGGTCCCCAAAACGGCAGGTACCTGCTGCAGGAACAGGTGGGCGGGAAGAGCCGGTTGCTAACGGCTTAGGAAAGATAGTTGCCCGTTGTACGTTCACCAATACCTACCAATGCTGCCAGGATGATGCGAGAAAAACGCCGGGTCGATTGTTGCGAGCTTTAACTGCGATGAGCGTGTGTATCTCAATGGAAAATCTTGACGTCTTCCAGGCCTGACCCCCTCGCCGTGTGACCCCCTCGCCGTGACATGCTGCTTCTCCATGAAAGCTCAATTGTGAGGTACACCAGCGGAGCGGGCGGCAAGCCACAGGCTTGAGGTCAGAGCCGACTGGGGCGCACAGTGGAAGTACAAGTCAGGACTGAGGCAGTCAAGGCTATTCAGTCTGCCACTTGCGGAGCTGCTCTCGCAGGTGCTCGGCACCGGGCCGTGCCTGTTCGAGGATGGTATCGAGCCGGTGGAACTCCAGCAGGCGCACGTCGCTGATATCCAACTGGATGTAGAGGTCCGGCTCCTGACGCAGGATCATTTCGCGGATCAGTGATTGCTGCATCAGTTCGAAGGTCTTGAACAGCAGGTCGGTGATACCGGTGTTGTCATCACTGGGCCGCCGGTTGCCCGAGACGTCGATGGCCACCACCCGGTCGGTGTCACTGAACAACAGATCAAAGGGAAGCGGCCTGGAGGTGCCGCCGTCCACCAACAGCAGGTCGCCCCGAATGACCGGATCAAACAGGCCGGGTACCGCCATGCTGGCATGGACCGCGGCAAACAGGTCGCCCTCATCAATGATCACCGATTCGCCACTCCAGAAGTCGGTCGCCACCACCGCCAGTGGTATGTGCAGGTCTTCGAAGCGGGTAGCCTCGACGTGACCGGCAAGAAATTTGAGAAAAGCAGTGGGATCAATCAAACCGCCATCGTCGAGATTGACAGCAAGTACATCATACAGTTTCAGGTCGGATCTGAGGATGCCGGTCAGCGCATCAAGCTTGGAGCCGGCAAAATCCCGGAAGATAGCTTCTATTTCATCGGCACTGAGCCCCGCGGCATAGAGTGCGCCGATTACGGCGCCGATGCTGGTGCCGCTGATGCGCGCTGGGCGTATGTCCATTTCGTCAAATACGCGTAAAATTGCGATGTGGGCCAGACCACTGGCACCGCCGGAACCGAGCGCCAGGCCAATTTCCTTTGGCGCAGCCGACGCCGGTGCCGAAGGCTGCAGGAAGATCAGAATGCCCAGCAGCAGAGCAAACCGCATCAGGATAGTCCTGAGAGATCGGCATCGCCGCCGAACATCCCGGCGTTCCGGCTCCCGCGGAGGAACACCTTGGTCTGCTTGAGAGAAAAAGAACATCATTGCTTTATATTTCCTGTTTTTTGTTTTTAAATGAGTGCATGGATGGCAAGGAAAAAGCGTTTCCTGGATCCGTGATGGCTGGGCTTTTTTTTTTGGTTGAGTTTGCTGTAATCAGTTTAAAATATGAGGCTATTTTCAGCAATCCACCCTCACCAACCGCCCTTCGGGGGCGTCCGTCCGCGCGCCATCTTCATTGCCCGTAACCGTCCGATAAAGAGCACTTTAATCGAACGGCAACGAATAACGAAGCTGACGTACGGACGAACCCTCACGGATCCAGGCTTTTTTAAGGCCAAATCCCCTTGAAGGATACAACAACCTGAAGACATCGTCGCAATCATGCTTACCAGAATAGTGGGTTACATCGTCGTTGGCTATCTTGTTCTCTGTGCCGGAACGTTTTTCATGCAGCGGAAAATGCTCTACCTGCCGGAGACTTCCTTTCTCTCGCCGGAGCGGGCGGCCTCCCACGGTCTGCGCCATTGGCCATCCGTGGAACAGTTTCATGGGTTTGTCAGCGATCCTGAACCAGCTGAAGTGGAAGGTACCATCATCGTTTTCCATGGCAATGCCGGTGCTGCCTTTCACCGTGGCATGTATATCCAGGCGCTGAGCAGGCACAATCTCCGGGTAATTCTCGCCGAATACCCCGGATACGGCGGCCGGGACGGCAAACCCTCCGAGGAGGTCCTTGTTCAGGACGCGGTGGCAACGATCAGGCTTGCCCATCAGCAGTTTGGCGATCCTCTCTATCTCTGGGGAGAATCCTTGGGCAGCGCCGTTGTTGCCGGTGCCCTGCGGCACACCGAGACGCCGGTGCCGGGCGTGGTGCTGTTTCTGCCCTGGGATACCCTGGCCGATCTGGCCCAGACCCATTACTGGTATCTGCCGGCGCGGTGGCTGGTGCTGGATCGGTACGACAGTATCGCCAACCTGCGAGAGTACCAGGGCAGGATTGCCGTTGTCCTGGCCGGTGCCGATGAAGTCGTCCCTGTCCTCCATGGGCAACGACTCTACGCATCCCTGACAACGGAAAAAAAGTTGTGGCTGTTTGAGGGAGCCACCCACAACAATATGCCGGTCGCCCCGGAACTGCCCTGGTGGGGAGAGGTGGTGTCCTTTCTCTCCCGGTGAGCATGTAAAGGGAATAAGAGGATGATCAATGCCTGAATCCGTGACGGCTGGAGGTTTGTTTAGAGCACATTTCACTGTAAATAGGTTGTTGCTCGTGTTCATCGGCATCAGTCACTGCGGTGTTTCCCTCCAGTTTTCCTTGATGGCGGTCGGTGATCGCTGCTTGATGATCAGCACTACCAGGCCGGAAAAGATCAGCCCAATGCCGGCAAAAGCCTGGAGGTTGAGGAATTCTCCAAGGATGAAAATGCCAAGCAGGGCTGCGGTCAACGGCTCGACCAAGGTTAGAGTGACGGCGCCGGCAACCTGAACGGTCTGCAGGCCGCGGGCAAAAAGCCAGTAGGAGAGGGCCAAGGTTGCCAGGCCAAGGTACAGAGCGGCCAGCAGAGCGCTCGGCTGCATCAACCAATCCACCTCAATACGTAAGAGGGCCGGCGACAAGATCAGTGCCCCCAGGCAGACGACAATCGCTATCAGGGCGTTGGGGGAATACTTGTCCAGCAGCCCCTTGATCGCCAAGGCATAGGCAGCATACGAGCATCCTGCACCGAAGGCCAGGAGGATCCCCAGCGGATCAACGGTTACCTCGCCACCGCTGAAACCAAGCAGGATGCACCCGCCGATAGCCAACGGTGTGGCCAGGTACCAGCGACGGCCCGGTCGCTCTCCACGGAAGATCAGCCCCAGTAGTCCCCCGGCAATCGGGGCACTGCCCATGGCGACAACAGTTCCCACCGCCACCCCGGTTTTTGCCACCGCGCTGAAATAGCAGAGCTGATAACTGGAGGTCAAGGCTGCGGCCAGCAGCAACGGCAACCAGTGCCACCCCCTCGGTAATTGCAATTCCTGGCGTGAGAGCGCCAGCAGAAGCAGAGCCAGGCCACCGATCAGCAGGCGCAGAGCGCCAATGGTAGCAGGATCATATCCGGCGGGTGTCAGTGCCTGGGCGGTGCCGGCGGTACCCCAGAGAATAGCCGCGGCCAGCACAAACCAGTGGCCTCCCACCGGGCCCGGGCATGAAGAAGTCTGGCTGGAAAGGGTGGTTGTTCTCATGGAGTATCCTGGCGGGGCCGGTTGTCTTCTCGATGGCAGCAGCCACATGAGCGGAGATGGTTGGACGATCAGCGGGAAATGATTGATGCAACAGATGCTGCCCAGAACGATGTGCCCCGTTTGCGCTTTATTTTATCACAGCATCTCTCGGATCAATTCGTCCAGTCGCGCGGAAGAAAACTGACCAATGTGATGGTAGCGGACCAGGCCCTCGGCATCGATGAGCATGGTGACGGGGATGCCGGAAATACGGTAATCCGCCAGCAGCCGGCGATTGGCAAAACCCACCGGATAGGGGATAGCGTGATCAGCGACGAATTGCCCCAGCGCCTGCCGGCCTGTCTCCGAGGAGGGCGCGATAAAGGTCACCACCTCACCATAGCGGGCATACAGCTCCTTCAAGGGGGGGATATTATGCAGACATCCCGGGCACCATGGCGCCCAGAACTCTATCAGGACCGGCCGGCCTCGCAGCTTATTCAGGTTCAATTCGCTGCCGTCGAGCATGGTCAGGGTAAAATCCGGTGCCGGTTGACCGGTGAACCCGCTGGTGCCATGCTCGCTGCGACAGCCTCCAGGCAACAGGGCGATTGCCGCGACCAGCAGTACGATCATGATGGAGGTGTGGTGTTTGGCGGAAAAAAAAGATTGCATAGTTTGTTTGTTCCTTATTGTCCCTGATATCAATAGCGTTTCCTGCCATTTTGTTACAAAATGGTACCAGGGCTGCGCCGGCTCGGGGATGGTTAGGGCTCTGGTGTACCAGATATCGACGCCGTTGTCGTGCGGAATTCTATGCACTGCCCCCAGCATGAAGAGGAACATCCCCCATATGGAACATTTCAACAATAAATCGCGCAGGGTCCAGAGTCGGTGCAGGCATCAATGGTGATAATCGTTTTCTGAGGTGTTCCAGGTGACAAGCGTAGAAGGGGAGAATCGACCAGGCTCAGCTCGGCAAGGGCCTGCGGCTGACCCCTATACCGTATTGCGAGCAATGGTGAAGTTAAGATAACGGTCGATGGTATGACCATCAGTGTGGTGAACGAGATCATGGCCATCAGCGGCGTTTATGGCATACACTCTCAAAATATGGTCTCAATGCTGATCCCGGTTGCCACCACAATTGGAACAACCGTCAGCATCCGGGCCTTTCGGTATTTCAGGTTTTTGCTGGATGTGAGCGCAGGAGGAAGCACTGCAACCGCAACTGCAGCCCCGAGAGGCCACAATTCGACGATAGAGGTACCAGACAGCGATGGCCAGGGCCGCGCCGGTGAGCAGATAGTCCCAGAATTGCATAATGTTCTCCATTTTGCAGACGAGCGTAGAGCCGGCTACCCTGTTTGGTGATTGTCAGCCGGCGTACAGATTTTAGAGGTCCTCCCGGAGCGAGAGGACCTCCATCGATTCTTTGATCAAGTCAGCATTTTTAGGCAAGAAAAACGTCCCGGATGCAGCAGTGGTCGTTGCCGCGGCCGGAGGCAGCCGACCGTGCATGGTGCTCTCCCCAGGTTGTCCTCACTTTGATCTCTCCGGAATGTTCGATATTGTTTATTCAGTTGATATCCTTGGCCTGAATCCAGATAACGGCATCATGGGAGCAGGGCTGGCCCTTGTAGGTGAAGTCCTCTTCAAGATCCAGGGCAGCGAATCCCCACCAACCGGCCCTGGGGATGCCGAAGGTAAAGACACCGTTGTCATCGGCGAAGATGGTCTGCATGGCAAAGGATTCCTGGGGCACGGTCACCGCCGGCTCCGCGGCGAAACTGTTACTGTCAAGCAATGGCTGGTGGTTGAGGTATTCCACCTCGATCTCGGCATTGGGGACCGGTTCACCGTTGAGGAGCACCTGTCCCTGGAAAACGTTGCCGGTCCAGCGATCGTAGGGTTTGGCCAGGGGAACGATTTCCGTGGGCAGGCCGACGGGCTCATGCCAGGCGCCGGGCTCGCCGCCGACATTGACAATCATTTTGGTATTCTGCTTGATGTAGGCGTCCTCCTTTGCTTCCCAATACGATTCGGGGATCAGGGAGAAAATATGGTCGCCGCCCCGGGCCTGGTACATGGTTTCCCAGGCCTTGCCGGTATTGGTCAAGCTGGCCCATTCAATGGCTTTGAGTTCCTCTTTGAGATCGGTGCGCACCGGCTCGTTCTCGCCCCGGGTACGGATGACGAAGAATTGCTCCGGAGTGCCCATGTCCATGGTATAGCCGGCGTCAAAGGGATGGGTGAAGACGAGTTTGATTGGAATTTGCCCACCCTGTTCCAGGGCCATTTCCGGGGTGTAAATCATCTGAAAGTGGGCAGAGGCCATGGTGGCGGCACCGAGGACAACGGTGCCGGTCAGCAGGGCCGCGAAAGATGACTTCATAAGGTTCTCCTGTTCTGGTTTTTTCAATGTGAAAGGTATGGTGTATGGTCATGGAAAAACGGAACGATCATCTGGTCCGGCTGGTGCCGTCCCGCGGCAGGCCTGTCAAAAGATGATGTTTCTGTCGGGAACCTCAATAACATGGCCTTCACCGGCGTCGAAGATGACGGTGAAGTCACTTTCGGGTCTGGTGAAGGTGAAGGTGGAGTCGGCATCCATGGCGCCTTCCATCAAGATGGTTCCATCGCTGGCCTCAATGCGCATGGCCACACCGGATGCGGAGGAACCGTCGGAAAATCCTCCCTCACAGGTGATGGTGTTGTCGCCGTTGTCGAAGCAGGCGCACAATGGGGTATGGGCCTGGGCAGCTGTGGCGGTCATGAACAGCAAAGAAAGAACATAAATAATGGGCTTCAAGTTCATCTGGTATCTCCTTGTGTTGAAATTATTAGCCGGAAAGATTGGTGTCACGTGTTGCCGGTCGCTAAATTAGCTCTCCCTAAATAACATGTCAACACTTTTTTTGGCATGGCGTTTATATTTAACAAGTCCTAATGATAGAGCGAATAGCGCTGGCATGGGAATCCCCGGTATCCTTGGCAAGGAATATTCAGTTCAATGGCATCGACCAGAGGTACCTGGGCACCGAATGATAGCTGATAAAGATAGTCACGGTCGGCATTAATTTGTTCATGCACACCAAAAAAATATTGACCAGTCATAAGTTTTCGACTACAAAGAGTTTGCTTTTAGAGCTACCTAATAATAACCAGAGAGGTTCCGATGCATAAAAAAATACAAAATTGCCGGATGCTCGCCGATGTCCTTCCCGGCCAGAGGGCCAGGATCCGCTGCCATCACGGATGTGGGGCCATTCGCCAGCGACTGCTCGATCTCGGTTTCGTCCCGGAGACCGAAATCAGCATGATCA
>NZ_JAFFQC010000055.1 GCF_016918545.1 Desulfobulbus alkaliphilus | reverse complement strand
TAAGAGACAGCTCCCCCCCCGGCCTGATCCAGCGCCTGGCCGGACTGCCGGCACGTCTCGGCCAGGTCGGCCACGGCCCCTTGCTGGCTGTGCTGGCCCTCCTGTTGCTGGGGATCTATGGCAACAGTTTCACCGGCGTCTTTCTCTTTGATGACGGGCCAAACATCGTCGAAAATCGTCTGGTGCATCTGGAAAGCCTTGACTACCAGAGCGTCACCGGGACCTTGTACGGCATCCGCAACCAACTCAACCGTCCCCTGGCGTATCTCTCCTTCGGCCTCAACCATTATCTGCACGGGCTGGAGGTCTTTGGATACCACTTGGTCAACCTGCTGATCCATGTGCTGACCGCTTTTGCCCTGTACGCCCTGTTCCTGCGCACCCTGCGGCTGCCCCTGCTGGGGGGAGGGGACGCGGAGCGGGACAGGTCGGTGGCCTTCCTGGCCGTGCTGCTCTGGGCCACCAGTCCGATCCAGGTCACCGCGGTCACCTATATCGTCCAGCGCATGACCTCCATGGCGGCGCTGTTTTTCGTCCTGGCCATGCTCTGTTATGTCCTTGGCCGGACCACCGCGGGGACGTATCGCCGGGCGGGATGGTTCGGGCTGTGCCTGCTTTCCTGGCTGTGTGCCCTGGGGAGCAAGGAGAACGCGGTCATGCTGCCGGTGGTCCTCTATCTCTACGAGCTGCTGCTCATCCAGGGGGTGAGCAGGGACAACCTGCGCCGCCACCTGCGTCTGGCGCTGATCCCCGCGGGGCTGTTCATCGGCCTGGCCTTTGTGCTGGCCGACCCCGTCAGTCTCCTCAGGGGCGGGGGCTACGGCGATCGCGAGTTCACCCTGTTGGAGCGGCTGCTCACCCAGCCGCGGATCCTGCTTTTGTACCTGAGCCAGATGCTCTACCCGATCCCGGAACGCTTTGCCCTGATCCATGATATTCAGCTCTCCACCTCCCTGTGGCGGCCCTGGACAACCCTGCCGGCCATCGGCTTCTGGTTCGGGTGGCTGGGACTGGGTCTGTATCTGGCTCGACGGCGGCCACTGATCTCTTTTTCGCTGCTCTTTTTCCTGGTCAATCACGCCGTGGAAAGCACTTTCATCCCCCTGGAGCTGATCTATGAGCACCGCAACTACCTGCCGTCCATGACCCTCTACCTGCTGGCCGCCCTGGGCATCACCGCCCTGGCATGGGATGAGCGCTTCAAACATCGCATCAAGGCCCTGACGAGTTGTGCGGTGATCATGCTGGTCGTAGTCCACGGCCATGCGGTGCTGCAGCGCAACGCCCTGTTCTCCGATCCGTTGCGCTTCTGGGCAGATAACATCAACAAGGCGCCGGAGCTGAGCCGGGTGTATGTCAATCTGGGAAAGGGACTGGAAACCAGGGGCTTGCACGCGGAGGCCATGCAGGCCTATGAAATAGCTCTTGAGATCGACAGGTTTCACCGGCGAAGTCTGCGGGCCGTGCCCTTGGGTAATCTTGGGATCCATCATCTGCACCTGGGGAACATCGATGTGGCCCACGATTATTTCAGACGAGCCTTGGAGATCAACCCGAGCCTGCTCTATGCCAGGATCGGTATCGTCACCGTGCTGCTGGCCCGGCACGAAGTTGACGCCGCGCTCCAATCCGTCAGGGAAACCCTGGAGATCGCGCCGAACTACATCAACGCGCTGACCATGCTCAGTCTGATTCACCTCCGCCAGGGGGAGTATGCCAGATCCCTTGCCGCCGCCCGGACCGTGCTCCATTATCAGGATCCGGCCCCGGTGTACAAGATCATGGGCGAGGCCTACCGGCGCCTGGGCGAGTACCCCCGGGCGCGCCGGTACTGGCAAGGCTATGCCCGGGCCTTTCCCAGCGATCCGGAAGCCGGCTTTGCCCTGTTGGCCATAGCCGAACAGCTCCGCGACCCCGATCTGCTCCGTTGGGCATCCCTCCATCTGCTGGCGATCAAAAGCGAGCGCGGCTGGGAGGATATCTTCAAAACAATGGACCACCTGCGCAGCCTCAACGACCTGGTGATTACCGACAACCCGCGGGAAATGCTGCCGCTGATCAATAAAGGGCTTGCCCCCGGAACTGTTCCAAGTGACCAATAGGATCTCTGAACTAAATTAGAAATTGACATAAAAATTAGAATTGACTAATATTGGCGCCGTTTCACATCCCGTCAACCTGTACAGTCAACGCAACCAATGGATACCACGCCATGAACGCAGCCCTGATACCCCAGGCCCTTGAACTGCTTATCAACCTTCGCCAGCCCGTGTTCCTCTGGGGGCCGCCGGGGGTGGGCAAAAGCCAGATCGTCAGCCAGACCGCGGACCGCAAGGGGCTGGAACTGGTGGATATCCGGGCCATTCTCCTTGACCCCGTGGATCTGCGCGGGTTGCCGCGGATCAGTGACAACGGGACCGCCCAATGGTGCCCGCCGGATTTTTTTCCCCGCAGTGGTCGGGGCATTCTCTTTCTTGACGAATTGAACGCCGCCCCGCCCCTGGTGCAGGCCTCCTGCTATCAACTGGTGCTGGACCGGAAAATCGGCGAGTATGAACTGCCCGAGGGCTGGACCGTGATCGCCGCCGGCAACCGGGAAACCGACCGGTCCGTGGCCCACCGCATGCCCTCGGCCCTGGCCAACCGCTTTGTCCATATCGATTTCACCGTGGACCTGGAGGCCTGGCTGCAATGGGCGGCACGCAACAATATCGCCGGCGAGATTCTCGCCTTTCTCCGCTTCTGTCCGGCCCTGCTCCATGATTTCGATCCCGAGCGCGGCGCTAACGCCTTTCCCTCGCCCCGCTCCTGGGAAATGGTCTCGCGGCTGCTCACCGGTAACGCGGCCTCGGAGGCGCTGGACGAACTGCTCGCCGGCACCATCGGCGCGGCGGCGGCCACGGAACTGCGGGGTTTTCTCACCCTCCGCCGGCAACTGCCGACCATGGAGGACATCCTGGCCGGGGCGGAGTCCCTGGAGATTCCCACTGATCCGGCGGTGCTCTTTGCCCTTTGCGAGATGGCCGGGCGGGCGGCCGCGCCGGAGACCGCCGCGCCGCTGTTCTGTTTTGCCAGCCGGCTGCCCGACGAGTTCAGCGTCCTGCTGGTGCGGGAAGCGGTGCGCCATTGTCAGGCCATCGCCCACAGTGATGATTTCGCCCAATGGGCCGCCCGGCATGCCGATGTGCTCGTCTGATCCCCTGCCAACGACCGATGAGCGCCAGCCAACCCCGCACCTGCCGGGAGAAAGACCATGAACGGCACGAGCGAAGCGTATAAACAGATGCAGCGGGCCCGGGCCGGGCTGGTCCTCAAGCACCCCTTTTTCGCTTCCCTGGCCCTGCGCCTGCGGATGCGGGAAGATCTGAGCTGCGAGACCGCCTGGACCGACGGTCGGGTGCTGGCCTACAATCCCCATTACGTCTCCATGCTGCCCACGGAAAAACTCGAAGGCCTGACCGCGCATCTGGTGATGCATCCGGCCTGCGGCCATCACCGCCGGCGGCAGGGGCGTGAAGCCCGGGCCTGGAACCGGGCCTGCGATTATGTGATCAACTGGATCCTGCTCGATGCCGGGCTGACCCTGCCCGACGGCCATCTTTACCTGGACCGGTACCGGGGGGAGACAGCGGAATCGGTCTATGCCCTGCTGCGGGCGGAGGCGGGGGAGGAGGAAAGCGAACCCGGCGCCGAGACCGTGGACCGGCCGGAGGACGAACCCCGGTCGCGGGAGGAGGCGCATCGGGACGGAGACGGCGAGGGCGGCAGGCAGGGCGAGGAAAGCGAGGAGGAAGACGGTCCCTCGGATCCGGGCATGGCCGGCGAGGTCCGCGATGATCCCGGCGAACAAAGCCCCGGGGAGCCCGATGGGACGGAAACCGACTGGGAACAGGCCCTGGTCCAGGCGGCCCTCAATGCCCGGGCCGCCGGGCGGCTGCCCGCCGGGCTGGAACGGCTGGTGGCGGAGATGACCAGCCCCCGGCTTTGCTGGCGGGAACTCCTTCGCCGCTTCATCATGCGCTCGGCCCGCTCCGATTACTCCTGGCTGCGGCCCAACAAGCGCTACCTGGGGCATAATCTCTATCTGCCCTCGCTCAACAACCACGAGCTGGGCGAGATCGTCATCGCCGTGGACACCTCGGGCAGCATCCGCGATGCCGAGCTGCGGCGTTTTACCAGTGAGGTCGGCGCCATTCTCGAGCAGTGTCCGGCCACGGTGCATCTGCTCTACTGCGATATGCGCATCTGCCGCCAGGAGCTGTTCCAGCGCCACGATCCGCCGATTCTGCCGCGGCTGGGCGGGGGCGGCGGCACCGATTACCGGCCGGTGTTCGCGCGGGTCGGGAGCATGGGCCACGGGCCCGACTGCCTGCTCTATCTCACCGACCTGGAGTGTGAGCTGTTTCCCGAATCAGCCCCGCCCTATCCGGTGCTGTGGGTGCGGGTGGGGGACAAGGACAGCAGACCGCCCTTTGGCGAGGTGGTCCGCCTCCCGGAATCGGCCGCCGCTTCCCCGCTGCCCTGACTGCCGCCCCTGTTGTCGACCTCCGCCGGCAAGGTCTGCACGGTGCGCATCAGCATGGGCGTATGTGTTAACCTGGATCCGCGAGCGGTGCCCCGAAGGGTGGCTGGTGAAGGTTATTATCAAGGGGTTCGATTCAATTATAATTTGATTACAGCAAGATATACCCAAAACAAAGTCAAGCCGTCACGGATTCAAGGTTTAAGAAATAAAGCATGGATTAGGAGTAACACCCATGAAAATTCATTGGAGAATTGAAAAAAAACGGGGCAATTTCCGTCCCGGCCTGGCCTATACCATGGAGCTGGAAGAGTATGAGCGCCGGCTGGCGGTGGAGGCGGTCAATATCCGCAGCCTGATTCCCTGGATCGAGGCCCCCAACGAGCCCTACTGCCTGCCCGAATGCCATGAGCGGGCAACGGGCTGGCAACCCGAGGAATATCACTGGCTGACCGCGCCCTTTTTCCGCGACGGCCGCCGGACCGGGTACATCCGTCTGCCCTTCCGGGAATCAAACCACTACCCCGAGGTGGCCCAATCCTTTGCCCTGTTGCGGCAAGCCCATGAACAGGTGGTCCAGCAGGCCTGGAGCTGGCAGCCCCATTGCGAAACCGGCACCCTGGACCTGTCCCCCGAGGTGCGGCGGACCATCGCCGCCAAGGTGACCGCCCAGCGGATGCTGTCGTTTTGAGCGGGAGGACATACAACGGGGTCGGACCAAGTCAACCCGCCGATACTTAAGGGTAATCATCCCAATAATGGGTATTTTCAAGGGCTATGGGCCGATTTTCGGGGGTGAAATTGACTCCATAGCTTTCGTGGGGTTCGCGGAGCAAAAATGAATCACCAACAGAGACCACGTCACGACCTCTCCCGCGTATGCCAAGCATCTGCTGTGTCCTGATAACGAATTCCTCACTGCCAACAGCGACGCTCTTTGACCAGAATTCCTCCCGTTGGCATCGTTCAGAACGTACCGCCTCTTCGATCCATTCGCGATGAGCTCCTGCCAACTCTTCCTGGCTTTCCACCTCCACAGCCTCGGCGAGGACATCAAGCGCCAGAATCGTATTGCGTCGGCGCTGCCCCTGTATCTCGTGATAGCCTCCATGGACCCATTCTTTCGGATGTTTCACTACGCCAGCTCGCACCATGTTCAGGTCGATATAGACAAGGCATCGCCGAAGGTGTTCCCCGGATTCAATAGCAGTAGCATGATAGCGGTCCTCCCAAAAAGCGCCCTTGCGACGTTTACGATGATTGTATTCCTGCCCCGTGCGCCCGGCGATAAGTTGGATAGCCGCAGGGATACTGTTGGCGTCGCCGCTGTCCTTCACCAGCAGATGTACGTGGTTGGAGGTCACTGTATAGTTCAGAACCTGTAGCCCGAACCGTTTTCGTGCCTCTCGAACCCACGCCACAAAACGGGTCCGGTCTTGAGCGAACTTGAGCAAGAAATCCTTTTTGTGACAACGATGGGTAATGTGCCATACCCCACCTGGAATAAAATGCCGATTGGCCCTTGCCATTGTCCCCCCTATTGCTCTATGCGCTGATTTGACCCTCAAAAAGAGGCCCATAACCTGTTTTTGAGGGGTTATTTGGCATGTTTATCTTGTTATTTTAAATAGTTAATTTGGTCCGACCCCGCAACCGTCCGCCCAGGAAACCGACCAGCGCCAGCAGCGCTCCGCAGCTTACCTTGATGAAATCTCCGCTTTTAAGCAGATCCTCGTACATGCCAAGTCTGGTGAAACGGCCAATCATGATTGACTCCTTGGTGCATAATGATGGCAAGAGTTCAGTTGCCTGATTTTTCAGTCGATGGCGCAGATGTTCTTCAGGGCCATGACATTGTGGATGGTGATTTTGCCCCGGTTGCAGGTGAGTATGCCTTGTTCCTGCAGGGACATGAGGGCGCGGGTAAAGGTCTCCCGGGCCAGATGGATTTCCTCGGCGGCGTGGCCAAGCGGACTGAGATCAAGGCAATGCTCGTGGTTCGCCTCGGTGTCGGCGCATGGATGGGCGCAGTCCAGGCAGATCTGGCTGAGCAGATAGCCCGCCACCCGGCAGCGAGCCACGGGTTTGCGGCACAGGCAATGGCGGCGGCAGATCTGTTCATAGGATTGGGACAGGGCCGCGGCCACCGCCATCCCCAGGGAGGGGTGGTGGTGGAGGAATTCGATGAAGGGGCTGATCGGCCAGGTCCAGGCGGTGGCGGCGGTCAGGGTTTTGCAGTTATTGGTATGGCGCCTATCCCGATTGAACATATTGTGCAGGGCGATGAAATGTCCGGGCAGCACCAGCCGGCGAAGAAATTCGATCCCGGAGCCGTCACTGTAAAACTCCCGGACCTTGCCGCTGCAGAGAAAATAAAACCCTTCCACCGGGTCGCCATCCTTATAGAGGGTTTGGCCCCGACTCCAGACCCGCCGGGAACCCAGGGTGATGAGTTCGCCGCGCTGTTGCCGGGAAAGGGGGTGCAGCAGGGGGGAGGCTTCCAAGGCCTGGCGCTCCTCCGGGTTCGCCGCGGCTGTTTGCCGCTGGAGATCCCCATGCACCGGCCATGGGGACGCCGAGGTGATCAACTCGGGCCGGCCGGTGGTGAGGGGGCGGGGGCAGTCGCGGGAATCAGCAACCGGACGGCGGGGCGCTGGTCTTCTTTTTTTCAAGATATTCCTCGAAGCTGCAGTGGTTGGCCCCCTGGTCGCGCTCTCCCTCAAGCTTTTTGATGTATCGCGTGTACCTGACGATCCGTTCGATGAACTCCATGGAGATCACATGTTCGATCTTGCAGGCGCCTTCGTCGGCGAGCTGTTCGTCCAGGCAGAGCACCTCAACGAAAAAATCCCGCAGGGTCTGGTGGCGGTGATAGACATCTGCCGCGATGGCCTCGCCCTGAGGGGTGAGGGTGACCGACTCATAGGGGACATAGTTGACCAGGCCGCGGTCGGAGAGGGTCTGCAGGGCTTCGGTGACCGAGGGGCCGGAGACCCCCAGGCGATGGATGATTTCCTTGTTCCGTGCATGTCCCTGTTCTCTGCTGATCAGGTAGATGGCCTCCAGGTAATCTTCCATGCTGGCGCTGAGTTTCTTTCGTCTGGGCATAATGAAGAGATCGAGTCGGTGGAAAGATGATTGCCAGCCGCACAGGGCGCCGGGATCAGTTGTTCAGGGCCAAAACGGGCTTGCCGTCATCATGGTCAAGGACGATCAGGGTGTCCAGCAGCGGCTCGAGCACGGGGCAGGCATGACCGGCAATGAGAATGGTCTTGTCGTCGCGGACCGCGAATCGGCGCAGGGTCTCCAGAAACAGGCAGCGGCAGCAGGAAGCGGGGGTGCAGTCATCAAGGATGAGCAGGTCTGGATCCCTGGCCAGGAGCACCGCCAGGGCAACCAGCAGGCGTTGGCTTTCATTGAGATTGCTCACCTTGCATTTCCGGGAGACCCTCAGGCGGTCGACCAGATCGTAAAACACCGCCGGCTGCCAATTATGGTAGCAGCCCCGGAAAAAGACCTCGGTCTGCCGGATGGTCATCACCTCGTAGGTTTTATATCCCCGTTGCAGCCTGGCGATCCGGTTTTTGAGGTCCGCGGACAGGGTGCGGCAGTCCTGACCGAATATCAGGCAATTGCCGCTGCTTGGACTGAGGGCTCCCGTGAGGATATCCACCAGCAGGGGCGTCCGCTGCCTCCTTCTTGTCTCCCGCAGGCCGCAGATGGTGCCGCCGGGGACCGTGAAGTTAAGATCGCGATAAATGGCGAGGCCATTGGCGTGATGGCTGAGATTGTGGGCTTCGACGACGTTCATGGTCTGCTCGCGCGTAGTGAAATATAAAAGGTCAGTTCCACTCCCGAGTGGCGGCGCAACCGGCACACTCCCCGGAATCTCCGGTTTTTGGTGTGCCCGGTTCCGGCGGGACCGCGGAGCAGGTGGAAGCACTGCAACCGCAGCCGCGGGTAACCACGATCCGGCGGTACAGGTACCAAATTGTAACGGCCAGGGCCGCCCCGATCAGAAGATAATCCCGGATATACATGATCTTCTCCCTGGTGCTGGCAAAGGGGGGTGGCCTTGCCAGCCATTTTGAAACAATTAATATAATTAGTCTCTTCTAATTTAATCTTATATTAGCTGAACCTAATGGCCCTGTCAACGGATTTTTCAGGCCCGCCAAAAAGATCAGGCAAATGGTAATGATTCAGGACATGGCGCGAACCTTCGCGCCGGCAGGACCGTACGGCGTACCGCTGCCCGGCCCACGACCCCGATGGTGATCAGGTTATGGGCCAGGGCGCCGCTGACCGGGGCTAGCAGGCCTAAAGTGGTGGCCAGGAGGACAACGGCATTGCCGCCGATGGCCAGGGCGTAGCTTTCACGGATGGATTGCAGGGTGGTTCGACCCAGGGCCAGGGTGTCCGCCACCCGATCGACCCCGCCCCGGCGGAGCACGATGTCGGCATATTCCACCGTGACATCGGCGCCGCCCTCGCCCACGGCAAATCCGAGGTCAGCGGCGGCCAGGGCCGGGGTATCGTTGATGCCGTCTCCGACCATGGCCACCGTATCCCCGGGGTGGGCCTGTTTCCAGGCACTGATCCAGGCGGCCTTGTCTTCCGGGGACTGCTGCCAGCGGACCTCGTCAAAGGAAAAGCGCCGGGCCATGTCTTGGGCCGCGGTCTGATGATCACCGGTGAGCAGGACAATGCGGCGGACCCCCAGCTCCCGGCAGCGCTGAAAGTCGCGGGCCAGATCACCCCGGATATGGGCGATGGTGTCGATCACACCAAGGAGGCGGCCGTCCCGGGCGACAAAGATACAGCCGGCGGATGGCGCCGGCTGCCCCTGATGAGGGCTGTCGGCCTCCAGGGTGGTGATGTTGTTGTCCGCCATGAAACGGGCGCTGCCGGCAAGAACAATCCGGTCATCGATAACGGCCCGGACGCCGCGACCGACGACCAGCTCGGATTGTCGGCGGGCAAGCAGGGGCACCTCGGTCATCACCGCCCGGGCGGTAACGGCTCGACTCAAGGGGTGGGGCCAGGCGTGCAGGGCGCTGGCCGCCAGCTGCAGCACGGTTTCCGGGCGCAGGCGGTGGTCGAAAAGGCGGACAGCGGTCACTTCGGCGCTCCGGTCGGTGAGGGTGCCGGTCTTGTCCAGCACCAGAATATCGACCTGGCCGGCGGTCTCGATATACAGGCCGCCCTTGACGAGAATGCCTCGGGAAGCGGCCTGTCCCATGGCTGTGGTCACCGCCACCGAGGTGGCAAGCCGGGGCGCGCAGGGACAGGTGATGATCAGCACGGCCATGGCCCGCAACAGGTCGCCGGTCAGCAGGAAGGCGGCCCCGGCAAGACCGAGGGACAGGGGCACCATGGCCCGGGAAAAACGGAGACCGGCCTGTTCCAGCGCACCGGGATCGTTTTCCGCGGCCTCAATGAGGCGGATGATGGCGGCCAGGCGGGTGGCCTCGCCGGCCTGTTCCACCCGGACGCGGATGTCGCCGCCGGTGACCACCGTGCCGGCAAGGACGGGGTGATCGGCTTCGCGGAGCACCGGCACGTCCTCGCCGGTGAGGGCCGCTTCATCGATCAGGGCGGCGCCGGCGACCACGACGCCGTCGGCGGGGACGGTCGAACCGCGGCGCAGGGCGATGAGGTCACCGGGCACCAGGCTGTCGGCATGGACCTCGATCTCCATCCCGTCCCGAACCAGCCAGGCGCTGGTGCGGGAGCCGGAGAGCATGGCCCGCACCGCCTGCCGGGTCCGGATGCGGATGCGGTCTTCGATCCAGCTCGACAGGTTGAACAGCCAGAACACCGTGAAGGCAGTCAGCACGTTGCCGGTGAAGAGCGACAGGTAGAGCAGTCCGGTGGAGATCAGTCCCATGTCCGGTCGGCCGCTGCGGCGCAGATTATCCAGGGCCTGGCGCTGGATGGGCAGGGACAGGCCGAGGGTGACCAGGGTCGGGAGAGAAAGCAGCGGGGCGGGGGCAACCGTGGCCGTGCCGACGGCTGCCATCAGCCGTTTGAAGGAGAGGTAGAGCAGATACAACCCGCTGAGCAGGAGGATGGGGCCCGGGACATGGGACTGGCGCGGGCCCCGTTTCTCCGGTTTCCAGGTCCCGGCGCGCGCGGCGGGCAGGGGGCACCGGTTGTCTGGCTCCGCGGTTGCGGACGAGGCCAGGGCCGCGACCGTACGGGTGATGATATCCCGGACAGGGATCGCCTGGGCCGGGTGCTCGAGAATGACGGCGCCGCTTGCGGATCTGACCTGGACCGCGCTGACCCCGGGGAGCGCGGCCAGAGAGGCCTGGACCCGGGCGCAGTGCTCGTCCCGCCCTCTGAGGCGGGGAAAGAGGATGCGGGTGCGGTAGGGCCGGCGATGTCTGATGAAAAAGCGCATGGGCAGGGAGACGGAGCCGGGCGGCGAGTGGCGTCACCGCCCGGCAGAGAAGGATTATTCGGCTGCCTCGGCCTGGGCCTCGGCTTTAGCGTCTTCGAACTTTTCCTTCATTTCCTCGATACCGCATTGGGTGGCGGCGGTGATATTGGCAATGCCCTTCATCACTCCCTTCTGCACCGATTCATTGGTCACCAGCAGGGTGACGGCGGCACCGAGAAGGACCCCCTTCCAGAATTGGCTGTCCTGGACATCGAGGCCGAAAAACGAGGCCGGGGGCGGCGGGGGGGCGACCGGAAGGCTCTGCTGATAATAGGGG
>NZ_JAFFQC010000054.1 GCF_016918545.1 Desulfobulbus alkaliphilus | reverse complement strand
GCGGGGTTGGGGGACTGCTGGCTATGGGTGGTCATGATGCTCCTCCTTGTTCGTGGTTGATCCGGCTGTCGGCCCGGAGGCCGGTTTGGTTCGCTGCAGACCGGGAAAGAGGCTGTCACAGGTCTTGCTCATGGCCTCCCGCACCGGTTTGCTGGAGAGCAGAACCGCGACGGCGGCACCGACCAGGGCGCCTTTCCAGAACTGATCGTTGTCGGCCGTGTTGGTGTAGAGGGTTTTAACCACATCGGAGACCGTGGCCTTGCCCTCCATGAAGTGTTCGAAGGACTGCAGAATCGCGCCCTGTTGCTGCTGGTGCGCCGCCTGACGGGCCGCGGCCTGTTGTGGTGACTCCGGCATGACATGGGCAGGGCCGGGATGGACATGCCCCGCGTATCCGGCATATCCCGGATGGGGAGGGTGATACGACGCCGGGCCATGGGGATGGTGGTGCGGCCAGGGACCGATGGGAACAATCCACCCGGTGGCCGGATCCAGGGCGTACCCGGGGGGGAGTGGAGCCATGTTCCAGGGATGATGCGGGGGCGTGTTGGCATCCCCGGCCGGCTGTTCCGGGGGCTGTTGGGGTTGGCGCGGGTCACCGCCGGTATCAGTTCGACCGCCGCCGGTCTGTTCCTCGGGCGGGCTTGTCTGATCCTGACCGGTTTCAGGGACACTTTCGAGGTGTTGTTGGTTTTCCATGAGGCTCTCCTTTTGCTGTTGACTGGTGCCCATCCTTGAACAAATTGCATGCTGTCTTGTTATTGTACCGGCGACTCTTTCGGCCGTGTCCGGTGCTGGTCCGCGACCTCGGCCCCTGAATCGCTGCCGGCCTTGAAAATCGGGGTCCAGCCGGCCAGGGCCTCCAGCAGTCGTTCCCGGACCGCCTGCCGACGGGCGGGGTATTGGCCCAGGGCGGCTACCTCTTCCCAGAGGACATGGGGAAAGACCCGCGGGTCATAGGTGATGACCACGGACAAGGCTTGTTTGTTGATCCGGTAGTCCTTGATGCCGGGAATGGCAGCAATGATGGTCTCGATGTCGCCTTCCCGGGTCTGGTTGAGTTTTTTGGCGCCGTTCCAGCTGGCCTTGATGCGGATGCGGCCTTCGACATGATGGGCGATCCGCAGGTAGAGCATATGGTCGAGCAGAGCATCGATGAGTTCTTCTCTGGTCGGGTTTGGCATCATTGTTCCTCTTCGGCGGACAGGGTTGGAGTGAATGCAAGTCGGGCGTGGATATCGACAATGTCCCGGAGCCGCATCAGCAGCAGACTGGGGGCCTGCAAACCATAGGCCGAAAACGACCATTTAAAGTGCAGATCCCAGAGCACGCATTCCTGGATGCTGCTGACAATGGCGGTGATGGGCAGCTGCCGGCGGATACCGGCAAAGGTCAGTATTCCCTGGACAGTGATGCGGTGGTTGCCGGTGGGCAGGAGCTTGAACTCCAGGCAGCGAGTCATGAGAAAATCAGCCTCCGGGTGGATGGAAAAAGAGAAAAAATCCGCCATGGCCTGGTTTTTTGCCGCATCGCCGGTGTCGAAATGCGCTGTGGCGGCAAGGACGTGGATGTGGTCCAGGGTTCTGTTTTCCAGATCGAATTCGGCTGATCCCCGCAGGCCGCCGGTTGCCTGGCCCTGGAAGGTATGCAGGGGCGCCCGGGCAAGAAAATGTACATGGCTGGTGTCGTTGAGTTGGTACCGCACTGGAATATGTTTCCTCAATGGTTGTGAAGAGTACCTGAATCCGTGAGCGGATGCCCCAAAGGGCGGCTCTGGTGAAAGGTGTTGTCAAGGATTCCACTAAAATTATAAGACGATTACAGTAAGATATATCCAAAATAAGAGTCCAGCCGTCACGGATTCGGGGAGTAGTGAAGGATTTCATCTGCTCAGCAGGTTTTCTTTGTGCTTCGGCAGAAGTCGTTGTTGCCGCAGCGGCAATTACGAGGACAGCCGGAGCAGAGGAGCATAGGCTCCACCGGTGGTTCCCAGGTGAGCAGCCGGCCGGAATTGAGCAGGATGCCACCGGTGTGGAGGATATGGATCATACCCGCCATGATGGGGGAAAGCAGCCCGGCCATGGCCAGGGCGGCGCCGATGAGGTCGGTGGACACCGCCAGATAGTGATTCTGATCGATGACCCGCATGGTCTGCCGGCTGAGGTTACGGACCTTCATCAGGCCCTCGAGGTCGGAGTCGGCCAGGGCGATGTCAGCGGCCTCCATGGCCACCTCAGCGCCGGCCGCTCCCATGGCGATGCCGATATCGGCCTGGGCCAGGGCCAGGGCATCGTTGACCCCGTCCCCGACCATGACCACGCTGTGACCCTGCTTGAGTTCGTCCACCCGTCGGGCTTTTTCCTCCGGCATCAGCCCGGCCCGGCACTCGTCGAAGGGGAAGATATCCATGAGGCCGCGGGCAACCTCTTCGCTGTCGCCGGTGACCAGATGCAGGGAGCGGACCCCGTCGCCGCGCAGACAGTTGAGGACCCGCACCGCCTCCGGCCGGACCGGGTTGGCGATGCCCAGCATTCCCTGGGCCCCCCCGTTTCGGGCCACGTAGACCACGGTGTTACCCATGGCCCGCTGGGCGGTGGCCTTTTTGTCAAACCAGCGCACATCCACACCGTGTTCATCCATGAAGGCCCTGTTCCCCACCAGAATAACGGCATCGCCGCCCACGGTGCACAGCACCCCCCGACCGGCCTTGAAGTCGCAGACGGCGTGGGCCTCCGGGCTCAGGTGCCGTTCCCGGGCCATGGCGAGGATGGCCTTGGCCATGGGGTGCTGGTTATGGGACTCGGCGGTGGCCGCCATGGCAAGGATGGCGTTTTCGGAAATGGCCGGCGTGCGGCCGCTGATGGCGACAACCTCAGGTTGCTCCATGGTCAGGGTGCCGGTCTTGTCGAAGCAGTAGATATCGGCCCGACCCACGGTTTCCAGGTAGAGGCCGCCCTTGATGAGAATGGAATGCCGGGCCGCGTTGGCCAGGGAAGCGGTGACCGCCGACGAAGCGGCCAGCACCGTGGCACAGGGGCAGGACATGACCAGCATCACGGTGAGGGCGCGCAGGGGATCCAGGGTGATCAGCAGGGTGAGGGCGGTGGCTGCCAGACCGATTTTCATCAGCCGGGCGGCGAGTTGATCGGCCTTTTGCTCCACCGGTGCTTTGTTGGCCAGGGAATCCTCCACCATCCGCATGATGCGGGCCAGGTAGGTATCCTCGCCGGTCCTGGTGGTGCGGATGAAAAGCACCCCCTGGCTGAGGATGGTGCCGGCGAAAACAGTGTCGCCCCGGCCGCGGGCAAGGGCCTCGGCCCGGCCGTTGATGGAGGACTCGTCCACCAGGGCCTCGCCCTCGGCAACTTCGCCGTCCACCGGGATACGCTCGCCGGTGTGCACGGCAACGATGTCACCCGGCCGGATGTCAGCCACCGGTGTTTCCACCTCCATGCCGTCGATCATGACAAAGGCGTTGGCCGGCGCCACCTCGAGGATATCCCGGATGGCCTGGCGGGAGCGGCGGGCCACATAGTGTTCGGTCAGTTCGGCCACATTGTAGATCCACAGGATCTGCAGGGCCGAGAAGGCCTGGCCCATGGCAATGGTGATCAGGGAACCGGCGGCGAGAAAGGGTTTGACCGTGACCTTGTTATCGGCACAGTCCCGGGCGGCTTCCCGGGCCAGGGGCAGGGCCCCGAGCAGGGCGGCAAGGCCGAGAAAACTCAAGGGCGTCTGAATCAGGGGCAGTCTGAACAGCCACAGGCGTGCAGCGGCATAGAGCATGCAGCCGCTCAGCCAGACGACCCGACGGACTCTGGAGCTGAATCCGGATTGCCCATGGTCGTCGCAGTCCGAGCAGAGCTGCCGGAAACCGGGGAGGGGTTCCGGGACTTCCTGATACATCCGGGGCTGCAGGACCTGGCGGACAATGGCGGTGAGCAGGGCCCGCACCGTGGTGCCCTCCGGCTGGAACAGGATGATCACCGAACCGGTGGCGGGCCGTGATTCCACGGCGATCACGCCCGTTGTTTCCCCGAGATGCCGCCGCATCCAGCCGGCCTCCCGTTCCCGGAACCGGAGCCCGTTCACCCGGACCCGCATGCGGCCGGGTATGGACTGCTTGACCCGTACGCCGGCTTTGGCGAGCAGGGCCCTGGTGAGAATGACCGGAGGCGGCGAGGCCTGGGCGGGTACATCGTGGGAGGTGGGACGGGCTGGTTCCATTGGTCAGGCGTGGGCAGGATGATCTTCGGAAAAAGCAACTTGTTTACTTGCGACAAACAAAAAGCTCATGATTTTAACTGCTTGACATGTTGAGCGCCGGAATTTATCATATTGACAAAGTCCCGCTTATTTTTGCGGCCCCCATGGCCGCATCAGGGCGGACAAGCAAACAGGAGGACATCCGAGATGATATGTATCCCTCTGACAACAACTCCGGTGGGCTGGCTGCTCCTTGGTCTGGGTGGCTATGCCCTCTACCGGGCGGGCAAAAGGAAAGGCGAGGAACAGGCCGCCGCCGCCCTGATCACCCCGGTTCCCGCGCCGATTGAAGCGCGGGACGATGCAAAATCCACACAAGGAGAATCCTGATGGCCACTCCCATTTTTTATCTGCCGGCACTGACCACCAATCCCGTTGGTTGGGCCGTTCTCGGTGTTGCCGGTTATCTCGCCTATGCGGCCGGCAGGAAGGCTGGTCAAAAAAGCCAGGAAGAGATCGAACAGGTAGGTCTGCCGGACAGGGCCGTGAAAGGGGCCATGAAGTCCGCCTACAAGGCAAAATTGAAGGGTGACGCGGTCCTCGCCGATGCCAGGGAGAAGTACGGAACCATGTGGCGGGAGGCCAGGGACGAGGTGCGATCGGTAAAAGAGTAGTGGGCACGTTTATTTTCCCCCGCGCTTACCTTCGGCGGTTTCCTTCGGGTCACGAACCAGAATCCGGGCCGCCTGGGCCGGATTGAGGTACAAGCGCAGTCCGCCCTGACTGGAGATGGTGATTGCCTCCATCCCCGGTGTGTGCGCTTCCTTGGCCTGTTCGATGGTCTCCAGGACCAGCTCGGATCCCGGCCGGACTCCGTGGGTCCGCAGGTGGGCGCTGATCTTGCGGCCACCGATGATCTCCAGCACCGTAAAGGGTCGGTGGCGCTTGGCAAAATAGAACTGCGACGCCTCGTTGTCCCCGCTTTCCCCCCAGATCCGGGCCGCTTCGCCCTCGGTGAGCCTGGTCCGCTCCAGTCTGTCGATAACCGTGATATAATCCATATGCGGGAGTGAACGGATGAAGGTGATATCCGTGTCCTCCTTGATGCCCAGCCGGGCAAGGGCCTGAACACAGCCCGGTCCGCAGGACATGGTCTCGATGTGGCCCGTCTCGTTGCGTGCCATCTCCACCAGGGGTTTCCGTTCACCTGAATCCAGGTGAACAAATACCCGGACAGCCAACCCCGCCGGTACAACCACGTCGCCTCGGCTGGCCCTGACCCGTACCGGATGGAAATTGATTTCCTCGTCGTGCCGGATGAGCTGACTGCCGACGAACAGGCCCAGGCGCTGCAGCCAGCGGGCCAGAGCGGGTTCGGTCACCTGGATGAGAATAAGCTCGGTGTGGATGGGCGCATCAAGTAGCGAACAGGACATGGCTTACTCTCCTGATCCGGTTGCCGCCGGCATGTCCGGTTGCTCCGGAAGAGTTCGTCCCCGCAGACCGGCAAACCCGAGAATGCCCACCGTGCTCAGATTATGGAGCAGGGCGGCGGCAATGGGACGGATCAGGCCGAAAGAGGCAAGGAGCAGGAAGGTCGAGTTGAGGCCGATGGCGGCATAAAACGTTGAACGGATCGTTTCCCGGGTGCGCAGGGCCACCAGTCTGCCGGTGAGCAGGCCGGAGAGGTCGTCGCGGAGCAGCAGGACCTGGGCCGATTCCCGTGCCAGTTCAGCCCCGTTGGGCAGGCAGATGCCGACCTCGGCGGAAACAAGGGCCGGAGCATCGTTGACCCCGTCGCCGATGAAGCCGATTCGGTGGCCTTGCTCCTGCATCCGGCGGATTATGCCCGCCTTGTCCTCGGGTTTCAGCTCCCAGTGGACTTCGTCCACCGCCGGCAGTCGGGCGGCCAGGGCCCTGGCGGTGCGCTCGGTATCCCCGGTGAGGATGATAATGTTGTTGATCCCCGTGGCTTTCAGCCCGTGCAGGACCTGTTCCGCCTCGGGGCGTGGTTCATCGCGCAGGGCGATGATGCCGATCAGGTGCCCGTCACGGGCCACATACAAGAGGGTATTGCCTTTTTCTTCCAGGGCAGCCGCCGGAAGATCGGCCGCTTGGCAGGAAATGCCTTCGTCGTCTTCAATGAAATGGCGACTGCCCACCAGGATGTTGGTTCCGTGGATATAGGCGGAGACCCCGTGGGCGACGATGAAGTCGACCTGGCTGGTGGGGGGCAGGGTCAGTTCCCGATCCCGGGCCGCTGCCACCACGGCGGCGGCCACCGGATGGGAATAATGGACTTCCGCGCCGGCGGCCAGGGTGAGGAGTTCTTCTTCGCTCATGGTGGCGAGGGGGTGGATATCCGTGACCAGCAGCCGGCCTCGGGTCAGGGTCCCGGTCTTATCGAAGACCAGGGTGTCGATACCGGCCAGGGCATCCAGGGCCCCGGCCCCCTTGAGCAGGACCCCCTGGCTGACGGCGGAGAACATGGCCACGCGCACCGCCACGGGATGGGCCAGTTTGATCACGCAGGAATAATCCACCGTGAGCACGGCGGCGGCTTTCTCCAGGTCACGGGTCACGGCCAGCAGGCCAAGACCGAGGCCGAAGGTCACCGGGACCAGGCGGTCGGCCAGCCGGTCGCTCTCCCGCTGTGCTTCGGACTCGTTGCGCAGGGAATTCTCCAGGAAGGTGGAGATGCGGGCCATGGAGGTCGCCGCTCCCACATGGCTGGCGATGAAAAGGATGCGGCCGTTTTCCACCACGGAACCACTGAGCACCTCATCGCCGGGCTGCACATGCACCGGAACGGATTCGCCGGTGATGGAGCCGGCATTGACCGAGGCCTCCCCTTCGGCCACGATGCCGTCCAGGGGAATCATCTCGCCGGCGCCACAGATCACCCGGTCGCCGATGCGGGCCTGATCAAAGGGGATTTCCACCTCCTGGCCGTCCACTTCAATCCAGATGGTCTCCACCCGCGGCTTGAGCAGGCTTTTCAGCAGGCCGGTGGTTCGATCCTCACTCAGGTTCTGCAGATACTCCCCCGCCGACAACAGGAAAACGATACTGGCAGCGGTGAAATAATCATGTCGCGCCAGGCAGAAGAGGACCGCGGCGGCGTCGAGGACCTCGACCTTGATTCCCCTGCTCCACAGGGTCAGCAGTCCCTTGCCGAGAACAGGCAGGGCGAGAAAAATCGCCACCGGGATCTTGAATGGGGGCGGCAGGATCAGCAGGGAAAGGGCCAGGCCGCCGCGCACCACCAGGGTCAGGGCCGAGAGCAGGTTTTTTTCCCGGCCGCCTTCCTCCATTACCTGGCCGGGCAGGGTGGCCAGGTAGGTGAGTATGGCCTTACGGGTGGCGCTGGTGCCGTCATGGTTGACGACGATGCAGGCCGCGCTGGTGTTGATCCGCACCTCGGTCACCCCGGGGATCGATTCCAGGCCGGCCTCGACGTAAGCGGGATTGATGTTTCGGCGGGTCAGCAGACGGCAGCGGAGCCGGAGTCGACGCTCCAGTTCATGGGCAACGGTGATGGCGGCGGTGGGCGGGATCAGGGTCACGGTTACCGGTCGACTTTGCTTGTGGATGCCGGTTGGCACCTGGCTTTCATGGCCGAATCAATGAGGTAGCCGGCTCCGGCCAACACTCCGGCCGCAAGAGCGGTCCGCAGGGGAGTGCTTCTGGTGGTGACGCCGAGAATGAGGGTGGCGGCGGCGCCCTTGGCCAGGCCGTTGAGGACCGCCTGGGGGACGGTCATGACCCGGTTCTGGACATCGACCATGTTGGAGCCGACGGCAACGGCTCCGGCAATGGTCAGGGTGGTGAGCAGCGGTATGACCGCGGGGCGTTGCGCCGGCATCATGGCCGCCGGGAAGGTCTGATGAGGCAGGATCTGCATGGGGCGTTGTCCTCGGAAGACATTGAAAAACGGCGGTCCGTCCGGGCGAGGCGGTTTTCCGGACCACGGCCGAAAACAACCGTACCGGAGCGTGTCGCCTCCGGTACGGTGCCTGGCATTTGATCTCTTCAGATCGTATTACATGTTGGCTGATCAGTTGATGTCCTTGGCCTGAATCCAGATAACGGCATCATGGGAGCAGGGCTGGTTATTGTAGGTGAAGTCTTCTTCAAGATCCAGGGCAGCGAATCCCCACCACCCGGCGCGGGGGATGCCGAAGGTGAAGACACCGTTGTCATCGGCGAAGATGGTCTGCATGGCAAAGGATTCCTGGGGCACGGTCACCGCTGGCTCCGCGGCGAAACTGTTACTGTCAAGCAATGGCTGATGATTGAGGTACTCTACCTCGATCTCGGCATTGGGGACCGGTTCACCGTTGAGGAGCACCTGTCCCTGGAAAACGTTGCCGGTCCAGCGATCGTAGGGTTTGGCCAGGGGAACGATTTCCGTGGGCAAGCCGACGGGCTCGTGCCAGGCGCCGGGCTCGCCGCCGACATTGACTATCATCTTGGTGTTCTGCTTGATGTAGGAATCTTCCTGTGCTTCCCAATACGGTTCGGGGATCAGGCAGAAAATATGGTCGCCGCCCCGGGCCTGGTACATGGTTTCCCAGGCCTTGCCGGTATTGGTCAAGCTGGCCCATTCAATGGCTTTGAGTTCCTCTTTGAGATTGGTGCGCACCGGCTCGTTCTCGCCCCGGGTACGGATGACGAAGAATTGCTCCGGAGTGCCCATGTCCATGGTATAGCCGGCGTCAAAGGGATGGGTGAAGACGAGTTTGATTGGAATTTGCCCACCCTGTTCCAGGGCCATTTCCGGGGTGTAAATCATCTGAAAGTGGGCAGATGCCATGGTGGCGGCACCGAGGACAACGGCGCCGGTCAGCAGGGAGGCGAGGGGTGATTTCATAGGGTTCTCCTGTGTTGATTCTTGAGATGTGGGGGGTTGCTGTACGGCCAGGGGATAAAACGGGGCGAGCGTCCGGTCAGGCCGAAGCCGACCCGCGGCAGGCCTTTCAAAGGACGATGTTTCTGCTGGGAACCTCAATAACATGACCTTCACCGGCGTCGAAAATGACGGTGAAATCACCTTTGGGTCTGGTGAAGGTATAGGTGGAGTCGGCATCCATGGCGCCTTCCATCAGGATGCTACCATCGGCGGCCTGAACGCGCATGGCCACGCCGGATGCGGAGGACCCGTCGGAAAAGCCACCTTCGCAGGTGATGGTGTTGTCTCCGTTGTCGAAGCAGGAGCACAATGGGGTATGGGCCTGGGCCGCGGCGGCGGTCATGAACAGCAGGGTCGCAACAAGAACAAAAGGTTTTAGGGTCATCTGGTTCTCCTTAAATGGAAATTGCTGGCGGGTAAACTATCCCAATTCATTGCCGGTGCCAAAATTAGCTGATCCTAATTAAGCTGTCAACATTTTTTTTGGGAGTCCTTTAAAAGTCTACACTTCTTGATCATAATTGGGATTCCAAAAGTAAAGCGTGTTGCCGAATACTAAAGGTGGAAGCCAGCGGTACAGGTGGATCAGGAGAGAGTGGTGCGCATTGAATCTCAATGAGATGGATGGCGCTCAACACTTCAATGAAAAATAGTGTTGACGCAACCAGGAAAACATTTTAGAAGATCATATAATTTTTAGGAGTAACCAATCAGTATCGGTCTTGTTGGATTTTCTTAGCCCTTATCCCATGAGAGCTCATCGATGACGCTACCATCACTCAGTCACCGCCTTGTCGCGATCCTTGTCTTTTTTCTTGTTGTGCTTACCGGCAGTGGCTGGGGCTGCTGCACCGGTCTGGAAAATCATCTGCGCAAATACAGTCAGGTGCGGATCTCCCAGGCTCAATTGGCGGCCTTGAAAGAGTTTGATGATCTCATCCGGTATTTCAGCGGGATCGCCTACCACCGTCCCCATCACACGGTCAGCGCCGATTTCATCCGCGCCCTCATTCTCGCCGAATCCAATGGAAATCCTCTGGCCATATCGACCAAAAATGCCCGGGGGCTGAGTCAGATCATCCCAGCCACCGGCCAACAGGCCGCGGCTGAACTGGCCAGGGGACCACTGACCTTTCATCATGTTTCCCGGGATCGTCTGCGCAATCTGAGCGCCGCCGATCTCCATGACCCAGCGGTTAATATTCTTCTGGCCTGTTATCTGATTGCTAAATACAATACCATGTACGACGGCAGGCTCGATCTGGTGGTGGCGGCCTGGAACGCTGGGCCGGGTTCCATCGTCGATCAGAATCCTCCCCGGTACCGGGAAACTCTGGATCTGATTGGTAAGGTCAATGGTTATTATCTCTTTTTTCTTCAGGGGTGGAACAGCGGCTCAATGCCGCGGACCGCTGAGGCTACCGTATGCCTGGATCCGTGAGCGTTCGTCCGTGGGTCTGCTTTAATATCCGTGACCGTTCGATTAAAGGGCACTTTATCGGACGGTTACGTACCATGAAGATGGCGTGCGGGCGGACGCCCTGAAAGGCGGCTGGTGTAGGTTATTATCAAAGCTTCCACTGCAATTATAATTTGTTTAATTACAGTAGGATATATCAGAAACAAACGTCCAGTTGTCACGGATTGAGAACATGGAAAGGTCCCCTTTGTCCGCTGGTGATGCTGTGAACCAAAGGAAATCGGCTGCCGGAACCGCAGGTCGTCCAAGACAGGTTTTCCGGGTGCGCAAGCTCGGCATGACCGGCCGTGTTGCAATACTTCTCCTGGCGCTGATGCTCGTCCCCATGCTCCTGACTTCCTGGATGATCGAACAAGGGTGGTTGCTGCCTGGAAAGAACCTGTATTGTGCCGTGCCGATTTTTCTCCTTATTCTCATCGTTCCCCTGGCCAGAAGTATTGCCTTCTGGTTGATCAACCGGGATCTTGTTGTTATCAACCGGTTTTGCGATGAAATCAAAAACGGCAATTATCAGGTCGGTTTTGATCTGGTTAGAGAAGAGGAGGATGAGGACCAGTTTATTGTTCTCCTGCGTAATCTTTCCTGGATGAGTCATGCCCTTGCCGTTCGGCAGGCCAGCATTCACCATTCTTTTGACCAGGTCATCCAGAAATATCAACGGGTAGAAGAACAGGCCCGCACCGATCCCCTGACCGGTTTGTGCAATCGCCGCTATTTTGACCGGATGCTGTATAGGCAGGCCGCTTCAGCCGCCGATGCCGGTGAATCCCTCAGTCTTATTTTCATTGATTGCGACAAGTTTAAAGAGGTCAACGATACCCTTGGCCATCAGGCCGGTGACCAGGCCCTGGTCGGTCTGGCGGAAAACATTTGCAGCGGCATCCGGACCGGCAATGACCTTGCGTTTCGCTTTGGAGGCGACGAGTTCGCTGTGCTCCTACCTCGGACCAGCGGGAAACAGGCCATGGAAGTGGCGCAACGGATCCTTGCGCTGCACCGACAGACCGCCGTCGGTGGAATGACCCTCTCCATCGGCATCGGTACGACCTGTTGTCTGCGAGATCACTGGGAGGAACAGGCCGAAGCCATCCTGCGGACTGCCGACCAGCGAACCTACGCTGTTAAAGCCCGGGGGGGCAATGGCATCGACCTCGAAAACCTATGTTTTGGCGCAAAGTCCGATCAGACTGTTTACGAGAAACTTAATGTTGTTAAGTATGCAAAAAAATATTGACCAATCATAAATTTTCGGCTACAAAAATTGTTGTTTTAGAAGCAGCTAACAATAAGGAGAGGGGCTGATGCAGAAAAAAATACAAAAATGCCGGATGCTCGCCGATGTCCTTCCCGGCCAGAGGGCCAGGATCCGCTGCCATCACGGATGTGGGGCCATTCGCCAGCGACTGCTCGATCTCGGTTTCGTCCCGGAGACCGAAATCAGCATGATCA
>NZ_JAFFQC010000053.1 GCF_016918545.1 Desulfobulbus alkaliphilus | reverse complement strand
TCGGTGCGGTAGACTGCTGTCTACTTCCCTACAGCCGGCTGGATCAATCCAGCCGGCTGCTTCTCTTACTCGTATCGGTGGTACTCGTAGTTGAGATTATTGTCGGCTTTGGGGATGCGAATCAACAGTGGGACATAACAAAACAAAAGGAAGCGGAAATTGCTCTTTCGCTAAGCAAGAAGCAGCTAGAAATGTTCTTCTCCCAGTCCCTGAGTGGTTTCTTCATCATGATGATAGATGAGCCCGTTGCGTGGAACGCGGCAGCCGACAAGGAGGCGATGCTGGATTATGTTATGGCGCATCAGCGCATGACCAAGTTCAATCAGGCGCTACTTGACCAGTATGGGGCCCGGGAAGAAGATTTCACCGGGCTTACGCCTAACGACCTTTTTGCCCATGATCCGGAGCATGGAAGATACATCTGGAAAGGCCTGTTTGATCAGGGGCGGTGGCATGTGGAAACCGAGGAGCAGCGTATGGACGGCACACCCATGATAATAGAAGGTGATTATATTTGCATCTATGATGACCAGGGGAGAATTACAGGCCACTTCGGGGTCCAGTTCGACATAACGGATCGTAAACTCGCCGAAGAAAAGCTGTTCATCAGTGAAGATCGTTTCAGCCGGGCTATTGCAGGTACAGGGGCCGGCCTTTGGGACTGGGATATGGTTGAAAGCAAAGTGTATTTTCACCCGCAATGGAAGAGGATGCTGGGATATGAAGATCACGAAATAGAAAACGATTTTTCGGGATGGCGCAAACTCTGGCACCCGGATGACGCATGCCGGATTGAAAAAGCCATCAATGACCACCTCGAGGGGAAAACGACATCATACGAAATCGAGCACCGTTTGCGCCACAAGGATAACAGCTGGCGCTGGATTCTGACCCGGGGCGATATCCATGAAGACGAAGCGGGGAATAAGGTCCGCTGGGTAGGAACCAATATTGACATCACGGACAGAAAACGTACCGAAGAAAAGCTGAGCGAGTATGCACAGCAGATGGAACTCAAAAATGCCGAACTGGATGAAGCCCTGGCCAGGGCCGAAGAGGCCAGCCAGGCCAAGGGAAATTTCCTGGCCAACATGAGCCACGAGATCCGTACGCCCATGAACGCGGTGATCGGCCTTATCGACCTGCTCATGCAGACGGAATTGAACGACAGGCAGCGCAATTACCTGGGCAAGATCAGCAGTTCCTCGCGAATGCTGCTGGGGGTTATCAACGACATCCTTGACTATTCCAAGATCGAGGCCGGCCGGCTGGAGCTGGACCCGCACACCTTCAGGGTGGACGAACTTCTTGAACAGTTAAAAGCCCTCTTCGCAACCGCAGCGAATGAAAAGGGACTGGAATTGGTTTTCCGGGTGGCCCCGGATGTACACCGCACACTATCGGGTGACTCCCTTCGCCTCGCTCAGGTCCTGACCAACCTGCTGAGCAACGCCCTGAAGTTCACGGAGCAGGGGGCGGTGGAAATCGGCATACGGGAGGCGGCGAGTGGAATCCGGGAGGCGGGGGAAGGCGGACGGAAAACGGCAGGTTTTCGCTTCGAGGTTCGGGACACGGGCATTGGCATGGATGAGGCGCAGATAGCGGGTTTGTTCCAAGCGTTTACACAGGCCGACGCCTCCACAACCCGAAAATACGGGGGAACCGGCCTTGGGTTGGCCATTAGCCGGCGTCTGGTGGAATTAATGGGCGGAAGCCTGGAGGTGGAGTCAACACCGGGAAAAGGAAGCGTTTTCTTTTTCGAACTGGATTTGCCGGTAGTTTCCGATGATAGCGACTCAATTGGTTTTTCCTGTCGGATCAATCCCGGCGGCCGCATCCTGGTGGCGGACGACCAGGATATAGCCCGGAAGGTACTCCGGGAAATCCTGGAAAGCTTTCGTTTCGAGGTGGCCGAGGCCGATAGCGGTCTTGCCGCGGTGCAGGCCGCAACCAAGGCCGCTCAGGCCAGAATGCCCTTTGAGTTCATTCTCATGGACTGGAAAATGCCCGGCGAGATGGACGGACTTCAGGCGCTTTCCCGGCTGAATCAACTCCGGGAGGAGGGTGTCCTATCCGGGTATGAACCCCCGGTATTCATTATCAGCGCCTACAGCCGATACGACATGCCCGCGGATCATCCGCCGTATAATGCCTTTCTGGCCAAGCCGGTAACCACCCGGGCCCTTACTGCCGCCCTGACCGAAGCCGGCACCGCCGGGCTTTGCCCCGTGTCCGTAACGGATAATACCCCTGCACCCCCTTCCATCCCATCTTTTGCCGGCTCCGGCATTCTGCTGGTTGAAGACAATCCGCTCAATCAGGAAGTTGCCTTTGAAATGCTGCACCGGACGGGCGCACGGGTGGTCATCGCGAATAACGGCGCCGAAGCTGTGGATTTGGCCCTGACCCGGCCTTTTGACTTGATCCTGATGGACCTTCTGATGCCCGAGATGGACGGGTTTACAGCCGCGCGGAACATTCGCGCCCACTCAAGCATTCCCATCATAGCCGTGTCCGCTGCGGTCATGGAGGCCGATCGCAAAAAAGCCATGGAAGCGGGCATGGACGATCACCTGCCAAAGCCCATCAACAGCGCGGATCTGTATCGAATCCTTCGGCGGTGGCTGGAAGAGCGCAAGGAGATCCCTCCCGGGTCCGGGACGGCATCACTGTTGGGGTCCTTATTGCCTGAGCATCTTGATGGTTTCGACATTGAGCAGGGGCTGTATGGATTTGAAGGCAACGAACTTTTTTATTTAAAGATGCTGCATAAGTTCAAGCACCAGTTGGATAGTGAATTTGAGTCCACCCCGGAAATGCTGGAGCGGGTGAATGAATATGATGCTGCCCAGCGCCGGGTTTTCATGCGGATGATGCACACCCTGAAAGGGCTGGCCGGGACGGTCGGGGCAAAGCGCCTGGCAGGTGCTGCCGTGGCCGTTGAGCATGATGTCAAGGAAAACAGAACTGTTGCGCGCGAACACCGCCTTGAATTGATCCGCGCCCTTGCACAGGCTCACAATCAGTTGAACGCGCTGCCCCGGGTGCCTGAGTGGGAAGGGGACGTTTCCCGGGAGGAAGCCTTGACGGCCATGAGCCGGCTGTTGGCATTCCTGCGTACCGGAGAGATGGTGGACGATGATGTGCTCAATGCAGTGACCGGCTTTCTGAAACACCGGACAGGCCAGGAGACGGCAGGCCGGCTCAGGGATCTCGTGGACAGCTTTGACCATGACCAGGCTGCCGAACTACTCGCGGAGCTCACGGAACAGGCGGGGATAAATCTTACATGAAAGACTATCTGGCACTTCCAAGACCGGTCGTGCTAATCGTGGACGATCAGCCGGTCAATATTCACGCCCTGGCCAGCCTGCTCAGGGAGGATTATACCCTCCTGGCGGCGGCCAGCGGGACCAGGGCCCTTGAGTTGGCAAAAGGCGAAAAGGTCCCGGACCTGATCCTGCTGGACATCATGATGCCCGCCATGAACGGGTACGAGGTCTGCAGGCAGCTGAAGAACGACCCGAAGACCAAGGACATACCGGTCATTTTTATCACTGCCAGGTCCGACAGCGAGGATGAGGCCATGGGCCTGGATCTGGGGGCTGTGGATTACATAGCCAAGCCCTTTAACAACGCTGTGGTCAGGGCCAGGGTGCGTACCCACTTAAAACTCAAGACCCATACGGACATGCTGGAGAAGTTGGCCATGGTTGACGGGCTGACAGGTGTTGCCAACCGCCGCAGCTTTGATAGGGCCCTGGAGATGGAGTGGCGGCGGACAGCCCGGTCCGGTCAGGCTGTAAGCATCGTCATGATCGATATTGACCATTTCAAGGAATATAACGATCATTACGGCCACGGTGCCGGCGACGACATTCTGCAGCGGATTGCAGGCACCCTGAGTACCGTGATCAAGCGGCTTTCGGATCTTTTGGCCCGCTACGGCGGAGAGGAATTCGTGGTCTTGCTGCCGGAAACGGATGCCGGGGGAGCGGGCATGCTGGCAGACAGCATCCGGCAGGCCGTGGTCGACCTTGCCCTGCCCCATGATTTTTCGCCCGTTGCCAAACATATAACCATATCCGCCGGATATGCTACACAACGGGCCAGCCCGAATTGTTCGCCCCGGCACCTCCTCGGGGCCGCGGATCAGGCCCTGTATACGGCAAAAAAAACAGGCCGGAATCGAGTTTGTGCGGGATAAATACAGGATGTCCACGCGTGGTATCCAGCCGTGCACCCTGACAGGCAAAAAGGTGACTTATGCATACTACACATCAGGAAACAGTGTCGAAACCGGTCGTGCTTATCGTGGATGACCAGCCGGTCAATATTCAGCCCCTGGGCAGCTTGCTCCGGGAAGACTACCGCGTCCTGGTGGCCGTAAGCGGCCCCAAAGCCCTGGAATTTGTAAACGACAAAACCCTGCCGGACATTGTCCTCCTGGATGTGATCATGCCGGATATGGACGGTTACGAGGTCTGCAGGAGGCTTAAGGCCAATGCCCGGACCCATGATATCCCGGTTATTTTCGTGACCGCAATGGACAAGGTCGAAGACGAGGAGACCGGGTTCAGGCTCGGTGCCGTGGATTACATTACAAAACCCTTCAACCCGCTTGTCGTCCGGACCAGGGTCCGCAACCAGGTGAATCTCAAGCTCCGTACCGAAATGCTGGAACAAGCGCTCTTGGATCGGCGCATCCTGCTGGATAACATCCGAACCCAGGTATGGTACCTGACGGACACACACACCTATGGGGCTGTGAACCATTCCCATGCCGCTTTTTTCGGAGTCAAGCCCGGGGATATCGCCTTTAGGGACATGTATCATTTTATGCCCGAAGAGGAGGTTGAAGTATGCAAGGAAGGCAACACCGAGGTGTTTGAGACAGGCAAGCCGGTTCATAGCAAGGAGTGGGTCCGGGATGCCTGCGGGAATCTTCGGCTTCTGTCCATATTCAAATCGCCGAAACTGGATGACCGTGGCCGCGTTGAATACGTGGTCTGCTCCGCGGAGGACATCACCGACCGCAGGCGAGCGGATGAGCAGATGCGTCTTCAGTCGCTCGTGCTTAACCAGATCCAGGATCGTGTGACCATCACGGACCTCGATGGAACCATCACCTATGTCAACGAGGCGGAAGTGCAGGCTCTGAGTTACTCAAGGGAAGAAATTCTTGAAGCATCGACTGAAATATACGGCGACAATCCCGATCGGGGGGCCACGCAGCAGGAGATCCTTGAAGAAACCTTGAAGTATGGGGCCTGGCGCGGGGAAGTGGTCAACCAAACCATTGATGGGCGAGAAATAATAATGGACTGCCGGACCCAGGTCGTTCTGGATGATCAGGAAAACAAAATTGCCCTGGTCGGAGTCGCCACGGACATCACCGAGTGGAAGCGGGCGGAGGCTGAAATCAAGAGCGCCCGGGATCAGTATCAATCACTGGTAGACAATATCCCCGGGATTACTTACCGTTGCATGCTCGACAGAGACTGGACAATGCTATACATGAGCGATGATATTGATCCGCTGACCGGTTACCCTGCCGGTGAATTTGTTCGCAACGCCGTTCGAACCTACGCAAGCGTGATCCATCCGGAAGACGCGAGCTATGTGGAAAAAAGCGTCAACACGGCCGTTTCGGAGGGACAATTATGGGATATCGAATATCGGGTCCGGCACAAGGACGGACACACCCGCTGGGTGCATGAAAAAGGAAGAGCTGTTTACAATGAAGATGACAGTGTCGGCTACCTCGACGGTTTCATAATTGATATCACGCCTGTGAAGGAAGCCGAAAAACAGCATAAAAGACTCCAGGAGCAGCTTAGCCAGGCCCAGAAAATGGAATCCGTGGGTCGCCTGGCAGGCGGCGTGGCACATGATTTCAACAACAAGCTTGCCATCATTAACGGCTATGCTGAAATGACCATGGAGACGATCGATCCTTCAGACCCCCTCCACGAAATGATCCAGGAAATCCTCACCGCAGGAAGGCAATCCGCGGACATCGTGCGGCAACTCCTTGCTTTCGCCCGGCAGCAAACCGTCAACCCGGTAGAACTCGATTTAAACGACACCATTGCCAGTATGCTGAAAATGCTGCAGCGCTTGATCGGCGAAAACATTGATCTTGCATGGCATCCGGGCAATAATTTGTGCCCAGTATCAATTGATCCCTCCCAGGTTGACCAGATCATGGCGAATCTCGCTGTCAATGCTCGGGATGCTATACATGATGTCGGGAAATTGACCATAGAGACGAAAAATACAGTCGTTGATGAAGAATATCGCAAGACCAACCCGGATGCAATGCCGGGGCGATACGTTATGCTGGCAGTAAGTGATGATGGCCATGGAATAGAGAAAGAAGTTCAGGAACGCATGTTTGATCCGTATTTTACGACCAAGGAAATAGGAAAGGGAACCGGCCTTGGTTTGTCCACGATTTACGGCATACTCAAACAGAACAAAGGGTTTGTAAACGTATACAGTGAACCCGGAGAAGGGACCACATTTAAATTATATTTTCCCTGCTATGAAACGGAAAAATCCTCTGTGCACGCCGCGAAAGAGCCCAGCGGGGAAGTTCCGATGGGTTCTGAAACCATCCTTCTGGTCGAAGATGAACCGGCTATTTTGAAAATGGGCAGGGAGATGATCAGGCGCCTCGGTTACACGGTATTAACAGCTGAAAATCCCAATTATGCATTGGGCATTGCCAGAGAATATGAAGGAACCATACACCTTCTGATTACCGACGTGGTCATGCCGGAGATGAATGGTCGGGATCTGTCATCTCAATTGACTCGAATTCATCCTGACCTTAAAACCCTTTACATGTCAGGTTATACGGCAGATGTCATCGGCCATCACGGGGTGCTCGATGAAGGGGTGCAATTCATCCAGAAGCCATTTTCACTGAAAGATCTGGCAGTGAAAGTAAGGGAGGCGATTAAGCAGGGATAATGTTGAGAAGCAGGAAATGCAAAATCTATCCTTATACCAAAATCTCAGGCCCTGCTTGTTAGTCCCAAAACTATCCCCACTGTCGCGCAAGTACACAATGACGCTGCAATTTATCCTTTGGAGATGTGGGCAAATCACTCTAAAACCGCAGGATACTTGTCAACCTTGTAAAAAACCCTGTTTCATATATCGGCTGTGAAACGGTGCTTTTCTCTGGCATGTTCACTTTGGCTGATCTTAAACACCACGACTTCTAAACGCATTGAAAATACAGAATAATACAAAAATGACAGGACTTCGAAACAACCTGATTATTCTCTGTCTCCTGTGGTTCGCATTTATTACAGGATCTTTTTACTGGAATTACACGAGTGCCAAAATAGAACAGGACAAAATCGCTTTTCAGACGGCAAAAAGCTTTTTTGACTTAATCGTGATAACCCGTGAATGGAATGCATCGCATGGTGGCGTTTATGCTCCGGTAACCCTGGAAACCCTGCCGAATCCGTACCTGGAAACACCTCTGCGGGATATCGATGCCAATGAACAATTAACTCTGACTCAAATCAATCCGGCTTATATGACGCGGCAGATCGCCGAGATCGCCGAAGAACAGAATATCTCGTTTCACCTCACCAGCCTGGACCCGATCAGACCAGAGAACAGCCCTGGGTCGAAAGAGAAAAAAGCCTTGGAAGCCTTTGAAAAGGGGGCGGATGAGAGAGGAGAATTCATCGAAGAAAACGGTAAAACGGTGTTTTTCTACATGGCGCCTTTGAGAGCCGAAGCTGAATGCTTACAGTGTCATGCATCACAAGGCTACCGGGAAGGAGATATCCGCGGCGGCCTTCGTGTCACCATACCTTTTGACGCTTCCATACCCATGACAGCCCTTTTACTAGGCCATATCGGTATCGGCTTGCTTGGTTTTATCGGTATTTTTACAGGTGGGCGAAGATTGGGCAAAGCGTATAATACTATCCGGAAACAGGCCACATCAGATGAGTTAACCGGGGTGCCTAACCGGCGCAGTCTCTCAGAACGGATCGCCGTGGAGTTAAAACGTAGCTACCGGGATCACGAACCTTTGTCCCTCATAATGATCGATATTGATTATTTCAAGTATTTTAATGATCATTACGGCCATGAACAGGGAGACCAGTGCCTGACAAAAGTGGCCCGGGAGATCTGCCATACCATCAAAAGGCCTGGTGATTTCTGTGCGCGCTATGGCGGCGAAGAATTTGTCGTGCTTCTGCCTGGCACTTCGTCCGCCGGTGCAAAGCGCATTGCTGAGGAAATCCGGATAAACATCGTGAAACTCGAAATTCCCCACATCGCGGCACTGGATAATGGGGTAGTAACGGTTAGCCTGGGAGTGGCAACATTTGAAGACTATGACGCCCCCTCCCAAGATACGCTGCTTTACAAAGCTGATACGGCATTATACCAAGCAAAGCGTCAAGGGCGCAATCGTGTGGCTTGTTTAGATGAAGGGCATTATACGCAGAGGGATAAATAATGCGGAAGTCTATAGTTCTCCATGGCAAAAGCCAAACTTGTAACCCATCTTGTTTTTTTTATTCACTGCGGTGAGTAAACTTGCCACGGAATGGAATATTCCCGGAGGTAAAGAAAAATGCACCTTGAATCTGGCAATCCTGTCCGGTCCGGAATTCGCATTACTGGAGGGGCATAGCCGTATTGTGCACTTTTCGGTTGTTTTTAATTTATTCGGAATGGATGCCGGCTGAGATTATGCTCCCGGCAGTAATCCACCTGGGTCCGTCCGCTGGCATGCCAGTCCTTGAGATGCTTTGCTTTCTTGCATTGTCGGCTTTTCGGGATTGCGCCATGGTGCTTCCTTCATGAATTGTAATTTATGGAGGATCATGGCATAACGGTCATCAAAGGGGTCAAATCTACATTTGACTCTTTTCAGCTTTGACCTTATCACAGCATAAAGTTCCTGTTCTACCCTTCTACCCTGCCGGTTTTCCCATCGTATGGTCGCTTGGCTCAATACCCCGAAAAAATACTTGCCATGCTTCCCGCACTTGAGCGGAGCTGGAGGGTATCCGCTGGAAATGGCCGCTATCCAGGGGGATGAGCCGATAATTAGGGCAGGTACCGGCATAGTCGCAGTCCCCTGCGGTTGCGTCACACTTGTATTCGTGGCTTCCATCCTCAACGCCCATGTGGAGCATGGCAACCTCGCAGCCACCATGACAAAAAACGGATCCTGTCTGCGTATCGATATGCTCCGGAAGACGCACTTTTGAGGATGGCGGGGTAATCACCCGCACACCGGTTTCCGCAAACAGAGCGTCGTCTTTATCATGATAGGCCTCAACCGCGATGATCAGCCGCAGTTCGATGCCCATGGCCTGGCCCAGCTTGACCAGAAACGGTAGAAAGTGACTGTCGTGATGGTTGGCCGGTGCCAACAGGGAGACCAGGGGAAAGCTGTGACCGGTTACAGCGTCGATGGCCGTCAGGGTATGCAGGCGGTAGCCAATCACATAAGGCGATTTGTCTCTTTTGTTGCGACGTTTGCCGCAATCACAGTCAAGGTCGTTGTAGATGCGTATTTTCTTACCGTTGATCTTCAGCGTTGCCAGTGGGTGTTTGCAGTCGTTGTCTTCTTCCGGTTTAGAGGCAATCCGCAAAACACCCGATTTTGTTTGCGATCCAGGCCCAGGTATTCCTTGCTGCAGAATTTACGATAACTGATCTCGGGATACTTGATCGCCTTGAGCAACTCGGCACGTAAGAACGTGCTGGGCAGAAGCTCCCGCATAGCCGGGCTGTATCCCGGGTAGGCAAGCAAACGGTTGATGATGCGGTTATCAAGCAACTCGTCAATAAAGCGGAGTTCCTCGTCCTCGATAAACACCGGGGAACGCTGATAGCCGCTGAGGCGCACGATGCTGCTGGCGTTAAACATCTCGATGAAACGCCCCATTTCCTGGAGATTGATGATACCCTTAAGCGATGCCTGCCCCTCGATCCCCAACAACTCTTCCTTCGGAGGGGCGGGAGTGAGATTTGGATCGTATTCGGCGACAACTTCAGCGAGAACCTGCTTGGTGAGTTGCACTTAACCTTGCGGCTCAGCCGCTTCCAGTTCGGAAATTGTGTTTTCAGTTGTTTTCGTACAAGAGCCTTGATATGTTTATGGTCCATAAAAGCCTCGTTTTGGATGTGATTTTTTTGGTAGAAAACCTATGTCCAGAATAGAGGCTTTTTATATTTATGCAATTGTTTTTACGGGTTTGTGGCGGATTCGTCTCAACACCTTTTTTTGGGACCATAGCCTCAACAATACGTTGGTCAGATACAGGACTTGGCCACGTCAACCTGGCGTTTGATGGCAATGACGCTCAGACCGATAAAAACAGCCAGGCCGGCAAATCCGGCAACGGCAACCGCTCGTTCCGGATGAGCAAGATTGTGGCGGAGGATATCAACAAATCGAGCAAAATGATCTGTTGACAAAGATAGACGACCGGTCTACTATCATCCAAATGACAACAGCAACACGCGATCATATCCTGACCTGCGGCGGCCGCATCATCCATCACAAGGGATTCACCGCCACCGGTTTGCAGGAAATTCTCCTTGCCGCCGAAGTGCCCAAGGGTTCCTTCTACTTTTATTTCAAGAGCAAGGAGGAGTTCGGCCTTGCCCTGGTGGATCATTATCAAGTCTGGTTCGCTGAACAGGTGCGACCCATCCTCAAAGACACCACCCAGCCGCCTCTGGAGCGGCTTGCCGGTTTTTTTCTCTGGTTCCAGCGATATTTCGAGCAGGAGGGTTTCATCAAGGGCTGCCCCATCGGCAATCTGGTACAGGAACTGGGAGACGTCAATCCACTTTTTCGTGAGAAACTCAAATCATCGTTTGACGGCCTGATCCGATTCATGACGCGGCTGCTCGAAGAAGCCAGGAAGCAAGGTGAACTTCCCACCCGTTTGGAGCCAGAAGCCACGGCGCGCTATATTTTCTCGGCCTGGCAGGGAGCCCTGATTCGCATGAAGGCCACTGCTTCTTCCGAACCGCTGGACACCTTCCAGCAGATGACCTTCAAAGTTTTGCTCAAACAATAACAGGTTTTCCGGTGTGCTCTGACCGGCACACATCCCGCAAAGAGACGATCAGTCTACTGCCAACAGGAGGCAACCCATGTTTATTCTTCACTACCAAACCCCAGAACAGGCGAGCGGCAGCGTCGCGGAAATCTATGACGTCTTCAAACAGAAACGAAGCCCGGTGCCGGCCCCTTTGCAGCTTACCAGCACCAGCCCCGGGTTGCTTCAGGTCTTTTTCGCCCAAATCAAATATTTCATGAACCATAAAACACTCAGTTTCCCGTTTTTAGCTGCTATCCGCTTTCTGGCGGCCCAGGAGACCTGCTTCGATCACTGTGTCAATCTCAACAAGGTCTGGCTGAGCAAAACAGGTCTCTCGGAACAGGACTTGGCGGACCTCGCCGCCGGCAACAATGTGGAGGCCTTCAGCGAAGCAGAAAATGCACTCCTTGCCACCGTGGGCAAGGTCCTGCGCAAGGAGCGGATCACCGAGACCGAGGTTCAACATCTCCGCGATCTCGGTTGGGAGGACAGCGACATCCTCGATGCCTGCACCCAGGGCACGAACATGCTCGGTATGTCGCACCTGTTCGAGGCCTTCAGTTCGTCAGCAGAACAACAGAACGCGGTCAGGTCTTAAAATTGACAAGATCGTCCATTGAATTGGTCTAAATGGGTCATGCCTGCTTTAGTTCCGGTGGCGGTACCATGCCGGAGTGCCGACCTTTCATTGTCCGTTGTGGCTGGCCAATCTGATCCAGCCATGCTGGTTAATAGATGACAGTCCCCAGAATATAGCCGGCATTTCAGCCGACAGCGCCTGCTATGCTGTAAGTTCCTTCATGCTCCTTGAGCAGGAAAGAGTTTCTGATGACACAGATTTCACAACCCAGATGGAAGGAAAAAACAATGATTTCAGAACGATCATCAAGAATATTGAAATCGTGAATCAGGGAGAGCATATCCGCATAGGCACTCTGCTTCAGATCCAGAATGCTTTGGCAGCTGCTATCCAATTGCTGAATACCGTGAAGACCCGGAAAGAACAGTTCATATAATAATTGCCCGGTATTTTTCCGCAGAACCCCGTCATGCTGTTCATTGATATAAGCCTGGTCAATGTATTCATTCATTAAGGTATTCCATTGGTGAGCGTTTACCGTATGCTCAAGCCCGGCCAAAAAATGATTTCGCACTGTATCGTCAGCTATGCCGGATTTGCTTTCACAGACCGATCCGGTATTGATGAAGGTGTCGGTTTCTGATTGAAAATTATCGGATTTCAGGCATCTGTTTTGCCAACTACAGGTACTCAATATCTCAACGTCAACCGGACAGGTGATGATCCGATTAAATTGGTCAATGCCCGCTCTCGTCCGAATCAGCATGCCTTCTGTTTCTTGAAAATCAAAAGAGATATTGGCGCAGGGAACAATGGACTTCGGAATAACGGATTGAAACCTTTCCGGTTCCAGAACGGTTATCTTATTATCATTGACACACCCGGTAACAGTTTCCACCGGGACCGGCAAAGAAGCATATGCCATACATGCCAGGCCGATGTATATTAAAACGAACAGAAAGATGTGCACGGCAGAGGGTGAAAACGCACTTGACCTAGCTGCTCTTTGGCTGAACAGGTTCACTTACATGTACCCCTTTGGCTCTCAATTCATTAATGAATTCATCTACCTTATGAAAACGGTATGAGTATGAAAATCTGTACCCAAGGCCGTCATTCTGGTGCAGACTTATTATATAATCCCTGCTGTACAGTGCTGCAAAATATTTTCCCAGGAAATGCGGATTGAAAATTACGTAGACACTCATAAATTTTTTCCCCCATTCCGGCAGGGTTTGCATGGAAACATCCATCGATGCGATGTCATTGTAAGGAATCAATTTATTTATTCTTAAGGTCCTGATCTCAAGGCCCTGCCCCAGGGGTTCCAGAGAAAAAGCGGCCTTTTTTGCTGCATGGAAGAGAATGAGAAATCCAGTGGCAATCCCGAACATCCAGAATATGGATACAAAAAGGATATTTTGAGAATACAATACATCCACGGTGATTATGAAGGGTACGATAAAGAATGCTCCAGCCAATATCAGCCCTGCAAGATCCCGCGTTGATACATACCAGTTAGGATAAGTCAGGGCTTGAGAGGATGCTGCGTACCCGGGTATGAAAAAGTACAGGCAGAGCCCCACCAAAAGAGGCAAAACAAACCAGTTCCTGTACGGATGGATAAGTGCAGTGGCGCAAGATAAATCGGACAAAAAATCACCTTAATTCCCCCACACCTCCCTATTGAGTTGAGCGACCCTTCGCAAGGGCCGCATGCCGAAGAAGGCGAGTCTGGTGAGCACTTCCTTGGTG
>NZ_JAFFQC010000052.1 GCF_016918545.1 Desulfobulbus alkaliphilus | reverse complement strand
TGTCTCGACCACGGCATCAAGGGCTTCAAACGCTACGTCGCCATGGCGGTATTGGCCCGGAACATACAGCGCCTGGGTGCGGTGTTGCGCCAGCAGGAGCAAGAAGCCGCTCAACGAAAGCGCGGCCCGTATAAAAAAGCGGCCTGAGTTAAACAGGCTGCCCCGGCTTTGCAGACGACGGGAGAACTCTGTCCTCTGATCGCCTCACATGGGAACGATTTTCATGTTTAGCACGTTAATGCTAAAACCCGACACCAGAAAGAAAACCATTCTCATTAGCGATGACCCCGCCGAGGCGCCGTTGGGTAAAAAATGGGGGTTTTCTTTCAGGCACGAGATAAGGAGACTGCGGTAGATTAGGCTGGTAACAAGATGGCGATTTTCTGCCTCCATCGCTTCTGCCAGAGAAAGCAGGCTGCCGTAATGGTTCCCATCAAGCTGGTCGGCACGTTTGAGGAAATATTCTTCTGCTTCATCTATCTTTCCGACTACAACCAGAAACTCTGCATCTGACTCCAGCAGAGGGTCGTTTTTCACAATTTTACGGGTTTCATCGTTGATAACATCATCCCGTTTGTCATAACCGATCACATCCAGAAGCGCCTGCAATGTGTCGGTGGAATGATAGGATCTGAATTTCTGAAACAGGAGTTCCGTCAATTTTTCGGAAACCCCTTTAATCATCACGAAGTTTTCAAAGCGCAGATCATTGAAGCACATGGTCGAAAACGAAGCTTCTGGTCAAAACATGAGGTAAATAAATGAAAAAACGACTTTATCTGCTGAAAATACAGCTACTTGATATCGAACCTGCAATCTGGCGTCGTTTTGTGGTGCCCGCCGGCATTACGCTGGACCGGCTGCACGATGTCATCCAGATTGTCATGGGCTGGACCGACAGCCATCTGCACGAGTTTACCATCGGGAATAAACGCTACACGGAATACCCTGAATCGAAAGAAGACGGGTTGGTCTGCGGACGATACCGTCTTGGAGATCTGATCAAACAGAAAGGCCGCACCTTCCGTTATCTGTATGATTTCGGGGACAGCTGGGAGCATGAACTTGTTCTCGAAGAAAACCGCTATTTCAATCCGGAACTGAGAACGGAGCTGGCCTGCCTTGAAGGCGAACGGGCCTGCCCACCTGAAGATGTTGGCGGTGTACCCGGCTACTTTGAATTCTGCAACGCCCTGAAGGACCCGAGCCATGAAGAGCACGAAAGTTACATGGAATGGTCCGGTGGAGACTTTGACAGTGAGATATTTGATTCCGAATCGATTAACTGGGAGTTGATGAAATACCTCCGCTGGTCCCGGGACAGGTATCAAAACTGGGGAGGTGTGGAATGAAGAAGGACAAAAACAAGCGACTTCAGAAAGCCGAAAAAAAAGAAACATCTATTGTTCGATCCTCGGCGGCTGAATATCTGACCTTTGTTGCAGCTACAGGCGAAGGGGGCGTTGAGGCCGTATACGCGGATGAAAACATCTGGCTGTCCCAAAAGATGATGGGCGTGCTCTACGACGTGAATGTGCGCACGGTGAATGAACACCTGAAAAAGATTTTTGCTGACAGTGAGTTACAGGAAGTTTCAGTTATCCGGAAATTCCGGATAACTGCTGCTGATGGCAAGAGCTACAACACCCTGCACTACAAGCTGCCTGCCATTATCGCCGTGGGCTACAAGGTCAACTCCGAGCGGGCCGTGCAATTTCGCAAGTGGGCCACCACCATTATTGATGAGTACACCATCAAGGCCTACGTCATGGATGACGAGCGCATCAAAAGCGGCGGCTCCATCCTCACCGAACAGTACTTCGAAGAACAGCTGCAGCGCATCCGGGAGATTCGTCTTTCGGAGCGCAAGTTCTACCAGAAGATCACAGACATCTATTCTACCGCGATTGATTACGACCTCACCGCCCAGGCTACCAAGCGCTTTTTCGCCACCGTGCAGAACAAGCTCCACTGGGCCATTCACGGCCAGACAGCGGCGGAGGTCATCGTTAACCGCGCCGATGCCGACAAACAGCACATGGGCCTGACCACCTGGAAAGATGCCCCGCAAGGGAAGATCCAGAAGTTCGACGTCAGCGTGGCCAAGAACTACCTGACCGAAGACGAAATGGCACAACTGGCGCGACTGGTCAACGCCTACCTGGATGTAGCCGAAGACATGGCCCTGCGCAAGATGCCCATGACTATGCAGGACTGGGAAACCCGCCTCAACCGCTTTATCGCCGCCACTGACCGGGAAATCCTGCAGGATGCCGGCAAGGTCACGGCGGAGATCGCCAAGGCCCATGCCGAGACTGAGTTTGAGAAATACCGCATCGTCCAAGACCGGCTGTTTGAGAGCGACTTCGACCGCATGTTGAAACAGATCGAGGCTGTTCGGAAACCGGAGGGCGGCGATGAATAACGGGATGGCCTCACACGAAGGCACGAAGACACGAAGAAAAGAAATGGCCTCACGCGAAGGCGCGAAGGGTTGAAAACAGTCACCATTCCCGCGCTGGCGGGTATCCAGGTTCGTGGCAACGATTTATCCAACAGCTTGTTGGACATTTTGTTCAGCACCACCCGGCACTTGTGCCACAGACCGTGGCACAAATACTCGCTTTTGAAAAAGTGCAACCACCTGTTGCACTTTTCTCAACCGTCCCAACCGGGGGCCAATCATGACCGACGCCACCCGCAATCTGCTGGAACAACACTTCGACACCGCCTTTGCCGCGCCGGGTGGCATCGCCAAACTGCGCGAGTTGATCCTGACGCTCGCCATGCAGGGCCAGCTGGTGGTGCAAGATCCGAATGATCCCCCGGCTTCTGAACTGTTGAAGGAGATCGAGGCGAAAAAACAGCGGTTGGTGAAGGCGGGCAAAATCAAGATCCCCTCCCCGCCATTACCCAAACAACACCGCATCGTCGCCCGCATCGACCAGTTGATGTCCCGTTGTGATGTGCTGGAGAAGTTGCGTAATTAAGGACAAATGGGTTAAAGCTTGATTTGCTCATAGACTGCCCAGTGAGAAGAAAAGAGATTCATACCTGGATCCGTGAGCGTTTGTCCGTGCGTCAGCTTTGTTGTTCGTGACCGTTCGATTAAAGTAAACTTTATCGGACGGTTACGGGCAATAAAGATGGCGTGCGGACGAACGCCCCGAAGGGCAGCGGGTGACGGCTTATTGCCAAGATAATCGCCGCATTTATAACCTATTTACAATAAAATGTGCTCCAAACAAGACTCCAGTCGTCACGGATTCAGGTCATAAATTCACAGACGATGCATCGCATATTCAAAAACCGGCGAGAATAACGGAACACCCCTCGTACCTCACTAACGCGCAATCTTTGTGCAAGTAGGTAATTGAAGCGCTGAAAGCAAAGGATCAGAGTCACTTCGACAGTTTGGAGGCACTGATATGAATTTTAACGCATGCAGTACCATCGCCTCGTTTTCAGCTCGAATAGACCCGGCCTGCTTTGAAGTCTTCCGCCCCATGTTCGAGTTCATCAAGTCGAAATGCCCGGTTGGTGCGGAAGGAGAGGAGGTAGCGCCATGATCAACCCCACCAGCTACCAGCCACCCTACACCATCACCCCCGAGATTCTGAACCGGGTCGCCGCGATCAGCGAGGCCATCGGGCGGCTGTGGCAGAGCCTGATCCTGGCCCGCTGGAATCCCCTGTTCGCCGACATCCCGGTGGAAAGCCTGATCTTCGAGCACCAAGCCGAGTATTACCAGGCTATTCAGGAAGGTACCCAAAAGACCGATTCCGCCCCGTTTATCGCCTTCATGCTACGGATGATCCTGGATACCATGCCCACCACTGCCCCCCAAGTCAGCCCTCAAGTCACCCCCCAAGTCGGCGAGCTGCTGGCGGTGATCCGGGGCGAGATGGGCCGCGAGGCACTGCAATCCGCCCTGAGGCTTTCGGATCGCAAATCCTTCCGCGAGCGATACCTCAAACCAGCCTTGGCCGACGGCCTGATTGAGATGACCATCCCCGACAAGCCCAACAGCCGCTTGCAGAAATATCGCCTGACCGACAAGTGCCACCGTTGGCTGGCACAGCATGGCGATGGATAACTTGCGACAAATTCGCGACATCGAGCTGTGACAACGCTATGACAAGGGCTGTGACACCTTGGTGGGCCAGAGTGAGGTAACCGGAAAGGCATCCTATGAAGCAGATGTGGATCCCATGAAAAAATCGAGTAAGAAAAAACCGACCTGGACAGATCTCAAACGTCAGCTTGCCGACCTCGACCGTCCGGCGCTGCTGGGCTTGATTCAGGATCTGTATGCCGCCAGCAAGAGCAATCAGGCTTTTCTTCATGCCCGCTTCGCCCTAGGTGAAGATGTGCTCGAACCATACAAGACCCTGAATCCGTGACGGCTGGACTCACGTTTTGGGTATATACCTCTGTAATCATTGTACAATTGCAGCGTAATTCTTGGCATTATCTTTCACCCACCGCCCTTCGGGGCACCCGTCCGCACGCCATCTTCATTGCCCGTAACCGTCCGATAAAGTGTACTTTAATCGAACGGTCACGAACAACGAAGCTGACGCACGGACGAACGCTCACGGATTCAGGAAGACAACCATCGACCGCTGGGTTAGTCCGGATGTGATGCGCAATCAGGATATCTCAGTTGCCAAGGCCAAAAAGGCGATTTCCGATTACAAGAAAGCCATAGGACGGCCGGAAGGTTTGGCGGAGTTGACGGTGTTCTATTGCGAATCCTGCATGAACCTGCTTGGCTCCTGCGGGATGAATGACGAGGGCTATTTCAACGCTTTGGTGCGGATGTTCGAGCAGGCGCTGAAGGCAATTGTGGCGCTTGAGCCAGACCAGCAGGAAGACTTTGTCGAGCGGCTTGAACGTGTTCGGAGTGAAGGCCACAACTGGGGCTGGGGCGTTGGCGATGACATGGACGATCTGATGGCGGAGTATGGATTTGCCGAAGAGTGACAAGAGCCAGAATGAACAAAACGAACTGTGTCAGCTGCGCGAGGAGAAATGATGGCATCGCCCTGCCAGGAGTTGCTGCACCATACCCTGCTCCTTGACATCGAGGTCAATGAGAAGGGAGAAATATACTCGCTGGGCGCCATCCTTGGCGAGAAGACCTTTTCGGTCGCTGATCGAAGGAGATTCGACTCGAATACTCTCAGGGATTTTGATGTCTTTGCCAGAGAGGCCCGTTTCGTTCTCGGCCACAACATCATCAATCATGATATCCAGCGATTGCAACAGATCGCGCCCGATCTGCAACTCTTCAGCAAGCCCAGAATCGATACCCTCTTCCTCTCTCCCCTTGCGTTTCCAGCCAATCCATACCACCGGCTGATCAAGAATTATCAGGTTGTCCGCGACAGTATCAATGATCCCGTTCAGGACGCGATGCTGGCCGGGAAGGTGTTTGCCGAGCAATGGGACGCCCTGGTACAGCAGTTTGAGGCAAACGCGGATGTGGCGCTGCTGTATCGGGCCTTGCTCGCCTCCGATGCCAACCTGATCGGAACAGCGGAGGCTCTGGCTATCATGGGCATCCCTTTGTTGACCGGGGACGATGTGCTGGAGACCTTCGCCTGGTTTGCCCGCAAGCATTGCTGTGGTGGTGCAGTCGACCACCTCGTGCTCCAGCTTGCAGGTGGCCAGGAGTTGTTGGCGCCGCTGGCCTATGTCACGGCCTGGCTGTCGGTTGCTGATGGCAATTCAGTGCTCCCGCCGTGGGTTCGCCATCAATTTCCTCAGGTTCCGGTCATCCTCCATCAACTTCGGGAAAGCAACTGCCGGCATGAAGAGTGCGCCTACTGCCAGAAACATCATAATCCGCAGCGTTTTCTGCTGGATTATTATGGGTTTCCAACATTTCGTCCAGAGCCCACAACCGATGACGGCAGAAGCCTGCAAGAGGAGATCGTCCATGCCGCGGCACGGGGTTCTTCGCTCTTTGCCACCCTGCCGACCGGAGGGGGCAAGTCGCTTTGCTATCTTTTGCCCGCCTTGATGCGATACCAGCGCCGCAACATGCTGACCATTGTCATCTCTCCACTGCAGGCTCTGATGAAGGATCAGGTCGACAACTTTTCCCGATTCACCGGCACCAAAATCGCCGCAGCCTTGTATGGCATGTTGACGATGCCCGAACGCGCCGAGGTCATGGAAGGTGTTCGTTTGGGGGATGTCGGCATCCTGCTGGTCTCGCCGGAACAACTGCGCAACAACTCCTTCATTGCTACCATCAGCCAGAGGGAAATCGGGGCCTGGGTGTTTGACGAGGCGCATTGCCTCTCCAAATGGGGCCACGATTTCCGGCCCGACTACCTGTATGCCATTCGGTTCATCCGCGAATTCGCCGAGCAGGAACAGGTGGCCATTCCGCCGGTCCAGTGTTTTACAGCCACCGCCAAAAAGGATGTCCGCGCGGAGATCGTCGATGTCATTCAAAGAGAACTAGGCCTTCGGGTTGTTCAGTTCGCCGGCGGCCATGAACGGACCAATTTGCAGTATGAAGTCTGGGAAGTCGAACGGTACGAAAAATACCAGACGATTCTTGATCTGCTCCGGTCTCGATATGAGGACAACGGCAGTGTCGTCATCTACTGCGCCACCAAGAAAGGCACGGAACGATTGGCTGAATTCCTCCAGGAAAACGGGTTTACGGTAGAGGCCTTTCATGCCGGCCTGGAACCATCGATCAAAAAACGGATTCAGGAGAGCTTTGTCAGTGGGGCCACCCCGATTATCTGTGCGACCAATGCCTTTGGCATGGGAATCGACAAAGAGGATGTGCGGCTGGTCATTCATGCCGACATTCCTGGATCACTGGAAAATTATTTGCAAGAGGCTGGACGGGCTGGGCGCGACCGTAATACCGCGGAATGCATCCTGATCTTCAATGAGCATGATATTGAGGGGCAATTTCGTCTCAGCTGTGGATCGATGCTTAATCAGAGGGAAATCGCTCAGTTCCTTCGCGGTATTCGCTATGCGGCACGTGGAGAGGATACTGTTGTCCTCACCGCTGGCGACCTCGTGCGTCTGGATGTGGTCGAGGTTGACCCGGATCTGCCCGATGCCGATACCCGAGTCCGCACGGCCCTGGCATGGCTTGAGCGGGCGGGATATTTACAGCGTAACGAAAATCAAACCAAGATTTTTCAGGGAAAACCTACGGTCAGAAGCCTTGAGGAGGCGATGGACAGAATCGCCGGGTTCAATCTCTCCCGGCGGCAACAACAACGCTGGCTGGCCATAATGGGCGCCTTGATGGAGCGGGATCGGTTGAATCAGTCATTCAGTGCCGATGAATTGGCTGGCCTTAGTGCCTTTGCTCCCATGGAAGATGACGTCGCGACTGAAACCGAGACCCAACGGGTCATCCGTACGCTCCACGACATGGCCACTCAGGGGATGTTGGATAAAACGACGGTTCTCAGTGCCTATATCCGCTACAAGGTGCAAAAGAGTTCGGAAAAGCAGTTGCAACAGATTGTTGCCCTGGAGAACGACCTCCTGAAGGTGTTGGCAGAAACGGCACCTGACTTGGAGGTGGACATCCCACTTGAATTGGATCTCAGGCAGGTCAATCAAGTATTGATCGATAGCGGTTATACTGCCTGCACCCCACATACCTTGAAATTGTTGCTGTACGGCCTGAGTAGGGACGGCAGGGGGCTTGCCGGTGTCAGGGGGAGTGTTTCATTCACCGCCAGGGGCAACCATCGTTTCTCCGTTTTCCTCCACCGGGATTGGTCATCGTTGCGCAAGACAGTGGAGGTGCGTCAATTGGCCGCTCAACGGGCTCTTAAAACGATTGTGGCAACCGTGCCTGCCGATGTGCACGCTGGAGCCAATCTGCTGGTTGAGTTTACTCTTGAGCAGATAGTCACCGCCTTGCGGGGAGATTTGCTTTTGGTCGATAAACTCAGAGACCCATTGGCGGCAGCCGAGCGGGCCCTGACCTATATGCATGAGCAAGGGGTTCTGGATCTCCAGCAGGGGCTGGCTGTTTTCCGTCAGGCCATGACCATCCAATTGCATCCGGAATCGAAATCCAGGAGATATGCATTCGCCGACTTCTTGCCCCTCAAAACCCACTACGCTGAGAGGACGTTCCAGATTCATGTCATGAATGAATATGCTCGCCTGGCTCTGACCAAAATCGGTGGCGCCTGGCAGTATGTCGCTTCGTATTTCAATGATGACAAAGAGCAGTTCGTCAGACGTTTTTTTCCGGAAAAGGACAAATTTCTCGAACGGGCAACCAGCAAACAGTCGTATCAACGGATCGTCGATGAACTGAAAAATCCGGAGCAGGAAAAGATCGTTACTGCCGGGCAAGAGAAAAACATGCTGATCCTCGCTGGCCCCGGTGCAGGGAAAACAAGGGTAGTCGCTCACCGGATCGCGCATCTCCTGAGGGTGAACAGAATCAATCCGAGGTCCATTTTGGTGCTGTGCTTTAACCGCAGCGCCATCCTCAGTCTCCGGCAACGATTACACGATCTGGTTGGCGACGATATGGCAGGAGTCACCCTGCTGACGTTTCATGGTTTGGCTCTTCGCCTGACAGGCAAATCGCTCGTTACTCAGGGCAAACAGGGGAAACGGGAAGAAATTGATTTTTCAGAAGTCATCCTTGATGCCATTCGCATGTTGAAGGGAGAGACCGAAGTAATTGGACTTCAGGAAATCCCACCTGACTTCGCGCTGATCGGCAGGTTCAGTCATATTCTGGTCGACGAATACCAGGATGTTGATGCAGCCCAGTATGAATTGGTCTCACTGATTGCCGGAAAAAGCCGCGAGGAAGGAGATGGCAAGATGGCCATCTTGGCGGTTGGCGATGACGACCAGAACATCTATCGATTCCGCGGTGCAAGTGTCGAGTTCATCAGGAAATTTCAACAGGACTACAGCGCCGACGTCTCTTATCTGATCGAAAACTATCGCTCAACCGCCCATATCATCGCCGCGGCCAATTGCCTTATCGCCCCTAATGCCGACCGGATGAAAATCGGTTATCCGATTCGGATCAACAAGGCCCGGCGGAGCCTTCCGCCAGGCGGTAACTGGCAAACAAACGATCCGGTTGCGCAGGGAAAGGTGCAGATACTTGAGGTGAGCAATGCAGCGATACAGGCCACCGTGCTGCTCGAGGAGTTGCAGCGCCTGACCAGGGTCGGGACTGTTGACCTGAGTCATTGTGCTGTCCTCGCCCGGGAATGGAAAGACCTCGATAGTGTTCGTTCCGCATGCGAGGACAAAGGGATACCTGTGAGTTTATGTTGGGGCCGCCATGGCGGGTTCCCCCGGTTGACCCGCATTCAAGAAAATGCGCAAATGCTGGAACACCTGCGAGGAATGCGAACTGAAACGTGTTCCGGTAATGATCTGCTTGCAAGGCTTGATGGGATGTACCCTGTTGCGACGATGTGGAGCGAGAATCTGAGAAGAATCCTCCTCGACTGGCAAAAGGAAACCAATAATACCCCCCAACCTGTACCAGCCATTCAGGAATATGTTTACGAAGTACTGGCCGAACAGAGCAGGTCAAAAAACATGGGCAACGGTCTGTTTCTGGCCACTGCTCATGCTGTTAAAGGGCTTGAGTTCGATCATGTGTTCATCCTCGGTGACAGTTGGCAAGAGAGCAGCCGCTCAGCGATCGAGGATGAACGGCGCTTATATTATGTGTCGATGTCCCGTGCGAGGGAGACGCTCCATCTCTTTGCGCTGGGGACCTCAGTCAATCCTCATATTGCAATACTGAACGGAGATTTTCTGATGCACAGAAAACTTTCCGCGCCTGTTCAGAAAAGCAGACCATCGCGCACATATCATCTCCTTGGCATGGACGACTTATTTATCGATTTTGCAGGGATAAAGCCGGAGCGGCATCCTGCTCGTCTGGCATTGCTTGATATCAAGGTTGGGAATGTCGTGAAAATCGAAGAAAGAAACAAACATATAGAGTTGATTAATAAGGATGGCGTATCCTTTGCCAGATTATCCAAGAAAGCGCAGTCTGATTGGACCAGCAAACTCCGGGAGGTTAATGAAGTTCGGGTCATTGCCATGGTGCGGCGCTACAAAGAGGATGTAGCTGATAAAGATTTTCAGGCCAAATGCTTTGGAGACTCTTGGGAAGTCCCAATAGTTGAGCTGGTGTGCTGATGTTGTTCACACGCGTAACTGAAATCATTGTGGAGGAGGGAGAAGACGCGGAACGACCTGGGGGAAAAATAATTGTTGGTATATCTGTTGGTATTTTTGGATTAATCGTTTTATTTTCAGCTTTTATTACAGGTGATCAACCCCCTGGAGGCTCCCACGCCGGTTGTTCCGGGACAGCGGCTGGTTCATAACTGATCGCCAACCTTCCGCTTTCCACATGCGCTGTCACCCGCTATATTGAGGCCCGTAATTGTCCGTAAGGCACATTACGTTTGCTTGCCGCCGGTGAATTGATGGCGCACCAGGAATTGAGGCAAACCGATATGGCAAAGGCACCGGAAAATTTTGCGGGAACGGTCAAAGAAGTCCGCCAGCAACTGGGGCTCAGCCAGGAAGAGCTGGCCCATGAACCCGGCGTGAGCTTTTCCACGATCAACCGCTGGGTAAACAGCAAAACGGTTCCCTTCAAACTGGCGCGAAGGCAATTCGAAGCGTTTTGTCAACGGATGGCGGAGCAAGGCAAGCTGAAACGCAAGAGCAAGGATACCCACCCATGACCCCAGGCAATTTTCAGCAACTGGCGAATTTCATCTGGTCCGTGGCCGATCTGCTGCGTGGGCCGTACCGACCGCCACAGTACGAACGGGTCATGCTGCCGTTGACCGTGTTGCGCCGTTTCGATGCCGTGCTTGCCCCCACCAAGGAAGCGGTGCTCAAACGCTACGAGACCTTGAAGAACAAAGACCCGCAGCTGGTGGACCGGGTGCTGAACGAACTGGCCAGCGATGAAAACGGCAAAGCTCTGGGATTCCACAATCACAGCCAGCTTGATTTTCGTAAACTCAAGGGCGACCCGGACAACATCGGTCGTCACCTGGTCGATTTCATCAACGGCTTCTCCGAGAACATCCGCAAGATTTTCGAACGTTTCGAGTTTGAAAAGGAGATCGAAAAGCTCGAAGAGGCCAACCGCCTCTACCAGGTGGTGTCGCAGTTTGCCGAAATCGACCTGCACCCTCGCCATGTGGACAACATCACCATGGGGCTGGTGTTCGAAGACCTGATCCGGCGCTTCAACGAGGCCGCCAACGAGACGGCCGGTGACCACTTCACTCCGCGCGAGGTTATCCGCCTGATGGTCAACCTGCTGCTGGAGCCGGATACCGATGTACTCACCCGCGAAGGAGTTATCGTCACCATCTGCGACCCGGCCTGCGGTACCGGCGGCATGCTGGCCGAAAGCCAGAACTGGCTGCGCGCCCACAACAAACACGCCTTGGTCAAGGTCTACGGCCAGGACTACAACCCTCGCTCTTATGCCGTCGCCGCCTCCGACCTGCTGATCAAGGGGCACAAGGACAGCCGTATCGAGTACGGCAACACCCTGACCAACGACCAGTTCCCCGACATGCGTTTCGACTACCTGCTGGCTAATCCGCCCTTTGGCGTGGACTGGAAGGGGGAGAAGAAGGAGATCGACCGCTGGCCCAACTTCCGTGGCTACAACGGCAAGCTGCCGCGCATCAATGACGGCGCGCTGCTCTTTCTGATTCACATGATCGCCAAGTTCCAGCCGTGGCAGCGGGGCAACCGTGACAAGCCCGGCTCGCGCATCGCCATTGTCTTCAACGGCTCGCCGCTCTTCACCGGCGGCGCGGGCAGCGGTGAAAGCGAAATCCGCCGCTGGATCATCGAACACGACTGGCTGGAGGCCATCGTCGCCCTGCCTGAGCAAATGTTCTACAACACCGGCATCGGCACCTTTGTTTGGGTGCTGAGCAACCGCAAGGAGAAGCATCGCAAGGGTAAAATTCAGCTGATCGACGCCGAGCTTGCGGCTGTGGAGAAACGGATCATGGCGCTGTTGCGGGAGGTGACGGAGTGAAAAAGCTGATTCATCAAATCCGCGACCTGATTCAATCCGCCCGCCGGGCGGTGGTGCATTCTGTTGACCTCATCCAGGTGCTCACCAACTTTGAGATCGGTCGGAGCATTGTTGAGCATGAACAGGGTGGCGAAGAACGGGCAGAGTACGGCAAGGGGCTGCTCAAGGAACTCTCCGCCGCTCTGAAGGCGGAGTTCGGGCGGGGATTCTCCAGAGCGAACCTGCAGAACATGCGCAAGTTTTATTTGACCTATGTCGACCGACTTCCGGAAAAATGCCAGATGCCATCTGGCATTTTCACGTTGCCTCAGAAAAGCCAGACGCCGTCTGGCGAATCTGCCAGTCAGGAGTTTCCGCAACTCTGGCAGAAGGGATCCACCAAAGTCAATTTGCCATTCAACCTGAGCTGGTCGCAGTACGTTTTTTTGATCTCCATCGACAACCCGGAGGAGCGTAGTTTCTACGAAATCGAGGCGGCGCAAGGCGGCTGGACACTGCCGGAACTCAAGCGCCAGTTCAATTCCGGGCTGTACGAGCGCCTCGCCCTCAGCCGCGACAAGGAGGGGGTGAAAAAGCTCGCCGCCGAAGGCCAGCTTGTTGCCCGGCCTGAAGACCTGCTCAAGGAACCCTATATACTGGAGTTTCTCGGTCTCGACGAAAAGGCGAAGTATTCCGAATCCGACCTGGAAAGCGCCATCATCGACAAACTTGAACACTTCCTGCTGGAACTGGGTAAAGGTTTCCTTTTTGAAGCCCGGCAGAAGCGTTTCACCTTTGACGAAGAGCATTTCTTTGTCGATCTGGTCTTCTTCAACCGCCTGCTCCGCTGCTATGTACTGATCGATCTCAAGATCGGCAAGCTGGGTCACGGCGACCTCGGCCAGATACAGATGTACGTCAACTACTTCGACCGCTTTGTAAAACTGGATGAGGAATCGCCCACCGTGGGGATTGTCCTCTGCAAGAAGAAGCATGACGCCCTGGTGGAAATCACCCTGCCCAAAGACGCCAATATTCATGCGCAGGAATACCAGCTCTATCTCCCGGACAAGGAGTTGCTGCGCCGGAAGCTCGCCGAGTGGGGCGAGGATTTGGGGGAGTTATGATGGGCTCACACGAAGGCACGAAGACACGAAGGGGAGAAGAAGTCGGGAAACGGCTTAAATTTATTGCACCGCTTCGAAATGAGCGAACGGATGCAACCTCAGAGCATGCCGATTACTTGGGACTGGAAAACATTCAGTCTTGGACCGGAAAGCTCTTGCCAAGTGCAACCTCAGGTACTTCCGAAGGTGATGATTCCGCAGGCGGAACGGCGAATGTTTTCTATTCGGGCGATGTTCTATTCGGCAAGTTGCGGCCTTATTTGGCAAAAGCGTTTCACGCAGACAAAGACGGTGTGTGCAGCACCGAACTTCTGGTTCTAGAACCACAACCGGATATTCATCCGCGCTTTCTGCTTTATTCGATGCTGTCGCCTGATTTTGTGGGCCAAGTGGACGCCTCAACTTTTGGCGCGAAAATGCCTCGCGCAAACTGGGAGTTCATTGGTTCCATGAAACTTCCAACCCCTGCCTACGAAACTCAACGCCTGATCGCCGACTACCTCGACCACGAAACCGCGCGCATCGATGCGCTGGTGGTGGAAAAGGAAAAGATGCTGACCCTGCTGGAAGAAAAACGCGCCGCCCTCATCAGCCGCGCCGTCACCCGCGGCCTCGACGAAAGCGCCCCCCAAAAACCCTCCGGCCTCGACTGGCTGGGGGATATTCCGGCGCACTGGGAAATCGTACCGATAAAATACGTCGCAACGGTGGGAAATGGTTCGACACCGGCGGTCGACAACTCAGATTACTGGGATGACGAAGGATTTCCTTGGATGAACAGCTCCGTCGTCAACATGGAAGTCGTTACAGCAGCATCACGCGGTGTTACAGATAAAGCTTTGAAGGAATGCCACCTGCCGATAATCTCACCCCCTGCTGTTCTGGTTGGCATCACAGGCCAGGGAAAGACACGCGGGATGGCGTCTGTACTGATGCGCCATGCAACGATAAATCAGCATCTCGCCTATCTAGTGCCTGAAAGAAAACCCCCATTTTTTACCCAACGGCGCCTCGGCGGGGTCATCGCTAATGAGAATGGTTTTCTTTCTGGTGTTGGTTTTTAGCTTTAACGCGCTAAAAATGAGAACGGTTCCCA
>NZ_JAFFQC010000051.1 GCF_016918545.1 Desulfobulbus alkaliphilus | reverse complement strand
GTGATACGCATGCGGCCCACCCCCCCCATCCTCCCCCCTGTTCTCTTTCTTTGCTGGCTGCTACTGCCATGGCCGCTGCTCCATGGAGCCGATACGCGGCAGCAGATCGAGGAGCCGGTTCATCAGGCAGTGCTGACCCGTCAGGCCACCCAGCAGGAGGAGGACCAATGGCGGGGTGACCGGGAAAAACTGACCGCCCGCTTCGAGCAACTTCAGGCGGAAAACGAAGAACTGCGGCGACAGCGAACAGAACTGCGGCAGACCATCACCGCCAACGAAGGCAGACTGGACGGCAAAAAGCAGCAATTGGCCGACATGATCCGCATCTCCGAGGAGATCTCCCCCTTTCTCGATGATCTTCTTGACCGCCTGCGACAAGCAATCGCCATGGGACCGCCCTTTCTCGTCGATGAACGACAGCAGCGCCTCGACGGCCTGACGGCGATGATGGGGGACCCGGCGGTCACCGTCGCCGAGCAATATCGGCGGCTCATGGAAGCCCTGTTGGTGGAAGCGGAATACGGGTTCACCACCGAAGTGCACCAGGAGACCATCATGGTCAACAACGAGCCTCTGCTCGCGGAAATTTTTCGCCTGGGTCGACTCCGTCTTTTCTATCTGAGCCTCGATCATCGACAATGCGGCTTCTACAATGTCGCCACCCAAGCCTGGCAACCCCTTGACAATAGCCATCTGCGGACTATCCGCTCGCTGGTAGCCATCAGCTCCAGGCAACAGCCGGTGGAAATCCTCAATGTACCGGTGGGCAGGATGGTGCGGCAATGAAAAGGATCATGACCCTGTTTGTTCTGCTGTTGTTGTTTCTGCATACGGGCGTGGTCCTGGCCGATGACATGCGGATTGTGGAACAGGAAGCCCGGCACGCCAGGGAAGCCCTGGCCGAGCAAGCCCGGGAGGAACTGGCCACAGCCCAAGAGGAAGCGGCACTCAGCCGCGCCCGGATCCTCAGCGACCGGACAGCCCTGGAACAGGCGATTGCCGAACTGGAAGCCGATCGGGACCGCCTGAGCGGAGAGGTCAACCTCTTGCAGGAGCACCTTGATCAGCTGATCGAGGAAGAACAAGAGGTCACCGCCCAACTGGAGGAAACCGACAGCATGGTTCGGGAACTGGTCGGCATGATCCGGGTCAATGCCCGGGATATCGATACCCTGATCAGCCAGAATCCTCAATCCAGGCCGCTGGGGTACTCGGCCTCCTTGCTGAGCGCGGTGGCGGATAACAACCGTTTTCCCGGCATGGACGATGTCCGGGCCATGACCGATGCTCTCTTGGCGCAGATCAGGCGGACCGGGGAGGTCACTCTGCTCCAGAGCCGGATGATCGATCGGGCCGGCAGGGAGGCTGAAGCCGATATCCTCTTCATCGGGCCCTTCACCGCCGTCTATCGGCTTGAAGGAGAAAGCGGGTTTCTCAATCATGCCCAGGCCAGCGGCACCCTCTATGCCTTGTCGCGTCCGCCGGGTGCACGAATGCAGAAGCAGCTGCACCGTTATATGGAGGGCGAAAGCGAAGCCGTCCCCATGGATATCTCCCGGGGCGCCGCCCTGCGACTGCTCATCCATCAGGTGAGTTTTCTTGAACAGATCGGCAGAGGTGGCCCCATTGTCTGGCCGATTCTCGCCATTCTGGTCTTTGGCCTGCTCATCGTTATCGAGCGAACCGTGTTCCTTGTCCGTAGCCATCATCGTGGCCCGGGCCCGATGGCCACGCTCCGTACGCGGTCTGCCGCGGGAGACTGGCCTGGCTGCATACAGGCCTGTCAGGCAGAGAACAAACCTGTTGCCAGGGTCCTGGCCGCTGGTCTCGCGGCGCGCAACCTGTCGCGTGAAGATATGGAAAACGTGCTCCAGGAGGCGCTTCTTAAAGAGATCCCCCGGTTGGAGCGCTTTCTGTCCACGCTGGGCATGCTGGCCGCCATTGCCCCCCTGCTCGGCCTGCTGGGCACGGTCACCGGCATGATCAATGTCTTCCACGTCATCACCCTCCAGGGCACCAGCGACCCGCGACTGATGTCCGGCGGTATCTCCGAGGCTCTGGTCACCACCATGCTGGGCCTTTCGGTGGCCATTCCCCTGATGCTTCTGCACAATATCCTCAATCGGTCCGTGGACCGGCTGGTTGGTGATATGGAAGAACAATCCGTGTCTCTGGTCAACATGATCCACAAGCAGCGAGAGACAACATGCTGATCAGTGACCACCTCTTCCGGCTGATGGAGTACTTCCATACCGGTGGTCCGGTCATGCTGCCCCTATTGCTGGTCAGCCTGATCATGTGGCTGTTGATCGCTCATCGCGCTCTGTATCTCCGTCGCCTCGGCCGCCGGCCCATGGCCAATCCCCTGGCCTGGGAATATATCCGCGCCAATCGGCGACCGGCAATCGGCGAGGGTGGAGCCGTCGGCCTGCTCGTGACCAGGTTTCTCGACCAACGCAGCGGCAATCCGGCCCTGGACCGGAGCATCATCGACGAGCTGGTCCTGTCCCTCAATCGCACCCTGGACCGACACCTGGGATTCATCGGCGCCCTGGCCGCGGTGGCGCCTCTGCTTGGCCTGCTGGGGACGGTCTCCGGTATGATGGCGACCTTTGACATTATGGCCATGTTCGGGACCGGTAACGCCCGGGGCATGGCTTCGGGTATTTCCCAGGCTCTGATCACCACCGAAACCGGCCTGATTATCGCTATCCCCGGTCTCTATATGAAGAACTTCCTGGAACGCCGCGCCCAGGATCTGCAACGGCAACTGACCGGAGCCGGGTACTACCTGCGCCGCCATCTCCAGGAGGCCGCATGCTGAATATTTCCGCCGCCCGCAGGCGCAAACGGACCACACCCGGACTTGATATCGCCCCGCTCATCGACATGGTCTTCATCCTGCTCATTTTTTTTCTGGTCAACACCAGTTTCGTCAAGGAAACCGGTATCGAGGTCTCCCGGCCCACCGCCTCCACGGCCACGGTGGAGAACAGAACCACGATTCTGATCGCCATCGACCCCAATAACCAGATCTTCATGGAACAGCGGCAGATCGATATGCGGACGGTCCGAGCTCATGTCGAACGGGCCCTGGCGGAAAATCCGGAAGCCGCGGTCATTGTGGTGGCGGACAAAGCCAGTCATACCGGTACCGCTATCCAGGTCATGGACAGCTGCCGCATGGCCGGCGCGGTCAATGTCTCCCTAGCAGCCAGCCTGCCGCAGGGCTCCTGAGCACCATGAGCGGCGGCCCCACACTCCTTGCCTCCGGCAGATTGGACTGGCTCTGGGCGGTCCTAGTCGCCCTTGGCCTGAACCTGGTCCTGTTCCTGCTCATGCCGGCCCTGATCAATACCCGAGCCGCGGAACCGGCCTTTGATGCCCTGGTTCCTCAGATCCAGCTCACCCGTCTGCGCCAGCCCGATCCTCCCAAGCCACCGGAACCCGTGCAACCCCCTGAACCACAGGTGATCGAGCCCCCAACACCGAATGCGCCGCAACCATCGGCCCCGAAACTCACCCTGCCCTTTGCCATCAACCCGCGCCTGCCGGCCGGACCATCCACCCTGGCCCTGCCCCCACTGGAAACCGGCCTGGCCACCGGCTTGGGCGATCTCTTCACCACCGGTCAACTGGACGGTCCCCTGACCGCCCTGGCTCAGATGCCACCCATCTATCCCATGGTGGCCAAACGCCGCAACATCGAGGGCTGGGTCACAGTCCGCTTCGTGGTTGACGAACAGGGCCAGGTCGGTCGCATCACGGTCCTGGCTGCCGAACCTGAAGGCATTTTCGAGCAAAGCGTGCTCCGCTGCATTGCCGGTTGGCGTTTTAAGCCGGGCACCGTTGGGGGCACACCGGTCAAATCCCTGGTGGAACAGACCATTACCTTTAAACTGGAGTAGAACCATGCGATATTCGAGGCTAGTAATCTGCTGGGTTCTTGTTTGTATATTGACGACCCTCTTCTTTCAGCCAGCCACCATCCTGGCCAAGGAACCACCGGCAGCGATCCGCGCCGTGCTTCTCAGGATCGCACCGCTTATGAACAACCAGAGGTACGACCAGGCCGCAGCCCAGCTCGAGGCTTACCTCGCCGGTTCGTCCGCGCCTCATGCGGAACTCTTTTTCGCCCTGGGTAACTGCTACCTCCTTCAGGACCAGCACACCAGGGCCATCAACGCCTACACCCAGGCTGTAGCCCTGGATCCGGATCATACCTCCAGCTGGCTGAATCTGGCCAAGGCCCATTATGACCGGCAGCAGTTCCGGGAAGCCGCGGTCAGTTTTGCCGGGGCCTACGACAGCACTGCCGGCAGCCAGGCGGACCCCCTGTATTTCAGCGCCGCCGCTTTCCTCATGGCCGGTGCTAACCAGGAGGCGGTCAGCTCCTTTGCCCGCCTGTTTGCCGCCCATCCCACAGCCATTCAACCTGAATGGAAGGAGCACTATATCCACGCCTTGTTGGCCACCGATCAGGTCCGGCAGGCCCTGCCCCTGATCGAAGAACTGGCCGCCGAATACAGTGGTGACGATCAGATCCGCTGGCAGGAAATTCTCCTCTACCAGTATCTCTCCCTCAACATGGAGAGCAAAGCCCTGGCTCTGGCCCGGAAACTGACCGAAGACAATCCCGCCGAGCCGAAATGGTGGCAGGCGCTGATCCACATCCAGCTGCAGGCCGAGCGCCTGGAAGAGGCACTGACCGCCTGCATCATCCTCAACTACCTGAAACCTCTGAGCAGGGAAGAAACCAGATTGCTGGCCGACCTGTATCTGCAGGCAGGCATTCCCGCCATGGCCGTGCCCCTGTACACCGATCAACTGCGCCCCCGGCACCCCGGGCCGGACGTACGTCTTCTCCAGCACCTGGCCTATGCCTACAACAGACTGGGACAACAGCAGGCAGCTCTGACCATGCTCATGGAGCAGAGTATGTCGACACAGGATCCGCGACTGCTCATGCTCAAAGGAGAACTCCACCTCGCTCTCAAACAATACGACCTGGCCGCGACCGTCTTCCGTCAGGCCGGCGCCCTGCAGGGACAGCACCAGGGGCGGGCCTGGTTGATGGCCGGCCATGCCGCTTTGCACAGCGATGACACCGAAGGCAGCCGCTCGGCTTTTTCCCAGGCGGCCCGCCACGACCGGGAAAAAAAGGCCGCTGTCCAGGCCCTGGCCTATATTGACCGCAAAACAACCTTATCGGCACAGCAACAATGATCTCGACCCACACAGCCCTGCAGGCCGCCTGTCTTTTTTACGGCCTTGCCTTCATCGCCTCGCTGACCACGTTGCAACACCGGCGGGTACTGATAGCCGCCTTGCTGATCCCCGGACTGGCCGCCAGTCTCCTCATTGTTGTCCTCCGCTATCATCAGGCCTGGCCCATGCTCCCCCTGCACCTGACTCCGGTGGCGGTTCTGCTCTGCCTGGGCCTGCTCTACCCGATAGCCGCCAATGCCGCCGAGTCGGCTCTCCAGCAACCGGTTCAACGAAGCCTGCTGGCCGCCATGGTGCTGGTGGCCGCCTGCACTCTTTGTTTTCCCAAGGACTTCTACCTGCCTTTTGTCAAATCAAAAACCTTGTTCGCCCATGCTTTTCTCGTCTTCGGAGCCATTGGCAAGGCCTGTTTCCTGGTCAGTGTCAGCTGGGCGCTGGCTGCCTTGATGCAGACCAGACATGCGTACAGCACCTCCCATCTGCATCGAGCCATGCATCGTTGTCACTTCTGGACAGTCTGGGGCTTTGCGTTGTGGACGATATCCATGTTCAACGGCGGGCTCTGGTCGTATTTCGGGTGGGGCACACCGGTGGTCTGGGAAGATCCCGCCATCCTCACCACCATGTCCGCCTGGTTTTTCTATGCCTGCTTCCTGCACCTGCACCTGACCAGATCATGGACCCTGACCGGGCGGGCGGCCTGCGCCGTTGTGGGTGGCCTGGCTGTCCTGGCCCTCACCTTCCTGCCTGACCTCGGACCGTTCCGCAACCCCTTGCAGCTATGAAGACTCTCATTATCCATTGCTGGCACGCCATGGCCAGCATCCGCCTGACCATTATCCTCTGCATACTCCTCACCTTGAACGCAGCCTGGGGATACTTCTGCCTGCACGGCAATGCATCGTTGTACATGCCCATGAACGATATGGGACTCATCCCCTGGGCGAAGACCTACGGACGTTCCTCTCTTCTGCTGACCGCATGGTTCTTCCTTCTTCTCTTCTTGCTGGCCCTGCTGGTCTGTAACACCTTCACCTGCACCACGGATCGGGTGTACCGGCTGCTGCGCGCCGGCAAAACGACCAGCCCCATGTGCCTGGCCTTTAAACTTGCGCCCCATCTGATGCACTATGCCCTGATCATCATTCTGGCGGGCTATCTCTGCAGTTATCTTTTCTCTCAGGTCCTGACGGGTCAGACTTTGGTGCCGGGCACCCACCTCTCCTTGCCCGGCGCCAAAGGTCAGGTCACCTTCACCTCTTTTGCCCCCGAGTATTACCAGGGGCAAAGGTTGGATTTTTTCACTGATCATATTCTCACGCCCAGGGCCCATCTGCTGCTCAGCAGTGAAAATTCGACCCGGGAAGCCATACTTACCGCAACCCGCCCGGTTCGCTTTCAGGGCTATACCCTTCATATGATCGATTTTGCCCCCAAAAGCCTGGGAGGCATGAACATGCCTACCCGCATCGACCTGCATATCCGCAAGGATCCAGGTGTTTTTTTGTATCTGAGCGGCATGGCGCTGTTCTCCATCGGCCTGCTCTTTTATGTCTGTGAATGGATCTTACTCAAGGAGGTCAACAAACAATCGGTATGAAGATGTCCACACTTTTTCTCCCGCTGACCGCCATCCTGCTCATCCTCGGCCTGTGCGCCTGCGACGGCAACCGCTCGGCCACTGATGACGGCACCCGACCGGCTTTTCTCCAGATCGGTGAATTTGCGGTCAACCGCTTGTCCGCGGAGCGGATTGATGTCCGCGATGGTGCTGGCCGTACCCTGGTGCTCATCCCCCGTGACGCCCCCATGCCCACGGGTGTTGACCCCAATAGAGTCGTCCGCATACCGGTGGAGCGGGTGGTTGCCTACGGCTACTTTGAGGTCGCCACCCTCCTTGCCCTGGGGGTACTGGATGAAACCTTGGTGGGCGTTACCACGCCCCAGGATCGCTGGTATATCCCTGAGGTCAGGCGCGGGATGGAAGAGGGGCGCATCGCTTTTATCGGAGACGCCAGCGCCATCGACTTTGAACGTCTCAAACTGCAGCAACCGGAGTTGGTGCTCACCTGGGATCCTTCCATCATCCCACTGCTCAACACCCTGAACATCCCGGTGGTGGTTACCACCACGCCGCAGGCCATGTGCCTCGGCGCCCGCATGAGCTTTGTCAAATTCCTCGCCCCATTTTTCCACCGGGAACAGGAAGCCGAGGCCTTCTTCAACCGCATCGACGACACGCTGCGCGACATCCGTGCCCGCACCGCCGCCGCCCCCCAACAGCCAAAGGTCATGTGGGGCGATGTTTACGAGAAAAGGGTGATGGTCGAACCAGGTAATTCCTGGGTCGGAGAACTGGTCGGTCTGGCGCAGAGCAACTATCAGTTCAGGGATATCTTCGGTGCCTCCTGCATCGAAATCTCGGTGGAACGCTTTCTCTATTCAGGTCAGGATGCGGATATTCTTTTCACATACCGGGACCGGAAATCAGGGGCCACCTCCAAGGAGGCTCTGGGCCGACTCAATGCACTGATCAAGGACATCGCTCCGCTCAAACCCGAGGGCAGAGTCTACGCTCCCCTGCCCCATTATCACCAATCCGGTGACAAACTCGACGAAATTCTTTTTGAAATCAGTGCCATTCTCCACCCTGAACTCTACCCCGGATACCGGCTGCGGTACTTCGACGAATTGCCGGACACGGATCCAGTCATAACCAAGGACTCTGCTTATGACCACTTCTGAACCCGTCGTCCCGTCAATACGTCCACCTGCCTGGCGGCGACCGCCGGTGGTCTTTTCCGGCCTTGGCCTGCTGACCCTGATCCTGCTGGTCATCAATGTCGCCGTCGGGTCGATTCCCTATTCCCTGGCCGAAATCTGGCATGTCCTCCTGAACCCCAGAGAAGATTCCATCACCAACACCATCATCTGGAATATTCGTATTCCCCGGGCCATCGCCGCAGCCTTTGGCGGCGCCTATCTCGCCGCCTCCGGTCTGCTGCTGCAAATCTATTTCCGCAACCCCATCGTCGGGCCTTTTATCCTCGGCATCTCCTCAGGTGCTTCTTTGATGGTTTCCATCGTCATGCTCACCACGGTGACCGTGGGTTGGACCTTGTTTACCCCCTTCATGTCCACCCTGGCCGCCTTTGTCGGCGCCTATGGGGTGATGCTGATCGTGCTGGCCATTGCCTCCCGGATCCAGGGCGGGGTCACCCTGCTCATTGTCGGTCTGATGATGGGGTATCTCTGCGGGGCTGTCACCGCCATCCTCACCGCCCTGGCGGAAAAGGACAAAATCAAGGGTTTTGTTCTCTGGCAACTGGGTAGCTTCTCCGGTTTCAAATGGGATGAAATCTGGATCCTGCTCATCTTCGGCGGTTGTATTCTCACCTTGTTGTACCTGCAGAGCAAACCACTCAATGCGTTCCTGCTGGGGGAAGAGTACGCCGCATCCATGGGTGTCAATATCCGCCATTTTCGCTTGCTGATCCTGCTCTGTGCCTGTGCTCTGGCCGGGATGATCACTTCCATGGCCGGGCCGGTGGCTTTTATCGGTATGGCTGTGCCCCACATGGCCCGATTGAGTTTCGGCACCTCGGACAATCGCATCCTTATACCCGGGGCCTGCCTGATGGGGGCTCTGGTGACCAGTCTCTGTGACCTGATCGCCCGTACGGCACTGGCTCCGGTGGAACTGCCCCTCTCGGCGATTACCGCTTTTTTCGGAGCCCCCATTGTTATCGCACTTCTCTTGAAACGGAGGGTCAAATTATGAACACCGCCACTGTCCAGCCAATACTCAGCGCCAGAGACCTTTCGGTCGGTTACAACAAAACGCCAGTGCTCAGCGGTTTGGACTTCGACTGCGAAGCGGGTCAATTCATCAGTCTGCTCGGCCCCAATGGTGCCGGCAAAACCACCCTGCTCCGCACCCTGTCGCGCCATCTTGCTCCGCTGGCTGGAGCGATCACGCTCCACAACAAATCGCTGGATACTTTGCCGGCCATGGATCTGGCCCGTACCATGGCCGTGGTACTCACCGATAAAATTGTTCCGCCTCTGTTCACCGTCTTTGAATTCGTTACCCTGGGGCGATACCCCCACACCGACTATCTCGGCCGTCTGAATTCCGAAGACCAGAAGATTGTCACCCAGTCCCTGGCCGCGGTCCACGCCCTCGATCTGGCAGGCCGTCCTTTTTCCGATCTCAGCGACGGTGAACGTCAGAAGGTGCTGGTAGCTCGGGCGCTTGCCCAGGAACCGTTCCTCCTCCTTCTCGATGAACCTACCATCCATCTCGACCTCAAGCACCGGGTCGAGGTCATGGCCATTCTCCGTGATCTCTGCCGCGACAAGGGAATTACCGTCATTGCCTCCCTGCACGATGTCGATGTCGCCGCCAAGGTCAGCGACCAGGTGGCCCTGATCAAGGATGGCGGTCTGCTGGACTGGGGAGCGCCCGAAGCGGTGCTCACGCCCGAGGCGGTGTCGGGTTTGTATGACTTCAGCAAAGCTGAATTCAATCGCCACCTGGGCGGCATTGAACTTCGCGGGGAAGGCAACCGGGGGCGTGCTTTTGTGGTCGCCGGCATGGGCACCGGGTCTCTTGTCTACCGGATGCTCGCTAAAAAAGGGTTTGCTATTGCCACCGGCGTGGTCCACACCAATGATCTTGATTACTACGTGGCCCAATCCCTTGGCGCCGACTGTATCACCACTCCGCCCCTGGAGGCGATCAACGGCACCAGCACCAACCTGGCTGCCACCCTGATGGACTCCTGCGATTTCGTCATTGACAGCGGGTTTGCCGTGAGCACCGGCAACCAAGCCAATATGACCCTGCTCCACACGGCTCTGGAACGGGGAAAAACCGTATTCACCCTCCGCGGTGATGTCCTCGAATCTCCCGCGGCCAACAGTGACAACCGCTTTATCCGTTGTACCACCACCACCCAACTGATCGCGGCCCTGGATGCATTTCCAAAACGGAACGCGGCCCACCAGGTACAGGAGGCCTGATGCAACCCTATACACTCTGCTATTTTTCCGCCACGGCCAGCGAAATTCCCTCCCTCAGCGAGGGCGTCCGTCTGTTCCGGCAAGCCGGCGGGCAGGTCACTGTCCATGCCCGGACCCAGGTGCAACTCTTTGACCAATCCCGGCAACGGGCCTTTGTTCGGGAAGCCCTGCGCGCCGATATCCTGATCGTCTCACTCCATGGTGGTCGGGCCTCCTTTCCCGCCTTTGACTTCCTCAAGGAAGCCCTGGACGGTCAAGACCCCTCCTCCGGCCCGTTGATCCATATCCAACCGACCAGCGGCGATGAGGATTCCATCGAGGCGGCCCGGGAATTTTCCCCTGAGTTCGGCACTCCGGCCTGGGACAGGATCAAACAATATCTCCACTTCGGCGGCCCCCGGAACATGCACCAGTTGTTTCGCCATCTCCACCACCGTCTCCATGACGTCGATCCGGACTGCCTCCCTCCCGAGCCCCTGCCCGACGACGGCATCTATCATCCCGACTGGCGGGGAACCCCCGATCTGAATGAGTATCTTGCCGGCAAAATCGACCCGAGCAAGCCGACCATTGGCCTGTGGTTTTACCAGACCTACTGGATCAACAACAATCTCGCCTTCATCGACGCCATCATCCGTTCAATAGAGGCCTCCGGTGCCAACGTCCTGCCGGTCTTCCATTTACGCTACAAGGATTCGGAACGGGGGAATCGGGCCGCCGACGATGTCATTGCCCATTATTTCATGGACAACGGCAAGCCACGTATCCAAGCGCTCATCAATCCGCTGATGTTTTCCCTCACCCTGGTTGCGCCTTCGTTTCAAGACCTGCTGCCCAGCCTGGGGGTACCTTTTATCCAGGCCATCACCTGTTCCGCCCCCCATGCCCAATGGGTGGACAGCGTCCAGGGACTGCCGACCATGGATGTTTCCTATTCCGCGGCCCAGCCCGAGTTCGACGGCGCGCTGATCACCGTGCCGGTGGCCACCCGCGAACAGAACACCGTTGATCCGCTCACCGGAGCCCTGCTCGCCAAATATCAGCCCATCCCGGAACGGGTTGATAAGATGGTCCGTCTGACGCTCAACTGGGCCAGGCTCAGCCGCATTCCCCCCGCTCAACGGCGGATCGCCATCATCTTTCACCATTACCCGCCGCGCAACGACCGCATCGGTTGCGCCGCCGGACTCGACTCCTTTGCCAGCGTGGCGGCTCTGCTGGCCCGGATGCGGGAACAGGGATATCACATCGAGCATGACTATGGCGAAAAGGATGAGCTGGCCCATGCTCTCCTGGAAAAAATGACCTGTGACCAGCGCTGGCTGCCCATGGATCAGATGGCTGCCCGGGCCGAGGCCCGAGCCGGGGCGGATCAGTACCAAAACTGGCATGCGGAACTCCCCCCGGCGATCCGTGCCAAGATGACGGCAGATTGGGGCGAGATGCCGGGTGACCTCTTTGTCCACGAAGACACCCTCCACTTTGCCGGTCTTATCAACGGCAATGTCTTTCTCACCATCCAGCCACCCCGTGGTTATCTGGAGCAGATCGACAAGGTGCTGCACGATCTTCATCTGTCACCACCGCATCACTACCTGGCCCAGTACCGCTGGATTCGTGATGTATTCAAAGCCGACGCCGTGATGCATGTGGGCAAACACGGCTCCCTGGAATGGCTGCCCGGCAAAGCGCTTGGTCTCTCCAACGAGTGCTATCCCGATCTGGCGATCATGGAGTTACCCAACATCTACCCCTACATCATCAATGATCCCGGTGAGGGCACCCAGGCCAAACGCCGCTCCTATTGCTGCATCATCGATCACCTCACTCCGGCCTTCACCAATGCCGACCTGTATGACGACCTGGCCAAAGTGCAGACCCTGGTGAGCGATTATGCCGCCGCTCGGGCCGAAGATCCGGCCAAGATGGAGATCCTGCGCCCGATGATCTGGGAAGCAGTGGCCGCGGCCAGTCTGGATCAGGATCTGGCGATCAGCGAAACCGAGGCTCTGGCGGATTTTGACCCTTTCCTGGAACGGCTTCACGCCTATGTGGAGGAAATCGGCGACACCATGATCAATGACGGTCTTCATATCCTCGGCCTGGCCCCCGAGGACAAGCGACTGGTCGAGTTCGTCACCCAGCTGACCCGGCTGGCCAACGGTTCGGTGCCGTCATTGCGGGAGTCCATGGTCACTGCCATGGGATGCGAGTACGACGATGTGCTCGCCCATCGCGGCAAACGCGAGGCCCGTTTCGGCAATCGCACCGGCGGTGAAGTTTTGCGTTATGCCCATGAACAGGCCCTTGCCCTGGTAACCCGCCTGGCCGAGGCCGATTTCCGGCCCGAGGTCATCGGGGGGTTGACGGCCGAACTCCCCATTGCTTCGCGTTCCGGGGTTGCGGCTGTTTTGGACTATATCGCCCGGACGCTCGTGCCCAATATCCGCCTCTGCAGTGAAGAACTGGACGCCGCCCTGGCCGCCTGTGCCGGGCGTTTTGTCCGGCCCGGCCCTTCCGGAGCCCCGAGCCGCGGCCAGGCCGATATCCTGCCCACGGGTCGCAATTTCTACTCGGTGGATCCCAACAAGATTCCCAGCCCGGCGGCCTGGGAGGTCGGGGTCCGTCTTGGTGACGCCCTGATCGAACGCTACCTCAAGGAAACAGGCAAGTATCCGGATTCCATCGGTATCCTTGTGTACGGCACCGTAACCATGCGCACTCGGGGTGATGATATCGCCGAAATCTACTACCTCATGGGCCTCAAGCCGATCTGGCAGCAGGGCAGCGGCAATGTCAGCGGCCTGGAAGTGATTCCCTTACAGGAACTGGGACGACCACGGCTGGATGTGGTCCCCAGGATTTCCGGTTTTTTCCGTGACTCCTTCCCCAATCTGGTCGAACGGATCGACGAGGCGGTCCGCATCGTTGCCGCTCTCAACGAGGCGCCCGAGGCGAATTTTGTCCGCCGCAACGTCCTCAAGGATGCCGCCGAGTACCGTCGGGAAGGCTTGAACGAGGAGGAGGCCTGGCGCGAGGCCACCTTCCGCGTTTTCGGCTGCCCGCCCGGTACCTACGGCGCCGGGGTCTCCGAGTTGATCGAATCCAAACACTGGCAGACCCAGGAAGACCTGGGCAACAATTATATCCGTTATTCGTCCCATGCCTATGGCCGAGGCAGTTACGGCTCGGCCAAGCCCATGGCCTACCGGCGTCAACTGGCGCGCATGGATGTCACGGTCAAAAACGAGGATTCACGCGAGTACGACATGATGTCCTGCACTGATTATTACAACTATTACGGCGGCATGATCGTGGCGGTGAAGACGGTGCGCGGCCATCTGCCCTTTGCGGTCATGGGAGACAGTTCCGATCCCAAACGAGTCAAAATGCGCACCACCGAGGAGGAGGCAAAACATGTTCTCCGTTCCCGTCTGGTCAACCCCAAGTGGATTGCCGGCATGCAGCGACATGGCTACAAAGGCGCGGGCGACATCTCCCATGTGATGGATATCGTGCTCGGCTGGGACGCCACCGCCGAGGTCATTGATGACTGGATGTATGAGAAGATTGCCGGAACCTACGCCCTGGATCCGGCCATGCAGGAATGGATGAAGGAGGTCAATCCTTATGCCCTGCAGAATATCCTCGACAAACTGCTCGAAGCCATCAGTCGCGGCATGTGGCAAGCGGCCCCGGACATGGAGGAACAACTCCGTCAGACCTATCTGGACATGGAGGGAGAGGTTGAGGAGTGGACCGAATAGATGAAGACCGCTCCAGCAACCATTTTGCATACCGCATATTGCCTCGCTGTTGATGGCGCGACTCGATCGAGAATCTGAGAGGGCACCATGTTTCACCATGTCTATCCCCTGGCCGCGGTGGTCGGCCAGGAAACGTTTCGACAGGGGTTGCTGCTGACAGCTGTCAACCCCGCCATTGGCGGCATCCTGGTCCGGGGAGAAAAAGGCACGGCCAAATCGACCATGGTCCGGGCGTTGGCGGCGCTGCTACCGCCGATTTCCGTGGTCAGCGGGTGTCCCATATCCTGTTCTCCGGAGGAAGAAGCGGATCGCTGCGGTGAATGCGCGTCCCGCTTTCCCAACCTCTCATCGGTCCGGCGACCCACCCGGGTGGTCAACCTGCCGTTGAATGCCACCGAAGACCGGGTGAGCGGCGGCATCGATTTCCCCCGTTCACTGCGCTTGGGCAAGGTGATCTTTTCTCCAGGCCTGCTGGCCGAAGCGCATCGGGGCGTTCTCTACATCGACGAAGTCAACCTCCTCGACGACCACCTGGTCGATCTGATTCTTGATGCCGCCGCCTCCGGTGAAAACCTGATCGAACGGGAAGGTATTTCTTTCCGCCATCCGGCCCACTTTCTCCTGGTGGGCACCATGAACCCGGAGGAAGGTGAATTACGACCGCAACTTCTCGATCGGTTTGGCCTCTGCCTGGAGGTGACCGGAGCCCGGGATCCCGAGGATCGGGTTCTGCTGATGCAACGCCGCGAAGAGTACGACCACAATCCCGCCGCTTTTCTCGAGCAATACCGCCCGGCATCCGAAGATCTGGCCCACCGCATCGAACAGGCGCGCGCCCGCCTGCCCCTGACCACCATCACTGGTCAGCAAAGGGGCTTCATCGGTGAACTCTGCCGGGAAAACAATGTTGCCGGTCACCGCGCCGACCTGGTGATGGAACAGGCAGCCCGTGCCCTGGCGGCCCTGGAAGGAAAACGGGAGGTGAGTGTCGACCATATCAGCCGGGTCGCCCCCCTGGTCCTGATTCATCGCCGCCGCGACGCACAGCCCCCCCC
>NZ_JAFFQC010000050.1 GCF_016918545.1 Desulfobulbus alkaliphilus | reverse complement strand
TATTAAGGTGCCCGACAAAGACATGGAACAACTCGCGCTCATTCGTGATGAGTTTCACGGCGAGTGGAACTACATGATTGCTCCTAAACAAAACCCATAGTGTTCAAGTTATTTTTACTAGACTCCTAAGGAAGTTTTTCTCCTTGGTTCAAAAAATTTTGGCTCTTCCGCGCAACAGGCCATTCTGGATGCCTGTGTTGGCAACTTCAGCGGTCTGGTAAATATTGGCGAGATCACCTGGGACGACTTGCAGTGCCTGGCCTTAGCTGTCGATGGCTATCACTTGTCTCAAAGCCTCGACTTGGGTGAGTGCGGAGATTTGGCACATGCCAAAACCCAGGAATACAGGAAAACTGGAAAATGGAACGGTGATGCAGCAGAATTGTGGTGTTGCCTCTTTTTCATGCAGAGGCGGTGGCGTAATGATGGCGGTACACCCGAAGGGAAGGACTGGCAGGAAATCTCCACATTGTTTGAAGCATTGCGCTATCAACTGACGCGTGAAACCGATGGATTGCCTCAGGAAGAACTCCTGTCTCAACCGGTTTTCATTCCCCCTCGTCCGGAAAAGGACCCGCGAGAGCTGCGCATGCTCGACCCGGCCTGCGGCTCCATGCACTTTGGCCTCTATGCCTTTGACCTCTACGAGGTGATCTACGAAGAGGCCTGGGACCGGGGCATGGAATCTCTGCGCGCTGATTTTCCGGACCGAAATTCCCTGCTACGCGAAATCCCGCGCCTGATTATCGAGCACAACATCCACGGCATCGACATCGATCCGCGTGCGGTGCAGATTGCCGGCCTGTCCCTGTGGCTACGGGCCCAGCGCAGTTGGCAGCAGCAGCGGTTGCCGGCACAAAAACGCCCCCAGATTCGCCGCTCTAACATCGTCTGCGCCGAGTCCATGCCGGGGGACAAGACAATGTTGCGCGAGTTCATCGCCTCCCAGTTCACCCCAGAGGAGCAACCAGCCTTTACCTTTTTGCTAGAACGGGTCTTTGACCGGATGACCCTGGCCGGTGAAGCGGGTTCGCTGCTCAAGATTGAGGAGGAGATAAGCGAGGCGGTACGCGAAGCAAAAGGGGTGTGGCAGAAAGGCCCGCAGTATAAGCCGGGCTACCTGTTTGCTGAAGCCATGCCCAAGAAACCAGAGCAATTACGGTTGGATCTTTCGGGAATTTCGGAAGTGGGGTTCTGGGAGACGGCGGAGGAACGGATTTATGCAGCATTGCCGACCTATGCAGAGCGGGCTGAATCTGACGGCTACCAACGGCGCCTCTTTGCTGAGGATGCTGCGAGGGGGTTTGCTTTCATCGATCTGATCCGTAAACACTATGACGCGGTCGTGATGAATCCGCCATTTGGCAGTTTCTCAAAACTCTGGACAGCACAATCAAAAATTAACTATCCCAATAGCTCCAACGACATCCTTGGTGCTTTCGTCGAACGATTTCTCAATCGGCTGTACAACAAAGGTCGCTTAGGCGCCATTACATCACGGACCTGTTTTTTTCTCACGTCATTCACAGACTGGCGACACAATGTGATATTGAAAAAGTCTGCCGTTCGGGTCATCGCGGACCTCGGCCAAGGTGTCATGGACGATGCGATGGTCGAGGCTGCTGCTTATGTCCTTGAAAATACTCTTCCTACATCGAACATGACGGTCTTTCGTGCCATTGCTGATACTGACCGGCAACGAGCACTTGAAGTCTGTTTAGCAGCACACCAAACGGGTAAGCCCGAGTCCAGATTGTTCCTTGCTTATCAACAAACCTTCGATCTGTTACCTGACTCTCCTTTTGTGTACTGGATCGACAACGAGACGATCCAGCAGTTTAATACCGGTTCAAGTTTTGAGCCAGACGTGGGACTAGTCCGAGTAGGTTTACAGACTGGAGATGATCCTCGCTATGTAAGAACCACTTGGGAAGTTGGGTATGAAAATACATTGTTCTGCTACTATCCAAGCAACGGGGATCCTTTTTGTAGTTTCGACGATCCCATTGTTCAAGCTTACTTCGAGCGTCGGAAAAAGGGTGTGCCGTTATGGGCGTTTCATGTAAAATCGGGGGCATCACAACCATGGTATTCACCAATTACTTTAAAACTAAATTATGCTCAAGATGGGGTAGAACTCCGCAATTTCAAAAATGACAAAGGTAAGTTGAAGTCTGCGCTTCGTAGCACAATTATGTATCACCGTCCCGGATTCAGTTGGACGCGTCGAGCAGTTCGATTCTATCCGTATGTGATTCCCAGCAATTGTATCCCCTCGGTCAGCCGCTACATGGCATTTCCCGACCACGGCATACAGGCCGAAGCATTGGGCGTTTGCGCCTCACGGTTGGTTTCGGCATTCTTACGATTCTATGCGGAGTTCTGGCAACGCCCAAACTATTTGGTCGATACGCTGAAGGCATTGCCTTGGCCTCGATTACCCGATGGCGGCAAGGCCCATTTCGAGCAATTGATCTCACGCGAAGTCGAACAGCGTCGACTCGCTTACCAAAATCACGAACCCTTTCACGAGTTTCTTCTTCCCGGCAAGATCCATGATTTCTCCTATGGTGGAAAATCGTTGGCTTTCAACCCCGAATCCCTGCTCGACGCCGAGACCGAAAAGATGGTCGCCAACGCATTCAGGTTCAGCGAGGAACAAGCCCGAGCTGTCGAGCGAGATCTTCTCGAAGCAATTGCCTATCAAAAAAATGGTGGAGCTATCGACACGGATGATGAGGGTCTCAACGCAGGAATTGAAGAAGAGGCCGATGAGGCTGACTCTGATTTCGTCCTCGATTACTCCCAGACCGCACAGGAAGAAGCGCATCTTTCATACCTCCTGGGCATCGCCTTCGGACGCTGGGACATTCGTTACGCCAACGGAGAGCGTCAACCGCCTCCATTGCCAGATCCCTTCGAACCACTTCCCGTTTGTCCGCCCGGTATGCTTCAGAGTACAATAGGGCTACCCGCTGAACTGAAGGACGTACCGGTCGATTACCCGATGAGCATTTCCTGGAGCGGGATACTGGTGGAGGACGAGAGCCACCCTGTTGATATCATCGCCCGTGTCCAAGATGCGTTAAAGGTGATCTGGAAAGAACGCTGGGAAGCCATCGAACAAGAAGCCTGCGAGATCCTCAACGTCAAATCCCTGCGCGACTATTTCCGTAAACCCTCCGGTTTTTTTGCCGACCACCTCAAACGCTACTCCAAAAGCCGTCGTCAAGCGCCCATCTACTGGCCGCTCTCCACGGCCAAGGGCTCCTATACCCTGTGGATCTACTACCACCGCCTCAACGACCAGACCCTGCACACCGCCCTGGCCGATTTTGTCGATCCCAAGATCAAGGATGTGCGGGCCGAGATCATCCTGTTGCGCGAATCGAACAGCAACCGTAGCCGGCTGGAAGAGCTGCTTGAACTGGAGGGGGAACTGCTCGTCTTCCGCGCCGAGATCGAGCGAATCATCAAACTGCCCTGGCAGCCCAACCTCAACGACGGGGTACTCATCACTGCTGCGCCACTGTGGCGACTGTTCCGTCTACCCAAATGGCAGAAGGATCTGAAGGCCTGCTGGGACAAGCTGGAAAAAGGAGACTACGACTGGGCGCACCTGGCCTATAGCATCTGGCCCAAACGGGTGGAGGAGGTCTGCAAAAAAGACCGCTCCATTGCCATTGCCCACGGACTGGAGCACCTCTGCCAGGTTGAACCGCCCAAACCCAAGGCAAAACGAGGTCGGAAAAAGGCGAAATAAGTGCATATCGCGGGCATGGCCCGCTCCTACGGCTCCCCAACGTACACTGGGGGTAGGAGCGGGCCATGCCCGCGAACAAAATGTTTTAAATACGAACAGATGAGCACACCATGACCCTCCGCGACTATATCCACAACCAGGTCTTTGCCCGCCGGCTGCAGGAACATGCAGCCCTGGTCATCTATGACCCTACGCGCCGCTATCGCGATATTGCCTTGGGTCTGGCCACGGACCAGTGCCGGGTCATCGATGCCTCTCTGTCGGTGATTGAACAACGGGAACTGGCCACCGAGGCCCTGAACGAACTGGCCGAGGGCCAGATCCATCATCTGGTAATCTGGATACCGGCTCGACCGCCCCAGGATGTCACAGCCAGCCAGAGTGACCCCTTTGCCGTGTTTGCATCCATCGGCGCGGTCTTTCCCCAGGGGGACGGCGATGATTACGCTTCGATCTGTCGCCTGGCCAAACCGGATCATGTACCGGAGATCAACCGGCTCTTTGCACAAGGAGAACCGAGTTTCGAATTGATCGATGCCCTGGATAAGGGTGGCTCCTGGCCAACATTGAAAACTTTGCTCCGTGCCGGATCGGCCAGGGAAATCCTGCTCGGGGTACTGGCACCCAACGGGCGGCAGGAAGCGGCTTTGAAAAACGACCCCACCTGGGTCGGCGAATTCCGGGAATACTGCCAGCGCAGTTTGGGTCATAAGCTCAAGACCAGGGGCCAGACCCGTCAGTCCATCGCCGACGAACTATGGCAGGTGGTGCTGTTCAGCGAGTTCTTTTTCGATTCGGGGGAGGAGATGCCCCCCGAATTGACCACGGTGCCCAGGGTCGGCGATGAGGCCAGGAATCTGGCGTACGAGGTCTGCAACGAGCTGCGCAAGCATCAGGACCATATACAACTCTATTTCGATCAGGCTCTGGAGGTTGAGGAACGGTTGCAATTAGCCGCCTGCACCAGTGTCATCACCCGGCTGGGTGAGCGGGACACCTTTTCCTTTGCAGAGCGCATCTTCCTTCAGCGCATGGTCGATAAAGCGCTTGATGGGGATCTTGATGGCGCCAGAAAGATTGCCAAGAGTCGGCAAAAATCCATCTGGCTCAGCCAGGAGGAGCGCCTGGCGGAATGGCTGCTGGCGAACAGGGCACTTGAACTTCTCGACATTGCCGACCGGCTCAGCACGCCGAAATATCCCACCCTGGAAACTATTGTCCATGGGTATGCTCTGACCTGGCGCGATTTGGATCGGCACCACCGGGAGATGGAGCAGGCAGCCCTGCAATGCCCGGAAGACCATGACGGCCTGGAGAATCTGGTGCAGCGAGCGCGCAGGGAGTTTAGCCGCTCGGTGGCTGCCCTGCAGGCAGAATTCATCCGCCTGGCGGCAGATGAGGGTTGGCCGGTAAGCAGTGGGCGGATCCTCCGCAACAACCAGCTCTTCAACCGACTCGTGACTCCTGCCCTGGATCAGGGCGAAAACGTAGCCTATTTCCTGGTCGATTCCCTGCGTTTTGAACTGGGGGTCGAGTTGGAGAAGCAGCTATCCGACAAACAGCCGTCGACCCTGCACACCGTCTGTGCCCAATTGCCAACCTACACCGAGGTGGGTATGGCCAGCCTGATGCCCGATGCCGAGACCGCACTGAACATGGTGGAAAAGGGCGGCAAGCTGGTCACCACCCTGAATCACAATCCGGCCATCAACCCGGTGACCCGCCTGGAATACCTCAAATCAATCAAGGGCGACCAGTGCATGGATATCGAATTGGAGGACTTGCTGCGTAAAAAGAAGATCAAACTGCCGGCCCCGGTGCGCCTGCTCTTAGTGCGCACCCGGGACATCGATACCATTGCCCATGGCAGCCCCTCCCAGGCCCTGCAGATGATCCCTGGGCTATTGCGCCAGATCCTGCGGGGTCTGAACAAGGTGGCCGACCTGGGGTTCACCAAGGCGGTGATCGCCACTGACCACGGTTTCATTCTCTTCCCTGAACAGGAGGCCGGCAACGTTGCGCCCAAGCCTGAGGGGCGCTGGCTGGTGGAAAAATCCCGCTGCCTGCTCGGCGAAGGCGAGGAAGATGGTGCCAATCTTGTGTTGAAACGGACTGATGTCGGCATCCCCGGAACCTTTGCACACTATGCAGTGCCGCGGGCTCTGGTCCCCTATAGCCGGGGACAGATGTTTTACCATGAAGGATTGTCGCTGCAGGAATGCGTGTTGCCTTGCTTGACTGTGGAGTTGCAACCCTCCGCGAAGGGCGGGAAAAAACAGGTGCCGGTCGCGCTGACCCTGACCTACCGCCAAGGCAAGATTGACAAAATCACCTCCCGTCGGCCGGTGCTCGACCTGGCGTGGCCGCAGGCGGTTCTCCCTGGCCAGGAAAACGAGATCGAGGTGGCGGTCGAGGTGGTAGACGTTCACAAGGCAATGGTCGGCAGCGTCGGCTCCGGGCAGACAGTCAATCCGGCCACCGGCTGCGTCCGCATTAAATCCGGCAGCGCCATCTCCTTTGGTCTGCGAATGGACGATGAATTCTCCGGCAGTTTTACAATTCGTATTCTTGACCCAGCCACCAGCCTGCAGCATGTCAGTCTCAATCTCAAAACAGGGTATCTTGAATGACCGCCGTCGATCTGGATCGCAAACTCAATGAGGTGTTTTTAGGTAAGGTCGTCCGCAAAGACCTGCTGCTCCATGTCAAAAAGGGGACCAATGTGCCGTCGTTCGTGCTCGAGTTTCTCCTGGCCCGTTACTGTGCCAGCGATGATCCGCGAGAGATTCAGGATGGCATGGAGGCTGTACTGGAAACCATCCAGAAGAACTATGTCCGCCCGGATGAGAGCAACAAGGCCCAGATTATGGTGCAGCAAAAGGGTAAACACACCTTCATCGACAAAATCCACGTCAAATACTTTGAGAAGGAAAAACGACCCTGGGCACGAATGGAGAACTTTAATTCCTCCCGTATTGCCATCAATGATCGTTTCTACAAGATGGAAAACGAGCGTATTTTTGAAGGCGGTATCTGGGCGGAATGCACCGTGGCCCACAATGATGTGGAAGACGACGATTATGCTTTTTACATTGAGAAGTTGAAGCCGATCCAGCTTTCCAGATTCGATTTCGAAGCCTTTGCCGAAGGACGCCGGCAATTTACCCGTGACGAGTGGCTCGATGTGCTGATCCGCTCCTTTGGCCTGGAGCCCAGCTGGATGAGCCAGCGGTTGAAATTCCATTACCTGGCCCGGCTGGCGCCGCTGGTGGAATCCAACTTCAACTTCATCGAGTTGGGGCCGCGCGGTAATGGCAAGTCCTATACCTTCAGCGAATTCTCCCCCTACGCAACCCTGCTGGGGGCTCCCACCTCCGCTGCCACCCTTTGGTGGAACAACCGCCGCAATCAGGTGGGCTTGATCGGCTTCTGGGATGTGGTCGCCTTTGACGAGGTCGGCGAGGGCGTGGTGGTCCGCGACAAGGAGACCTTTCAGATCATGAAACAGTACATGGCCAACGGCAACTTCACCCGTTCGACCACGGTGACCGCCAATGCCAGCCTGGCCTTTGTCGGTAATATCGACGACTCGGTGGAGGCGATTGTCAATTCACCGGAGCACACCCTGTTCAAGCCCCTGCATCCGGTGTTTGACCTGGCCATCCTGGACCGCTTCCATACCTTTGTGCCCGGTTGGGAGATCCCCAAGAACAAGGACGAGAACCTGACCCGAAATTACGGCCTGATCATCGAATATCTGGCCGAGGCCTTTCATCATCTCGCCCGCAAGACCAACCGATTTGCCCAGGTTAAGGCGCAATGCAAACTTGGCCCGGGGTATGATCAACGTGATCAGACCGCTGTACTCAAGACCGTATGCGCTTTCGTCAAGATGCTTCATCCTGGCTGCGATCCCACTCAGGAAGAAATAAATGAATACCTGGTGTATGCCATTGAAGGGCGGAGACGGGTCAAAGAGCAGTTGAACAAGAAAAAACCGGATGACGAGTTTGCCAGCATCAACCTTGGCTATTTTGATGTCACCGGCAACCTGATCACCGTGTTCTGTCAAGAATCACGGGAGGCAGCCGCGACCCAGCACCCCAACCGGCCACAGGCGGAAACAGGCGAAAAAGAACATCCGCAGGCGGAGGCTCAAGCATCGGCCCCATCTGTGGATGCACCGCCCCAGGAGGAACCGGAAACCGCGTCCGCCGCCCCGGAAGATGAACCGGTCCCCTCAGCCCATGAACCCAAGGAGCGCCACTACCGCATTCATTACGGTGCGATAGGATTCTCCTACGAAAGCATTTTCGGCGACTACCTGCCAGGCTGCGAGGAAATTGTGATCGAAGACCCCTATATTCGCCAGCACCACCAGATCATCAATTTTCTTCGCTTCTGCGAGACGGTGGTCCGCATCAGTAAACCAAAAAAAATCCAACTCATCACTAAATTCGACACCCAGCTGGAGAAGGATGAGGCCCTGCCCAAACTGCTCTCCATTGTCGACAGTCTCAAGCTGTACGATGTTGAACTCGATATCCGGGAAAGCGCCACTCTGCACGACCGTGTAGTACGGCTCAGCAACGGATGGGAGATCAAAATCGGCCGGGGGTTTGATATCTACCAGAAGCCAGATGATTGGTTACAGGTTGGTGCCAATGATTTGGATCTCCGGCCCTGCCTGGAGACGAATGTGGATGTGATCCGGGTTGGTTCGTGAATATTTATTGGTTCACTATTATTTGATGCCAAGGTAAAAAAATCCACCATGGAAACGTACTGGGTTCCCGGAGTAAATTATCTCGGCAACTACGACCGCTGGACCTTTGCCGAGTTCACTGAAGTGTACCGGATCGAAAGCGATTTCGAGGTCAGGGTGACGGCCACCAAGTATCTCAACGCCCTGACCGAGGGAGGTTTCCTTGAGAAACGGAAAATCAGCCGGTCCAATTATCATATCAACCTGGCGCTCAATGCGATTGTGACGCGTGAAAATTTGCGTGGAGAGTAAATGAACCATGGCCGCAAAAATCAATTCCAAACTCAGCGTCGAAACAATCACCCACGAGGGGGCGACTCGCAAGAACATCCGCTCGGTCGAGCACCAGTCGCTGGTTTACGCCGTCATCGTCGCCGCGGCTGACAAGATCCCCAACAACACCCTGGAAGAAGATCCCAATCTGCTCATGTGGTACGACCAGGCGGTAACAAGAATGGGAGGTGAAAAGACCTTATGAACACGAATTCAAATAAGAGCTGGAAATAAGCCATGGATATTAACGCCAGCATTATTGATCAGCAGCTAACAGGGCTTTTAGAGAAGCATTCCGACTGGTTACCAGCAGGTGATGCTAATAAGCAGAGATCAGCCGCCTTCGTTCTGCTGTGTATGGCAAACTGTCTTGATATTCCGCAAGAAGATGCCGTTGAGCTGCTAACCGAGGGCGGAAACGATGCCGGTGTCGATGGATTACACATTGGCGAAGTGGAGGATGGTGAATTCCTGGTCACGGTATTCCAGGGGAAGTACAAGATCAACAATCTCGATGGTACTGCCAACTTCCCTGAGAATGGAGTCCAGAAAGCGGTTAATACTGTTCAGGTGCTGTTTGATCCGGCGAAAGAGATCAATCTCAATCCGCTGCTGAAACCCAAGGTGGAAGAGATTCGCTCGCTGGTACGGGATGGGTATATCCCTAATGTCCGGATGATATTGTGCAACAACGGTGCGAAGTGGACGGAACAGGCGCAACGATGGATTGATCAGTCGGGGCTGCCAGAGAAGCAGACGCTTTGGATCCACTTCAACCATAATTCCATTGTTGAAATACTTCGCAAAGCCAAAACCGTCGATGATACCTTACGGATGGTAGGTGATGCAGTATTCGAGAATTTTAATTTCCGTCGGGTGGTTATTGGCAAAGTTCAGGTTTCTGAGATCGCCGAGTTGTTCAACCGGCACCACGATCAACTCCTTCAACGGAACATCAGGCGTTACCTTGGCTTGAACGAGAATCGGGTGAATGTGGACATTCATCGTACGCTGGTTAATCCGGAAAGTCGGGAAAATTTCTATTTCTTTAATAACGGCATCACGATTATCTGTAAGAGCTTCCGTCATAACGCACTCCAAGGCGCTAATTTTCAGCTTAAGCTGGAGAATATGCAGGTGATCAATGGCGGGCAGACCTGCAAGACCATTCAGCAGACCCTGAATTCTCCGGATTTGTTTGCCGATTACCAGAACACCTATGTCATGGTGCGCATTTATGAGCTGGCTGATGATGATCAGGGCTTTGTGACCGATATTACCTACGCAACCAACAGCCAGAATCCGGTGGACCTTCGTGACCTTCGCTCGAACGATGCGTTTCAAAAGAATCTCGAACTGGGAATGAAGGATCTGGGATTCACCTACAAGCGTCAGCGAGAAGAAGGTGGGGCTGGCTCAAGCGTCATTACAAGCTCGATCGTGGCTGAAGCAACACTTGCGGTATGGCGGGAAAAGCCGCATCAAGCCAAGTTCCGAAGAAGAGAACATTTCGGAAAGCTTTATGATGATATTTTCAGGGAACTGAATGCAGCACAGGCCATTCTAGCCGTCCTGATTTTCAGAGATGTGGAAAACGAAAGGAAACGACCATCTGCTGAAACGCCACCTCCCTTCATGCCTTACGCGTCCCACTATGTCTCCATGCTCGTTGGCCGAGAGCTGCTTCATGACCAAGGGATAGCTCTCAAGGATGTTTCGCATCGCAATTTTGCTGAACTCCGGCAACGCCTCCAAAACAACGAGACAAACTACCACGCACGGGCAGTCGAAGAAGTCACCGTCGCCCTCAGGGAATGCTACGGTGATAGAGAAATTTCTCTCCAACAACTTTCTGCCACCTTCAGGCGCGGCGATCTTCTTGAAATGTTGGGATCGCATGAATAGAGATGGAATCACAAACGAACGCGAATGAATTTTTGAGAAACCGATGAGCGGTGGACATTTCGATGACCTCATTATATGTTGATGCTGCGCAATTCATGGATGTTCGAGTGTACTTTGTTCGTTCCAGACAAGGGGTTGACACGGCAAATATTTGCCTCCCTGATGAGCAGGGAAGACGGTCTCTTCTTTATGATGAAAAGGCGTTCAAGGCGGTATGGATGGTTTTCGATCCGCTGTATACAGTCTGTATAAACCAGGAAAGAAGGGGTTAATATGATTGTAACCTGCAGAAATCTAATGTAATAATTGAACAGTCAATGTGATATCCGTACGGTCGGCGGGGTGCCACGATCTTTCACTCGGAGAGCAATTCCGCTATGTTGCATTGCTGCCGGCGCGGGATATAATCAGATGATTGATGCAAATGAAAGCAGGATCATGAGGAGGTCTCGATGAAAATAGCTTATAAAATTGCCATTGCTGTCTTTTTTGCGGGAAGTACATCCGTCTCGGCCCATGAAATTGTCAACCGAACCATCAGTGAAAACGAACTGCTGGCTGCCCAGCAGGGCTGGTGTGAAGCGCTGGTTGAAATCAGCGGTACACACACCGCAAGTGGACACGCCGCCGCCAAGGCACTGGCTGAGCGGGTTATTGACGAAGCGTATGGCTACCAGATGGGCGCAGTCCTGTTTAAACCCACATTAACCACAACCCCGCAGACTTTTCGAACGACACCGGCTGGCGCCTTGTCGTATTTCGTTGGTGGTGACTCAACATTTCCCAATGACAGCGGCTTTGCGCTGAAAGGCTGGACAAAGTGCGAGGCAGAGAATGCAGCCTTCTTTATTGCCGGGAATAGCGCGAGCACGATGGGGAAGGTGCACTTCACGGACCAGGACGGCAATGTCACAACCGTGGATAAGACCTGGGGTTTTGTAAAGGATGACGATGGAAATCTGCGAATCATTCTGCATCATTCTTCCTTGGAGTATATTGAACCATAATCCTGTTGTGCCAGACGCACACGAGGGGCAGGTCGGGGCTGAGCAAGCTTGTCCTGCGGATGGGTCTTGACCAGGTAATCGATTCGTTCCCGCAACAGGCCGGCAACCGCCAATCCGGCATCGTCGAGATGGCTGAGTTGCGCAAGCTCGGTGAGGCTGGCATCGCTGATGCCGTAGAGGCTCTGGAACTGCTGGGTGAACTCGTCGGTGATCAGGCCTGGGCCTCGGCGACAAAGGCGGCCAGACGGTTACGGGTCGGTTTATCAAAGGTTATGGAATACTCCCTTGGAATATGCTGGCTGTTGTCGGCAGGGGGAGGTCATTGCCTGGATCCTTTCGGCTGAAGCGACTCCAGCAGGGTGCGTCCTTGTTCGGTCAGGCGATACCGTTGTTTGCTGCTGCGGGGTTTGTCCGGAATGGTCATTTCGATGAACCCGGCTTCAAGGGCCGGCAGTAGATATGCGCTCCGGAAATACTTGTCCCCGTCGGACAAATGATCTTTACCTCTGATCCAGGACCTCCCGCACTTTGGTGGTCAAGTCGTTTTTGGTGAAGGGTTTCTGGATGAAGTTGACCTCCTTGTCCAGGACGCCATGGCGGGCGATGACGCTCGCGGTATAGCCGGACATGAACAGGCATTGCACATCGGGATAGACTGTCAAGATGTTCCCTGCCAGGTCGAGGCCGTTCATCTCCGGCATGATCACGTCGGTGATGAGCAGGTCGATACGGCCTGGGTACTCTTGTGCCAAACGGATGGCCTCGCCCGGTGTGCCGGCCGCCACCACGGTGTACCCCTGACGTTCGAGCATCATGGTGGTCATTTCCAGGATGTTTGGTTCGTCCTCCACCAGCAATATGGTTTCATGGCCGCGTGCCGCTGCCCCAACCCGATCCTGTGCCGGCAGGGGTTCCGTGGTGATGACATGCGGCGGCAGGTAGATCCTGAAGGTCGTTCCCTGGCCTGGTTCGCTGTACACGGTGATGAACCCTTTGTTCTGGGTGACGGCGCCGTAGACCGAGGCCAGGCCGAGACCGGTGCCCTGGCCCTGCTCCTTGGTGGTGAAAAAAGGCTCGAATATATGGCTGATGGTCTCCCGGTCCATCCCGTGGCCGTTGTCACTGACCGCCAGCAGCAGGTACCTGCCCGGGGCGGCCCCGGTGTGCACAGCGCACCAGGCCTCGTCGAGCGAAGCCATCCCCGTCTCAATGGTGACCTTGCCCGGACCCTCGATGGCATCCCGGGCGTTGACGCAGAGGTTGGCCAGGATCTGGTCGATCTGGGAAGGATCCATGTTCACCGGGCGAAGGTTGCGACCGGGTAGCCAGATCAAGTCGATGTTTTCGCCGATGAGCCGGCGTAGCATCTTGAGTACCCCTTCCACGGTTTCGTTGAGATCGATTATCCTGGGGGCAATGGTCTGTTTGCGGGCAAACGCCAGCAACTGGCGGGTCAGGTCGGCGGAGCGCTGGGCCGCCTGCTGGATGCCGTGCAGGGCTTTGTGCATCGGCTGGTCGGGTGCCACCTGCTCCAAAGCCATTTCCGCATACCCGATGATCACGCCCAGCATGTTGTTGAAATCGTGCGCCACCCCTCCGGCCAGCCGACCGACCGTTTCCATTTTTTGTGCCTGAAGGAGCTGTTCCTGGAGCTCTGCATGTTCCTTTTCAACCCGCTTACGCTCGGTGATATCCGTGGAAATTCCAGCCAAGGCCACCATGGTTCCCTGCTCGTCCAGAACTGTCTGGGTTCGACAGTCCATGAGGACCTCCTGACCATCAGCAGTTCTGTTGACCACCTCCCCCCGCCAGGACCCGTATTTGAGAGTCTGTTCAAGAATCTCCTGTTGAGTAGCCCCTTGATCGGGATTATCTGCATACTTATCGATCGAGGCGCCAATGATTTCCTCGCGGGAGTACCCCAGTGCCTGAACTACAGACTCATTGACATAAGTGATGACACCGTCGAGGTCGGTCACCGTCACCCGGTCCTGGATCTGATTGAGCACCAGCGATTGCAGTCGCAGTTGCAACTCGGTTTGCCGTTGTCGCTCAAGTGCACGGGCCAGTTTGACCGTGCTGAAACTCAACGAAGAGATCATGGTGGCCAGTCTGGAGTAGAAGGCCATGACATCCCAGGCTGTCTCCCGGTCGTAGCGGGGAACCCTGTCGAGAGCGGCGAGGTATTCCTCTTGGTCGAATCCGCAGCAACGGGCCTGCTCGCGAAAACGCTCCACATCCGGTTCCTCGTCGCCATAGAAGAATTGCCCTAAAAATATGTTGCCCAGGTGGCGGCCGGATACCTCGATGGGCGAGGCCATATCGTTCATGCCGTTCTTGCACAGGTAGGATTTGAAGGTTCCCGGTGTTATGTCACAGGCCAGAACAGTATCGCTCTCCTGGCAGTTCCGCAGCGTCTCATGGTGGCGGCGATGGAATTTTGTACAGATATCCTGCCAACCGACGCCCACCAGTACCTTGCCGTTGGTGTCCACGATGGCGCTTCCCAGGCCGGTGATTCGATGAAAAGTCTCAAGCAGGGCCTGCACAGTGGGTCCATCGATAATATCCGCCAGTTCCAGGGAGCCGAGATCGCTTTCCGGTTCAAGAATGGCCTTGAGTTTGTTGCGGATGGAGGCTTCACTTTCCCGGAGCGCATTCTCCAGCCGTTTACGCTCGGTGATGTCAACGGCAATGCCAGTATGCCCGACAACTTGTTTTTCTGGGTTTGTCACCAAGAATGATTGTTCTTGGACCCATCGAATTTCACCATCGGGTCTGACTATTCGGTATTCAAGGTTGAATTTTCCAGTATTGGAATATCTTGCGTACTCGGCAAATACAGCCGGTTTGTCCTCTTCATGAACAGAATCAATAAAGGACTGGGGGTTTTCGTACAAACTCTGACAGGTACGTCCCCATATTTTCTCGTACGCAGGGTTGATGTACAGCATTTGGCTGTTATCAGCACTGCGCAGCCAGAACACTTCGCCAACGTTTTGACTGATCTGTCGGAATTTATCCTCGCTCTCCCGCAACTCCGCCTCGGCTTGAACGCGTTCCGTTATGATCTCGGTATACACAATAATCCCACCGATCAATCCGTTCGCGTCATACCAGGGCCGACACGCCCAGCGTGACCAATCGACCGTGCCGTCGGCACGTTCATACGGGTCTCGTTCCGAGCTGCTGACTTCCCCCGCGAGGGCCTTGCGATGGACTTCGCGCCACTTTTCCGGCAGGTCGGGAAAGACATCGTAATGATGCTTTCCGATAATGTTTTGCTCGTGAACCCTGAAGTCTCTCAGATAGCGATCACTGACATACAAATAGCGCAGGTCGAGGTCATGCACGGCAACGGCGCTGTTGGTATGTTCGATAATGTATTGCATCAATTCATTCGAGTGCCGCAACGCCTCTTCCGTCTGCTTACGCTCGGTCACATTCCGGCTGCTGAAGAACAGCGACGAAGGGGATCCGTTGTCATCGAACAGTATTTTGCCCATTGTCTCCAGCCAGAGATAGGAGCCATCCTTGCAACGCTGGCGGTATTCGACAGTCCGCGTTTTATCGGGGAATGGATGGGAGACAAACTCTGTGAATTCAGCTGAGATATACGCGGCATCGTCAGGGTGGACATACTCAAAGACGCTTGTGCCAAGGAGTTGTTCCGGCGTAAACCCGAGAATTCGATGGGAAGGGCCAACATAGGTGAAGATTCCAGCAAAATCGGTCATGGAAACCATGTCAAACATATTGTTGGTTATGTTTTCCAGGAGATATGTTCTTTCCTCAAGTTGTGCTTCCGTTTGCTTCCGCTCGGTGATATCTCGTGATACGCCGACGAAATTCAAACACCTGCCGTCCTCACCAAATACTGGCGTGATGTTGCCTTCATGCCATCGCCAAGTCCCATCTGCATGTTTGACTCGGTATTGAGGGCCAGGTAGTGTTTTTCCGGCATCAAGAACCCTTGAAATGTACTGTTCACACTTACTCACATCATCTGGATGGACAAAAGGTTGCAACGCCTGGTCTTCCATAAATGCCGGGTCATAGCCAAGCGTCTCTTTCCACGAAGGAGCGACATAGGAGAAGATACCATCCGGTTTCAATTTCCAGATCAGATCACTGGAATTATCGACGAGAAACCTGAAGCGCTCCTCGCTCTCCCGCAAGGCCTTCTCCGCCTGGTACTGAGCGGATATATCGATAGCTGAGGTGGCGATGCATTGCGGGATGCCGTGATCGTCTTTGATAAGGATACCGCTCATCAGCATGGGAAACTCCGTGCCATCCTGGTGGCAATGCCAGACGGTTGTGGTTGCGAAATATCCATCCCGAATCATGGAGGCAACGAGACGTTCAGCCGCTGCCATTTGTTCCCGGGTGTGCAACACGGAATAATGGCGTCCAGTTAATTCCTCGGGATTGTACCCATGGATGTCGGCAAAGAACCGGTTTACGTAGTGCCTGAAAGAAAACCCCCATTTTTTACCCAACGGCGCCTCGGCGGGGTCATCGCTAATGAGAATGGTTTTCTTTCTGGTGTTGGTTTTTAGCTTTAACGCGCTAAAAATGAGAACGGTTCCCA
>NZ_JAFFQC010000004.1 GCF_016918545.1 Desulfobulbus alkaliphilus | reverse complement strand
ACCACCAAGGTACAAACTGCCATGGGCAGCTATCGATGGTCCACCGAATCAGTGGCCAGAGACAAACTGTTCTTGAAGCACTTGGGAGTAGATGCCAAATAGTGTACGCTTTAGCCAACTTTCAGGTGTTCACGGGGTTTCTAACTCCTGAATCCGTGAGCTTTCGTCCGTGCGTCAGATTCGTTGTTCGTGACCGTTCGATTAAAGTACCCTTTATCGGACGGTTACGGGCAATGAAGATGGCGAGCGGACGGATGCCCCGAAGGGCGGCGGGTGAGAGATATTGTCAAGGATTCCGATGCAATTACAAAATGATTACAGCAACATATATCCAAAACAAGAACCCCGCCGTCACGGATTCAGGTAACTGTTTGGTTTGCCACGCTCCTTTATCGCAAGTGATCACAGGTGGCCCAGATTTGTGCGGACGTGACTGCCCGCTATAGCCCTACTGTGCGGGCAGCTGTTTTCATCCAGGGGGAGTGGGAGGATAGCTTTTTCGGCTTCAGCGCAGGAGCAATCCTTCAATTTTCGTGAAGTGCCCGTCAAGGGTGTAGAGTTGCAGGCCGTACTGAAAAGCGGTTGCCGCTATCCAGATATCGTTGGTGGGAATGGGAGTCCCTCGTTTTTTCAATTGATTGAGAATCGCGCAATAGTACTCCGCGGTATCCTGGTCGATGTTATAGAGGACAACCCGTGGGGAATCGAGGAAATAGGCGAGTTCTTCACGGTTTTGCCGCTCGCGCTTGCCTCCTCTGAAACCGGAAAGAAGTTCGCCGAGCGACACTGCGCTGATACCGATATGAGAAACCCTTTTGAGAACCCCCACCACCTCGGTTTCTCCGCGCAGAGCTGAAGAGTAAATGTTTGTATCGATGAGTATTTTATTCATCCCACAACTCTTGGTCTATCTGCCGCTCAGTGTCGATTTTCCCTTGGATGCGGTCGTGCTCCGCTTTTGACCATTTGCCGAAAAGTTGGTCGAGGTCCTGCCACTCCCGAGTGAATTGCTTTTCCTTGTTCACTCCGAGATGCTTTTTGATCGCCTCAAGCACCACCTGATTAACGCTGGTTTGGTTCTGCTCAGCGTTTTCCTTCAATAATTTTGCTATATGTTCGTCAACCCCGCGGATGGAAAGTGATCCCATAGCCACCTCCTTGCTGTCACTATTGACACTCATTCTGCTGGCATTTATGGCTATCATCCTTCTTTTGTAGCAATTTGTCAATGACTCCGTGACTCCGGGGTCACGGTGACTCCGGGGTCAGGCCTCCAAGTTGCTAAGTTGGGTAAATCACATAAGGGCAGGACTCGAACAACATGCGGGTCTACCTCAAGGACACTTCCGACGGCTTTTGGGTATCAGTGGACTTTTTGCCTGCCTTCGCATGAGCTACAAATGGATTTACGTTGGCAGGCTGTGTACCGAGCTGGGGTTCGGCGGCCCCACCGGTTGTGCCTGGAGATACAAGGTTCCTGTGGTGGAAGAATGGCTTTTCGGTATTCAGCGAAGGAGCAATCCTTCAATCTTAGTAAAGTTCACCTGAATCCGTGAGCGTTCGTCCGTGCGTCAGCTTCGTTGTTCGTGGCCGTTCGATTAAAGTACACTTTATCGGACGGTTACGGGCAACGAAGATGGCGTGCGGACGGATGCCCCGAAGGGCGGCTGGTGAAATTTAGTACCAAGGATTCCGCTCCAATTAAAACATGATTACAGCAAGATATATCTAAAACAAGAGTCCAGCCGTCACGGATTCAGGGTTCAGCATCGGCCCGTTCCAGGAGATTTTTGTTGTAGTGCAGAGGAGAGTCGCGTGTTCGCGACTTCCGCTAGAACGATTTGTTAACAGATCTATCTTTTTTTAGCCTTTTTATAAGAGCTATTTTTGTCTCTTTTCCCAAGAGCAATGACCAGCACGAAGAGTTCCTTGTCAATGATTTCATAGACAAGGCGATAGCCACTTGCGCGAAGTTTGATTTTGTAGTGATTTTCAAAACCAGAGAGTTTTGAAGATGGGACATGTGGCCTTACTAATCGTTCGGACAGTTTTTTTTAAACTGTGATTGCAATGCGTTGTCAAGTTTCTTCCACTCCCTTAAGGCAGAAGGCAGGAACTTGAGTTTATAACTCATCAAGGCGTACCTCAACCGCCGAAGATTTTTCATGTTGGCGTTCTTTGACGAGTAAACCAAGTTGATAATCTTCTAACTGTTCCATCATGTGCGCATAGGTTTCAGCGGGAATCAGGTATGCTGTTGGTTTGTTATGGTTTAATATGGCTATTGGTTCTCCTTCTGATTGCTCAATAAGCGATGAAGGATTTTTTTTTAACTCTGATATGCTTGCTGAATATCTTGTTAGTACGGATTCCATTATTATTCCTCATTTTTTAACTTTTTTATGAACCTATTATAGGTCTCTGAAAAGGTCTTGGCAAGAGGTTTTCAAGATCCCGGGTCAGGCCGTTAAGTTGCTCGGTTGTGCAAATCACATAAGGGCAGGACTCGCTGTTCTTCGGGGCCGCGTTCCGGCGTTCAACCGCCGGCGCGTTTGACGGTCCAGTTGCGGCGCTGCAGTTCCGCGACGAGCAAATCGCGGTGGTCACCCTGGATTTCGATGACGCCTTCCTTGACCGTACCGCCGGAACCGCATTTTTTCTTGAGGTGGCCGGCCAGTTCCTTGAGCTGGACGGCATCAAGGGGCAGGCCGGTGATGACCGTGACCCCGGCCCCTTTGCGGCCTTTGGTTTCCCGCCGCACCCGCACAATGCCGTCGCCAACGGGTGGGGCTGAACGTTTTGTGCAGGTGCAGGCTGCGGCCGGTTGGTTGCAATCGGGGCAGATTCTGCCTTGACCGGTGGTGTAGACAAGGGCGGTTGCGGTAGTGTTTTTGCGTTTCATGGTTGTGATGGGTGCGGTGTGTTGAGATCGTTCACCCTTGCAGTCGCCAGGATAAGGTCTGCCCGGCGAGAAAGGGACGCACCGATCCGTAGCGCTCCGGGACCTTCCAGGGGTCGGGCTCGAGGATGGTTTTTGTTTCCCCGGGGGGGAGACGGTAAAAAAGGCGGGCATGGTCACTGACAAAGGCGTTGAGGCGGTCCAGGCAACCGGCCTCGGCAAAGAGTCCGGCCAGGGCGGGCAGGGCCACCGGCGCGGAGAAGATCCCGGCGGCGCAGCCGACACACTCCTTGGCGTGGCGGGGGTGCGGGGCGGAGTCCGAACCGAACATCAGCCGGGGATGGCCGCTGAAAACGGCTTGCCGCAGGGCTTCACGGTCGCGAGGGGTCTTGGCGATGGGCTTGCAGAACAGATCCGGCTGGAGTAGACCGCCGGCCACATCATCCAGGGTGATCATGAGGTGGTGCAGGGTGACAGTAGCGGCCACCTGCTGGTACTGGTTGAGAAAGGCAACGCTCTCGGTGGTGGTGATGTGCTCCATGACCATGCGCAGTCGGGGGAAGGTTTCGGCCAGACGCTGGTACACAGCCAGGAATTCCTGTTCACGCTCCATGACAAAGCCGTGACTTTCCCCATGGACCAGCAGCGGGATGTCGAGTTCCTCCAGCAGGGCGACGGTGTCGTTGATCCGGTCGAAATCGCTCACTCCGGCCTCGCTGCGGGTGGTGATACCGGCTGGATAGAGCTTGATGCCGATGATCTCGTCCCGGACGGCGAGCAGTTCTTCGCGGGAGTAGGCACGAAAGAACAGGGTCATGTACGGAGTGAAGGACTCGACACCACAGGCCTGGACCACTGCGTCGCGATAGGCCCGCAGGCGTGGCAGGGAATCCACCGGTTGCTGCAGGTTGGGCATGATCACGCCACCGGAAAATTGAGCGGCGCTGAAGGGCGCGACCAGGCGGAGCATGTCCCCCTCGCGCAGGTGGAGGTGCATGTCCAGGGGGGCATTGAGAGTAAGGGTCATCGGTGTTCAAGAATGGTATGTGTTGTTGGCAAGGGATGTGACCGGTGATGCTTTTTGGTTTTTGTCTGAGACAAAAGATCCGGTCAATACATTTTGATTCGCCCACAGGGGTGGGCTCCTACATCGCCCAGGGCCAACCCTTTGCAACCCGGTGGATCTGTAGGGTCCAAGGGGTGGGCAGGCGTCTTTTGCCTGCCCACGCGTACGCTGCGTGGAAAAATTAGAGGAAAATTTGCTGCAGGTTGAGTTAAGGCACGTACCCCAACATCCATATGCATCGTGTCACCCGTGACGGATCGATTGCGGGTGAATGCGGAGCTAAACCCACCCGTGAGCTCCGGTTGAACATCATGAAATCGACACGATCAACGTAGCCTCATGATGCCGTTTCACGGGTTTTGATATTTTTAAGAGTCTCGGTTAATTGCTGACTGACCACGTCGAGATCATACATCTGCTGAAGGTTCATCCAAATTTTGGGACCGGTTCCAAACCATTTTCCTATCCTGAGAGCAGTATCGGCCGATATTCCTCTTTTGCCGGCAGTAATTTGGGTGATTCGGTTTGCCGGAACTCCAATTTCTCGTGCAAGTTCCGCGGCGGTCATTTTCAGCTCGGCAAGCTCGTCGGCCAGGATTTCTCCGGGGTGAATTGCTGTACGGGCCATTTTTCCCTCGTGATTGTTTAGTGGTAATCGATAATCTGTACGTTATAGGCACCGTCAAGATGCCATTCAAAGCATAGCCGCCACTGGTCGTTGATGCGGATGCTGAATTGTCCTTTTCGACGTCCGGACAACGCCTTACAATGGTTACTCGGCAGACGCATCAGGGATTCGAGGGAATCCGCCGCCTCAAGAATGCGAAGCCTTTTTTCAGCTTGCCTGGCAAAGGCCTGGAAATTCTTAACGTAGTTTCCTTCATAGAAAAGTTGCGTTTTTTTATCCCCAAAGCTCTTGATCATTCGTATAAATTAACAGCAAATACGGGATACGTCAATCGTCCTCGGGCGACTATTAACCTCGCGACTGCGTGGGCAAACGATACAGCCGTTTGCCCACCCTACAGGAAAAATAAAGGAAAATCAGCTGCAAGTTTGGGGTGAGGCACGAACCCCAACATCCATATGTATGGTGTCAAACGTGACGGATCCATTACAGGTGAAAGCGGCACGGACATAACAAAAAAGGCGGATTGCCGTCGGGCGGTCATCCGCCTTTTTTGGGTGGCAGCAGATCGGTGATGGAGCCGTCCACCATTTCGGCGGCAAAGGCAAAGGTTTCCGCCAGGGTCGGGTGGGCGTGCACGGTCTTGCTGATATCTTCGGCATTGGCGCCCATCTCCAGGGCCAGCACTGCTTCATGGATCAACTCGCCGGCATTGTGGCCGCAGATGCCGGCACCGATGATGCGGCCGCTTTGCTTGTCAAAGAGAATCTTGCTGAGCCCCTTTTCCGCACCGGAGCAGAGTGCCCGTCCATTAGCGGACCAGGGGAAGACGCCTTTGACAAAGGCTATGTGCTGTGCTTTGGCGTCCCGCTCGGTCAGTCCCATCCAGGCAATTTCCGGGTGGGTGTAGGCCACTGAGGGGATGGTCATGGGCGCAAAAGCGGTTTTTTTGCCGGCAATGACCTCTGCCGCCACCTTGCCCTGATGACTGGCTTTGTGGGCCAGCATCGGCTCGCCGACCACATCGCCGATCGCATAAAAATGGGGAATGTCCGTCTGCTGCTGGGCATTGACGGTGAGGAAGCCCTGCTGATCAGGTTGGAGACCGACAGTTTCGAGGCCAAAACCCCGGGTATTGGCACGGCGGCCCACCGCGACAAGCACGGCATCAAAGAGTCCGTCGGCCGGGGCCTTCTCGCCTTCAAGGGCAACGCGGATACCCTCGGTTTCGGCGGTGATGGCGGTCACCCTGGTGCGAGTGAAAAGAGCATAGTTTTTACTCAGTGTTCCCAACAGCGGTTCCACCAGGTCCCGGTCCGCAGGCGGAATGATCTGCTCCTGGAGCTCGACGATGGTGACCGCCGCACCCAGGGCGCCATAGACCTGGGCCATTTCCATACCGATGATGCCACCGCCGATGATCAGCAGCCGTTTGGGGATGGAGGTCAGGGCCAGGGCCGTGGTCGAGTCCCAGATGCGGGGGTCATCCGGGCAATTGGGCAGGGCCATGGGGTGGGAACCGGTGGCAATGATGACATCGGTGAAACGGACCTTGGTTTCACTGTCTTGGCCCGTGACCAGCAGGGTTGTGCGGTCGACAAAGGTCCCCCGGCCGATGAGCCGGGTGATGTTGCGGGCCTTGCACAGGGCATCGAGACCGTCGGTCAGCTTGCGGACCACACTCTCCTTGTGATTGCGGAAGGCATCCAGGTCGATTTCCGGGGGGGCAAAGACAATGCCGCGTTCCCGGCCCTTGCGCGCCTCTTCGATCAGGGCCGCCCCATGGAGCAGGTTTTTGGAGGGAATACAGCCGACATTGAGACAGACCCCGCCCAGCCGGTCATATTGTTCGATCAGGCAGACGGAGAGGCCGAGGTCAGCGGCCCGGAAAGCCGCGGTGTAGCCGCCGGGACCGCCGCCGAGTACGGCAACGCTGGTGGTCAGGTGTTCCATGGTGGACCTCCCGTGGGTCAACGGTTAGAGTTTCCAGGTCATGCGGTGTTGTACCTGCACCCGGTGAACGTGTACAGTGTCTATACCTGCTCACAACAGGCATCGTTTGAGATCTTCAAGCAGCAGGCGCAGGGTCCGGCAGAAGCGGGCTGCCTCGGCACCGTCGATGATCCGGTGGTCATAAGAGAGCCCGAAGGGCAGCATCAGCCGGGGGACAAAGGCCGTCCCGTCCCAGACCGGCTTGATATCCGCCTTGCCGAGACCGAGGATAGCTGCCTGGGGGGCACTGACAATGGGGGTGAACCCAGTGCCGCCAATGCCGCCGAGGCTGGAGATGGTGAAGGAGGCGCCCTGCAATTCGGCAACGGTCAGTTTGCCCTCCCGCGCCGCCTTGCTGAGTCGACTCAGTTCCCCGGCTGTTTCCTTGAGACTCTTCCGCTCGGCATCCTTGAGCACCGGGACGATCAGCCCCTGGGGTGTGTCAATGGCAATACCGATGTGGTAATACTTCTTGAGCACGATTTTCTCGCCGGGAACAAGGGAGCTGTTGACCAGCGGATGGGCCTTGAGAGCCGTTGTCACCGCCTTGACCGCAAAAACCAGGGGGCTCCATCGTAGTTCCGCGGCCTCTTCCCGCAGTTCCCGGCGGAATCGGTCCAGCTCGCTGATATCGGCTTCCTCGAAATGGGTCACATGGGGCAGGTTGATCCAGGAACGGTGCAGGTGCGGCCCCGAGTGTTTCTGCAGGCGGGTCAGGGGGAGATCCTCCACCGGGCCATGGAGGCTGAAATCCTCCCCGGGGATGGTCGGCAGACCGGGGAGTCCGGATTCGCCCCCCGCGGTCATCACCTCCTTGACCAGTTGGTGGACATCTTCCTTGAGGATCCGTCCCTTGGGGCCGGTGGCCTGGACTCTGGCCAGGTCGACCCCCAGGGCGCGCGCCAGGGCCCGCACCGAGGGCGTGGCGTGGACAAGGCGGCTGTCTGCCGGTGCGGTTGGTTCCGATTGCAAAGGCGATGCCGGCTCGGTTGCCGGAACCGTGGGTTTAACCTCCGCCGGAGGCCCTTGCTGCCCTGATTTCTGTTGGGCGGATTTCAGTTGGTCGGGGTCTGCCGCCGGGGAATCAGCAGATTGCTCCTCCGGTGGTTCCTCGGCTTTTTCGCCGACAGCGACCTCGATCAGGGCAATGAGATCACCGCTGTTGACTATATCTCCTTCCTTGAGGCGCACCTCGGCAATGGTGCCGGTAAAGGGGGAGGGGATATCCATGACCGCCTTTTCGCTTTCCAGGGAAAGAAGGGAGGCTTCCTGCTCGATCCTGTCACCAGGGGCGATAAAGACTTCGACCACGGTGATCTTCTGCACACCGCCGAAATCCGGAACCACTATTTTTTCCATTGCCATGGCTGCTCTCCTCCTAACAAATGACGGGGTGGGGTGCATCGGGATCCAGGCTGTAGCGGTCAATGGCCTCGGTGACCACGGTTGCCGGCAGGTCACCCTGATCGACCAGAGCCTTGAGCGCGGCCACCACGATATGATGGCGGTCCACCCGGAAGAAGTTGCGCAGGGCGGCGCGGGAGTCACTGCGACCGAAACCGTCGGTGCCGAGAACGGTGAGCGGGTTGGGGATCAGTCGCCGGATCTGCTCGGCATAGCCGCGCACGTAATCAGTGCTGATCACCGCCGGACCATCGTGACCGGCCAGCACCTCCTCCACATAGGAACGTCGAGGGGGCTGCTCGGGGTGGAGCCGGTTCCAGTCTTCGGCCAGCATGCCGTCGCGATGGAGCTGGTTGATACCGAGCACCGACCAGACGGTGGCCTGTACCTCATGGTGTTCGGCCAGCAGGTCAGCGGCGGCCAGCACCTCCCGGAGGATGGCGCCGCTGCCCATAAGCTGTACCCGCAATCCGCTGCCGCTTCCCTGGCGGAGCAGGTACATGCCGCGGCCGATTCCCTCTTCCACGCCCTCGGGTATTGCCGGCTGGGGGTAATTCTCGTTGAGCAGGGTGATGTAGTAAAAGCAGTCTTCGCCCTGCCCATACATCCGCTCCAGGCCCTGGTGGATAAGGACAGCGACTTCATAGGCAAAGGTCGGGTCATAGGCTTGACAGGTGGGGATGGTCGCGGCCAGAAACAGGCCCTGGCCGTCCTGGTGCTGCAGGCCTTCACCGTTGAGGGTGGTCCGGCCGGAGGTGGCCCCCATGAGAAAACCCCGGGCCCGACTGTCCGCGGCCGCCAGCAGCTGGTCACCGATGCGCTGGAACCCGAACATGGAATAAAAGGTATAAAAGGGAATCATGGGCAGGCCATGGTTGGCATGGGCGGTCCCGGCCGCCATCCAGGAGGAAATGGCTCCGGATTCGGTGATCCCCTCTTCCAGGATCTGCCCCTTGGGATCTTCCCGATACCAGGCCATGGTTTCCGCGTCCTGGGGCTTGTAGAGCTGGCCGCCCGGGGCGTAGATACCGATCTGCCGGAACAGGCCCTCCATGCCGAAGGTTCGGGCCTCATCGGGGATGATGGGGACAATATGGCGGCCAATGGCTTTGTCCTTGACCAGGGAGGTGAGCAGGCGGACAAAGGCCATGGTGGTGGAGAGTTCCCGTTCGCCCGAGGCGGTGAGCAGGGCGGCAAAACTGTCCAGGGGCGGAACCTCCAGAGGGAGGTGGGTGGTCTCGCGGTAAGGAACCGGGCCGCCCAGCACTTTTCGCCGTTCGGTCACAAAGCGGGCTTCGGCGCTGTCCTCCTGTGGGACAATGAAGGGCAGAGCCTCCAGTTCTTCGTCCTTGAGCTGCACATGAAACCGATCTCTGAATTCCTTGAGCGCTTCCAGATCCATTTTTTTAACGTTATGGGCCACGTTGACGGATTCACCGGCCTGACCCATGCCAAATCCCTTGACCGTCTGTACCAAAAGGACGGTGGGCTGGCCCTTGTGGGCGACAGCGGCGGCAAAGGCGGCATAGACCTTGCGAGGGTCGTGGCCACCGCGGCTCATCTGCCACAACTCCTGGTCGCTGAAATCCTCGACCAGTTGCAGCAGGGCCGGATCGTCGCCAAACATGCCCTCCCGCAGGTGGGCCGGTCCCCGGGCATGGATGGTCTGCAGTTCACCGTCCACCATGGCGGTGAATTTTTTCAGGAGCAGCCCCTGGGTGTCACGTTCAAGAACCCGGTCCCACTCGCTGCCCCAGAGCACTTTGATCACATGCCAGCCGGCACCGCGGAACTTGCCCTCGAGTTCCTGGATAATCTTGCCGTTGCCGCGGACCGGGCCATCGAGCCGCTGCAGATTGCAATTGACCACGAAAATGAGATTGTCGAGGTTTTCCCGGGCCGCCAGCGACAGGGCGGCAAGCGCCTCGGGTTCATCGGATTCGCCGTCGCCCATGAAGACCCAGACCCTGCGATCGCCCATCGGTTGCAGCTCACGGTTGTCGAGGTAGCGCATGAACCGGGCCTGATAAATGGCGGCCATGGGGCCCAGGCCCATGGATACGGTGGGAAACTGCCAGAAATCAGGCATCAGCCAGGGGTGGGGATAGGAGGACAGCCCCCGACCGCCGGTCTCCTGACGGAAATTTTCCAGATGTTCACGGCTGAGGCGGCCCTCGACAAAGGCGCGGGCATAGACCCCCGGGGCACTGTGGCCCTGAAAGTAAACGAGATCAGCCCCGTGTTCCGCCTCCGGTCCCCGGAAAAACCAGTTGAAGCCCACTTCATAGATGGCGGAAATCGAGGTGTAGGTGGCAATGTGACCGCCGAGCCCTTTGTCGCCCAGGTTGGCGCGGGCGACCATGGCCATGGCATTCCAGCGCACATAGGCCGCCACATTTCTGGCGATGAAGGATTCCTCCGCGGGAATCACCTCTCCCTTGCCCGGAGGGATTGTGTTGCTGTACGGGCTGAGAATGCCGGGCGAGGTCACCATCCCCCTGCTTCGGGCCCGATCGGTGAGCACCTGGAGGAGGTAATCGGCTTTTTCCGCGCCTTCAGCGCGAATAACACCCTCCAAGGCCTGCAGCCAATCATTGGTTTCGGCCGGGTCCGGATCGTTGAAATAGGCATGCATACAGCACCTCCTGCACTGGGTGAAGGTTGTGGGGGGCGATTCAGAGACGGGTATTTCCCCTGACTTTTGGTAGCGCTGGCAATTGAACTCCTCGGAACAGGAATCCAATGCCTGCGGGGCGTACGTCCGCACACCATCTATATTGGCCGCAACCGTCCGATAAAGTATGTGTTAATGAACAGTCACGGACAATGAGGCTGACGCATGGATCCAGGGGCTTTTCACCCGTGAGAGACCCAGCAGGAAAGGGAAACAAATCCCCATGCGAAGGCGTTGGCGCTGCCGGACGGGAAAAGCTGCCGGGTCAGGTCCTGTTCTGTGCATAACGTAGCATGGAGCGGGGTAGAATGAAAAGAAAACTTCGCTCATCAGAGCGGTTGACACTGGTCCGGGGCAATTGGTCGCCCACGAACGCTCACGGATCCAGGCACAGGGCACTCCGGGGGTGCGGTTCTGGTACAATTGATTGACAGATAATTATTTATTTTGATATGCAATCATCGAGGTTCAATCGTGTTGTTTTGCAATGCAGGCCTGATGAAGGCCCGCAACCTCAACAAGGGCTGCACAATACCTCAGGACAAGGTGAAATATGACAATTCGCAAAGACAACAAACTGCTCCTCGATGAGCTGTGCCGGCGATGGGGATGCGATTGGGATGATATTTTTGATCTGGCTATTACCGGCCAGCTGCCTCTCTGGATCGAACTTTTCGATGTGGAACTTGTCTCCCGGGGAAAAAAAGGCAAAATCTCGAAGCAGTCTTGTTCACGGGCGGAGGTTCGCCCCCTGCCGGCAGAGCTTGCTCAGCTCAAGGGAAGGGGTGAGGCGATGATGATTGCTTTTGAATTGCCCTGTCTGGATGCAGAGGGTAAGGCCGTGGTCGCCACCAATTCCGTTGGCGAGGAAATGGGTGATGCCAGCATGATCGGCTTCAAACCTGCCAATCTATTTATCTATCTGCAGGATGTACTGGTGTTTGAAAAGCAGCATGGCCTCGAGGTCGAGGCCACGAGTGTCGAACCGGAGGAGGTGGGCCAGGTCCCTTCAACGCCTGTTCTGCCGGCTCCTCCACTCCAGAATGCCCGGGACATCGAACAGCATGCGCCGGAACTCCATGTCGCTCTGCAATGCTGGCAGGCCCTGTGGGGAGCTGCTGACGCGGCAGAGAAAAAACTCCGCCGGAAAAGTGTGAAAAAATGGATCCGGAAGCAGTATCCTCTGACAACAGAGGCGGCAGTGGAGCGCATAGCCCGGGTTGTCTGCCCGTCTCGAAAGAAAAAGAAGGGCTGATATTTTGTTTCTGCATGGATACTGACGGGCATTTTGCCACCAAAAAGGAAAATACCTTTGCCATTACTTCCCGTGGCGATACAATAAAAGGTGTGATGCAGGTGTATTGACCGGCAACGAAGATGGCGTGCGGACGGACGCCCCGAAGGGCGGCTGGTGATGGCGCATCGGCAAAAATGTGCCGCACGTAGAACCTGGCTGCAGCAAAATTAATCCAAACAGTTCAGCCGTCACAAATTCAGCAAGGTGGTCATGCGCAGGAGAATATTCCTTCCCATCATCCTGTTTCTCGCAGTGATCCTGACTGGAACAGGTCTTTGCGGCGATGAGCAACTCAATAATCCCCAACCGCTGGCCGATGATGTCGTCCTGCCCATGCCCAATGGCCGAACCATGGTGTTGCGGCCTGTCTGTTTCGGTGAAGGCGGTGGTTTCTATGCCTGGAAACGGTTTCGGGTGGGTGATCCTGCCGGCGGGTACCGGGAACTGCCCACCGGCGTCGCCCTTGGCGGTGCCTTCAGGGTGGAATCATCCCCGCTCTCGTCTGGAGCAGACTGGTGTTACTATATTGGAAAATACGAGGTCAGCGAGGACCAGATGTTTGCGGTGATGTCTTCACCACCGGAATACGAAGACAGCGCCTATCCGGTCCGTAACCTGTCCTGGTTCGAGGCCGATACCTTTATCCAGCAATACAACCAATGGCTCTTTGACAACGCTCGGGCAGATATCCCCGAATATGGCGGCATTCCCGGCTATCTGCGACTGCCCACGGAATTTGAATGGGAATTCGCCGCCCGGGGAGGCAGTGCGGTGGACGGGGCCCAGTTTGATCGGCGTACACCCTACCCAGAGGGAAACCTGGCCGAGTACGAGTGGTTTTCCGGCCCGAGATCATCGCATAACAGGGTCAAGCAAATAGGGCTGCTCAAGCCCAATGTCCTCGGCATTCATGACATGCTTGGCAATGTGGCCGAAATGACCAGATCCCTGTACCAGGTTGAATACTATCAGGGGCGAAGCGGGGGATTTGTTGCCAAGGGCGGGCATTATCTCAGTGATGGCGGTCAACTCCGCTCAGCGATGCGGACCGAGCAGGAATTTTATGCCCTGGACTCGAGAAGCGGCACCCTCAGCCCCGGGAAAAAACAGACTCTCGGGTTTCGGGTTGTTCTCTCGTCCCTTGTTTTTCCCAATCGAGAGGTCAGCGGGCGCATGAGCGATGAATGGGAAGGGTATCGTCAGGGACTTGCCCAGTCATTGCCGGCGGCGGTGTCAACCAGCCCGACCAGCACGAGAACACAGGTCAGTGGCACAGAGGCTGCGGTCCATCTCCAGCGGCTTCGGGAGGAACTGGCCCGTTCAGGAGAGATTTCCCAAGCTGTTCAGCAGGAAATCGACCTGCTGACCGCCTCCCTTGACGATATTCAGTTTACCATCAGACAGGCGGAAAACGATTCCGCCTATGCCTGGATCAAGATCGGCGCGGAGCAGGCCTTTTTCCTTCATAAGGAAGCGCGCAAGCTGCCGATACTCGAACAGTTGCTGCAGTCGGCCAGAAGCGCCCAGCGGACCGAGATCGTGGCCCGGTATCAGGAACGTGAAAGTGAAATACGGCAGAATATCGAGCAGGCCATGACCTCGTATTCCGAATCCATCCGCCAGCTGGGCACGGTCGCGCCGGAGGCGGTGGAAAATGGGTTTGTCCGCTACCAGCAGTTTCTTACTGACCGGCAGGCCGAGCAGCAGTTGCATCTGCTCACCACGGTGCAACGTCATGCCAATGCATACATGAGCCTCAAACGGATTGACCATGAAAATTGGCGGAAAGAGTTGTTGGAGTGGGATGGGCACTGAAGAGAAGACGGGGCGTCCGCTCATGGATCCAGGATGTTGTGCTGATTCCCAACTCTGCACCGGATGCACCTCAAGGACCACATAACCTGGAAACCGTAACAGTTTGCCGATGGCCACTTGTAAGCATCCGGTGAACGATACAGTCAGATCAGACCAGCAACCGCAAGGAGAACCCATGAACCGAAAAATAGTTTGGACGATTACCTTGATTTCGTTCCTCGCCCTGGTTTCCGGCTGTGCCGGTATCCAGGATGATGGCGACCGGACCAGGAGTGAAGGGGCAGCGACAGGTGCCGGGATAGGGGCAGTGACCGGAGCCGTGCTTGGACAGGTATTCGGCGGCGATACCAGGTCCACCGTTGTCGGTGCAGCCATTGGCGCTGCTCTCGGCGGTGCGGGCGGGTATGCCTACGGAAAACACGTCGCCAATCAGAAAGAGAAGTATGCCAGTGAAGAAGACTGGCTCGAGGCCTGTATTGCCGAGGCCCAAAGAACCAACGCGGCCATGGCCCGTTACAATGATGAGTTGCGTCAACAGATCGATGGCCTGCGTCGGGACACCGAGGCACTCGAACACCAGTACGCGGATGCAAAAACCAGAAATGTTCAGCTCAAAGAGAAAAAGAAAGTGGTTGATGGCCTTGCCCGGTCAGCAGACAAGGAATTGACCGCCGCCAGGTCCGAACTGGCGGTCCAGAATGCCGTGGTGTCTGAAGCTCGCAGCAGCGGTCAGAGCGACTATGCCCAATCCCTTGATAATCAGCTGGAAACGCTCAAAGATCATATCAGGGAACTGGAAAAACAGACGGAAGAACTGGCTGCCATGTCCGCGGCCATGGCTGTGTAAGGAGGGAGTACCATGCAAACGCGCACGGCCTTGATTTGGTTCTTTGTTGTACCGATGATGCTTGCCGGATGTGCCGGGCAGACCACGGATCCCAGGCAGGGGGGGCTGTTCAGCTACAATCCCGATGCCTATGAGCAGCGGCTGCGGGAGCGGCAATACCTCCTTGACCAGGAAGAACAGGCCACCCGATCAATTGAGGTGGAGCAGACGGTGCTTGAGGCTGAAAAAATCTCCCGTGCTCAGGAAAAGGCTGCCCTGGAAAAGCAGGTGCGGGAGTTCAACGCCTCCATGAATTCTTTGGAACAGCAGATCCAGTCCCGCCAGGCGACAACCGAGGCGCAGAAAAAAGAGCGCCAGCGGATGCTCGCCGAGATCGCTGCCCTCCGTGCCTCCACTGATGCTGCCGAGAGCCTGGAGGATGCGGAGAAACAACGTGAACTGGAGCGTTTGGAAAAAAAACGGGATGACCTGGAACGGGAAGCCGCCAGCCTGATGCTGTTATGAGCCGTGTTTGCCACAAAGGCCGAAGCGCCTTGCATGCTGGCTCCGGAACGCACGCCTCCTGTATGAGGAAGACCTGGCTGCCATCCTGAATCCGTGAGCGAATGCCCCGCAGGTCGGTTGGTGCAAGTTTTTTCAAGGGTTGAGCTGCAAATTTAATATGCGTACAGCAAGATATATAAAAAAAAGGGTCCAGCCGTCACGGATTCAGGTGCCATGTCAACGCGACGATGCTCATTCCTCCGGCCCAAGACGATGAAAACCCCATGGGTCACCGTTCTGATCTTGCTGCTCGTCCTCCCCGCGGCGCCGGCCCGCGGGACTGATGGCCTGACGGCCAGCGAGCAGGAGCACCTCAGCGAGGCGGTGCGGCTGATTCGGACCCATGCCCTGGATCCGCCGAAATCAACCCGGGGCATGGTCGACGATCTTCTCCGCGCCTATGCCCGCAGTCTTGATCCCTATTCCGACTATCTCACCAGTCGTGAATACACCGCTTTTCAGGAGTCCACCAGTGCCGATTATTTCGGGGTGGAGATGGACATCGAGAAAAAGGGTGGCCGGATCTATCTGTTTCCCTTCCGGGGCGGTCTTGCTGAAAAAAACGGAATCCGCAGTGGTGATGAACTCATCGCCGTCAATGGCGCTCCGGTGTTCGGTCAATCGGTTTTTGTGGTCGGGTCCCAGATCAGGGGGGCGGAAGGGGGCATCGTCCAACTGACCATCAGGTCCAATCAGGGTATACCCAGGGTACTGACCCTGCGCCGGCAGAGTACGGGCTATGTTTCCGTTCGCTCGATTATGCTCGAGCAGGCCCAGTATATTCAAGTGACCCGGTTTGCCCGCAATACCAGGGAACAGCTGGAAAAGGTCCTGGCGTCCGAGGAGAACAACGGCTTGGTCCTGGTCATCGACCTCCGTGGCAACCAGGGCGGTAGCCTGCGGGTGGCCCGACAGTGTGCCGATCTTTTCCTGGAGCAAGGCACGGTGCTGTTCAAAATGCGCTACCGTGATGAAGTTCGGGCCGTTCTCGCGGAGCAGCCGGGGGCGATTACCGCCAGGATTGTGCTGATCCAGGATCAGGGTACGGCCAGCGCCGCGGAAGCGTTTATCGCCGCTCTGCGGGGGAATAAGAGCTCCATGTCCGTTGGCCGGACAACCTATGGCAAGGGGCTGGCCCAGCGATTTCTGTCCTTGAACGATGGGTCGGCCCTGCTGGTGACCTACGCGGAGATCCTGACCCCGGAGGGCTTTCCCTTTCACAATCAGGGCATGGAACCGGATCTGGTGTTACCGGAGACATGGGCGGATATGGATTTTTCTCAGCAGGCATCACTGAGCGAATTGTTTGCATTGCTGCCCCAGCAGAGCAGTCCTTGAAAACCGCGATGGTGGCAATGGTTTTTCATCTTATCGCAGGCTTGGATTCGTGAGTGGCGGGTGCAAGTTGTTTTCAAGTTATTTCAAGGACTCCTCTGCTCTTGTAACATGATGAAAGCAAAATATATCCACATATATCCACAACAAGCGTCCAGCCGTCACGGATTCAGGACGATAATAAAACCCAATCAGCAGCCCAGCCGTCACGGATCAAGGGCATACTCTGTACAGCAAACAAGGAGGTACTGCATGCCATTCCCCAGAAAAATCGGATTAGGACTTACGCTGCTCCTGACCCTGCTCCTGGTTTCGTTTGCCGTCCCGGCGCAGACAGAGACCGGGCGGGAGCCCCTGAAGATCGAAGGTAAGGATACCCTGCCCCTGCGGGTGCTGTCGCGGCCTTTTTCCAGTGTCTATCAGGACCCCAACGACAGCAGTGCCAGGATCCAGGACCATGTGCCCGCTTTTCAGTCATTTTATGTCTACGACCGCCGGGGGTCTGTCAGTGATATCGATCCCCGGGGCTGGTATGAGGTTGGGGTCGATACCCGGGGCACCGTCCTCGGGTGGATGCATTCGGATGATGTCTTTGAATGGAAACAGACCATGTGCCTTTCCTATACCCATCCGGAAGGACGGTATCCGGTGCTGATGTTTGATCGCAAGGAAGATCTGGAAAAACTGACCAGCATGCCGGACCAGGAACGGTTGGACGAGGCGGGACAGTTATACATTGACATCGCCATGGGAGACATTCCCGAAGATTTCCCCATCGTCACCATCGAGCCAAAACGGGCCATCGATATCAGCAGGGAGTTCTATCTTCTGCCGATTCTCGAGTTTGAGGCCATTGAACTGAACAACCGCGAGGCCAGAATCCTTAAATTGGCGGCGGTGACCGGGGAGGGAGGCGATGCCCGGGAAAGTTCCGATATCAGAACAAACCCTGATTACCTCAGCAGTGCAGTCCGCACTAGCGGCGAGATCGATGCCGCCACTCTGGAAAGGCTGGCCGTGGATATCGTCTGGGTCATGGATACCACCAATTCCATGATGCCCTATGTCACCCAGACGCTCAAAGTAGTCGAAGAGGCTTCCGCGCGCATTTCCGCCAACACCGACCTTGCCCGGGCGGTTCGTTTTGGATACTGGGCCTATCGGGACTCGCTCGATATCCCAGGCATCGAGTATCTGGTGAAAAATTTCACGCCCGAACTCGAGGAGATCGGACCTTTTGCCGATACCTTGAAAACCGTTGATGTGGCCACTGTCGGCTCCCAGGGGTATCCGGAGGATGTCTTCTCCGGGGTTGCCTCCGCTCTTGATAAGACCGCCTGGACACCGGATGCCATACGCTTTATCATCCTGGTAGGCGATGCCCCGTCCCATCCGGTCGGCCATCGCTGGAATGCATCCGGTCACAGTCAGTCAACCCTGCGGGCCATTGCCAATGACCGCAACGTCACCATCCATGCCATCCACATCAAGGATCCCGAAGCGGCTCGCTATCACGCGTTGACCGAGGAACAGTTCCGGGCTTTGAGCACCAACAGGGGGGTGGAAGGAGGCCCCAATTATTACACCACCTCCTCGGAAGACCTGGCCGGATTTGAAGGGATCACCAAAAGCCTGACCGATTCGGTCCTGGGGTTCCTCGAGACAATTGCCGAGGAGAAGAACAGGGCGCTTGTGGCCGCATCCCCCGAGACAGCTACGGACACCACCCAGGCCCTCCAGCCCCAGGCACCGACCAGGCCTATCAATCTCGATCTGCTCGAAACCCCGCCCGCCCCTGTAGCGGACGCCACCGAGCCCTCGGCCCAGGCCCTTGCCGATGCGGCCATGAAAGCAGCCTTTGTACAGTGGGTCGGAGCCCAGACCAGGGCCCAGGCGCCCCGCGACGTGGTGGCCTGGGTGACCGACAAGGACCTGCTGGCCACGGATATTCAGTCCCTCGAGGTGCGGCTGCTGATCACCAAACAGCAGCTTGATTCCCTGCGGGAAACCCTGCGCACCATCCTGGTGGCCGGTCGCACGGGACAGATCAGCGGTGAGGATTTCTTCTCCTCGCTGCAGGCGGCGTCCGCGGCCACTGCCCGGGATCCGGACATGATCAGGCAGGCCGGTTCTCTGGCCGAGACCGGGCTGATTCCCGAGTTTCTTGACGGGCTGCCCTACACCAGCCGGATCATGGACATGAACGACGAGTTGTGGAACAGCTGGTCCATCGATGAGCAGGATATGTTTCTTGCTGATCTCGATGCCCGCATCATGGCTTATGAGACTATTCATGACGGCCCGGAAGGCTGGATTCAGCTCAATAAGAGTGACGATCCCAGTGAGTTTGTCTATCCCATAACCCTTGAGCTGCTCCCTTGAGACAATGAACCAACCTGTCTACAGGCTGCGCGATGTGGAAAAAATCCGGACCAAGGGGGGTGTTTCCTTCACCCTCCGGGTACCGGAACTCACCGTGTTCAAGGGGGCCTTTGTCTCGGTGGTGGGGCCCTCGGGCTGCGGGAAATCGACCCTGCTCGATCTGCTCGCCCTGGTTCTCGACCCGAACAGCTGGACCTGTTTCACCATCAGCCTGGCCGGCATCCAGGGTACGGAGGAGCATGACATTCCGCGCCTTTCCGAAAACGAGGCGGCCAGGATCCGGAGAAACAATATCGGCTATGTTCTCCAGAACGGCGGCCTGCTGCCTTTTCTCAACGTGTTTGAGAACATACTCATCACCGCCGAACTCAGCGGCCGTCGGGTGCGTTCCCAGGAGGTCCATACCCTGGCTGGAACCCTGGGCCTGTCTGATCAATTGAGCAAGAAACCGCAATACCTGTCCGGCGGCCAGCGCCAGCGGGTGGCCGTTGCCCGGGCCCTGATCCATCGGCCCGCCATTATTCTTGCCGACGAGCCCACCGCGGCCGTTGATTACCCCACTGCCCTGGATATCCGCGATGAACTCAAGCATCTGGCCCACGGCATGGGTGCGGCCGTGGTCATGGTCACCCATGACCAGAGCCTGGTGAGGGAGATTGCGGACTGGGAAGTGCGGTTTGATGTTGTCCGGGAATCGCGCCACCTGACCGTGGCTACGACCCGGTTCAGTAAGGCCGATGCCCTGGCGGCCACTTCGGCGTGATCAACGGGGGATGTTGCTCATGCACCGAAAGCACATGGCTGCCAGCCATTTCCAAAACCAGAAACGGGTTGCGTATGGGGCTGCGACCTGGTTCCGCTGTGCCCAGTCTGGAAGGGGTAGCGACCGAGCAAAACCGGGAAAAAGAAGGGTATGCTGATTCTGCGTCTCGCTTTTAAGGATCTTCGCCACGACTGGCTCTTGAGTATCTGCCTGGTCCTGGCCATCTCGTCGATCATTGCCCCTCTTCTCATCCTCTTCGGGCTCAAATTCGGCACCATTGAGACCCTGCGCAGCCGATTGATCGAGGATCCCAAGAACAGGGAGATCCGGCCGATAGTGACCCGCTCCTATCCTCGGGAGTGGTTTGAAAACCTGGAGGAAAGCATTCCCGGCGTGTCCTTCATCGTGCCCATGACCCGCCAGATATCCACCACCTTGACAGCCATCAACACCAGTGCCGGTGTTCGTGAACAGCTTTCCCTCATGGCCACGGCCGATGGCGACCCGCTGCTGCTGGAAAACGGTGTTGCCGTTCCAGAGGATGGTGAATGTGTGCTCACAGAAGTGGCTGCCCGCGGCCTGGAAGCAAGCGTGGGCGAGATCATTACCTTTGAAACCCGGCGTATCATCCAGGGACGATCAGAAAGCGGCATGCTGACCCTGCGGGTCGCCGGTATTCTCGAAGAACGGGCCAGCAGCCTCAAGACCGCTTTCGTTTCCCTGGATGTTGTTGAAGCTGTCGAAGATTTCAAGGATGGTAGAGCTGTTCCCACTTATGGCTGGAGCGGAGAGTTGCCGGTGGCCTATCCGGTTTTTGACGGAACCCTGGTGTATACGCCCGAGCCGCTCACCCGACTTGAAGAAGTCATGTTGATCAACAATACCGGATTTGGTCGGGTGGACAAGATCGAGGGACCGTTGGCCGGGCAGCTGTTGGGGTATACGCCGCATCCGGAATGGTCAGTCTATCAGGTCACCGTGCTCAGCCGGGCCGTGACCGATGAGAGTCTGCAGGCGGTCCGCAACCGACTGCGGGGCAAGGGAGCGGTCGTGATCCCCTGGATCGAGCCGCTGCCCGTGACCCTGACCACGGCAACCAAAACCTTCTCCGCTCATCTGGCCGCATTGACGGATGCAGCCACCCTGGTTGCCCCGGTGCCGCCGGCCATCGCCAGTCTGGAGGGGCAGGTCATCCTGGTGCCGGAAAGCGCAGGCCTTGAGCCGGGAGAGGCCAGCCTGCTGCTGGCAGTCGGTGACCGCACCCTCACGCTGCCGGTCACCCTGATCATAAACGGGCAGGGCGAGGGGCTTGTCCATGGATCGGCTTCCCTGGCCGGTACCTTGAATCTGCTCCGCTATCGGGATCTCAGGTATGATACCCAGAGCGCCAGCCTGTTGCTTTCCCGGCAGGGATACGCAGGATTTCGTCTTTATGCAACCACCATCGATGAGGTGGCCGCGGTCCAGGAACAGCTGGAAGCAGAGGGCATAACCGTGCACACAGCCAGGGAACGAATCGGCGAAGTTCGCCGCCTCGATACGTACATGAGTCTGATTTTCTGGCTTATTGCCGCTGTCGGTGTTGTCGGCGGCATCTCGGCGCTCACCGCCAGTCTGTATGCTTCGGTGGAGAGAAAAAAGAAAGAACTCAATATGTTGCGCCTCCTGGGTCTGCTCAAGCGAGAGATCATCCAGTTTCCGGTCTACCAGGGACTGCTGCTTTCAGGAGGGGGGCTGCTGCTTGCGGGGGGAGTGTTTCTCCTGGTCGCCGGTGTCATCAATCACCTGTTCAGGGAGCATCTGCGGGCAACAGAGTCTTTGTGCACGCTTTCCGGGTTCCATTTCGCTGTTCTTGTTGTCGGTGTTTTTGCGTTAAGCACCCTTGCCGCCACCTTTGCCGCTCTGCGGGTTACCCGCCTTGATCCAGCCGAGGCGTTGCGTGATGAATAATACCTATAAAAAATAAACAAACAGGGAGGGATTTGCATGAAAAAACAAGGAAGACAACAAAGGGTATGGTCCAGCTGGCTTCGGGGTGTACTGGCCATCCCTGTGCTTGTTGCTCTCTTCGTCGGCCTGGCCATAACCGGGCTGCCGATGCTCGGGACGTTGCAGGCCGCGGAATCTATCGAAGAGGCGGCGGCCGCGGCCAGAAAGCTGCAGTTGGAAGGGACTCGGCTGCAATTGCAGGGGGATCTGCAGGGGGCGGTTCAGCACTATCGTGAAAGTATCGCCCTGCTCCCCAACGAGCGGCTGGAATCACTCATTGAGCAACTGGAAAAACAGGTCGAGAAGGCCGAAGAGGTGGCGGTGGACAGACCCGCTGTTGCCGGTCCGCAACCGGATCCTCAGCCTGAGCCTGAGGCAGCAGCGGTGTCTGGAATCGAGCCCGATACCACCATTGCCCTTCAGGAGCAGGAAAGCACCGAGGGCGTGCCGGAGGCGGTGGTCCGCGAACGTGTGGCGATGAATCCCGAGGAGGAGCTTATCTACGCCTTTATGGACTGGAGCCTGAGCCAGGTAAGCGATGTTACCCAAGGCCTGGGTTTTATGCTGGAGACAGACCACGACTACACCCTCAACTTCGTTGACGGCCGCTACGAGATTCGTCTTGACCCCTTTATCCTGTATATCGTTGACGACAGCGGCCTGGATTTTGGCCCTCTTGTCTTCCATCTCGAACCGCAAAGCGCGGATCTGCTGATGGTGCGGATGACCCTGCCGGAAAGCGTGGCCATTTTTGATCAGGCAGACATAGTGGCCACCTTGACCGTGGGCAGCCAGAATGTTTCCGGGGAATGGGACCGCGGGCTGCTCGCTTTTGACTGGGCTGGCTTCAACCTGGGAAATCTGACCATCGAGGACTCAGAGCAGCAGGGGCGTTTGGATATTGAGGAGCTGGTGCTGGGAATGGCCTTGACCAGGGATGAAGATGGGGCCTGGGAAGAGCGGTACCAGGGACATATGAACGGTTTGTCCTTTGTTCTGGAGGATTCGGTCGACTGCGATATCAACCACATGGGGCTGCTCTACAGCTTGAGTGGGACGGATTTTTTCCGCTACATCGAGCTGCGCAAGAAGTTCACCGCCATGGCTGGCATGGGGGAGGCTTCAGAGCTTGCCGAATGGAAAGAATATTTCAGTGCCATCGACGAGTTTCTTGAGATCGTCAATACCTACGCCAATGCACTCACCGTGGAGGGCGTCAAGGTCCGGGTTGAAGATATGCTGTTCGCTTTCGACACCATGGAGGCATCCGGGGACATGCGACAGGAACAGGAAAACGGTCTGCTGGTCTATGATTCCCAGGGACTGATCAGTGGAGTCGAGGTCGCCGAACTGGGTGATGCGGAATATTCCGAGGCCATTACGGTCGCCGTGGACCAGCTGACCTTTGCCGGCCAAGGGGCGATGAAGCAGTTCCCGCCGGATCTGTTTGCCAACTTGTTCAATGCACTGGAGCTTGCCGAACAGGAAGCGAGCGAAGAGATTGAAATGCACATGGCTGGTCATGTCATGGAGTTTGCCGGGACTATACTGGAACTGATCCAAGGCAGCTCCCTTGAAGTCAATGTGAAAGGCGTCAATGTCCTCAATGCCATGCCCGAACCGGTTACAGTGGATCTTGCCGCCATCGGCGGTGGTTTCGACGTCGGCACCGGCGAGGGTGGGACAGTCCGCACCCAGGTCGCTTTTTCCGGCCTCACCGGGCTTGATCAGGGGGATGGGGCCATGCCTGAAGCGGCACGGTTCAATCTGGAATTGAAGAATATTCCCTCTCTCCTGGCCTTGATACCGGAATCCGACACCCTCATGGACGGTGACATGGGAGCGATTGAGGGTCATTTGATGGCGCAGGCCATGGGTTCCCTGATGACAAGCAATCTGGCTCTGGCGGTGATCGATTCCTTCATCGCTTTTCCGGCCTCCAGGATCGAGGTCGATTTCCTGAGCGAGTTGGACACGGATGCCAGTTTTTTCTCCACCAGTGAATTGAACCTGCTCATCAGCAATGCTGATGATCTCACCAGAATAATCAAGAGCTTCGGTGCGGATCCGGAAATGCTGCAGATGCTGACCACCCTGGTTGCCCTTGGCGACCGCAGTGAGGTCAACGGCACCACCGTTGACAGAATCGACGCCCGCATCAATCAGGAGGGCAAGGTCTTCATCAATACCAAGGATGTCACCCTGATGTTTTTTCCCGAGTAGGGCAAGGTCGGCAATCTGCCGCCCCATACCGCCCCCATCTGCTTCACCCGGCGGGACCCTCGTGGTCCCGCCGGCATCATCCCTTTTTTTTCCGGCCTGGATCCGTGAACGGTTGTCCGTGCCTCAGCTTTGTTGCCCGTGACCTTTCGATTAAAGTTACACTTTATCGAAAGGTTACGGGCAATGAAGATGGCGTGCGGATGGGCGCCCCGAAGGGCGGCTGGTGAAGGTTATCTTCAAGAATTCTGCTGCAATTACAATGTGAGTACAGCGGGATATATCCAAAATAAGAGTCCAGCCGTCACGGATTCAGATTCGGTGCTTTTTGCCCAGCAATGGTCACCAGACCGAGGTAGCCGTCAACGGTCAGCATTTCGCCCGAGCGGATCAGGCGAGTGGCATCCGGAACCCCGGTGACGCAGGCAAGACCATACTCACGGGCGATGATGGCGCCGTGGATCAGCATGCCCCCTCTTCGTTCGACAAGACCAGCGGCCAGGGGAACGACAAAGGTCATGTTCGGATCAACAGCATCACAGACCAGGATTTCCCCGGCCTTGAAGGAGCCGAGATCAGCCGCTTGGCTGATCACCCTGGCCGGGCCGACACCCAGACCAGGCCCGGCAGGCTGGCCCACCAGTTGCCGAGCCTGCAGCCGGGTGGAATCTAATCCATTGAAACCGGCAACCGCGGGATCCTGGCCCGGGCTGGCGGCAATCCTTACCGTATCCCTTGCCGCCGGATTCACCAGTGCCGCCAGTTCCGGGATGTCCGCATCCTGCAGGCGCCGGGCAGCCTCATTCCTGGCTTCCTGCAGCCGTTGCGATAATCGGCCGATATACAGATTGTCATTATCGCGAAGCCGATAGCTGGCTCGGCCTATTGCCAGGATCTCGCGGGCGAAGTCCTGTTTTTCTGGTGGGAAGGAGGTCAGAAACTCTGCTTCATCAGCCTGCCTGGAGCGAGTGGGAACCGGCGATGCTTCAGCCATCTCCAGGAGCAGGACTGTCAGGGGATCAGCACCGGCCGCCATCCCCTGTGAAGCGAGGGCAGGATCGCCGAAACGATGGGTGAACTCGGCCAGTGCGACAGAAAAAGACGCAAGAGGGTCGGGCTGGCCCCCTTTCCGCAGATGAGCGATCAGAGCAGGGTCATTGCGCAGCATCTCGGCCAGCTTCAGCAAAGCCTGATTCCTCTCTACTGCCAACAGACCGGTATCACCTGCGAGGAGATCAAGAAAAGCAAAGGCATCCTCTGGTCGCAGTTGATCGTTGTACACCTGGCCAAAGAGGCGGATCCCATGAGCCATGGGGATGCAGAGCTGCCGATACTGTTCCTGCCAGTTTTCAAGAATCCGCAAACGTTCCCTGATGGCAGCCGCCAAAGCGGCATGATCCAGGGAAACGAGATCAATGGCCGCCAGATGGGCAGCCTCAGCAGCCATTGCCGGCAGGGTTTCCTCCTCGATGGTTCGGCGCAGACCTTGCAGTGAAGCCAGGCTGCGATGCAGGCTCAAATACCAGGAACGTTCACCATCGTCCAGGGCTGCGGTCGAGGTGGTTATCGGCCGCGATTGCAGCGTTAAGAGCGCATCCTGCGCCAGGGTCCACTCGAGATCCTGCGGTCCGGCAAACAGGGTCTCGGCCTGCCGCAGCAGGGCCAGCACCCGGGCGGCGGTGGCCTCGGTGAGCGGCGTTGCTTTCCGCTGCTCGGGGGCAAGCGGCACCAGAGCGACGCCGGTACTGGCAGGTCGACAGGCATGGGTCCGCGCAGGTGTGTGCCGTTCGATGATTTTTCCCGTGAGGGGATCGAGCAGCAGCCGATCGGGTTCTATATCGCCGTCGACCAGACCCTGATTCAACCCCCAGACCGCCTCGATCGCGGCCAGATCCTCCCGGCCCGGGCAGCGGCTGAAGGCCACTCCCGAGCAATCTCCCGCCACCAGTTCCTGGACAAGGACCGCCATGGCACTGCCGGCAGGGTCCAGGCCCAGTTCCTGGCGATAGAGCAGGGCGCGGTCGGACCAGAGGGAGGCCCAGACCAGTCGCAGGCTGTCGAGCAGGGCTGGCAGACCATGGACATTGACAAAGGAGTCATGGAGACCGGCGAAAGAGGCGGCAGCCGAATCCTCCACCGGGGCGGAAGAACGAACCGTCAGCGGCAGCCTGATCAAGTCAGGGGGCAGGCACGCCGAAAGGTGGTCAGTCAGGTCGGGTGGCAGGGGCGTATTGAGAAAAAGATTACGGATCCGCAGGCCCAGATCCCAAAGCTCCTCCCAGCGCATGTGTGCAAAAGATTTCCGTTCCAGCAGGAGTGGCAGCCGCTGCCGCAAGCCAGTGGCATCGAGATACTGTTCATAGGTCGCGGTGGTGATGCAGACGGCTTGGGGAACAGGGAGACCGGCGTGGACCAACCGGCCCAGAGCCTTGGCTTTACCGCCGACCAACGACACGGCAGCGGCGGGTACTTCCCTCAGGGCCAGGCAGAGCGGCTTCATGCGGTGAAATGAAATTCCATGACATTCTGAAAGCGGGTCACCAGATAGATGTGGTCGACCTGCATTTTAAACAGCGCGCAACTGGGTGCGGTCACGAAATCCGCCAGGTGGGGATGTTTGTCGAGATAGATGGCCAACCCCTTTTCCCGCTCGGAATGCTCTGTTTCGAAGGCTGATCCGATGATCGTGGCTGCGGCGGCTTGTCTGAAGTCGGCAACCTGGTTACTCCGATTATCCATGAGCAGAGAAATGTGCGGGTCCCTGCTCAGGTTTGCCCATTTGCGGGTAGCGCGGGGGGTGGCGAAATAGAGGGTGCGCAGGTCTTCTGTCACCGCGACGGCCACCAGGTTGACATAGGGATGGGAGCCTCCATTGGTGGCAAGGACCGCCAGAGGTTGGCTCCGACAGAGTTCCCGGGCGATGGAAAGTTGTTCAGCGGTGGGGTTCATCAGGCTATGGTACCTCTTCAAGGATGGTTTTAATTCGTTGCGCCGCCAGACGACAAACCACGAGGTAAGGAGCAGCCAGCAGCGGGACCTCAAAGATCACTCTGGTCATGTCCGGTGCAACGGGTTCGACACGGTGCCCGGTGGCCGGAATACCGGCAACACGCCACCGCCACTGCTCATTGCTGATAAAGTGGGTGATCCGGAAGGGAAGCCAGAGACCGATGGCGGTCCGCACCCGGCCGGTCGTCCTTGGACCAATGCAGCGCTCTGTGCTCTCGACCCCTATGATCGAGGGGCCCCACTCAGGCCACCGTCGGGTATCGATCAGCAGTTCCCAGGCGGCAGCGAGCGAAGCCCTGACCTCAACGGCGGTTGTCAGCTGCATCAGCTCTCCTCAAGGGGGTGAGGTCAGGTGGAGCAGGGAAAAGCGCACTCCCTGCCGCGGATTGGCGACAACCGGCGGTCTCTGTTGCGGAAAATAGACCCGGACAAGAGCCCTATGCTCACCGGTTGAGGATGTTTTCAGCCGCCTCGGGTCAGCGGGCTGCGTATATCCTTAGCAAAGTGATTGTAAGGCAGGTCGGCGGGAAAAACAACAGGCACTTAACTGAATGCCAGCTAAGTGCCTGTTTTTATGGTGGGCCGTTAGGGATTCGAACCCCAGACCAATTGATTAAGAGTCCGAAAAATTGGGCTTCACTGGCCGTCACGCTTCTTAATTTAAAGCGTTCTTGTATATTGACTTGTATTTGGATATCTTGTATTTTAACCTCACATATTTTCATTCTTCATCCCTCTTCTTAACTCAAAAAGTTGGGACTATGTTGGGACTATGTTGGGACAGAATTGGGATAGGTTGTGAGGTGACCAAATGGCGAACAAGTGGATCAAGACAGATATCAGTGGCATCAGGTATCGGGAACATCCGACCAGGAAACATGGGGTCAAGCGGGATAGATATTTCAACATCCGGTTCCAGGTGGGTGGGAATGCCGTTGACCAAGGGGTCGGATGGGCATCGGAGGGAATGACTCTCCACAAGGCCGCATTGCTTATGGCGGACCTCAAGGAGGAATTACGCCTCGGTAAGGGTTCGGGTAAACTTGCTGACCGGCAAAAGGCCCAACGAGAAGCTGAGGAGGCTGCAAAAGCTGCCGCCTTGGAGCAGGAGAGGCTTACAGTCTCTTATGAAACCTTCTATCGCGAGCAATATGAACCCTTACTTGTACACAAGAAACCGAGCACTGCCAGGGGAGAACGAATCCTCCAGCGTCTCTGGGTGTTGCCTGTGATTGGTAAAAGACCCATCAGAGAGGTTGGCGTATTGGATATCGAACGGGTCAAGCAAGGGCTCGTCAAGGCAGGGCGCGCACCCAGAACAATAGAATATACTTTTGCCGTCATCCGCATGGTGATCAATGTTGCCATCCAGCGAGGGTTTTATGTCGGTCAAAATCCTATTGCTGCGGTGAAAAAGATGAAGTTTGACAATAGACGGACCCGGTTTCTTTCCCATGATGAAGCGGAAGCATTACTGATTGAGATCGCAAAGCGTAGCATGACCATTCATAACATGGCTCTCTTGGCTTTGCACACAGGCTTGCGCCTGAGTGAGATATGTGGGTTGTGCTGGTCTGATGTGGATTTGACCCACAATGTGCTCACGGTTCGTGACACAAAATCTGGAAAGAACCGCCACGTTCCCATGACCGAACGGGTTCGGAAAATGTTCCAGCATATTGCAGAGGAAGCCGGTACCGGGGCCTTGGTTTTCCCCAGCCGGAAAGGGGAGTTGCGAAAAGGACCGATCAGTAATTCCTTCGATAAAGCTGTTGATGCTCTGGGATTCAATGAAGGTGTCACCGACCGGAGGCAGAAGGTTACTTTCCACGTATTGCGTCACACCTGCGCAAGTTGGATGGCTATGGCCGGGGTCGAGTTGTATTCGATAAAAGAGGTCCTGGGGCATCAGTCGATTCAAATGACGGAGCGATACAGTCACCTCTGCCCGTCTCGGTTACGTGCTGCCATCGATACGATGGAAAATGCTTTAAACGCTCAAGACAAAGTGGTCTCCATCAGAAGGACTCAGCATGGCTGAGAAAGGGCAGGCAACACAGAATCGCCGCTGGTCCCGATCAAGGAGTCTCGAGCGGACTCTCACTGTGGCATCGTTACTGGCCCGGTACGTTTATGAGGACCTCACTGCCTTCAGTCTGGTTAATTTGCTTGATGAAATGGCAAAGGCAGTTGATGTGGATAACTGGGTGGATGTCACCGCCAGCCCGGCCATGGTCGCCTTGAAAAGTGCACCGAAGGCCGAGCGGATATGGGCATGCCATGACTATCCAGAACGTCCTTGGGTTGCAGGAAGCTTGGATGCAGGTCTTACCTATCATACGCTTTCTGAACTCTACGATGCCCGGAAATGCATCAAAAATACCGTGGAAAGTATTCACAGTAATATCGAAGCCGGGCGTAGATTGTATGATGGTTTGCAGAATGATCATCGCTTGCATGATTTATTGGGTAAATGCGAAGCTCTCAAACCTGGAAAGGTGATTTTCACCAGTGAAGAAATTGAGGAGAGAACAGTCCTGGCACAAGAGAAAGTATATGGTTACGACCTGTTCCAGGTTGAGGCAATCGTTTCGGCTTTGCTCCGTGAGTTTCTTAGGATTGGTGCAGGAAAGTACCTTTCCCGCTGTTCAACCTGTGGGCAATTGTTTCTGCCCAGAAGGACTGACGCCAAAACTTGCTCAACTCGTTGTCGTAAAAGGCGCAGTCTGGAGCGGCAGGAAGGATAGAAGGGCAGCGGGGGGGAGAGTTCAGATCGTTTTGCAGGTTCCAATAGACCGCTCGCTCTATGCACAGAATAGCAAGCTATCCCTTGACCACAGAGACATAACCTTCTGAAAATATGTGTATGGCCAACCAATGATGCTAATGGGCCCCCCTGGGGCCCCTCGGGGGGTGTATGGGGGATGGCCCCCCGGGGGTGCTGCCCACAGTTCTATCGATGGTCGATCCACATTCTGCGGGACGAAGTCCTGACCCGCAGAATGCGGGTACCGCCAGGAGGCAAGAAAGATATTGAACTCTCTGCCCGGCTTCTGTATATATACAACAGCGCCGATTTGGATACTCAGCTTGCGGGCGCTTAATAAATACTGCTAAAAGAGGGCTCATCAGAAACAAGCAATAGCCCGCTTTGGCCGTCAAGCTGAAGCGGGCTTTTTTTGTGTCCGGCAATCCGGGCGTCGCCGATTTAAGCAACAACTTGCGGGGCGACTGATAAATGCTGCTAAAGCGTTGGCCCACTGACCTGCTCTGTGTGGCGCCATGCGCACACTCAACACTACAGAGCAGAGGAGAAGTGAGCCATGTCAGATCCCACCTTATCAATTGACCGTGAAATCTCCGGTCGCCCCTACCTGTTCACCTCGGAATCGGTTTCTGCAGGACACCCCGATAAACTCGCCGACCGGATCTCGGACACCGTCCTGGATGCTTTCCTCGAGCGCGACCCGACAGCCAGGGTGGCCTGTGAAACCTTCCTTGCCGACAACCTGGTCGTCCTTGCCGGTGAGTTCCGTACCACCCCGCCGGGTCTGTGCGACCTCATCCGGGAAGCGGCTCCGAACCTGGTCCGTCAGGTACTGCGGGACACCGGTTACGATAGCACCTTCCCGGGGATCGATCCCGATCGCTGTGAGATCCTGGTCAGATTCAACCAGCAGTCGTCTGATATCTCCAGGGGGGTGGACCAGGACGACCGGCTCGGTGCCGGCGACCAGGGGATGATGTTTGGTTATGCCTGCAAGGAAACTCCCGAACTGATGCCCCTGCCGATCATGCTTGCCCATCGCATGGTGCAGCGGCAGGCAGACCTGCTCAAGAGCGGCAAGATCCCCTGGCTGCGGCCGGATGCCAAGAGCCAGGTCACCGTCCGCTACCGGGGCCACCACCCCCTTTCGATCGAGACCGTGGTGTTCTCCACCCAGCATACGGAAGAGATCAACCTCGATATCCTGCGAAACGAAGTGCTGGAGCAGATCATTGTGCCGGTCATCCCCAAGGACCTCCAGCAGGGGATGCGGACCCTGATCAATCCCACCGGACGATTCACCATCGGCGGACCCAAGGGTGATACTGGCCTGACCGGCCGTAAGATCATCGTCGATACCTACGGTGGCGCTTGCCCCCATGGCGGCGGTGCCTTCTCCGGCAAGGACCCATCCAAGGTAGACCGGTCCGCCGCCTATATGGCCCGATATATGGCCAAGAATATTATCGCCGCCGGCCTGGCAGACCGCTGCACGATCCAGATCGCCTATGCCATCGGGATGGCGGAACCGATGAGCCTGTTCGTTGATACCCACGGAACAGGAAAGGTCAACGATACCACCATCGAGCAGGCAATCCGGGCGGTATTCGACCTGACCCCGGCGGGAATCATCAAAACATTGGACCTCTGCCGACCCATCTATGCCCAGACCGCCGCTTATGGTCATTTCGGCAGGGATGGCCTGCCATGGGAGCGGACCGATCGGGTGGAGAAGATCCAGCGAGTTATCTCCATTGAAAAGGAGGGCTGCCATGCCTGATCAGATGAATGTTCAGGCCACAAGCTCCCGGGGCGATCATGCGATTATTGGGTGTCCGTACCCAGGGGCACAGGAGAACCGTGGCACCCCCTTGCTGGACCTGGGGCAGCAGGGCATTGATGACCAGAGAGATCAGGGCCGAAGTCTGGATTTGACCCCAACGTGCGGCCCAGCCATATCCGTGAATCTGGTACAAAGGAGATAATATGAATCGAAGAACCTTTTTGAGAACACTTGCCTCTCTGGGAGTGACAATCACCCTTCCGTTGGATTTACTCAACGCCAGTCAAGAAGAAGTGGATACGGCTTGGCATCACGCGAAAAAAGCATGGGACCTGTTCGAGGTTGATGCACATGGGACCCTGTCCTATGCGAACTTCACTGCACCGCGATTACGCCGAGAACTGTACTGGTATTCCCGTGTTGAGGATATCGATTGGGGCGCGTTTGAAAGAAGCTATGCGCTCGAAGAAAGGATCAAGAATTTATATCACCAAGAGCTTCTTCTGGCAGTACAGCGCAAGCCTCCGGCAAGCGGTATGAACAGGGAGGCGTTGGAAGAACAGGTGGAGGAAGAATGGTATGATTGGTTCGAACAAGCCGATGGCAAGGACCGTGAAGCAATCAATGCCTAGATCGAGGCCTGGCTGAACGAGGAGCCTGACTGGGATAATGAATGGGAATTCTTCTATAAGACAGGAACTGCGCAAGGGGCTGCTTATGAACATTTCCTCTCGGAGAACAGGACGATGATGAAGGATCTTGGGGTTGTGATCATTGAGGGAAGTTGTCCGGGCAGCAGCTATTTTGCCGCCGAGCTACGTATCTCGATCGATGAGGCCAATCGGATTGCCGAACAAAATGGCTATGCTCTCCGGTTCATCGCCGAAGGTCCGGATTGAATCCAGACTTGTCCGCAGTAGGCTGCCAGGGGTCCTGCGTTAAAAAATATGCTGAGGGGTATGGAGGTGTCCTCATACCCCTTGGCAATCCCCTGGTCGCTGCAATCGATGCGATCTGCGACCAATACAAAAAAGGAGGATTATCCCTTGAAAAAGCAAGAGAGCAAGTTACCGAGCTGGCCGGAGGAATCAACCCCCCAAGCTGGTATGGATCCAATTATTCGCAGTCTGGTTCAGTACCGGACTCCAGTTTCCTTGCAGAATTACCTGGACCTCGCGTTCGACGGGACGAAGCTGGAGGACCTGCCGGCCGAGCAGAGGGAGTCGATACCGCCCTTCCTCCTCGATCCAAAGGCGAAACCCTTAGATCCCTCCGATCCCTACTACGAGGAAATCCTCGAGTTAATCGACGACAATCCATTGCTTACGATCGAAAGAGCAAGAGAGTATCTGGACGCGATGTACTGATCTACACCCCCAAACCCGAGCTGGTCAAACAAATAGAACAGCTCGGGGCAACCCCCTCCTCCTATATAGAGACCACGGACGGCAAGGCTTTCCGTGAGGCCATGGTCTCCGCCAGCAATAAGTATTTTGCTGCTGTTGAGGTCAAGCCCCTTGAAGAGTACCAGAGTGGGGACTACCGCCTCTTCCTGACCGAGGACTCTACGAGCACCATGGGGCGGTATATTTAGTTTTGGGTCAGCATGATGATTGTGATATTATCATTAACAAGTGATGTGCCACGATAATGAGATGGTTGTTTCGGTGTCAGGTGTTTGCCATCTGACTGAGTTACCCAGAAACTAAATACTTACCTGTTATCCATACAAGGAGCTCCGATGCCCGTTATTTTTCAGCCTTGGATAGGAAATCTTTACAGAGCCAATAATCGTTTTGGGGTGCGCGTTCTTGTTCTCGGAGAATCGCATTATGGAGATGAAGCGGAAACTAGGCCAACAGTGACAACCGAAGTTGTACGTCGGCTTGCTCAAGGTGAAAGACATTCCTTTTTTACCAAGGTCTCTAAGGTCTTGCTCGGGCTTGATAGGAATACCTGGCTAAATAACGAGGCACGCGGCGAAGTATGGGAACATATCTCCTTTTATAACTATATCCAAGGTTTTGTCAGCACCGATCCAAGAGTGCGACCAACAGCAGATATGTGGGAGAGTGCAAGGGAACCTTTTCTTCAGATTATTCGCGATCTCAATCCTCAACTGATATTGGTTCTTGGTATAGAACTTGGCAGAAATATTCGAGCAGTATCTAGTGACATCGAAGTATGTGTAATACAGCATCCTTCAACTGGATTCAGCTATGAACAATGGACTAGAAGGTTTCTGGAGGCTTTGGAGCGAGCAAGAGCAAGCAGTTAACGAATAAGGTTAGACTGTGCGAGCGCAGCGAGCCACAATCTGAAACCGTTTGTTGGGCAAGCCCGGTGGTCATCTATAGAAAAGAGCTTTTTGGTGCCGAGAGGGTTGAATCAGGCGATGGGGTGGCAGGAAACAGGAAGATGGCCCTGTTCCGTTGTAAGCCGGCACTTGCCCCTCCGGTACTATCGTGGCTTTCTCTTGCATACCCGACGCCTCCGGCTCACCTGTGGTTGTACCGCAGCGGCCATGGCCGGTGGCAGGACAATCCTTATTGCGATAATCACCATGGCCCCCAGCAGGGCGGACAGGTGATTTGCCGGTCGTGGCGCTTCAGGTTGTCTGCCAAACCCCGCCAGGTTGCGATCCGCAAGACCACTTGTTGGAGAGGAGAGAGCCATGCGACCTGGCCCGCCATGACCCCCGGTGAGTTCATGTAGCATGAGCAGGGAGAGGAAGTACTCGGTTGTGACGGCCCTGACCCGGTCTTCTCCGTTTTGGTATGGCCATACCGGAAAGTGACCATGCCACCCCGGCACTGCAGAATATCGTGCTCGCGAATGACACCCCGTTACAGGTAACGGCCAAAACAGCCATCCTGGAAGAAGTCGTTGCGGATATCAGCTCGATGGAAGGGGTGGCCCACGCACAAGTGTACAAGTACGACACGGTCGTGCTTGGTAAGGAGGATTACGATGGCTTCATTGATCGACGAGATGCCCGAGAAGATAGCGAGGTTGGAGGCCAGTCATGGTTCGGACAACCCATTCGTCAAGGACTTGAAGCGGCAGTACGCCGCTATGAAGGCCAACCAGGGCAAGACAGCGGAGGAGGTGTACAGGATGCAGGCGGTCCAGTTTCCGGATCAGCAACCGAAAGCGAGTTCCTCTTCCAAGCCTCAGACCAAGGAGGAGATCGACAAGGAAGTGGACGAGAAGCTGGACGCGTGGCTGAACAAGGGGATTTACGAAGCCGCCAAGAATCAGTGGACGGAGGACTCCCCCTCCGAGCAGACGGACGGGTTGGACTCGTCCACTTCGGAAAGCACGAAGGGCTCGAAACCCTAGATCCCAACTACCACGGGACGGGGATCAAGGGCGCCGAGGGGCGCCGCAAACAGAACGACCCAGGTAATTGGGTCCCACGCACATACTTCGGGATCGAGGAGGAATTGGCGGCCAAGACAGCCATCCTGGAAGAAGTCGTTGCAGACATCAGCTCGCTGGAAGGGGTGGCCCACTTTACGCCGGAACCTGTGGTTCATTTTCACTGGAATATGCACCTTTTGTCAGCTACTCCCGGCATGGCGATAGATTGGGAAAATCGTGCGCTAGGGAGCGGAGCCTTTCCAAAGCAGCACTCCTGGGAAGTGGTCGGCATTGAGCCCCCATATAGCTTCAGGCCCCTGATATGACAGCTTTGAGGTATTTAATTTTGGGTCAGCATGATTGTTGTGATATTCTACAGCTAGAAAATGATATGTCAGGAGATGGCTGTTTTCGGTGCCAAGTGTTGCCTGGTGCCGGTGGTTACCAGTAAATATATTACTTGTTAGCGGGTGGGTTTGATGGATACCGTCGAATTAGCAATTCAATCTGCACTGGAAGCCATTCCAGAGAGATCTGAGACTGAACAATGGCAAGGGGAAAGACCGTGGTCCGTGGCAGTGAAAGCCGCAATTGTTGGAGTTGGCAGGGAGTTCGGGTGGCTGACAGCGGCAAATGGATGTGAAACGGACGAAGGGAAGGAATGGCTTTACGACGTTGTTTGGTACCAATCTGATCGTGCGGACCACATGACCGATGTTTCACTTGTCGCGGAAAGCGAGTGGGGCGGCGAGAATGCAATCAAAGAAGATTTCGAGAAGTTGCTCGTCTCACGTTCAAAATATCGAGTGATGATATTCCAGGTGGATTCAGACGAAGCGGCACTGAGGCTTTTCCAGAAAATGAGACTATGGATCGCAAAGTTTCATCGAACAAATGTAGGGGACAGGTACCTACTTGCCGGATGGGTGAACAACCATTGGAAGTTTGATTTGCACGTTGAATAGCCGGTTCAAACGAGTTCCGGGAAGAGGCTGCACGATTGGTACTGGATCACGCAATGTTTACCGGAGAAGCTGCTCAGCGGCCCTCTAGACACTACCATGATTGAGATCATCGGGCGAAATCATGCAGCCACTTATCTCTTGATTTCACTATTGTTACCCGTTAACTGTAAGCGCTGCGTATCACACCTCACCCTGATCAACCTCAGCGGGGATCATGGAAAACCTTGGTCGACGGTGCCTGTCACAGGCGTTGTTAACAGAAATCAGTTTTTGTTACCATGCCCGACCTCTTTGAAACGGAACCAATAAAGTGCCAGCACCCCACCTTTCCTCACCATCCTTCCCGGCCGCCAACTCCGCGCTGACAGATTTTGGCATGAAATTCTCCCATGGTGGTGCACATGTCAGCCGAACCATGATGCTGGCAGAGCTTGATCTTTTGTTGGCTGCGGTGCCTGTTGGGTCTGATATCTCCGAATATCACGACGCTATCCAACAAAGCAACGTGCTGAACAAGAACACGGAGAGTACCCGGCAGAAATCGCTGCGCCATTTACGTGAACTCTACGCCATTGATGAAAGGGTCCCACTCTTTGGTCTTTTGCGTAAACTCCATGCCATCGATGCCACCAGCCTGGCCCTCCTTGCCTTTCAGGTCGCCTGGGCTCGCGATCCTCTCCTGCGGGCCACAACTCAGCCGATTCAGGAGGCAGCTGAAGGCGACCGGATAGAAGTCATCAGCCTGGCCCAGGCGGTGGGAACCACGTTTCCCGGTCAGTATTCAGAACTGAACCAAAACAAGATCGCCCGAAACGCTGCATCCTCCTGGACCCAGTCCGGCCATCTCAGCGGCCGAACCAAAAAGATCCGTCAGCGTATCAAGCCCACTCCCGTTATGGTGACCATGGCCCTCTTCCTTGGTCACATTGCCAGCTACCATGGGGCAGCCGTTTTTGCCAACCCATGGTGCACCCTCCTTGACCTTAACGCCGACCGAGCCAGAACCATCGGGCAGGAGGCCCATCGCGCCGGGCTGCTCAACCTGCGGGTGGTCGGAGAGGTTGTTGAAGTGAGCTTTCCACTCCTTGCCGCTTATGAACCTGAGGTATCATGAACAGAATTGACCGTCTCCTTGCCAACTACTCCCGGCAGGTCGCTCTGCCTTGGTCAACCAATATGGCCGGCAAGCAACGGGTCTGGTTTGCTGTATATCCACCAGATGAAGAAAGACGGGTACGTGCCCGCCTGCCCCAGTTTGAGGCGGCAACCCTTGGTGCAGGCCACGGCTGGACCACCGTCGATCTCACCGGTCTGCTACCGGAGTGGCTGGGGGCGCACGACTACCGTGAAGGTATCTTTGCCGAACCTGAGTATTTCACCGTCAGCATCGAAATCGAGGACCTGGCTGTCGATCGGGTAAGGCTGGCCTGTACCGGTGAAGATGTCACTGCCGACAGTGTTGTCGCCGTTACCGGCCTGGCCGCGCTGTTTGACTTTATGCGAGTCTCCAGCCTGATCGAGCGGGTCGAGGACAGTGTCCTTGGTCGTCTGCTCATTATGTTTCCCGGGGAATATGCAGGCCACATCTATCGTTTCATGGCCGCCCGTGACGGATTCAACTATATGGCCGTCCCGATCACCTCAACCACCAGCTTTATTGACCCATGACTTTATTACTTTCCAACCGCGAACTGTACTTCCGGGACCCGACCACCCTCGAACTCCTCAATAACGGGGTCTCAAAGGTTTCCGAAATCGGTGAAGATGCCGGCCAGATCAGGACACTCCGGTTTGAACTGCAAAACTTCGTCTGTGATGGGGAATATGCCCGAGGGTTGGAGCGGATCCTTAAAGCTTACCTGGACGGCCTGGGCAAGGCCGAACAGAGCGCTGCCTGGGTCAGTGGCTTTTTCGGCAGCGGTAAGTCCCACCTCGTCAAGGTCCTCCGCTATCTCTGGGAAGACTACCGCTTTGCCGACGGCGCCACCGCCCGGTCACTGGTGACATTACCCGCAGAGGTATCGGACCTGCTCACCGAGCTGAGCAGTCGCAGCCGGCCTCTGGGCGGGTTACGCGCCGCCGCCGGCACCCTGGGCGCGGGAAGCATGGACAATGTCCGCCTGGCCTTTATCCAGTTGGTGCTGCGCGCCGCGGGCCTGCCGGAAAATCTGGCCCAGGCCAGGTTCATCCTCTGGCTGCGCTCCTCCGGGCTGGAAAACAGGGTGGCGGATGCACTGCAACAACAGAATCGCCAGTTGGGCCGTGAAATCCTCAGTTTGAAACTCTCCGTGCCCCTGGCAGAGGCCCTGGTCGCCGCCGAGCCGAAGTACGCTACTGCCGCCAATGCCCAGGCGGCTATTCGTGACCAGTTCAAGGACAACAATTTCCCAACCATCGATGACACCCTGGATATCATCAAGCAGATATTCGGCCAAGACGGGAAGCTGCCCTGCACCCTGATGGTGGTCGATGAGGTCCAGCAGTTTATCGGGGAAAAGATCCAGCGCGCCAACGATGTCCAGGAGATCGCTGAGCATTGCTGTACCGACCTGGGCAGCCGCCTGCTGATCGTTGGCACCGGGCAGTCGGCCTTGAACACCACCCCCAGCCTGCAACGCCTGCAGGCCAGATTTGCGGTGCGTGTGCAACTCTCCGACACTGATGTCGAAAGTGTCATCCGTAAAACTGTGCTGCGTAAAAAGCCTGAGCAGGAATCAGCAATCGCGTCCTGCATGGAGGCCAACCAGGGTGAGCTGGCCCGCCACCTGCAGCACACCCGCCTGGCGGCAACCCATGAGGACGACAAACACCTCGTCGTCGACTACCCACTGCTGCCCACCCGCCGCCGGTTCTGGGAAAAGGTGTTGCGCAACACCGACCACTCCGGCACCAAGGCCCAGTTGCGCACCCAATTGCAGATCGTTTTTGAAGCAACCAGGCAAACCGCCGCCTCATCGCTGGGCACGGTGGTCCCGGTCGATTTTATCTACGACCAGATCTGCACCGATCTCATTAATTCCGGCGAACTGGAACGGGAATATGATGAGATCATCAGGAAACAGCGGGACGGGACACCAGAGGGTGCTCTTCGTTCAAGCCTCTGTGCCGTGATATTCCTGATCGGAAAATTACCCCGCTCGCCAGGGGTTGATGATGGTGTGCGGGCCACGGCCGAAACCCTGGTCGACCTGCTCATCACCGACCTGAAAAACGACCGCCCCCGGCTTGAACAGCTAGTCCCCAGGCTACTCAAACAGATGGAGACCGAAGGTCACCTCATGGCAGTTGAATCCGAGTACCGTCTTCAGACCCGTGAGGGGGTACTCTGGACCCATGATTTCAACCGTCGCCGTGCCGCCATCTTGGGCGACGACCAAAGGATCAACGCCCACCGGGCGGACCTGCTCCGCAACGGGGCCAAGCAAGCCCTGAAACCGGTTTCACTCCAACAGGGCAGCTCCCTCCAGCCGCGCAAGCTTGCCTTTGAACTTTCCTCCGGCCGACCCTCCACCAGCAGCGATGAGGTCACCCTGTGGCTCAGAGACGGCTGGAGCGACGACGAAAAATCGGTGATCAACGATGCCCGGGCGGCCGGGATCGACAGCCCGATGCTTTTCGGCTACCTGCCGCGTCTCCACCATGAGGAATTGAAACAGGCCATTGCCGCGTACCTTGCCGCCCAGGAAACCCTTGACAGTCGAGGCCCCGCTGGCAACCCGGAGTCCATTGAGGCACGCAAGGCCATTGAGACCCATCTGGAGGTTGCCCAGCACCGTATCCAGGAACTCCTTGGCCATATCATCGCCAGCGCCAAGGTTTTTCTCGGCGGAGGGCAGGAGACCAGTGGTATTGAGCTGGCCGATAAGGTCCAGGATTCGGCCGAAAGTGCCATGGTACGGCTCTTCCCGAACTTTTCCGAGGCCGACCATGGCAACTGGGGCCAGGTTGTCAGCCGTGCCCGTACCGGCGACGTTGCCGCCCTGGCCCAGGTCGGCTACCCGGGCAACCCAACCCTCCATCCGGTTTGCCGCCGAGTGATCGACTTTATCGGTGCGGGCAAGAAAGGGAAGGAGCTGTATGCGCATTTTCGTGCCAACCCCTATGGCTGGCCCAAAGATGCCATCGATGGTGCCTTGTTTGTCATGCTGGTAGCCGGCAATCTCCGCGCTACCCTCAACCACCAGCCGGTCCAGGCTACCCTGCCACAAAACCAGGTGGGCGTCGCCAGCTTCTATGTCGATGTCCCCCCGCTCAATGTCCAACAGCGGCTCGAACTCAAGGCGCTCTTCCAGAAGGCCGGAGTCGCCACCCAAAACGGCAAAGAGGCCGAAGCTGCCGGCCTGTTCCTGACCAAACTACTTGCCTTGGCTGAGTCTGCCGGCGGCGCTGAGCCCCGCCCGGCAATTCCTGAGACCAAGGATATCCGCGCCCTCCAGAAGCTCAGCGGTAATGCTCAACTCCTTCAACTCCATGCGCTTAAAGACGACCTTACCGCCAAGCTGGCTGCCTGGAAGAAAAGCGCTGAGGCCATAAACGCTCGCTGGCCCAAATGGGAGCGCCTGCTGATTTTCCTGGGGTTTGCCCATGGCCTCCCGGAAGCCGAGGCCAGCAGCAAATCAATTGCTGCCATGAAAACCGGTCGCACCCTGCTGGCCGATCCCGACCCGGTGCCCGAGTTGACCAAACAGCTGACCAATGCTCTGCGCCTTGCCCTTGGCAAACTGCAGGATGAACTTGCCGCCGCTTTTCTGGCAGGAGAGAAAAAACTGGCCGCCTCCCAGGCATGGAAAAGCCGGACAGAGGAGCAGCGTAACAAGCTCATTGCCACCTGTCAGCTCACCCCACCGCCCAGGGCCGCTCTTGGCAGCGAGGACGAGATTCTTGCCGCCCTGCAGGCTCAAGACCTGGCTGACCGGCGCAACCTGCTCGACGCCATCCCCCAGCGTTTTTACCGGGCCCTGGCTGAAGCTACGAAGCTGGCCAACCCCCAGGCAGTACGGGTCACCCTGCCCAGTACGATCATCAACACCCCGGCTGAACTTGATCAGTGGCTTGCCAGGGTCCGCCAGCAGGTGGAAGATAAACTCAAAGACGGCCCGGTACACATATGACCAGTCTCGCCACCCCATTGCGCCGCCAGTTGGAGGGCGCGGTCAAACAAGCCCGCAAGATCGCCGAGGCCGGAGCCCATCATGCCCTGAGAGCCCTGGCTGTCCATGAACCTGATCCCTACCGGCACATGGATGAGGGGCAACGGAACCTGCGTCGTCGGCTCCGTGCCCAGGGCAGGCAGCTCGGAGATGGCGAGAGCCGCAGTAAGCCCGGCAGCCATGAGATCCGCCATCTCGCCGAAAAGCTCGCCTATGACCAGTGGCACCGAATACTCTTTGCCCGCTACCTGCTGGAGAACGATCTGCTGATCTCTCCGGAGCATGGGGTTGCGGTGACCCTGGACGACTGCGAAGAACTGGCACCATCACTGGGGTTGAAAGATTCCTGGGGAGTGGCAGCCAGTTTCGCTGCCAAATCCTTGCCGGAGATCTTCCGGGCTGATGACCCGGCCGGGGCAGTGGAGCTCTCGGTCAATGACCGCAAACCCCTGATTGATCTGGTCACTGGCCTGCCTGCCGAGGTGTTCACCGCCAGTGACAGCCTGGGCTGGTGCTACCAGTTCTGGCAGGCGGAGAAAAAGGACGAGGTCAATGCCTCCGGCAATAAGATCGGTGCCGACGAACTGCCGGCGGTGACCCAACTGTTCACCGAGCCGTACATGGTCAGCTTCCTGCTTGACAACTCCCTGGGGGCCTGGTGGGCGGCAAGGCGACTCTCCGCTGCCGACCTTAAAAACGCCAGCAGCGAAGAAGAACTACGCCAGAAAGCCGCCATCCCCGGGGTGCCGCTCGAGTACCTGCGCTTTGTGCGGGTGGAAGACGACCAGCAGGATAGCGAGACTGCCACTGCTGAAGGAACAGGCAGCAGCGGACGCTGGGTACCGGCAGCCGGAACATTTGCAGGTTGGCCAGAGCAGCTGGCTGACCTCAAGGCTCTTGACCCCTGCTGCGGTTCCGGTCACTTCCTGGTGGCGGCATTCCTGATGCTGGTACCGCTGCGCATGGAGCGTGATGGCCTCTCGGCCCAGGCTGCGGTGGATGCCGTGCTGCGCGAAAATATCCACGGTTTGGAGCTGGATCAGCGCTGTGTCGAGTTGGCCGCCTTCGCCCTCGCCCTCGCTGCCTGGAAGTTCCCAGACGCTGGCGGCTATCGGGTGTTACCGAAGCTGAATGTAGCCTGTTCCGGTTTGTCGGTAAGCGCCAAGAAAGAGGAATGGCTAGCACTGGCTGGAGATAACACTAATCTGAGGATAGCGCTCGAAGAGCTTTACAAACAGTTCAAAGACGCACCGGTCCTGGGTAGCTTGATTAATCCCGAAGCAAGCTTGGGCAAGGGATCGCTGTTTGAGTTGAAGTGGGAAGAGGTTGGTCCGTTGCTGACCCAAGCATTGGTAAATGAGAAGGATGTCGAAAAAGCCGAGATGGAGGTTGTTGCAAGAGGTTTGTCAAAGTCTGCAGAACTATTATCGAATCAATATAAATGGGTGATTACCAACGTCCCGTATAAAAAAACTGGAGAAATGGTTGAATCTATCGATGAATTTCTCTCAAAAAGCTACCCGGCTGCGCGAAGGTCCTTAGAAACGTCTTTTTTAGAAAGATGTACTGAATTCTTGGTTCAAGATGGGACATGCTCTGTTGTTCTTCCTCAAAATTGGTTGTTCCTTGGTGGTTATAAACAATTCCGAAAAAAATTACTTAATGAATTATCTTGGGTAAGTATAGCTAGGCTTGGAGCAGGAGCATTTGATACAATTTCTGGCGAACATGTGAAGGCAATACTTCTTACTGTAAACAACCGTGCGCCCAAAAAGTCGACCAATCATGAAACTGAATTTTTCTTTGTGGATGCAGAAACCGACAAGGATCCGGGAGCCAAGTCATTTTCAATAAAATCACAAGCTATTAATTATTTAGATCAAAAGAGCCAACTTGACAACCCAGATCATAGAGTGGTTTTGGGCGATTCCATTAGAGGTAATTTGCTATCGGAAATTTCACATGGAGTACATGGGCTAAACACCAAAGACTCTCTTAGGTTTATCAAAAACTTCTGGGAAATTTATTTGCCCCAAAAGGATTGGGAATATGGACAAACTACCGTTGTAACTTCAACTCATTTTGGTGGTTTCGAGATTATTTATCACTGGGAACAAGGTGTCGGCCATCTGTCAAGTTTGGCGGAAAAAGGAAAAGCTATTTTGGCTGGAGGCATAGCTTGGGGAAAGAAAGGAATCAGCGTTCGGCAGGTAGGTCATTTGCCATGCTCTTTATATCAAGGCACAAAGTTTGATCAAAATTGTGCGTCCATCGTGCCAAATAATGAGAGCACGCTGGATGCAATTTGGTGTTTCTGTTCTTCACCCGAATACAATTTAGCTGTACGCCGAATTGACCAAAAACTGAATGTCACCAACTCCACCCTAGTAAAAGTTCCCTTCGACCTCGACCACTGGACTAAGGTAGCCAAAGAAAAATACCCCAACGGCCTCCCCAAACCCTACACCGACGACCCCACCCAATGGATCTTCCACGGCCATCCCGGCGGATCGGTGATCTGGGATGAAGAGAAGAAATGGACCGCCCACGGCCCGCAGCGCACTGACGCCACAGTGCTCCAGGTGGCGGTCGCCCGTCTCCTCGGTTACCGCTGGCAGACTGAACTGGATGCCAGCATGGAGCTGGCCGATGAGCAACGGGAATGGGTGGAGCGCTGTGAGCCCTTGCTGCCCCATGCCGACCATGACGGCATCGTCTGTCTCTTCGCCAGCAAAGGAGAGGCCCCGGCTGCCGAGCGACTGCGCACCCTCCTGGCCCAGGCCCTGGGCGACTACGATCTCACCGCCCTGCTTGCCAGCTCCGGCTCCAAGGGCAGTAAATCAGAAACACTGGAGTCCTGGCTACGCGACGAGTTTTTCGCGCAACACTGCATCCTCTTTCATCATCGCCCCTTTATCTGGCACATCTGGGACGGGCATAAGAGTGGCTTCAGTGCCCTGGTCAATTATCATAAACTGACCCACGCCAACCTGGAAAAGCTCACCTATGCCTATCTTGGCGATTGGCTCCGCCGGCAGCAGGCAGCCGTTGACGCCGGAGAGGCCGGCAGCGACGCCCGCCTGCAGGCCGCCAGGATGCTGCAGGAGCGTCTCAAACTGATCATTGAGGGTGAACCTCCCTATGACATCTTTGTCCGCTGGAAACCGCTGGCACAACAGGCGATTGGCTGGCAACCCGATCTCAACGACGGGGTCCGCCTGAATATCCGCCCTTTTCTCGCCGAGGATATCCCCGGAGGCAAGAAGGGCGCCGGCATCCTCCGGGCCAAACCCAACATCAAGTGGGATAAGGACCGCGGTAAGGAGCCATTTCGAAGCAAAACCGATTTCCCGTGGTTCTGGAACTGGGATGGCAAGAGCCAGGATTTTCCAGGGCATGGCAAGGAGCCGGACGGTAACCGCTGGAACGACTGCCACTACAGCAAAGCCATGAAACGAGCCGCCCGGGGAAGCCGACCATGAGCGCCAGAAAAGGCACCAGCAGCCCCAGTATCGAAACGACAGCTTCCAAGCCAGGCACGGCTGGCGTGGAGACGGCCGTCCCGTTGACCCTCCTTACCGACCTGCGGGACCTGATCAGCACGACCCGGCAGCGGGTGGCGCAGGGGATTAACTCCGCCCTGGTCCTCCTCTACTGGCAGGTCGGGCAGCGGATCCGCACCGACATTCTCGAGGAGAAACGGGCCGGCTATGGCGAACAGATTTTCTACGCACTGAGTAGAAAATTGACCCTGGAGTTCGGCAGAGGCTTCTCTCAGGCAAATCTTTTCCATATGGTCCGTTTTGCGGAGGTGTTTCCAGATGCAGAGATAGTGCATCAGCTGAGTGCAAAATTGAGCTGGACTCACCTACGCCGGATCATCTACCTCGACGACCCGCTCAAACGAGAGTTCTACACCGAGATGTGCCGGGTCGAAGGATGGAATACCCGGACCCTGCACCAGAAGATCCAGTCAATGCTCTATGAGCGGACGGCCCTGTCGAAGAAACCGGACCAATTGATTGCGGCTGAGCTGCAACAATTGCGCGAGGAAGACAGACTGACACCCGACTTGGTCTTTCGCGATCCCTATCTCCTCGACTTCCTCGGGCTGCAGGACACCTTCGCCGAAAGGGACCTGGAGGCGGCGATCCTGCGTGAGATCGAGGCCTTTATCCTCGAACTGGGTGTGGGTTTCTGTTTTGTCGCCCGACAGAAAAGGATGCAGATCGATGGCCGAGACTACTTCCTTGATCTGCTCTTCTACCACCGTAAATTGAGCCGGCTGGTGGCCATCGAGTTGAAGGTCGGGGATTTCGAGGCTGCCGACAAGGGACAGATGGAACTCTACCTGGGCTGGCTGAAACGCTACGAAACCGAACCAGACGAGGCGGCCCCACTGGGGATGATCCTCTGTGCCGGTAAAAGCGCCGAGCATGTGGAACTGCTGGACTTGGAGAAAAGTGGCATCCATCTGGCCAGCTACCTGACGAAGATATTACCGAAAGAGCAGCTTGAGAGAAAACTGCATGAGGCGGTCCGCCTGGCCCGACAGCGACTCCAGGCCATTGATAGTCAAGAGGAACCCCAGCCATGACCGACACCCCCGCCCAACGCCTGGTCACCACCCTGCGGTCCACCGCCCAGTCCTACGCTGCCGGTGACCAGATCCCCCCCTGCGTAGTGTTGTGGGCCGACCCGGATCGCCTATGGAAATCGGTCATCCCGGAGTTGCAGGTGCTGCTGCCGGAGCTCTACCTTCTTGGCAGCTATTCTCCGGAGAAACGCACCGGGCCGGCACTGTGGCTGCGCTGTATCGAAGCCCGGGCTGTTGACGCCGCCCCTCCGGCCGGGACCACGCCGATCTTCTACTTGCCGGGCATAAGCCGGGAGATGCTCCGAGCGGCCGAGGATTGCCCGCCGGAGCTCGCTCCCCTGGTGGAGCTGCAGTATCGCGGGGCGATGTGGCTGAACGTCAACCGCAAGGAGTGGACACCCCATACCTTCCTGATCTCCAAACACGGCGGACTTGACCTCGAGGTTGCCAAAGACCGGGCAACCCTGGGCGCCTTGGCCGGGGCATTATCCAAACTGCTCAATGAGCCCTTGCCCCAGCTCCAGGGCCGCCGTCTCGACGCCGATTTCTTCAACGGTCTGGTGGCCCCTGATGCCACCGGCCTGCTCCTGCGCTGGCTGAGTGATCCGGAGATGTTCCAGCAGGGACGAACGAACGCTGAGTGGAGAGCTTTTTGCCAGCAGTGTAAGAGCGATGCTGGGTTTGATCCGGTTAAGGATGGTCCACTCAGGGCAGCGGGGTTGCTCACGACCAGGTTGAATTACTGGGCCAAGGTCTGGCACCGCTATATCGAGGCCCCGACCAACTATCCCGGGATCGTCGAATGGCTGAAACGAGCCACCCCAAAACAGCCAAACATGTTTGAGACCGCCGAGGTCTCGCCTGGGTTCAACGAGCGGGATGAGCAGGCCCTGCACCGGGCCCTGGAGGCCTTGGTGGATCGACCACAGGATGAGGTTATGCAGCGGATTGCCGATTTGGAAAAGCAGCATGGAGTTCGCCGCAGCTACCCCTGGCAGAAGCTTGGCCTCAGCCCGTTGGTAACCGCCCTGGAGCCCCTCGCCCAACTGGCCGAACTCTGCAGGAACGTGCCTGGTGCCCCGTCTCCGGACAACTATGCCAGGCAGTACGCAGAAGAGGGCTGGCGGGTCGATGCGGCTGCCCTGGCCACCATGGCTGCCTGTGACTCTCCGGAGCAGTACGGGGCAGTTCTGGGCGTATTACGGGCCGTCTACCTGCCATGGCTGGAAGAATCCGCTCGCCACCTGCAGCAACTTATCCATACCAAAGGGCCGGCAACGGAGAAAAGGACAGAGCCAATCGAACCTGCTCCCGGCCGGCTGGTGCTGTTTGCCGATGGCCTGCGGATGGACGTGGCGCAGCAGCTGGTTGGAAAATTGTCGGCTGCCGGGATTGAATGCAGCCAGGACTGGGAGTGGTCAACCATCCCGACAGTAACCGCCACCGCCAAGCCCGCGGCAGCACCGATTGCCGGCATCCTCCAGGGTGATAAACCCGGTGACGAATTCGCCCCCCGCCTGATCGCCACAGGCCAGACGTTGACCCAGGATCGTTTTGTGGCGGCTCTCAGGGAGCGCGACTGGCAGGTGTTGCAACCGGACCAGACCGGTGACCCAAACGGGTCAGCCTGGACTGAGGCAGGGGCTCTTGATAAACGTGGCCATACCGAGGGTTGGAAGCTGGCCCGCAGTGTCGACGGCGAAGTTCGCGATCTAGCCAGCCGGATTGGCGCCCTCCTGCGGGCCGGCTGGACCGAACTGGTAGTGGTCACCGATCATGGCTGGCTCCTGGTACCGGGTGGCCTGCCAAAAGTCGAGCTGAAGGCCTTCTTGACCGAAACCCGCTGGAGCCGCTGTGCCGCCCTGAAGAGCGATGCCCACGCCGATATCCAGGCCTTTACGTGGCACTGGAATCCCACTGTTATGATGGCCAGCCCCCCCGGTGCCGGTAGCTTTTTCGCTGGTATCGAATATGCACACGGCGGCGTGTCGCTGCAGGAGATGGTGATACCGGTGCTGCGGATCCAGTCTGCCCCGGCAACGCCTGGTTTGGCCCGGCTGCAGGGAGCAAAATGGACCGGGGCAAAATGCCGGGTAACAGTTGAGGGTCAATACCAAGGAGTAAAAGTAGATGTCCGCACCAGCCTTTCCGACCCCAACAGCTCACTGCTGGCGGATAAGCAGGCGCGCGAACTCACTGCCGAGGGCAAGGTTTCGGTTTTCCTGGAAAACGATGCCGACATCGGCCGCAAGGCTGATATTGTGCTGCTGGATTCGTCCGGGCAGGTGATCCACTCCCTGCCCACCACCCTGGGACAATAGACTTATGAGCCAACAACTCGACCCCATCGATACCATCGCCACCAGAATATTTGAAGGGTATGTAGTCCGTAAAGACCTGGTGCGCCGATTTAAGGGACAATATCCCGTACCCACCTATGTTGCTGAATTTCTTCTTGGCCGCTACTGCTCCTCGGTGGATGAGGAGGAAATTGCCGAGGGGCTGAAAATCGTTGAACGTCAGCTCGGAGAGAAAACGGTCCGAGCCGGAGAACATGAACTCTTCAAGGCCCGTGCCAAAGAGAAAGGGGTGATCAAGCTGATCGATATCATCACCGCCCGGCTCGACTCGGCGACCGACTCGTTTTTGGCCACTCTGCCGAGTCTGCAGCTGAAAGATGTCCGCATCGATGCGGAGTTGGTCCACAGCAACGAGCGGATGCTTACCGGGGGGTTTTACGCCGAGGTCGAACTGATCTACGACCCGACCATTGCCCAGGAGAAAAATGGCCGCCCTTTTGGGATTGACTCGCTGCGGGAGATCCAGCTCTCCAAACGGGATGTGCTGCCGACCCTCTACCAGGGCCGCGAGGCTTTTGCCCATGAGGAGTGGCGGGATTTCCTGATCCGCAGCATCGGTATGGAACCCGAACGGCTCAGTCCCCGGGCCCGTGACATGATGCTGTTGCGAATGATCCCGTTTGTCGAGCGCAATTACAACATGGTCGAACTCGGGCCAAGAGGGACTGGTAAGAGCCATCTCTTTCAGCAAGTCTCCCCCTATGCCCACCTGATCTCCGGCGGCAAGGCCACCGTTGCCCGGATGTTCGTCAATAACTCCAGTGGCCAGCGGGGGCTGGTCTGCCAGTACGATGTGGTCTGCTTTGATGAAATCTCCGGCGTCTCCTTTGATCAGAAAGACGGCGTCAATATCATGAAAGGCTACATGGAGTCAGGCGAGTTCAGTCGGGGCAAGGAGAGTATTCGCGCTGATGGCGGTGTCGTGATGGTTGGCAATTTCGATGTCGACGTCCAGCACCAGCAGCGGGTCGGTCATCTGTTTGGCCCTCTGCCGCCTGAGATGCGCGACGATACCGCCTTCATGGACCGAATCCATGCCTATCTGCCGGGCTGGGATGTGCCGAAAATCCACAAAGAACTGCTGACCAACCACTTTGGCCTGGTCAGCGATTACCTCTCCGAGTGCTGGAACCAGTTGCGGCGCCAGAGCAGGCAGAACATTCTTCAGGGCAGGATCCATCTCGGTGGTGCCTTGAGCGGCCGCGATACCACCGGGGTGCAGAAGACGGTCAGCGGCTTGATCAAGCTGATGTCGCCCAACCCGGCCAGCCTTGTCTCCGAGGAGGTCCTGGAATGGGCCATTCGCTTGGCACTGGAGTGCCGTCGCCGGGTCAAGGAGCAACAGAAACGGATCGGCTCCGCTGAGTTCCGCAATACCCAGTTCAGCTACACTATGGGCGAAGATGGTGTTGAGAAATTTGTCGCCACGCCCGAACTCTACAGTGAAAACAGCATTAGCGGCGACCCGCTGCCCCCCGGCCAAGTGTGGGTGATCTCCGGTGGTGGTGGTGAGGAGCATCCTGGCCTCTACCAGGTGGACGTCACCGAGGGCCCGGGCAGTGGGGTAAAAATCCTCAATCATCCAACCCCCGCCCCGTTTCGGGAAAGTGTCCGCTGCGCCGAGCAGAACCTCTACGCCAGGGCCAAGGAGTTGGTTGGTGACCGTGAACCGCGCCAGCATGAATTCACCGTGCAGCTGCGGGCCTTTGACAGTGCCAAGAGCGGCTCTGCGGTTGGGGTGGCGGTGCTGTTGGCCCTGTGTTCCTCGCTCCTCCAGAAGAGTATCAAGGGTGGCCTGGTCATCACCGGCGGCCTCAACCTCGGTGGGTCTCTCGAGACCATCTTCAACCCCGTCGCGGTGGTCGAGACGGCCATAGAGAAGGGTGCTGCCAGTATCCTGATGCCAATCAACAGCAGGCGGCAGCTCAATGACCTGCCCGATGACCAGGCCGCCAGGATCACCATCCACTACTACCTTGATGCCCGTGATGCGCTGTTGAAGGGGTTGGCGGGTTAGTGTGCCCGGCAAGGAGTGCAGTGGTGCACCAGTAGTTCGTGGAGTATTCGCTGGGTTTCAATATGTATTTCCTGCGGTCACTGGTGAGACTGATCAGGGTAGATGATAACCAATGGGTGCTTTCACCCTCTTAAGATTGGCGAAACATTTGGTTTTGCTGTATAATATCAGTTAATTATGGAGTTGTTAATTGCTGGATGGGGGTGGTGAGATGAAAGCATTGCAGAATCGGGGTCCGGGGCGACCGACGACCATTGATGATAGCGTTATTGTCAAGCTCGAGATAGCCTTCAGTTTCGGGGTTACCGTCAAGCAGGCCTTGGAAATTGCCGGCATCACAAAAGATGCATATTATCGATTACTTGAGAGGCAGCCTGAGTTCCGCGACCGATTTCAACAGCTTCAAGATCGGCCGGCACTGATGGCCAAGCGGAACGTTATCATGGCTATCGAGGCCGGGGATGTTGCCGTCAGCCGTTGGTATCTTGAGCGAAGGTGTCCGGAGTTTCAGCGGCGGGGGCTTTCCTGGGGGAGTGACAAGGTTGCTGAGGATCTTGATGACCATGATGTGGTCAGGCAGTTGCGGGGGTTGCTTGATCGGGCAGCCCCCACAATCGCATGAGTGAATCTATCCAGCAAACTCCGGATAGTTTCTAGTAGATCCGATCGTTTACCATTTGATCTGCGTATTCTGCCATTGAAGAGCATTGACGAGCTATATGCTCAAGCATCTTGTACTGTTTTTGAGCGATAGCAATAAGTTTCTCATTATGTTCTATAGCATTTATATGCTGAATCAGCCTCAGCGCTTGATCGAATGAGAGGTTAAAATTACATTGAGCCATGATTATTTTTTGGGTTACTTCAAGTTCTTTGTCCATATCATCTCTTGATGGCTGAGTTTTAATTGCCACATTGAATGTGGTTTTTGTATCCTAGGATTTGATAAGATGCATGAATATTATTCCATTGGGGGGACACCCAAGGGTGATTATCTCGTCTATATTGATGAGAACACTTTCGAGGGCCTTCATGTACAATATCTCATTTGTCATCCTTGCCGGGCGTTACCGGACGGTTCAGGTTGTAGGTTTGGTATACGCCAGAACGTTTTTCGCGTTCTGGCATTCTAAAAACTTTACAGGGGTTGTTGAGTTGTTTCAATCCACTGCCGTTTTGAGGATTCTTGTTTCCAGTGGGGGGTATTTTGGTACATACAACCACTGCGTCAGCAGTGGTACTAATATATAGACTCATTGACGCTCTGGATTAATTCAATAATTACAGCATGTTGAACTGTGTCAACTGCTTTTGACGTGGTGGTGATTTGACGTGCAAAATGTTTAATGATATCGGTTGATTACACTGCGTCAAGCCCTGTTTGAAGTCAACCATAGTGCTGACGCGTGACCCAGTCCTGTCAGCTGAAGACCTAACCTTTGTGGAGTAATCCTGGACCTGGTCCGCAAAACTGTGGGATACAGCTGCGTTCACTGGGGCTGTATGGTTCCTGTCGTGTCCATATCTCCTCTCATGACCTCGCCTCCTGGTTTAAGTAGGTCGGTCCTAGCATGTGTTGGATACTTTTACGCTTACCCTTTTCGGCCTTGATCCATCCAGTGGTGATAGCCTTTTCGATGGTGTTTCGAGCAGCATGCATTGACAGGCCCATTTGTCTACTAACCTCTTGCACCAGATCGTTTTTCGATATCGGCTTGCCGAATTTATCGATGATGGTTGCGACAGCCTTGTGGTGTGTCTCCCCTGGATTAAAGAGAACGAAGTGCCGGGTCAAATCGCAACGGTGGAGGAGAAAGTGATTGTCTTGACGGGGACCATAGCGTTGCTTTTGGATGGTAAGATTGAGAGCTTTTGTGTTTTTGGCATGCTTGTCGTGACGAATACCAAGTAAGGTGGCACACCAGTCTCGTTTTGCCTCACCACCTCGAGGGGTGATAGGCAAATTGTTATCTCCGGCAACTACCTTTGTGACATGATCGGTGATCAGGCTGGCGCAGTTACATGGTGCCAGGACAATGTGTTTAAATTGGTCAAGCACACGCCGAACTTCTGTGTTGTTATTCTCCTCTTTGAGTTGGAAGAAGCTCAAGAAAGGGTCACATATCACGATATCGGCCTTGACCCGTTCAACTTCAGCCTTGATTCTGCGGAGCGTATCTCCAACTGTTAGATTTGGTACTGCGGTGAGAATGGCTATGAAGAGGTTTTCATCCACCAACCCTACCTTTTCCGGATTACCCGAACGATATCCCTCAAGCTGATCAACAAGGAGTTCTTTATAATACCCCATCGGTAGTTCTGCCTGCAGGATCAAAATTCGCATTGGGCCGGATGCCTTGAAGTCAAGGAAGTCCTCCCCCATGGCGGCGCGAACGGCAAAGTCAGTGATAAGGGTGGTTTTTCCGGTGCCGCCTGTACCTGCCAAAATTAAACCTTCCCCACGCACCATAAGAGCATCGCGAGTGTTACCGTAAAGAGGATTTGGAGGGGGAAAATCAGTGTTAAGGAATTTCTGGGCATTAACGATTTGGTACTGGTTTTGTTCCTTCACAGGACTTATGAGCTCACTGGACAAGCTAGCGAAGTCTTCTTCCGGGCGATCTCGCCCTTTCCAACCATTTGCAACTGCTTTGTGGAAAAGAGTTGCTATTGCGATATCCCCGCTGTTTGAGAAGGTGCCCCATTTTCTAGGGCACTCACCTTGCTGAAACTTTCTCCCCTTGGCAGACCATTTATCCCATATGAGCAAGCCTTCAAGGGAACCTTTAAATTCATGGTGAAGGGCCATCCCAATATCGACCCAGTCATTGTACTCCACATCAGGGTCTATATGATTGAGAGCTGCTTGGATCTTGTCGACATCGGGGTTGCTTAGGCGGCCAGTTGCGTCGGATTCGGTTTTAGGGGTGCTTCTGGTCTTTGCATTACCCTCTCTGGTCATACCCACGGGTGGAAATATTTGCTTAATTTCGTCCCATGACCAACGAGGAGCAATCATAAAATCATGCACTGATACCAGAAAAGGTTGGCAAGGATCCTTCATGTGGTTGAAACCAGCCAGCCGGAGGACACGAGATCGATCAGCAGCATTTTTATCCGAACCATAGTCTAAAACGAGACGTTGCTGGATTGATTCAAATTCATCGACCTGATCGGTACGAGTCAATATAAGTCGATGAAATTTGCCTGGACTAGTCTCAATCACAAAATGGGGGTTGCAAGGCAATGGTTTTCCTTCGCCATCGTCCTCCTGCCAGATGGCTCTGGTCTCTATTACATCTTTCTTTCTGCGTCGATTGCCAGCAGTAACATTGATGGTGACGAAAACCCCCGCTCCTTTGTTGTTCAAATAGCACAGTTCCTCCCAGTGCTGTTTAAGGGTGCCACGTAAAACACGAATTAGCGATTGGTCTTTTCGGTTCTTGTCGTCGTCGAAAGTCTGGAATGTGAATTCAGTTGCCGTTCGGTCCAGTAGCAGCAAATGAAATTCTGCTTCTGAGATGTCTTGCTTTGGCGGTGGGTTTAATCTTCCATTCAGATCTAATAAGTTTTTGGATTCTAAGCTAATTTCAGGTGTACTTGCTAAATGATTGTTTGCTTGGCCTGTCAAATCCGTCCCTCCCTGATAAATGGATACAACACCTGCGGTACCGTCGCGAGTAATCATCGTTCATATTTTGTGTCGATCACAGTTGCTCGAGCCTTGAGCCATTCCACCACTGCTGAAACTGGATAGGCAACCCGCCTGTTTCCAATTTTCAAGCGGACTGCTGGCCCCCGGCCCTGGGAATCTGCATTGGCAATCGTACCTGGAGCAATGGCGCCTCCGGTAAACTCACTGAGTTTTGATCGTTCCACGATTGCCGATGGCCACCGAGCTGCCATCTCCTCAAAAATATCTTTCATTGCTCACCTCTTTGTTAAGTAAGTTTTGATGTAATATACTAACCTGTGCGCACTGGTTCAATGTTTAAAATATAGTTAATTCAGGCACTTATACGCAAATTGCGTATTGAGTGAGATTAATGGTCATGAATTCGTACCCTTAGGAAAAAACACTTGTAGGTGTTTTTTTGCTCGACGGTCTGGGAGACTTATTGGGGTGCAGTATAAATGTCTGCAGCTGCGCAAAGTCGCGTATTATTAGCAGGTGAGGGGTGCATGCCCCGTAAGGGTAAACCTCTGCCGCAAAGCAATTCGTTGGCCCAATCGGTTGCCCCCCTTTTCTCGACTCATCGTTGGGATGCGAGAATGCACCAGCTCAAGGTCGGAGAGTAAAACATGTCGGACTATATTTTCTTGTTACCCCCGACCTCTGGGCTTCTTGAAAGGCGGCGAGGAGGAATGGCTGGTATAATACAGCAGGGTAAACAGGATGCAGAAATCGACTGGGGTGTAGAGATGTGGAGACGAATGGTGTGAGAAATGGCGATTGAGAAAAGGACGCTACATCGGAATAATCTCAGCCACGGGACACGAGGTGCGCGCACAAAAACTGGGACTATGTTGGGATTAGAGAGGCGAAAAACAACAGGCACTTAACTGAATGCCAGCTAAGTGCCTGTTTTTATGGTGGGCCGTTAGGGATTCGAACCCCAGACCAATTGATTAAGAGTCTGTGGGGCGCAAGATTTACCAATATTGACGGAAAACGATACACCTTGACAAAACAGGTAGTTACTGTTAATCGTACCTTGACGAAGATTGATTAAAACCACCCAAAAATGACCGAAAACATAACCCCGACCTAACCCCGACCTAACCCCAACCTAACCCCAACGTGGAGTCAATGGGTCCATGGAAAAGAAAAAAAAAGCGATCCGCACCGACGAAGAGAGAAAAATAAACTTCACCCTGAAGAGCATCACCGGCCTGCCCGTTCCAGAGAAGGGCCGGGTTGAATACTACGATACCAAGGTGCCGCATCTGCTTATCAGGGTCCATTCGACGGGAAAGAAAACATTCATGCTCTACCGCTGGCACCATGGACGCCCGGTGCGTGTGACCATCGGCACACCTGGGTCAGGGCTGTCCATCGAGCAAGTTCGTAAAGAGGCCGAGAGGCTTAATGCCGAATTCGCAGCCGGCAACAACCCCGCCGAGCAGAAGCGCGCTATGCGAAACGAAGATACCTTTGACGACCTGTTCTGTCAATATTTAGAGAGGCACGCGAAGCAGCACAAGCTCACCTGGCAGGCCGACGAGGAATCCTACAAGCGCCACATTGCACGACCCCTGGGCAAAAAGAGGTTATCCGCGATCACCCGCAAAGACATTGCCGACCTGCATGTCAGGATTGGCAAGGACCGACCGACCACGGCCAACCGCATCCTTGCCCTGATCAGCAGCGTTTTCGGCCGCGCGATCGAGTTCGGCTTGTGGGCAGGGAATAATCCCTGCGCCGGTATCCGCAGATACACTGAAGAGGCCCGCGACCGGTTCCTGTCTGGCGATGAATTACGGAGGTTCTTTGAGGCCTTGGAGCTGGAGCCGAACGAAACCACCCGTGACTTTTTCGCTGTTGCCCTGCTCACCGGTGCGAGAAGGGCCAACGTGCTCGAGATGAAATGGGCTGACCTGGACTTGGAAGCTGGCACCTGGCGGATAGGGCGGACCAAGAACGGAACCCCGCAAACCGTGGCGCTGGTGCCGGCCGTGGTGGAGTTGCTGCGGATCAGGCGAGAGCAAATCAAGAGCCTTTTCGTTTTCCCCGGATCGGGCAAGACCGGCCATCTGGTGGAGCCGAAGAAGGGATGGGCGCGTATCTGCAAGGCCGCCGGCATCGAGGGCGCTCGGATTCACGATCTGCGCCGGACCATGGGTTCCTGGCAGGCAATGACCGGTGCAAGCCTCCCGGTTATCGGCAAGAGCCTGAACCACAAGAACCAGGCCACAACGGCGATATATGCGCGTCTCGACCTGGACCCGGTTCGGTGCGCCATGGAGAAAGCCGCGGATGCCATGATGGCGACCAGGGACCAGGAGCCGAAAGTGGTCAAGTTGCGCCAGGCCGGCGGCGAGTAGCAGCTGTACAAGAAATTGACGGGTTAGGGAGGCCACCCGAAAAGCCGCGACCCTGGCGGCCTACCCGTCATCCTCACCAGGGAGGCCCTAGGGAGGGCTATTACATGCACACCGACTTTCCCGAGTGGTTACTCGGTTACGACCCCCCACCAACCGAAGTTCGGGAAAATATCCTTGCCCTGCTCCCCGAAGGGCCGGACGCCCACCATATTATGGACACCCTGTGTTTTATCGCTCATGGCTATGCCTGTGACGACAGGGAGCGGCGCACGTATCAGGATATTTACAATCGCCAGAAGCGTAAGCCCGGCATCAAGAACCCTGACCCCTACACGCAACACGCTGGTGAGGAGCTGGAGCGGATCAGAGCCGCGGCGCTGGAGCTGCGCGACGCCATCGAATCGGTTCGGCACCATGCGCGCCAACTGCTCGACAAGGAGTTGCGTGGCGTCCATCGCGCGAAACTGCTCTACACCGCCGAGTTCGACCCAGCTAACCCGAGAGCCGGCCGCAACATCTACAAACCGCACATGTATTCCGTCGGCAGAGAGACGACCCTGCACCAGCTGCACCATATCATTGATGCCATAGACGGCAACGCCGATGAAGGGCGAGAAGGGCTGCTGGCGGAGGTTGGCCGCCGCCGCCGGCCGGAAGGCATAAAGCCCCTGGTTGAAGATATCGGCCGTGAATACCGCTATGCGCTGAAGCGAGTACCAACACAGAGCGAGCTGACAGGAATGCTCAAAGCAATCTTTGGTGAACAATTCGCCCGAGGAACTGGCTATGTGAAGGAATGGTGTAAAACGGCCAATGCCACCACCAGGGAGTCAGAGAAGGAGGAAAACAAATAACCATCACCCGCCAAAGCACTACAGCGTAAAGCTATCTCCTTGTTTTTGCGCTGAACAAAAATAGTCAGGTCTTTTCCGCCCCGCCGTATCGCGCAACTACCTGTTTTTCAGTTAATTGCCGCCCCTCTGTGATGTTTTTCCGACCAGCGATTTTAGTACATTTGTTTCACTCAAAAAGTGCCGCTATAACTCTCCGTAACGAATAAACTACACCTGCACGGAGATATTCCTATGTATCGAGGACAGAAGACCACCACCCCCCTCCTTTCCCCAGTCGAGGCTGCGGAAATCCTTGGCATCAAGGTTGACACCCTGACCGTTTGGAGATCCACGAAGCGCTATCCCCTCCCTTTTGTCCGCGTAGGCCGGAGCATCAAGTATAAGGCCGAGGACGTGGCGGAGTTCATTGAACGGCAGACCATCGCCGGGCAGTGAAAATGAAAAAACCCCACCCCCAGTGGCGACCAGGGGCAGGGCGGGAATCAAGACACCCGCACTATACCCTGCACATCCGCCACGCACAAGTGAAAGTACTGTTTTGTGGTCTTTTATTCACCTCTGCAATGCTCATCAAGGAGGTGGTCGCATGACAGCTTTCCTCGAAACCGGCCCCCCTATGCCCACCGAACCGCCGCCCGAGTATTTCGAAATGCTGCGGCAGGGCGAGGAGGAGCGTTTGGCGTACGGGCAAGGCCAGGGCGATGGACACCACCAGGCCGGGCACGATCATGTCGAGCCCCACCGTGTGCTAACCCTTGAACAGTACATGGTCGAGCCATTCCCGCCCGTGGAGCCGCTGATCGGCACCCCGGCTGCGGCGCTTTTGGTTCGTGGCGAAGGTCTCATTCTCACGGCACCCGGTGGAGTGGGCAAGACAACATTCTTGTCAGACGGGCTTTTCAAGCTGGCGCTTGCCTTGAAATATCTTGGCTACATGGTCGCAAAGCCGGTGCGGAGCTGCATGCTGCAAGCCGAGATCCCCGGCAGCTATTATCAGCAAATGGTTCGGCGGCAGTCTGATGGCTATAGCCAGGCAAATGAGGGCCAGGCAGTCGAGGCCCTCCGCCGAATCCATATACCGCTGTTTAGCAAGGTTCCCGACCTGGGCACCGAGGACGGATTAAAAACCCTGCGTGAAGTTCAGCAAGAGACCGGTGCGGACTTGATTATCATCGACCCATATCTGTCCTTTTTCCCGAACGTGAATGAGAACGACAACGGTGCAGTCCGGGCTGCGCTGGACAGGCTGAAGTTCGACGTTCTCCTGCCTGGAAATTGCGGAGCGATCATTGCCGACCACCAAGCCAAACCGCAAGCAGGGCAGGATGGCGGCAATGATCCGCGCGGAGCCGGCGCAAAGCGGGACTGGTGCGCTGCCCTGATAGCCATGAAGCGGACCAAGACCCCGGACGGCGAGCACGGTGACTTCCTCAAGCTCACCCTGGACAAGCTGCGTTACGGCCCGGTTCCTCGTGACCCGCTCACCCTGCACCGCGACCCATTCAGCGGCCGTTTCGAGTTGTGGCACCGACACAGCGTCCCTCCTGAACGAGTGGCGGAGCTGGTGAGCGAGACCGAGGGAGGCCAATCGAAAAATCAGCTGATCAAATTGGTGACGCAAGAGCTGACCCTTTCGGGCAACGATGCGCGCGCACTGATCGAAACCGCTGTTGCCGAAAACCTGCTCACTGTGGAGGAGGGTCCGAACAGATCACAACGTCACTATATAGGCCCCGCATATATGCCACATCGTGGGGCAATGCCGAGTGGTTCTGGAGCTTGCCCGGGTGGTTCAGGACCGAGTGGTTTATCTGAGCCACCACTGGCGACGAACCGCTGAAAATATCGTGAAAACAGCAATATCCGGTGGTTCATGCACCGGGTGGTTCACAGTGTGGCTGAACCACTGCAATGGACTGGAATCACACAAAGATTTTGAGTGGTTCAGGTGGTCCCCCTTACAGGGGTAATTCACTATTGAACAGTGAACCACTCCTGGGCGAAAACCGGCCCACCAAGGAAGGGAAGTTTTCCCTTTGCCTGGAGGATGAAATCATGCTGCTCGAACTGATCACCGAAGACGGTTTGACCCCGACCCGGAAGGGACCAGACGAATGGTCTTCTCCTTGCCCGGCATGCGGCGGCAGGGACCGGTTCATCATCCATCCCGAGAGGGGAAGGTACTGGTGCCGTGGCTGCGGCAACAAGGGCGATGCCATCCAGTACCTGCGCGACCACCGGAACATGAGCTTCCACCAGGCGGCGGAATTCGCGGGCAGACCCATGGAGTCATCCCTTGCCGGGCGAAAGAGGGCAAGGAACCCGCAGGAGTCCGCTAGAGCGACGACAGCACCACCACATGCAGCATGGACCGCGCAGGTCGAGAAATTGATTACAGAGAAGCACAAGGCCCTTGTCAGCGATCCCTGGCGTCTGGGCTGGCTTTTGGAATTCCGAGGGCTGACCAGGGACACGGCCAAGCGGTTCCGCCTGGGCTGGAACGAGCGCGACATCTACATGGACCGGGCCGCATTGGCGCTGCATCCCGAGCTGCGCACTGATGGCAAGCCGAAGAAGCTGCCCATTCCCGCCGGGCTGCTGATTCCCGGCCCGGATCGGCTGCGGGTCCGGCGGATGGAGCCGGGCAGGTTCGGCAAATATTATGTGGTCCCCGGATCGGGCAACGCCCCCCTGGTCATCGGTGCGGAGCATCCAGTCAAGGCCACCGGCGCCGTTATCGTGGAGTCTGAACTTGACGCCATGTTGCTGTGGCAGGAGATCCCCACCCAAGTCTTGATTGTCGCCACCGGATCAACCAGCAACGGCCCGGATGAGGCCATGGCCGCCGACCTGAACAGGCGCCCGTTCGTACTGGTGGCGCTGGACACGGATACAGCCGGTGCCAAGGCCGCCTGGGGGAAATGGATGGGCACTATCCCCAACGCAACCCGCACACCGATACCGGCCACATGGGGCACCGACCCCACCGACGCCTTCCTTGCCGGGCATGACCTGGGCGAGTGGTTCCGGGCAGCGCTGCGCGTTGCAGGATGCCACAGCGGCAACGGCATGGATCTTCAACCGGCGGCGCCACCCCTCGAGACCACCGGCCCACCCGTGGCAGGCCTGCCCTGCGGCGGCTGCGGGCGGACAGTCTACCGCCGAGTGATTGACGGCTTCACATATCCGGATGGCACCTTGGCTGACGGCTGGCACTGCTCCACCCCTGGATGCTCGGTGAAGCTAATGGCCAACACCAACCAGGCCAGAGTGGATGGGCCGCGCTGCGACCAACCACCCGCACGGCCACCGCTGCCATGCTTGACCACCTGACCGACCTGTTTGACAGGTACCGAACCCCCCAGATTCGAGCGGGTCCTCCCAGAGGTTCGAAGCCTCACGGGTCCGAAGCGCCCCGATGAAAGCGCATGGGGAAAAATTTTACCGAAAGAGGATGAACGGATGGAGAATTTCAAGAGTCTTGCGGCCGTCTTACGGCACCTGCACGCCGATGGCTGGCAAATTGCCCGCACTCAATTTTACCGACACGCCGACGAAGGCAAGCTGGAACGTTCCCCTGATGGGACCTATTCCCTGTCGGCTGTGGTCCGTTACGCGGAGCGATTCTGCAAGCGGGCGGCGACCGGCAAACCGTTGGCGGCATCAAAGGCCACCGTGGCGGAGCAGCGCGACGAAATCCGCCTGGAGCGGGAGGCGCTGAAGTTGGAGTCGGAGCGGCTGGAGTTCGAACGCCTTGCCGGCAAGCTGGTGAGCTTTAATGACGTTGAGGACATGACAATTGCCCGAGCCGTGGCTATGCTGGCTCACCTGAAAGCCATGGCGCAAATGAATGCAGCCGAGTGGATCGACCTTGTAGGCGGTGACCAGGCCCGCCACCGCGAACTGATAGCCGCTATATGGGACGCCATCGAAGAGCAAATGGCCACCTTTGCCAGGGATATCGAGTTCGAGGTTATTTTCGAGGCGGCTGTCATACCCGAGGTGCCCGCAACCGACGATGACGACAACCCCGCAACGGGTCCTTCCAGGTCGTCAGACAAGCGGGTCGTTTGACGCGCCGGGTTTGGCCCCATTTGAAACCGGCTCAAGGGTGAAATAATGAAGCCGGCCGACCATTGAGAAGCAAACTTCAGTCGCGACCATGCCGAGCTGCAATACCGCCGGCTGGAACTGACGCAAATCGAGACCATATTGCAGAGGTGACACCATGGCAGACTATGACATCAACCAGGCCCGCATCACTGGCGGCGTGGAAAAATTCGACCACATCAATACCAGGACCGGCACCCCGATGATAAAGGCGCTGGTGCGATGCTACCGGGAAACCGTTTCCGTGGTCGCATTCAAGGAGCTGGCCGAGAATACCGACCTGGCCCCCGGCGATAGAGTGGATGTTCGTGGCAAGATACAATCCACGTCCTGGACAGCGCAGGATGGCTCCAAGCGCTACGGCTGGCAGCTGATTGCGGATCACATTGACTTGATAGGTGACCCACTGGCCGAATCACAGGCCACCGGTGAGCCACAACTCCCGGCACCGGCGCCACCATCGACCCGGCCCGCATCCCCTGCCCGGAAGAATGAAACACAGCATCGCATGTTTAATCCGGATGAACCCGGCCCGTACGATTACCAGGGAGGTCCGTTCTGATGGGCGCCGAAATCACCACCGTGGATTTTACCGAGTATCTTTCTTTGCCAGGCGTCAACTGGTCACGGCTCAAATTGTACGGCCACAGTCCAGCGCACTATCGACTTGTTGCCGATGCCCCGCCATCACCACCCACCCCTGCCTGTCTGATCGGGCAAGCGATCCATGCGCGGGTCCTCGAGGGCGAGGCCGCATATCAGGAGCGGTTCGCCGTGGCACCCGAGGGCATCGACAAGCGCACCAAGGCCGGGAAAGCAGCATGGGCAGAGTTCGAGGCCGAGGCCGCCGGGCGCGCCATGCTCACCGCTGACCAGGCGGCGGCGATCAATGGCATGGCGGAAGCGATCAGCAAGAGCAAGACCGCGACCAAGTTGTTATCCCGCTGCACCCTGCGGGAATCGACCCTCACCTGGACCGACCCGGCCACCGGCATCTCCTGCAAGGCCCGACCCGATGCCATGGACCCGGAAACCGGGCTATTGCTCGACCTGAAGAGCACGAACGACGGCACCATGGATGCCATCCGCCGCGACGTGGCCAAGCGCTTGTACTTCGGACAGCTGGCGTTTTACCGCCGAGGGATCGAGGCCAGCACCTTCCCGGCCGGCCCGACCGTGCTCCTGTTTGTCGAGAGCACCGCGCCGCACGGCGTACGCTGCGTGGTCCTGGACGACGAAGCCTTGATGGCCGGCGACAACATCGTTGAACAGCTGCTCACCCTACATGCCAAATGTGAGGAAGCCGGAGTGTGGCCAGGCTATGAGGATAGGGTGGAGACTGTGAGCTTGCCCCCGTGGGTGACCAGGGAGGCCGCGGTATGAAACGACGCACCAAGGCACAGGAGGCCCGGCTTGCTGAACTGCTGGCGGCAGGGTGGAGCGTGTACGAGGAACTCCCTTTGCTCGGTATAGTCAACCTGATCCGCAACACCATGACCGACACCGGCGCCGTTGGTATCGAGACTATGACCATCGGCCGAAAAGGCCAAACTTTGAAAGAGGACCACCACCATGCAAGACGATAACCGCGATCATTTACCCGCTGAAGCATCGACCCTGCCGACGCCCCCCACCGTATCGTCACCGCTTCCTGTCGGCAGTGTGTTTTCCGGCCCGGAAATGTTCGATTATGGCCAACGGGCAGCACGCCTCCTGGCGGCATCTTCACTGTTGCCGGCGGCATTCAAAAACAGCATCAGTGACTGTTTCGTTGTCCTCGAGATTGCGGCACGGATCGGTGCAAGCCCTCTGGCGGTGGCGCAGAACATCCACATTATTAACGGGCGGCCATCCTGGAGCGCGCAGTTCTGCATTTCACTGGTGAACAGCTGCGGCCGATTCAGTCAGTTGAAATACGACCTGACAGGCGAGGGAGACAACCGCCGGTGCATTGCCTGGGCGATCGAGAAAGCCACAAGCGAGCGGATCGAGGGACCGCCGGTGGATATCAACATGGCAAAGGCTGAAGGCTGGTTCAGCAAGAACGGCTCCAAGTGGAAAACCATGCCGGAGCTGATGTTGAGATATCGAGCCGCCGCTTTCTTTGCCCGGACCTACCTGGCCGAGTACCTGCTCGGCATGGGCACCATTGACGAGGCCCACGACATCGCCGCATCCAGCCAGGGCAACCCGGCCGCGGCAGTCGAAGCCCTGCTTGTAGATGAGGCAGACCAGTGAGCACGGTGCTTGTCCTGGGCATTGACCCCGGCCAGACGGGCGCCGTTGCTGTGTACGATGGCGAGCGGATCGAAGCTATTCTTGACATGCCGACCATGGCCCGCTTGCATGGCAAAGGGAACCAGGTGGACCCGTACGCCCTCACCACGGCGCTGATCGACCTGTGCGCAGGGCGGCGTGCATCGGCTATCCTCGAGGCCGTATCTGCCATGCCCGGACAAGGGGTATCTTCCACCTTTCGCTTTGGCGAGAGCCTGGGCGTGGTCCTGGGCGTGCTCGGTGCGCTGCAGGTTCCGGTTCGTATGGTCACCCCTGCCAGGTGGAAAAGGGCAGCCGGCCTGCAGGGCAGGGATAAGGACGCTGCGCGGACCCTGGCTATTCAGCTTCACCCCGAGGTGGCGGACCAGCTGACCCGCAAGAAGGATATCGGCCGGGCGGATGCTGTCTGTATCGCTCGGTTCGGATAAGGGCGAGCGATGAGCAAACGGCACCATGGCGGCAACGAAAAATCCGTTGACAGGCGCAGGACCCGGAAGGTAACGTGAATGCCTCAAAACCATAACGGCGTTGACCCCGCCCAAAACAGGTCTTTTTTTTGCCAATCAATTTTGCTGTCAGTGTCGGGTATCCGCGAGGACCCGGAAGCCGTTATGGGCTTTGAGATCACTGGCAGCATTTTTTTTGGAGGAAGTGAGCCATGGAGAAATATTTGATGAACCCGCACACCGGGTCTGTCCAGACAGAACCCGAATGGGGTGATGATTACGCTAACACTGATCCTGAATTATGGGGTGGTCCCTCTTTCGAGGATGCCGAGCTGGTGGAGCTTGCGACACTGTTGGTCTCTGGGCATGGGGGCCGTGATGGCGGAATGTGCCAGGACGGTACGGTGGTCTCCTGTGACGGTGAGGCTTTCCGGGTGGTCTGCGATCACCCTGAAGGGTGGCACATCACCACAGACCCCATGGCACGCCGTGTACTGGCTGAGCCTATCGAGTGGGACCATGTAGACGGCGCCGCAGATGATATTCGATGCTATATGGAGGTGGCGCCGTGAGGAAGCAAACATTCCCCCCCATCTATGACTTCGGGATCACCACCATGAAAGGGGTGGTCGATTCGATCGGCAACAGTCCTGTATTCGGTTTTGAGGAAATAACGCCGGAGTGGAAAGCCGCGAGTTACGCAATCAGGGCGCAGCAAGAAAGCGGAGACCCGATTGACGAGGACAGCATCGAGGCCCACCTTGACGTCCTCATCGAGCGCGGAGCAGTGTTTGAATATAGGCCGGCAAAGCTGCTGGCCCTGGCGTATGCGGAAGGCGAGGTGGCGCCATGAAGACAGTGCCGCTGAATATATTCGATGCTATATAGAGACCTGACCAGGCCGTTACAGCGTAACAAAAGAGCTTCACCCCCACAGCGCCACCAAATCCACATTTTATTCCTGAAAATCCCGCAAACCAGCTTTCCAAGGTGCAAGCCCTGGGGAGCTGGCCATTTACCGCTTTGCTAGCGGCCAGCAAAGCCAATCCACCAGCAGGCCCCCCGCCGGTACCTCCTCTTTCTCAGTAACCAACCAGGCCACCATCACCTGCAGGGAGGACGATCACCTCCAGGGCAGTATGAACCCTTGCGTCAAAGATGAACAACGGAAAGAGGGCTGCTCTGGGATCCGGTGGAGCTGACCAGGGCAGCTGATACAATCGGCAGCCAAGGCAACAACAAAAAACCGTTGACAATTCCAAGGCCGGAAAGGTAACGTGAAATCCTCAAAACAGCGATGGTGCCAGACCACACCTAAAACAGGTCTTTTTTTTCGCCTACAACTAATTTTGCCGTCAAGTGTCGGGTATCCGCGAGGACCCGAAAGCCATCGCTGGCTTTGAGATCACTTGACGGCATTTTTATTGGAGGAAACCCCATGGAAACCTTGAAACTGCAACTCACCATCGACCGTACCGTCGCCATTCTTGCCGGGAAATCCACCCACGGCACAGTGGAGGTACCCCTTACCGACGCCGACCTGGTAGAAATGTCCGACCAGGAACGACAAATTTTAGCTAACCTGCCCACGTTTAACAATGTTCTATCGCTTGACGGCATTGACCCCCGTATAGGCCACCCGGCACCGAAACTGCCCCCTGTCGCTGACGCAACCTTGCCCACCATCCGCAAGTTACTGTTGACCCGCGAACAACTGGTACAAGACCAAATCAAACAACGGGAACAGCGCCAAAAGGAAGCCCTTGCACAATGGGTTACCGAGGCCCTGGCCGCCGACGACCAGCAGTGGCTTGTTGGCGACCCTGGAAGAGAGCAAGCGGCAGCGCCGGGATATTACAGCCATGTAGAGAGATCAGTGGTACACGCTGACCCACGCATAGCGCCAAAATTGGCAAAGATGCAGGAGCAGGCCGACGAGCGCAACCAGGCATACCGTGAAAAGAAAGCAATAGAGGTTGCAGAAAGAGAGCGCCGGAATGCCGAAAGGGAAACCGAAGAGAAACGCCAGGTAGCAGCACGAGCGGAACAAATCAGGCAGTGGGTACTTGACCATGGTACCCCCGGCCAAAAGGCCAGGCAAGAGCGCGGACTTTTACCCGAAAAAGAGATCGTTACAGAGATTGCCGACCGTGTTTTTTCGCCGCTTGCGGAATGGGACACCTTCGAACTGATCACCGAACAGGATATTTTTGAATCCTACAGCACCGACATGTACAGCGATACCGCAATATATGACGACTGGCCGGCAGAGGAGGCCACCGACAATGAATTTTCCGCCGTGGAAAAGATCGAGCAAGCCTTGCACGAATACCAACCAACCGTTTCACTCCATGTTTACCGAGGCAGGCTAAAAAACAGCAGCGAAGAAGACGACGAGGAATTCCAGGTCATCCGAAAGGCCGCCATTGTCAAGGTGACTGTCGGTGAAATCACCATTGAACGCCGGTTTGCAGTATGACCGAAGCGGCATTGAAAAAACGTATCGCTTATTTCGAAGGAAGAATGCAGGCCGCCCGGACACAGGGCGGCCGCACCCGTGCACGGAATTGCTGGCGACAAGCCCGAAAACAGTTGATACGACTACAGCAAACCGGCTCCATTTGTGGCTGGTCACAGGTCCGGCTTGACGATCCAAAATAAATTCTCAGTACACCAGATCACCCGCCGTTGACAACACGGCAAGATTGTTACTGTGTAACGAGAAAAAAGGAAAGGCCATGGCAGCAATGACCCCCGCCGAAAGACAAAAGCGATACCGGAAAAGAGCACTTCGGGACCCGGAAGGCTTATTATTGGCCAGGCTTCAAGTTATGCTTGGCCCCCACGCATCAGCCAACCTTGACCGTATATGCCAGAAAACAGGATGGAGCAAGCGCGAAGCAGTGGAAAAGGCACTTAATGACCTGGCCAAATCGTTACAGTGTAACGATACAGATTGATTTTATCAGGAGAGCAAAAATGTTACCCAGCGAGCACATGGACACAGAAAACACGGTAACCCTTGATGGAACTGACATTGAAACAATCAATTTCGGCCTGGAAAAGATCGACCAGGCGCAAAAGACTTGCTCCATGCTCAATATGATACTTTTGGCCATGAATGACCGGGAAGCACAAAGAGCCCCCGCTATAAAAGAGGTTCTCAATCACTGGCTTTTACAAGCCGGCATCGCATCGACGCTTGAGCTTGTCGGCGCAGCGTTACGCGAGGCTGAAGGAGACATCACGACCATGTTTGAAAGAAATGTCGTGTTCTCTGATCCAGACGTAAACAGATTGTACGACCACGCCCACAAAAGAAAACCCGCCGAAGGGTGATGGAGTAAATACCCATCCGCCGCCGATACACCGGCGAAACCGTTACAGTGTAACCCTTTCACCCTGCCCGGCGTTCTGCTCGGCAGGGTTTTTTTGTACGGATCGAGAGGACGGAAAAGTGTGGGTTGATAGCTGGGGAAGTTCCGTACAGCCTAACCCCGACCTAACCCCAAAGAAAAACAGGGAGCACGACTTGTATCGTAACTCCCCGTTTTTACTGGTGGGCCGTCGGAGATTCGAACTCCGGACCAATTGATTAAGAGTCAACTGCTCTACCAGCTGAGCTAACGGCCCAAAGTGATGGCTGTGCGAGGATGGCATGGGGGACGCAGGAAAAACGCCCCCTTTGCGGTGCATTTTCTTAGCACACCCGGTGCAAGGCGTCAATAGATAGCTCAGGGAAAACCCTGATCGTTTTCAAATCGTTTGTATTGGTCAGGGGTCGTGTTTTTTCTTGACATTGGACGTTGCCGTTCTACCTTGGAAGATATTTGGCATGCTGCTGGCGGAGACCCCCGAAATGTGCATGCCCTTGCGGATTCAGGGAATTGTCATCGAGGAGAAAGAAGCATTCATGGAAAATAAGGAACCGTCGGCTGCGGGTTCGGCGCCTTCTGACGAGGAGCCTCCTGGTAAATCGTTGATCGAAAAGATCAAATCCCTTCTTCGTATGCGGGGGGCGCCCGACACGACTGAGAAACTCGAGCATGAAATTCAAGAACTTTTGGAAGAGGGCGAGGAGCATGGATTGATCACGGTCCACGAAGAGCGGTTGATCAACTCCATTTTTGATTTTCGCGGTACCATTGCCTCGGAAATCATGACGCCCACAGCGGAAATGGTCTGCTCCGAACAGGGGACTTCGATCCCGGAGTTGATCCGTCTGATCAATGACGAGGGGTACACCCGTATTCCAATTTATCAAGGCAACACCGATCATATTATCGGTATCCTCCATGCCAAGGATCTGTTACGCATCTGCGTTTGCGATTCTCAGACCGAAGTCGACATCAAGGAGTTTCTCAATCCCGCTGCCTTTATTCCCGAATCCAAACCGATCATCGAACTGTTGCGTGAGTTCCAGAGCAAAAAAAACCACATGGCCATCGTGGTCGATGAATTTGGTGGAGTGCGTGGACTGGTGACCCTGGAAGACGTGATCGAGGAGATTGTCGGTGAAATCGATGACGAGCATGATGTTGAGGAAAGTGAGCTGCGTATCGTTGATGAGCGGACCGTTATTGTTGATGCCAAAATCGATATCGAAGAGGTGGAGGCGCATTTTCGCCTCAGCCTGCCCGAAGGACCTTTCGAATCCGTGGGGGGATTCATCACCCATCGTCTGGGTAAGGTGCCGCCGGCCGGCATTATTGTCCAGGAGGGGCCCCTTGCCTTCAAAGTGCTCAGTGCTGACCAGCGGCGGGTCAAGACGGTGAGAATCGTCTCCAACAATGAAGCTGTACTCCGTACCTGATCGTCTCGGGCCCCTGCTCCTGCTCGGAGCGGTGACGGCCGTGCTCCTCGCCTTGGCCATGCCCGGACATACCGGCTGGTGGCCGCTGCTCTTCGTGGCCCTGGTGCCGCTGCTGATGGGGACCCTGTATGCCTCCCCGGGCCGCAGCGCCCTGATGGGCTTTTGCTTCGGTCTGTTGTATCATCTTGCCCTGCTGTACTGGATTTTGATTGTTCTCGGCCGCTACGGTGGACTGCCGATATGGATTTCCCTGCCCGCCCTGGTGCTTCTGGCCGCGTACATGGCCTGCTATTCGGCGCTGTTCTGTGCGCTGCTCAGTCTGCTCACCGGCCGGTACTGGCACCGGGAACGTTCGGTGGCTGACCTGGTCTGGGCCGCGCCGACATTCTGGGTGGGACTCGATTACCTGCGCGGATATCTTTTTACCGGCTTCCCCTGGATGGATCTTGGCTACGGTTTGTTCAGCCAGCCGACTTTCATCCAGGCCGCCGATCTCGGTGGCCATCATCTCATTACCTTCAGCCTGGTTCTCTGTAACGGTCTGATCCTGGGCATCATCGACCGGCAGCGGCGAGCGGTTCACTGGAACCTGCGTCGGGAGCGTCGTCTGCTGCTCATGGCCTGGCTGGTGCTGATTTTTGTCGGCGGCTATTCCTACGTCCGTTATCAGGTGATGGAATCCACCCTTGGCAGATCTCTGCAGGCCCAGGTAGCGGTGGTTCAGGGGAACATCGACCAGTCGATCAAATGGTCGGAAAAAATGAGAGCGGCCACGGTCGAAAGCTACCTCAATCTTTCCCGTCAGGTGCTGGAGGGCACGGACACCGAGCTGGTGGTCTGGCCGGAAACCGCCTTGCCCTTTTTTCCGCAACAGGATCCGCTCATGTATCGGGTCACGGATTTTGTCACCACCGCCAACACCTGGCTGTTGACCGGGGCGCCGCTCTACAAAATTACACCCGGCGAAGAGGAAGTCGACCAGGTAGAATATTTCAACGGGGCCCTGCTGATCGGCCCTGATGGTCAGCCGGGCGGCCAGTATGCCAAGCAACACCTGGTCCCCTTTGGCGAGTACGTCCCCCTGCGCCGGTACCTGCCTTTTCTCGAACCTCTGGTGGTCAGCATCGGTGATTTCACTCCCGGCACTTCGTCGGCGCCCCTGGAACTGGGGACGATGCGCTTGGGGATCCTGATCTGTTATGAATCGATCTTTCCCGCTATTGCCCGGCAGACCGTGGACCAGGGGGCCAACCTGCTCGTCAATATCACCAATGATGCCTGGTACGGACAATCGAGCGCCCCATACCAGTCCATGGCCATGACGGTCTTTCGCGCCGTGGAAAACAGGCGAACTCTTGTCCGGGCGGCCAACACCGGTATCAGCGCTTCAGTGGATCCTCTGGGGCGGATCGTAGGTGCAACCGCTCTCTTCACCGAGGCGGCCCTGCTTGTTCAGGCCCCGCTGCTCACTGAGGAAAGCGTGTTTAACCGTCATGGATATAACTTCGGCAAGGTCTGCGCCGTTCTCATCCCGCTGTTGCTGGTGATCCGTGGTCGACAGCGCTGAGTGACGCAACCCCGACGCGCAGTTGCATTATGGACGGCCTTTTTCCCGTTGCCTCCTTTCCCCCTTGAGACTTGCAGAAATTCTGTTTAAAGTTAAAGATTAATTTAGACGAGATACTTGCGTTCACCATCAAGAGAGCCGGACGCATCTTTTTTTTGTATTGACCTTGGATCAGAAAGTGAGGCAGACCATGACCGAAGTGACCGAATCAGCAGAAGCGAAACAAGTGCTTGAGAGTCTCAAGGCGAAAATGCTCGTGCTCAAGGAGCATCTTTGACTTGGATGACAAGCGTGAACAGGTGGAGTTGCTGGAACGGCAGACCCTCAGTCCGCAGTTCTGGGATGATCAGACCGAGGCCAAACGGGTGCAGCGCCAACTGGGGCAGTTGCAGGACCTGATCGGGGTATGGCAGAAGCATTTCAGCGATCTCGAGGATGCTGATATGCTCCTGGATCTGGCGTTGGAGGAAGATGACCGGGAAACGTATCTGGAGGTCGTCTCCGGGCTGGATAAACTGCGTCGCCGCATCGACCAGGTCGAGTTGGAATGCATGTTCAGCGGTGAGCATGATACCAACAACGCCATCCTCACCATCCATGCCGGGGCCGGGGGCACCGAGGCCCAGGACTGGGTCGGCATGCTGTTGCGCATGTACCTGCGCTGGGCGGAAGCCAAGGGATTCAAGAGCGATATTCTCGATCTGCTCCCCGGGGACGAGGCTGGTACCAAAAGTGTCACCATGCTCATCAAGGGCAAGTATGCCTATGGGTATCTTCGCTCCGAGGTCGGCATTCATCGGCTGGTGCGCATATCGCCTTTTGATGCCAGCGGCCGGCGGCACACCTCCTTTGCCTCGGTCATGGTTATGCCGGAACTGGACGACGATGTCGATATCGAGATCAACGACAAGGACATCCGCATCGACACCTACCGGGCCAGCGGTTCCGGGGGGCAGCATGTCAATAAAACCGACTCGGCCATCCGGATCACCCATTTCCCCACCGGCATCGTGGTCCAGTGTCAGAATGAGCGATCCCAGCACCGCAACAAGGACATGGCCATGAAAATGCTCATGGCCCGGCTCTTTGAACGGGGAAAGGAGGATCAGCTCCGCGCCCAGGAGAATCTCCAGGGGGACAAGAAAGAGATCGCCTGGGGCAGCCAGATCCGTTCCTATGTGCTGCAGCCGTATCGGATGATCAAAGACCACCGCACCAACTGCGAGGAAGGCAATGTCGACGCCGTGCTCGACGGCCGGATCGATCCCTTTATCAAATCCTTCCTCCTCTGGCAGCCTTGAGGCGGTAGCGGAGCTGACAATGTCAACCACCATCCGGGAGCAGCTCGAGGAACAGGAAGAAAAAAGCCTCTCGCCCTGGGCCTGCCTGAGTAGCCGCTCCCGGGGGCGATTGTTCGGGGACAGCGATCCCTGCACCCTGCGCACCGTGTTTCAGCGTGATCGGGACCGAATTATTCATTCCAAGACCTTCCGGCGACTCAAGCACAAGACCCAGGTGTTTCTCGCCCCGGCCGGAGATCATTACCGGACCCGCCTGACCCATGTGCTCGAGGTCTCCCAGATCGCCCGGACCATGGCGGCCTGTCTCCGCCTCAACGAGTACCTCACCGAGGCCATTGCCTTGGGGCATGATCTCGGGCACACGCCCTTTGGTCATGCCGGCGAGTTCAGCCTCAACCTCCTCCATCCCAAAGGGTTCAAGCATTACCGCCAGAGTCTGCGCATTGTCGATTTCCTCGAAAACGAGGGCCGCGGTCTCAATCTGACCTGGGAAGTGCGCAACGGTATCATCAAACATTCCAAGGGCTACGGCGATATCCTCCCCGAGGGGAATGGGGAGCTGGCCGTCACCCTGGAAGGCCAGCTGGTGCGGGTGGCGGACATCATGGCCTATGTCAACCACGATATGGACGATGCCCTTCGGGCCGGCATGCTCCATCAGCAGGATCTCCCCCGCCATCTGCGAGAGGTGCTCGGCGACCGTTCTTCCCAGCGGATCAATGCCATGGTCGGTGACCTGGTGGCCACGACCCTGGCCCGCAATGATGGCCGCCTCCATCTCAGCCAACGGATGAACGAGACCATTACCGACCTGCGGGCCTTTCTCTATGACAACGTGTACCGCAACAGCCGGGTGCATAACGAGTTTGAAAAGGCGCAGCGTATCATCCGCGACCTGTACGGCTATTTCCTTGAACATGAGTTTCCGGAAACCGAGCTGGGCTCCTGCTGCCGCCTGCGCGACCCGGTCCAGTCGGAGCGGGAGGAGCAGCATCGCCATCGCCGGGTCTGTGATTTCATTGCCGGGATGACCGACCGCTATGCCCTGGATCTCTATGCCCAGATTTTCATGCCCAAACCCTGGAGCGTGCTCTGAGGGCCTGGTCTTTTCCTTTCCTTCCCAGCCCTCCGGGCAACAGCAATCCACACACATATGAACGAAACCGACACCAACACAACCGAAAAATACGATCTCCCCAAGGCCTATCAGTTTGCCGAGGTGGAACAGCGCTGGTACAGCCGCTGGCTGGAGGAAAGGACTTTCCGCGCCCGTATGGAGGATGGTCGCCCCTGTTTCAGCATCGTTATTCCCCCGCCCAATGTCACCGGGGTGCTCCATATCGGTCATGCCCTCAACAACACCCTCCAGGATCTGCTGGTCCGCTATCACCGCATGCAGGGGGACAACACCCTCTGGGTACCGGGCACCGATCATGCCGGGATTGCCACCCAGAATGTGGTCGAACGGCAGCTGGCGAGCGAGAATTTGAATCGCCATGATCTCGGCCGGGAGCAATTCATCGAGCGGGTCTGGGCCTGGCGGGAGGAGAAGGGCGGCACCATCATCAACCAGCTGAAAAGGATGGGGGCCTCCTGCGATTGGGAGCGGGAACGCTTCACCATGGATGAGGGGCTGTCGCAGGCGGTGCGGGAGGTCTTTGTCCGCCTGTACCAGGAGGGGTTGATCTATAAGGGTGACTACATCGTCAACTGGTGTCCGCGCTGTCACACCGCGCTGGCCGATGACGAGGTCGAACACGACCCCACGGACGGCAAGCTCTATCATATCCGCTATCCCCATGCCGATGGGTCCGGGTATGTGGTGGTGGCCACCACCCGGCCGGAGACCATGCTCGGCGATACTGCGGTGGCGGTCCATCCCGAGGATGAGCGCTACCAGCACCTGGCCGCCATCGGCATCAGCCTGCCGCTTTCCGGCCGCACCATTCCGGTGGTCTTTGATCACCATGTGCAGCGGGAATTCGGCACCGGTGCCCTCAAGGTCACCCCGGCCCATGACCGCGACGACTATGAGATCGGCCTCCGTCACAATCTGGAGCGGCTCAAGGTCATGGATGATCACGGGGTCATGAACGAGGCCGCCGGCACCTATGCCGGCCTGGATCGGTTCGCCTGCCGCAAGCAGGTGGTCCAGGATCTGGAAGCCCTGGGATTGCTGGAAAAGGTTGAAGAGTATCAGCACGCCGTGGGCAAGTGCTACCGCTGCACCACCGTGGTCGAACCCACCACCTCCAAGCAGTGGTTTGTGTCGGTCCGGCCCCTGGCCGACAAGGCGGTGGCCGCGGTACAGGAAGGGCGCATCAACCTTTATCCCAACACCTGGTACCGCACCTTTTATGTGTGGATGGAGAATATCCGCGACTGGTGCATCTCCCGCCAGATCTGGTGGGGGCATCGCATCCCGGCCTGGACCTGCGGGGCCTGCGGCGAGATGATCGTCGCCCTCGCCGACCCCGATATCTGCCCCTCCTGCGGCAGCACCAGTCTGTCCCAGGAGACCGATGTCCTCGACACCTGGTTCAGCTCCGCCCTGTGGCCCTTTTCCACTCTGGGCTGGCCGGAGAACACCAGGGAGCTGCAGTTGTTCTATCCGACCTCGGTGCTGATCACCAGCTTTGACATTCTCTTTTTCTGGGTGGCGCGGATGATGATGATGGGGCTCCACTTCATGGACGAGGTCCCCTTCCGTGATGTCTATCTCCATGCCCTGGTACGGGACAAACACGGCAAGAAGATGTCCAAGTCCACGGGCAATGTCATCGACCCCCTGGACATGATCGAGCAGTACGGCACCGATGCCTTTCGCTTCACCCTCACCGCCTTTGCCGCCCAAGGTCGCGAGATCCGCATGGATGAGGAGCGCATCGACGGCTACCGTCGTTTTATCAACAAATTATGGAACGCGGCCCGTTTTGCCCAGATGCATCTCAAGGAGGCCGACCCGGCCATCACCGCCCTGGCCGATGAGCCTGCGGAGCTGGCCCTGGCCCACCGCTGGATCCTCAGCCGGGTCAACACCACCATTCTTCAGGTGCGGGGGGCGCTGGACAGCTATAATTTCAATGAGGTGGCCCAGGCCAGTTATCAGTTTGTCTGGCACGAGTTCTGCGACTGGTATCTGGAGTGGATCAAAGCCGACCTGTTCAGCGACGATGCCACGGCCAGGGATCAGGCCCGGGCGGTGCTGTGCACCGTGCTCGAGCAGGTGCTCAAGCTGATGCATCCGATCATCCCCTTTGTTACCGAGGAGATCTGGAGTCAGCTGCCCGGGGAGCGGGGATTAATCATGGTCGAGCCCTTTCCCCAAACCAGGGCAGCCTGGGCCGATCAGGAGGCGGAAAGGGAGATGGACCTGCTCATGGGAGTCATCTCCGGTCTGCGTACTATCCGCACCGAGGCCGAGGTCCATCCCAGCGCCCAGATCGAGGCGACCCTGCTCTGCCCGGATGGAGACAAGCGCCGGCTTTTGACCGACTTTGCCCCGGGTATCCAGGCCATGGCCCGGGTCAAAAACCTGGTTATCGAGGCCGAGGGCAGGGTGCCCGATGATGCCGGCCACGCCCTGGTGCAGGATGTCGAGGTCGTGGTGCCGCTCAAGGGGCTCATCGATGTCGCCGGTGAGCTGGAAAAGCTGGCCCGGGAACAGGCCAAGCTGGACAAGGAGCTGGCGCGCATTGTCGCCAAACTCGGCAACGAGCAGTTCATGGCCAACGCCCCGGCGGCGGTGGTGGCCAAGGAGCGGGACAAGGAGAGTGAAATCCGTGCCCGCCTGACCAAGACCCTCGAATCCATTGAGCGTCTGCGGAAATTGCGCTGACATGGATACTTTTGTCCTTGACCCCATCCTGCGATCCTTTCTCGCCGAGGATCTCGAACATGGCGATCTCACCACCGAGGCCATCTTTGCTGCTGAAGACCGGGCCGCAGCCTCCTTTGTGGCCCGTCATCCCATGGTCGTTGTCGGCATGACCAGTGTGGCCTCGCGGGTTTTTGCCCTATTGGACCCGGAGGTCGCCTGTACCGGGGCCGTGGCCGACGGCAGTCGGGCGGCGGCCGGAACCGAGCTACTACAGATCCAGGGCCGGACCCGGACCCTGTTGCGGGCCGAGCGGGTGGCTCTCAACCTGGTGCAGCGCTTGTGCGGTATCGCCACCCTGACCGCGGCCTTTGTCGAGCAGGTGGCCGGGACCGGAGCACGGATCGTGGATACCCGCAAGACCACCCCGGGCCTGCGGCTGCTGGAGAAATACGCGGTTCGAGCCGGCGGCGGTCGCAACCACCGCTTCAGCCTCAGCGACGGGGTGCTGATCAAGGATAACCATATTGCCGCCTGCGGCTCCATCACCGAGGCGGTAAAGCGGGTGCGGCAGCGGGTACCCCACACCATCGAGATCGAGGTGGAGACCGATACCCTGGAGCAGGTGGAGGAATGTCTGCGCTGCGGGGTGGGGGTGATCATGCTCGACAACATGGATCTTGCCACCATGCGCCGGGCCGTAGCCCTCATCAATGGCCGCGCCCTGGTGGAGGCCTCGGGAGGCGTGACCCTGGAGAGTGTCCGGGCCATCGCCGAAACCGGGGTGGATATCATCTCCGCCGGCGCCCTGACCCATTCGGCCCGGGCCTGCGACATCGGCATGGATTGGCGGGGGGGGGTAGTAACGGACCCTCGCCCCGGGTAAAGACCCGTAGGAGCCCACCCCTGTGGGCGATACAGTTTCTGTCTGTGCCGAAAGTCCGAATCACCCGGAGAGGGTAGGGTGGGTACGGCTGTATCGTGCCCACGCGGTGACAGAACATTGTACAATCGCGCACCATTGTGGACGGCATCCGCACCCGCGTGGGCAGGCAAAAAGACGCCTGCCCACCCTACCCACCGGCCCGGGATAATAATCGTATCAATCCGATTTATCTTGATTTTCCCCATGAACAAACGACTCTTCATCGCCATTGATCCACCTTCTGACATCCGTGAGCAACTGACCGGGCTCTGCTGCGGTTTGCCCGATGCCCGCTGGGTGGCCCCGGAACAGCTCCACCTCACCCTGTGCTTCATCGGTGAGGTCAGCGGTTCGGTCTTCCTCGATATCCGCGAGGCCCTGGACGAGATCCGGGCCGAATCCTTTGCTCTGCGCTTCAAGGGGGTCGGCTTTTTTCCGCCCCGAGGCCAGCCCCGGGTGGTCTGGGCCGGGGTGGAGAAAAACGAAGCACTCATTACTTTGCAACGCAAGATCACCACCCGCCTCACCCAGCTCGGTGTTGCCCTGGAAAACCGCAAATTCACCCCCCATCTCACCCTGGCCCGCCTCAACCAAACCCCTCCCTCCCGGGTGGGCCGCTATCTTCAGGAACATGCTTTGTTCGCACTTCCGGAATTTCTGGTGGAGGAATTTATCCTCTATTCAAGTGTCCTGGGACGCAAAGGGGCAAGCCATACGGTTGAACAGGTCTATTCACTAACCCAGGAGCAGGGGACTGTGTAAATCGAACAAACCCCGTAGGAGCCCACCCCTGTGGGCGATACAGATTTTGTCTGTACCGAAAAGGTTGGAATCGTCCGGAGCGGGTAGGGTGGACACGGCTGTATCGTGCTCGTGCAGTGGCAGGATGTTTGTATTTCTTTAGCGTTGGGGCTGGTACCAGTGCCCGCGTGGGCAGGCAAAAAGACGCCTGCCCACCCAGCCTACTTGCTACGGAAACCATCGGTGTCGGTGTTCGTCCTATAGCCGACAAAATGTTCAGGGGTTTCGGTCAGGGGGGTGTTCATTGTTGTTCGCTGTATTACCGCATCGGTGGACAAAAAAAAGGCAAGCCCGAAGGCTTGCCTGTTCTGCAGGGGAAGGACAGGGGATCAGCTTTTACGTCTCCGAGCGATTCCAGCCAGGCCGAGAAGACCTGTGCCGAACAGCAACAGGGTGGTGGGCTCGGGGACGGGGGCGCCGACAAGCTGGCTTTGAGCTCGAGTGTTACCATCATATATATTCAACACCTTCACGATACCATTGATGGCAAAGCTATCAACGCCTTGTGTCCAATCATTGTATATCGATGAATAAGTTGTTGTTAGATTAGAAACAATGGGAGCGAGACTTTGTTCTTCCAATTCCCAAATTTTCCACTGCACGACAGCTGAATTATATTGATTACGGACTACAATATCACCAGTGCTGTTGTCTAAAAGCGTACCATTTATATAATTCCAAAAAACCCACTTGGTTTCATCTTTGAGTTTATTTCCGAATACTGTACCATCCTTGTTTGTTAATGCGTCAGTGACACTTTCAATTTTGTATTCTTTTTCTGGAAGAAAGGTCACCTGGCTTTCTAAGCAGAAAGTTCTGTAAATATTTGAATCACCATGTTCGTCCCTGACGGTTGCAGTGAATTCTCCTCCATTGTTTGCACCTCCGATAGCATTATCTACAGACAATGTGATAAATTGTCCAGCCACAGGCAAAGCCATAGCCGAAACAGCAAAGAACAGCACAAGTGTTGAAACGATCAGGCTGATTTTCAAGAAAGTTGCTTTCATATATTCTCTCCTTTTGGTTGGGTGCGTCCTTGTTCAGTGGAAGCGCTTCGAGTGATAGGTTGGCTCAACCGGTTGGAGGTTGCCCCGTCCCTGACCGTTTGGTCAAAATAATTTAACTTTGCAAAATATTAAGCAAAAAAGATGCCATTATTTAAATGTATTAATATTAACATGTTACCTATTGGGTTGGGTAGGGTGGGTACAATTTGACCGAAAAGATGGATTTATCCATAGATAAATTTCGAAAAAACGGAAAAATAAGAGTGCCGAGTAAGAAATATGGTTTTCAGGTAACTGTATTTACATGGGAATGTGCAAGTTTTACCGTTGGCCGGGTCGAAGTGTGAAATTCCGGAAATATGAACCGGTTTTGTTTGAACTGTTGTCGGGTTGTGAGACGTGGGTTTTGAAGATCGGAGGTTGGGGTGAGGTCTGAACCCTGCCGCTAAGGAAAGGGTGGGTGTGGTTTTTTCAAGTTATGGCAGACAGTTAGAGCTAGGTTATGTGCTCGGCGGGTAGGGTGGGCGCGGCTGTATCGTGCCCACGCGGTCACCGGTGGTTTTTATTTCCTCTATTCCTCGCCGTTTTGATCGATACCGGCGCCTGGGTGGTCAGGTAAACAGACGCCTGCCCACCCTGCCTGCTATTGGCTGTCCCGCTTGCTTTCCTGGTGAGTAAAGGGGCGAGAAGCTGGGGGGTTCCTTATCTGGCTTGTTTGGTTACTTTGTTGAGATTTATTTCTGTTTTTCCTGAATTCCGGCCTTGGTTTTCCTGAAAAGAGGAAAACCAAGGCCGGAATTCATTTGGCTCCAGGACTGGGGCGGGTCTGTGGCGATATTCAACCAATTGATATTGCATTTATTTTAATTATATCGATGGTTGTGCTTTGTTGTCCTGGAAAAGGAATGTTTCTTGCAAATCGTATAAATAATGTTTGTGTGAGAAGAGCTGTTGGGTTGGGACATGACTGATCTGTACTCGAGCGGCAGCAGGGTCTTTTACCTTTGTTTGCCGTTGCAGGAGCTAGGATCGATCCGCGTGGGCATGCAAAAGGACGCCTACCCACCCTACCTGGCTAATTAATAATTAAGAAGGAGAAGAGTTATGAAAATGAAAACAGGAATTATCATTGGTGCATTAACATTACTTTTGGTTTCAGGTCAAGTCCATGCAGCACCATATACATTTTATACCATATCAAATAGTAATCCTGTCGATGTGGCAATAGGTGAGTCTCAGTTGTTTATGGAAGTCATTGATCTTGGCTTTGACATTGATCTTAACCTTAATCAATTGCAATTTTATTTTACAAATACTGGCCCGCAACAATCCACGATTACAAGGATTTTTTTCGATGACACCGATCCGCGATCGTTACAATTTGTAGGACAAGAAACAGGGTTTACTACAGTAGGAACTGTTAAATTTACTCAAGCAACGAATTTACAACCTGCTTTCCCTAATGGAAATTCAATCGGCTTTGTAGTCGACGATAGGTATGATGCCAACAATCCCGGCCCACAAGATGGAATCAATATCGGTGAAGCTTTGGGAATTACTTTTAATCTCCTTGGTGACGCCACTTATAACAGCATCATTTCTTCTTTGTCAGACGGAACACTGCGGGTGGGGCTTCATGTAACAAATTTTGCAAGCAAAGGATCCGAAAGCTTTGTCAATAGCCCAAACCCCATCCCCGAACCAACCACCCTGCTCCTCTTCGGCAGCGGACTTCTCGGGCTGGCCGGATTGGGACGGAGGAAACGGAGCTGAAAATAATTCCTGAAAAACGGAAAAACAAAAAGCAGGGCCCTTCGGGGTCCTGCTTTTTTTATGGGCCTGGGTTTTTTGCTCTGCCTGATCTTGACCACTTCGGCGGCATCAGGTACATACCGGGAGCTGGTGCTATAATCCTGAATCCGTGACGGCTGGACTCTTGTTTTGGATATATCTTGCTGTAATCAAATTATAAATGAAGCGGAACCCTTGATAATACCTTTCACCAGCCGCCCTTCGGGGCGTCCGTCCGCACGCCATCTTCATTGCCCGTAACCGTCCGATAAAGTATACTTTAATCGAACGGTCACAGACAATAAAGCTGGCGCACGGACGAACACTCACGGATCCAGGATAAAAAAAGCGGTTCCGGAAATCCGGAACCGCTTGAATGAGCTGGAGGCGACGAGCGGATTTGAACCGCTGAATAATGGTTTTGCAGACCACTGCCTTACCACTTGGCTACGTCGCCTGAAGGTGTGCGGCACTTATACCATAGATTCTATTTTTGACAAGGGGAAATCCATCCCATGGGAACCACTTTGGCGGCCCTGACTCGGGACCATGAGGAAGAGTTGCAGCAGCTGCAGGAACGGATCGGTTATCGTTTCCAGGACCTGCAATTGCTGCAACTCGCTCTCATCCACAGTTCTTTTGCCTTTGAGCGGCTCGATGACGGTCGCCACAACGAGACCCAGGAGTTCCTTGGGGACGCGGTTCTCGACCTCACCGTGGGCTACATACTGTTCACCCGCTTTCCGGAGATGCGCGAGGGCAAGCTGACCCGGATCCGCTCGGCCCTGGTCAATGAGAACGGTTTGGCGGAGCGGGCCCGGGAGATCGATCTTGGTCGCTATCTGCTCCTTGGCCGGGGCGAGGATGCTTCCCGGGGCTGGGACAAGCCCTCCATCCTCTCCTGCGCTTATGAGGCCCTGGCCGGGGCCATCTTCCTCGACGGCGGCTATGAGCAGGCCCTGGCCTTTGCCCGCCGCTTTTTCGAACCTCATATCACTGAGCATCAAGAGCGACTAAGCAGCGCCGATGCTAAAAGCAGCCTCCAGGAGCTGCTTCAGGAACGCTTCAACGAAGGACCTGAATATCTGCTCGTGGGGGAGGAGGGGCCAGGCCATGCGCGGGTGTTCTCCGTCACTGTTTCTTTTCAGGGCACCATCCTGGGAAGCGGTCAGGCCACCAGCAAAAAAGAGGCGGAGCAGCAGGCGGCCCGGGCTGCTCTGGGCCACCTTCTCCAGCAGCAGGAGGAGGAGTAAGGGCTCCCCCTCCGCCGCTCATGCCCCTGGTCATTCCCGTCTTCATTCCCCATTTGGGCTGCCCGCATCGTTGCCTGTTCTGCAATCAGCATGGTATCAGCGCCCCGGCAAACGAAACGATGGACAGGGGCGGGGAGGTCACCGGTGCCGAGGTGGCCGCAATCATTGCCACCTGGTTGGCCCGCAGCCGGCCACACACAGCGAAGCAGGTGCAGGTGGCCTTTTACGGCGGTAGCTTCACCGGCCTGGCCGCGGACTACCAGGAGGAACTGCTCGGGGCGGTGCAGCCCTTTCGCGTCCGGGGTCTGGTCGGGGGGATCCGTCTGTCCACCCGGCCCGACTTCATCGACCCTGACCATCTCGAACGTCTTCTCCGTCACCGGGTCACCGTCATCGAGCTGGGGGTGCAGTCCTGCGATGACCAGGTCCTGAGACGCTCGGGCCGGGGCCATGACCATCGGGCCACCTGCACCGCGGTGGAGATGATCCGTGCGCGCGGCATGCGGCTGGGGATCCAGTTGATGCTGGGGCTGCCCGGCGATGGGTTTTGTTCTCTGCGCCGCACCGTAGGGGAAGTCATTCGCCTGCGGCCGGACTTTGTCCGCCTCTATCCCACCCTGGTCCTCCGGGGCAGCGGATTGGAGGCTCTCTACCACCGGGGAGGATACCGGCCGCTTTCCTTAAGCCGGGCCGTAGTTCTCGCCGCCTGGGTGCAGAAACGGTTTGACGAGCAGGGGATACAAATGGTACGGATGGGCCTGCAGCCCACGCTTTCTCTGGCCGAGGCTCTGGTGGCCGGTCCCCATCATCCCGCCTTTGGCGAGCTGGCCCAGGCGCGGCTCATGCTGGGCCGGACCCGGCGGGCCCTGGTCGGGATCCGTGGCGGGGAGCGGGTTGCCCTGGTGATCAATGACCGCGATCAGTCCATCTTCCGGGGCCAGCGGAGCGCCAATATGGAGCGGCTGCGCCAGTTGGGACTGCTCGAGCGCTTCAACCTGCGCACCGACCCCGATCAACCCCGCCGGACTGTGCGGCTCGAACCGTTCACCAGATAAACGTTGAGCAGGTACTGAATGGTTACCGCCCCTTGCAGGAGCCCACCCCTGTGGGCGAATTCCCGTTCGTTTTCTCAGCAGCTTTATCGCCCACGGGGGTGGGCTCCTACGGGAAGTACCAGGGGGAACGACCAAGCTCTCGTGCCTGGTGAACGTTTACTGCGGCTCGAACCGTAAGCGATCGCGGGGTTTGTAGCTGTACACTATGCCAAGTTCTTATTATTGACGCGGTCACAGGTGCCCCAGGTTTGTGCAGACCCGGTTGCCCGCTAGAGTCCTTCTCTGCGGGCAACCGGGTCCGTGCAAAAATGGGGTGCCTGTGGCCGCGTGCATCGAACCAATCTCTGACTCCGACCCATGCTCAGCATCAACGACCTCAGCCTGCAATACGGCGACAAGCATCTTTTTCGCAATGTCTCGGTCCAGATCCATGCCGGAGACCGGGTTGGGCTGGCCGGGGTCAACGGGTCGGGCAAATCCACCCTGCTGAAAATCATGTGCGGCCGGCACGAGGTCGATCCCGGCATTGTCAGCCGGGCGTCCTGGTTTTCGGTGGCCTATCTGCCCCAGGAGGTGACCATCGACCTGGGCAGCCGCAGCCTCTTTGCCGAGGCGGAAGCGGCCTTTGATGAGATCCTCGCCCAGCAGGAGGAACTCCAGCAGGTCGGTGAGCAGCTGGCCCTGTGCGATCCGGACAGTCCGGAGATCGATGACCTGCTGGTCCGTCAGGGGGATCTGCAGCATGCACTCGAAGGCTGCGATGTTTTCCGTATCCGGCCCCAGGTCGAACGGGTCCTTTTTGGCCTTGGCTTCACCAGCGCCGACCTGGATCGGCCGGTGGCCGATTTTTCCGGCGGCTGGATTATGCGCCTGCTCCTGGCCAAGCTGCTGCTGAAAAAACCGGCCCTGCTCCTGCTGGACGAGCCCACCAACCATCTTGATCTTGATTCCCTCACCTGGCTGGAGGATTTTCTACTCCAGTACCAGGGGGCCATGGTCATCATCTCCCATGACCGGGCCTTTCTCGACCGGGTGACCGCCATCACCTGGGAGCTGAGTCTGGGCAGACTCACTGTGTACCGGGGCAACTATTCCCATTATCTGGTGGAAAAAGCGCAGCGCTTCGAGCTGGAACGGGCTGCCTATGACAATCAGCAGGCCATGATCCGCCAGTCGGAACGCTTCATCACCCGGTTCCGGGCCAAATCCACCAAATCCCGCCAGGTACAGAGCCGGATCAAGCAGCTGGACAAGCTGGAGCGGATCGAACTCTCCGAGACCGAGCGGACCATTCATTTTACCTTTCCCCCTGCTGCTCCCTGCGGCCGGGAGGTCCTCACCCTGGAAGGGGTGCACAAACAGTATCAGGGGAAAGCGGTGTTCGAGGATGTCGATTTTTCCCTTCAGCGTGGCGATAAATTGGCGGTGGTCGGGGTCAACGGCGCCGGCAAGACCACCCTGCTCAAGATCATCGCCGGCCTGATCCCCGCCGATCAGGGGGTGATCAAACCGGGGCATAATGTGATCCTTTCCTATTTTGGTCAGCACCAGGCCCAGGAACTCTCCGGAGACCTGACCATCCTGGACACGGTTTATCACACCGCGGTGGACATGACCATGACCCGGGTCCGTTCCCTGCTCGGGGCCTTTCTTTTCACCGGCGATGAGGTGGACAAACCGGTGCGGGTATTGTCCGGCGGAGAAAAATCGCGGGTGGCCCTGGCCAGGATGCTGGTGCGACCGGCGAATCTGATGCTGCTGGACGAGCCCACCAACCACCTGGACATGAGTTCCCAGGAAATTCTCCAGGAGGCCATGGCCCAGTACGAGGGCACCATTATCGTAGTCTCCCACAACCGCTATTTCGTCAATTCCTTTGTCAACAAGGTGCTGGAAATCCGCAACGGCCGGGCCACCATCCACGAAGGCAATATCGACGACTATCTCGACTGGCGACGTAGGACCGAGGCCCGGGAGGGAGCCGCGCCCGCTCCGGCTGGTCCCCAGAGCGCCCCAAAGTCCGCCGATGCAAGCGATCCGGGACAGGGCGCAGATAAAAAGACCCAGCGCAAGCAGCGGGCCCAGGAACGGCAGGCACTCAACAAAAAGCTTGGCCCCTGGAAGAAAAAGAGCGATGCCGCCGAGCAGGAAATCGAACGCTACGAACGCCGCAAAACGGAACTCGAAGCCCAGATGGCGGACCCGGAACTCTATAGTGATCAGGAAAGCTGGAGCGCCACCAGCCGGGAGTACAGCCAGGTGGAGCGGCACCTGGAACGGGCCTACCAGCATTGGGAAGAGGCGCAGCAGGCCATGGAGGCCATCGAGGCCATCGAACAGCAGTAATCGGAACCCTCCACCAGCACTCCATCTACGGACGATCAGGCTGCTGTGCATAGGCTGACTATAGCCCATCAGTTTAGGTTTCCATCCTGGATCCGTGCGTGCTAGCAAGACAGGAACGCGATCCACCACCCCTTTGACCTCAGAGAAGCCATGCCTTTGCAAGGAGTGCATTTATGAAGACAAGAGCGATGAAGACAAGAGCGATTGTGATCTGCTGCCTGGTTGTTGCCTTTGGCCTGGCCTTATTCCTGCTGGCTCGGACCCCGCCCTCGGCCACCGGTCGTCATGCCCTTTACCTGCCCCAGGATACGGTGGCCACGGTCAGCCTCACCCAGCTCAACACCATCACCGATACCTTTGCCGGCAGCGCCCTGGGCCGGTTCGCCGACCGGGACAATATCCATGCCATCATGGCGGAGATGCGCGTCGATCCGACCATGCGGGCCGCCTATGACCAGATGTACGACAACCTGACCACGATGCTCGCTAACCCGGCCTTCCGGACCGTCTTCGGCCAGGATGCGGCCCTGGCCCTGCTCAAGCCGGACGCTGACCTGCTGGCCCTGGATCCGGTGGAGGCCCTGCGGGCATCGCTGGTGGTCTTTGCGGTCACTCCGGCTCCTGCCGCGCTGGACCTGTTCGCCCGGTTGGTGATGAGCGAGACCGTGACCCGGGAAAACATCGACGGCCTGGAGCTGACCCGGATCCTCGTCGACGAGGACCAGGTGATCTATGGCTATGCCGACGGCCAGACCGTGCTGCTCGCCCATGCTCCGGATGCCATCAGAACCTGCCTGGCGGCGCGGCGGAGTAACGAGCCCCTGGAAACCTTGCCGGCCTTTCGCGAGGCCGTGGCCTTCTGGGGGCCAGTGGCGCCGGCACGGACCTTTGTCCGCGCCTATATCAATCCGGCCTCTCTGAACGTTCTGCTGGCAAGATTCGAGGAGCACCCGTGGCAGCAGGGCGCCGAAATGATGCAGGGCGGGGACTACATCACCTTCATCACCCGAGGCACTGACAAGGGCCTGGAGAGCAAAGCCCGCTACAGCTACAGTTACGAACAGCTGGGCCCGACCATGCAGCGGCTTGTTGATGCCGCCTCCACCAACCAGACCCTGCACCTGCTCCAGGAGGGCATTCTCGCCTATACCTGGGCCTCGATGCCGGTGGCCACTGGACTGACCTCCTGGTTTGCCGACGCGACGGCCGAACAGTCGGCGGAAGCGGTCGCCGAGGAGACTTTGGGCGCTGCTCTATCGGATCTGGAGCGGGGGCTCGGGCCGCAGCGGGGCAGCGTTTTGACCGCGCTGGGCGGAGTGCGTATTTTTCCGGTGCCACGGGTGACTTTTTTCCTTGAAGTCAGGGATCTGGAGGTTGCCGGCGCCGTGGTCCGCAGCCTGCGGGATCGGATCACATCCTACGGCCTGGCCAGGGAGCAGCAGGAGGTGGTGGACGGGCAGATCATTCATTCCTGGCCGATCTTGCCCGGTGAGGCCGCCCAGCCCGCCCTGGTCCTAACCGAAACCATGCTCTACCTGGCCAACGGCGTGAGCGCCATCAAGGAGATTCTTGCCGCCACCACTCCCGCGGATGCCTTGCCGGATGCGGTGGTCGAACAACTCGGCGCTGAACTCAGTGAACGGATCATCCGCGCCAATTCCAGCAGCCTGGTGCTCTATCCGGAACGGATGTCCCAACAGAGCCATGATCTGATCCAGTGGATCAACGGCATTGTTGCCGTCACCAGCAACCTGTCCATCACCCGGCTCAGCCGGGAACTCAATGAGGTGCTGCGGGCCACTGAACTGATCGTCATGACCACGGATCTTTCCCATGAGCAGGCGCAATGGGACCTGACCATCACCACCACCCCGTAGGAAGAGGGAATTGGGTGACCGGTCAGCGGAGGACACCATGACCGAAAGCATACACAAGTCTGCCGACCTGGCAACCGGTCGCGTCGCAGCCGGTCATTTGTGGCTTTTTGAGTCCTATCATCTCGAATTGGCAATATTTTTCTGGAAAATGCAGGGAAGGAGTCGCACAAAAGGCCTTCGGATCTCGCAGCGATCAGGGGGAAAACTCTTGCCTAACCGGCTGAATTCAGGGTAAGGATGCACACCTGACAAAACCGGAGATCATGGGGCCTCACGCTGGTGTCCATCCCTACCCACAGGATGTTCGGCTGAGCTTGCCCTTTCTGGTCCCGTGCGGCATGAACAGACATTTTATTATCAGCCCCGTTTCCCGGGCACAACGAGGAGGAGTACCGTGGTGTTTGATTCAGAGACGAAGCTTTGGCTCTCGGGCAACGAGGCGATTGCCCTGGGTGCCTGGGAGGCCGGGGTTACGGTGGCATCCGGCTATCCGGGAACGCCGTCAACCGAGATCATGGCCAACCTGTCCCGCTATGAAGGCGTCTATACCGAATGGGCCCCCAACGAAAAGGTCGGCCTGGAAGTGGCCATCGGTGCCTGCTTCGCCGGCGCCCGCGCCCTGGCGACCACCAAACATGTCGGCCTCAATGTGGCGGCTGATCCCTTGTTTACCGCAGCCTATACCGGTGTGCGCGGCGGGCTGGTGATCCTCAATGCCGACGATCCCCAGATGCACAGCTCACAGAACGAACAGGACAACCGCAACTACGCCTTTGCCGCCAAGCTGCCCATGCTCGAGCCCTCGGATCCGGCCGAAGCCAAGGAAATGATGGCCCGGGCTTATGCTCTGAGCGAACAACTGGACACCCCGGTGATCGTCCGCATCACCACCCGCATCGCCCATGTCAAGGGAGTGGTGGCCAAGGGGCAGCGCCAACCGCCTCCTGAACCCTCCATCGAAAAGGTGCCGGCCAAGCTGGTCATGCTGCCCGGTAATGCCCGGGTGCGCCGCAAGGCGGTGGAAGAGCGCATGGCCGCCGCCCGTGACCTGGCGGAAACCCTGCCGGAAAACCGGATCGAGCCCGGCAGCGGCTTGCGAGGCTTCATCACCTCCGGGGTTCCGTATAACTATGTCAAGGAAGCCTTTCCCACCGCCCCGGTCCTCAAGCTGGGTATGGTCTGGCCCCTGCCGGAGCAAATGATCCGCGAGTTTGCCGCCTCGGTGGAGGAGGTGATTGTGGTGGAGGAGCTCGATCCCTTCCTCGAAAACCACCTCAAGGCCATGGGTATTGCCTGCCGCGGCAAGGACATCATCCCCGGTCAGGGAGAGCTGAATTCCTTCATTGTCCGCAAGGCAGTGGAGCCCGAGTCCATCGGTGAATTGTTTGCCCCTCTGGACCTGCCCATGCGGCCGCCGAACATGTGCGCCGGCTGCCCGCACCGCGGCCTTTTCTACGGGTTGTCGAAGATGAAGGATGTCTTTGTCTCTGGCGATATCGGCTGTTACACCCTGGGCTTTCTGCCGCCGCTTTCCGCCATGGATGCCTGTGTCTGCATGGGGGCCTCGGTGACCATGGCCCACGGCATGGCCAAGGCCATGGGTGAAAAAGGCGAGGGGAAAATCGTGGCCGTGCTTGGTGATTCCACCTTCCTCCATTCCGGCATCACCGGCCTGCTGAACACGGTCTATAACAAATCTTATGCCTCGGTGATCATCCTTGACAACCGCACCACCGCTATGACCGGGCACCAGGAAAACCCGGCCTCCGGCCGCAATATCCTGGGGGAAATCGCCCCGGCTGTGGATCTGGAACAGCTCTGCAAGGCCCTTGGCGTGGCCCGGGTGGTGGTGGTCAATCCCCATGATGTTCAAGAGACCCGCAAGGTTCTCAAAGAGGAGGTCGCGGCTCCCGAGGCCTCGGTGATCATCAGCCGGGCCCCTTGTGTACTTCTTCCTGAAGAGGTCAAGCGGCCCAAACCGGTGTATTTCACCAATCTCGACAACTGCACCGGCTGCAGCCTCTGTGTGCAGATGGGTTGTCCGGCGATCAGCTGGACCCCGCTCACCCCGGAGGAGGCCGTGGCCCGCGGGTATCGGGAGAAACAGAAGGGCTTTGCCCAGATAGCCGAGGTCCAGTGCCTTGGCTGCGGCCAGTGTGCCGCGGTCTGTGCATTCGACGCGATCACCAGAAAGGAGGCCAGGTCATGAAGCAAAGTGGGAACATTCTCTTTTCCGGTGTCGGCGGGCAGGGGATTCTGCTGGCCAGCGAACTGACCGCCTATGCGCAGCTGGCCGCCGGTTTCGATGTCAAAAAGAGCGAGGTCCATGGCATGGCCCAGCGCGGCGGCTCGGTGGAGGCGCATCTGCGCTACGGTGAGAAAGTCTACTCGCCCCTGATCGAACTCGGGGCAGCCGATATTCTGGTGGCCTTCGAGATCCTCGAGGCGGTCCGCTACCTGCCCTATCTGCACCGGGACAGCGCCGTGGTGGTCAACACCCAGAAGATTCTGCCCCCGGCGGTGGCCCTGGGGAAAGCGACTTATCCAGTTGATATCCTCAACGAACTCAAGTCCCGCCATATCAAGGTCGTGGCCCTTGATGCCTTTGCCGTGGCGGATTCGGTGGGGGAACTCCGCACCGTCAACGTGGCCATGGTCGGGGCCATGTCCAATTTTCTCGCTGTCGATCCGGAGATTTTTCTTCAGGTGATCGACACCGAGATCAAGGAAGAGTTCCGTGAGGTCAACAAGAAGGCATTTGCCGCCGGACGGGCTGCGGTGCATGCTTGACCACCGCACATCCGTGAGCAACAAGGAGCAGAAATCATGTGGGTGGAAGAAATAGAAACCCTGCCACGCTCGGGCCTGGATTCAATCCAGCTCAAAAGGCTGCAGGCCCTGGTGCACCGGGTGTATGACAAGGTGCAACCCTATCGGAACAAGATGGACCAGGCCGGGATCCGGCCTGATGCAATCCGTACCCTGGCCGATCTGCGCAAACTGCCTTTCACCACCAAGGACGATCTGCGGGCCAGCTATCCCTTCGGCCTCTTTGCCACCCCCATGGATGACGTCATCCGGGTACACGCCTCCTCCGGTACCACCGGGCAGTCAACCGTGGTCGGGTACACGGCATCGGATATCAATCTCTGGGCCACGGTCATGGCCCGTTGCCTGACCATGGCCGGGGTCACCCGGGGCGATATGGTGCATAATGCCTATGGCTACGGCCTGTTCACCGGCGGCCTGGGTGCCCATTACGGTATCGAGGCCCTCGGCGCCACGGTGATTCCGGTCTCCGGCGGCAATTCCCGGCGGCAGGTGACCATCATGCGAGATTTCGGCTCCACGGTGCTGTTGTCCACCCCCTCCTATGCCCTCAATCTGGCCGATGCCATGGCCGATGTCGGCATTACCGCGGCGGAGCTGCGGCTGCGGGTCGGTATCCACGGGGCTGAACCCTGGAGCGAGAGCATGCGGGAAGAAGTGGAGCGCAAGCTGGGCATCAAGGCGGTGGATATTTACGGCCTTTCCGAGATCATCGGTCCCGGGGTTGCCATGGAGTGCCTGCATACGGAACACGGCATGCACATCCTGGAGGACAATTTCCTCCCTGAAATCATCGACCCCGACACCATGGAACCCCTTCCCTATGGCGAGGCCGGGGAGCTGGTGTTCACCACCCTGACCAAGGAAGCCTTCCCGCTCATCCGCTATCGGACCAAGGATATTTCCCGCCTTTTCCTTGAACCCTGCGGCTGCGGCCGCACCCTGGTGCGCATGGAAAAGGTGACCGGTCGAACCGACGACATGCTCATCATTCGCGGGGTCAACGTCTTCCCCTCCCAGGTGGAGCAGGTTCTGGTCGGCATCGAGGGGGTTGAGCCCCATTACCAGATCGAGGTCACCCGGGACGGTAACCTCGACATCATGGCGGTCCTGGTCGAGGTCAGCGAGCATATTTTTTCCGATGAGATCAAGGTGCTGGAAAACCTGAGCCGCAAGATCCAGGCGGATATCAAGGATATGCTCGGTGTCACCTGCAAGGTGAAACTGGTGGAGCCCCGTTCCATCCAACGTTCGGAGGGTAAGGCTCAGCGGGTGATCGATAAACGGAAGCTCTGAGTCACGACGCACCACAACAGCGTCGACCGGTCAATACAACCTGGAGGATCACTTATGCGCGTGGAGCAGATAGCGGTATTTCTGGAGAATAAATCCGGCCGCCTGGCTGAAATCACGAGAATTCTGGCTGAAAACGATGTCAATATCCGGGCGCTTTCTGTGGCCGATACCGCCGATTTCGGCATTCTTCGCCTCATTGTCGACAAGGTGGACAAGGCCAAGGAATCTCTGCGCGCCGGCGGCTTCACGGTGGGCAAGACCAATGTGGTTGCCGTGGAAGTACCGGACCGTTCCGGCGGCCTGGCCAGCGTACTTAAAGAGATCAACGAAGTCGGCATCAATGTCGAATATATGTACGCCTTTGTCAATAAAAGCGGTGAAAACGCCGTGTTGATCTTTCGATTCGATGAGATGGACAAGGCGATCGATGTCCTGCGGGACAAAGGATTTACCCTCCTGTCCGGTGCGCAGATCTGTGCCCTGTAAACATTCCGGCAGGATTGACGTCGTGCTGAGGTTGGCGCGGCGTTTTTCTACGTTCATTCACGCCAAAAAGGGGGAAGCATGAGTCAAGGAATACAATACATTATCGTAGCACTCTCTGTCGTCTGTCTGTTGCTTGGGTCGTCGTTGTCGGCCCTGGCGGAAACCATAAAAATAGGGGCCATCTTTGCCGTGACCGGCCCGGCCTCCTTTCTTGGCGGCCCGGCAGCCAGGAGCGCCGAAATGCTGGTGGAGCAGATCAATCAGGAAGGTGGCATCAACGGCCAACCCATTGAATTGATCATCAAGGATTCCGCCGGCAGTTCCGAACGGGCGGTCTCCTTTGCCCGGCAACTCATCGAGGAGGAGCGGGTGGTGGCGATCGTCGGCCCTTCCACCTCCGGTGAGTCCATGGCGGTTAAAATAATCGCCGAAGACGCCAGGACCCCGCTGATTTCCTGTGCCGCGGCCGAGGTGATTGTGGATCCGGTGGCCCGCTATGTTTTTAAAACACCGCAGAAGGATTCTTTTGCCGCCCAGAAAATCTTCGCTGAGATGCAGCGGCTCGGTATCGACACCATTGCCATTGCCGCAGGTAATGACGGATTCGGCAAGGCCGGCAAGGAACAGCTGGAAAAACTGGCGCCAACCTTCGGCATCACGGTGGCAGCTTCCGAAACTTATGACAGCAAGGCCACCGATCTCAGCGCGCTGGTAGCCAAGCTCAAAGCCAATCCCAATATCGGTGCGCTGGTAAACTGGTCCATTGTCCCGGCTCAGGCCATTATTGCCAAAAATATACGGCAGTCCGGCTGGGATGTGCCGCTGTTCCAGAGCCATGGATTCGGCAATATCAAATATGCGGAAGCCGCCGGTGTTGCCGCCGAGGGCATTATCTTTCCCAGCGGCAGGCTGCTGGTTGCCGATTCCCTGCCGGAAGACGACCCTCAGAAGGCCATGCTGATTCAGTACATAACCGAGTATGAGACCAGGTTTCAGGAAAAGGCATCGGCCTTCGGTGGTTATGCCTATGATGCCGTCAACATCGTTGTTGAGGCAATCCGCCAGGCCGGCAATGACCGGGAAGGGGTGCGCGACGCCATCGAGGGACTCCAGGATTTTGCTGGGATCGGCGGTGTTTTTTCCTTCTCACCGGAGGACCACAACGGGCTGGACATCGATTCTTTTGTCATGCTGACCGTCAAGGATGGCAAATTCACCCTCTATGAGAGGCAATAAGGTACGATAAAAACGGTGGACATCAGCTGGTGTCCACCGGGGTATTCCTTCACCATGAGTCTTGATCTTTTTTTTCAGTACCTCTTTGCCGGCATCACCTATGGCTCCATTTATGCCATTGTCGCCATAGGGTTCAATATCATCTATAATACCACCGGGATCATCAATTTCGCTCAGGGTGAGTTCGTCATGCTCGGCGGCATGATCTCGATTTCCCTGTTGCCCTTCATGCCCCTGCCTCTGGCAATTGCCGGGGCTGTAGCCATAACCATGGTGATCGGGGCTCTGATGGAAATCTGCTTCATCCGTTGGCTGGAGAGTCCCTCGGTGTTGCGGATGATCATTATCACCATCGGGATTTCCATCCTGCTGCGGGAATCGGCCCTCCACATCTGGGGCGAGTCCATTCGCAGCCTCCCCTATTTTTACGGGAACGAAATCAGTGCCTTTACCATCGGCAGTGTCCGTTTTTCGCCGCAGGTGCTCTGGGTGATCATAGCCTGCGGCCTGATGGTGATCGCCTTGAGTATCTTTTTCAAGATGACCCCCGTTGGCCGCGAAATGCGCGCCTGTGCCGCTAATCGGACAGCAGCTCTGTTATGCGGGATCAGTACCCGCAACATGGTGACCCTGTCCTTCATGCTCAGTGCCGGCATCGGCGCCCTGGCCGGATGCGTCATGTCCCCCATCACCTATACCCAGTATGACATAGGCACAACCCTGGCCATCAAGGGATTCACGGTGGCCATTCTTGGCGGTCTGGGGAATTATCCCGGGGCGGTGGCGGCCGGAATTCTGCTCGGTACCCTCGAAGCCTTTTCTATTTCCGTGGTCCCCCTGGCTTTTCAGGATGCGGTGGCCATCACCATTCTCCTGCTCATTCTCTTTATCAGGCCGCACGGACTATTTGGATCCAGCGAGGCAGCACGGCTGAAGGATTTCTGATGAAAAAACGGAAACATCTCGGTATCGTCGGTCTCTGCCTGCTGGTGGTGGGCATTCATCTCTACACCGCCCAGACCGGGACCCAATTTTACCTGACGCAGTTGACCATGGCCGCCTATTACGGCCTGCTGGTGATCGGTCTCGGTGTCCTCATGGGCTATGCCGGACAGATTTCCATTGGTCACGCCGGTTTTTTCGCCATCGGAGGTTATCTGTCCGCGGCGCTCACCACCCACAACCTGCTGCCCTTTCAGGACAGGCCCCTGGTTGAGCTGTTGGATAACCTCGGCCTGCTGCAGCCCTCTGTGGACCTCTACGGCGGAGCCCTGCTCACCGTTGTGCCCTGGGCAGCCTGTCTCTTTGCCATGTGCATGGCCGCGCTGATCGCCTTGATCATTGGTATTCCGGTGCTCAAACTGAAAGGGCATTACCTGGCCATGGCGACCCTGGGCTTTGGCATGATCATTTACCGGATACTGCTGGCCACTCCCTACTTCGGTGCGGCGGATGGCATTTCCGGGGTGCCGGCCTTCACCCTGGTGCCGGCCATTGGCTCCTTTGAACCGATCGTGGTCAGCGGCGCCTTCGGTCTGCGGGTCATGAACTTTTATTTGGCCTTTGGCTTCCTGATCATCGGCATGATTCTGCTCCTCAACCTGATCGATTCCAGGTCCGGGCGAGCATTGCGGTCGCTGCACGGTTCCGGGGAAGCGGCCGAGGCTTCCGGCATCGATACCGCGGGCTTCAAACTGCGGGTCTTTGTGCTCAGTGCCGTTTATGCGGCTCTGGCCGGGGTGATGCTGACCCACTATAACGGCGGTATCGGCCCCAGCGAGGCCTCGGTGATGAAGTCGGTGCGCTATGTGGCCCTGGTGGCGGTAGGCGGCATGACCAATCTCTGGGGGATCTTGATCATGGGCGTGGGTTTGACCTTCCTGTCCCTGCGTGGGGTGTTCGGTGTCTATGATGATGCCGTTTTCGGCATGATCCTGATTCTGGTCATGCTCTTTGCTCCCAATGGTATCCTCAGCCTGCGGATACAATCGGTTCTGCATCGTCTTTTTCCCCGTGGGTCCGGAAACGAGCCTATGGAAAAGCAGCACCGGTCAGCAGAAAGCCCTGGGTCTTGAGGGAAGTAAAACGAGGATGATGTGCTTGAATTAAAATCTGTCAATAAAAAGTTTGGTGGGCTGCATGCGGTCAATGATGTCAGTTTCCGGGTTGAACCGGGATGCATCAAGGCGGTGATAGGACCCAACGGGGCCGGCAAGACCACCCTCTTCAATCTTATTACCGGCAATCTGCCCGTCACCTCCGGGACCATCAGCTTTGAAGGGCAGGAAATTCAGAATACCAAGCCGCACCAGGCTGCAGCCCTCGGAATGGCGCGCACCTTCCAGAATGTCAAACTCTTTCATGGGATGACCGCCTTGGAGTGTGTCATGGTGGGCCGCCATCTGCGCAGCCGGGCCGGCTTTATCTCCGGTCTGTTCAACCTGCCCTGGACCTGGAAGGAAGAACGGGCGATTCGTGCCGCCTCCATGGAATTGCTGGACATGCTGCAGATCGCCGAGTTTGCCGGAGTCGAGGCCACCAGCCTTTCCTTTGGCCAGCAGCGCGCCGTGGAAATGGCCCGGGCCCTGGCCTTGGAGCCCCGCCTGCTCCTGCTTGATGAACCGGCTGCCGGCCTCAATATCTACGAGACCGCGGAAATCGCTCGCCTGATCCGGCGGATCCGGGATATGGGGATCACGGTGGTGCTGGTGGAACACGACATGTCCCTGGTCATGGACATTTCCGATGAGGTCGTGGTCCTCAGTTTCGGCCGGAAACTGGCGGAAGATAGTCCACTTAATATCCAGCAGAACGAAGAAGTCATCAAAATATACCTGGGAGAAGACGATGCCTTTGCACAGTGATCGATCCGGCCCGTTCACCAGCGACAGTAGGAGTTGTGCCGCCCCATGCTGAGGATCAGAAATCTGGATGCCGGCTACGGTAAACTGCGGGTCCTGAAAAACATATCGCTCCATGTCGACGGCGGTGAGATTGTCACCATGATCGGGGCCAACGGGGCAGGGAAAACTACCCTGCTGCACACCATTATCGGCCTGGTGAAACCCATGCGTGGCGAGATCGATTTTATAGGCAAGACCTGTGTCCGAGGAGCGGTGGGCAAGATGGTCGCCGCCGGTTGCTCCCTGGTTCCTGAAGGGCGGCAGGTCTTTGCGCCGATGTCGGTGGAAGAGAACCTGCAGCTCGGCGGCTATATTCTCCAGCGGGAGCAGGGCAGGGCCGCGGTGCTCAAGGAACTCGAACACCAGTATGAACTATTTCCCATTCTGCGGGAACGACGCCGCCAGCTTGCCGGAACCCTTTCCGGCGGCGAGCAGCAGATGCTGGCCATGGCCCGGGCCCTGATGTCCCGGCCGCGACTGGTGATGATGGATGAACCCTCCACCGGGCTGGCCCCTTTGATCGTCCGTGATATCTTTCAGATCATTCTCCGGCTTCGCGAGGAAGGCAATACGGTCCTGCTCATCGAACAGAATGCCAAGGCGGCCCTGGCCGTTGCCGATCGCGGTTATGTGCTCGAGGTCGGCAAGGTCATTGTCCAGGGACCGGCCGCGCATCTGCTTGCCAATTCCGATGTCCAGCGGGCCTATCTCGGCCGGGATAAACACACCTGACCATCTGGTCATACCCATGATGAGCGGCGGCCGTCGCGGACCGGACTGCTGCATATGGACCACCTTTGAACACGGGAAGAACCTATGTTTTGGGAACCGGATATAGAATGCATGACAAGAGAGGGCCTTGAACAGCTGCAGCTGGAACGTCTGCAGTCAACCCTCTATCGGGTGGGCACGAATGTTCCCTTTTACAAGAAAAAATTGAATGAGCTGAAATTCAATTACGATGATATCCGCTCGCTGAATGATCTGCAGCGGCTGCCCCTGACCGAAAAACAGGATCTGCGCGATAACTATCCCTATGGCCTGTTCGCCGTGCCGCTGCGCGACGTGGTCCGGGTCCACTCATCTTCAGGGACCTCCGGCAGCGCCACTGTGGTAGGCTACAGCCGTAATGATATCAAGACATGGTCGAATCTGGTCGCCCGGGTCATTACCGCCGCCGGGGTCACCAAAAACGACGTGATCCAGATTGCTTTTGGCTATGGGCTGTTCACCGGTGGGTTTGGCCTCCACTATGGTGCCGAACTCATCGGCGCTTCGGTGATCCCCATTTCCGCGGGCAACACCAAACGGCAGATCCAGATCATGCAGGATTTTAAAAGCACGGCGCTGGTCTGCACCCCTTCCTATGCCCTGGTCATGGCTGATGCCATGATGGAGATGGGGGTCAATCCCAACGGCTTGTCGCTGCGCTATGGTCTCTTTGGCGGTGAACCGTGGTCAGAGGCCATGCGCCAGGAAATCCATCAGAAACTGGGCATCATCGCCACGGACAACTATGGCCTGTCCGAGGTCATGGGTCCCGGTGTTTCCGGTGAATGTCAGGAGTGCAACGGGCTGCATATCAATGAAGATCACTTTCTCCTCGAGATTCTCGATCCGGCCACCCTGGAGCCGGTACCGGAAGGCGAGGTCGGTGAACTGGTCATCACCACCCTGACCAAAGAGGCCTTTCCCATGATCAGGTACCGCACCCGCGACCTGACCCGGTTTATCCCGGAGCCCTGCCCCTGCGGCCGGACCCTGAAGCGGATGCAGCGGGTTATGGGCCGCAGTGATGATATGCTCATCATCAAAGGGGTGAATGTCTTTCCGGTCCAGATCGAGAAAGTGCTTTTTGAAGTGGAAGGAACCGAGCCGCATTACCAGATTGTCATCGAAAGAGAAAACCATGCCGATACAATCACCGTGCTGGTGGAGGTGGTGGAATCGCTGTTTTTTGATGAGATGAAAAAACAACGGATGGTCATCGAGCATATTAAATCCCGCCTCTCCGCCGAACTGGGCGTCAGTGTCGATGTCAAACTGGTGGAGGAAAAATCCATTGAGCGTTCCGAGGGCAAGGCCAATCGGGTCGTTGACAAGCGGCAATTATAAAACACAGTTTGCCGCGAAATAATGAAACACAAAAGAGGATTTGTGTTTATAGTTTAACGGAAATATTTAATTTGAAACATCCTGCCCCTCTCATTCCAGGTGCGGGCCTTGTCGCCCCTGCGCCGGAAAATCCGAGGATTCAATACCCGACGCGGTATAGGGGGCAGAGTTTCCGAGCCTTTGCCGGCCCTTCACAGGGACAGCAAACAATCACCACCTTGCAAATTTTGGAGAAGTATATGAAACCGTATCTGATGTGCCTGCCTGCCCTGTTGTGTATTACCGGGGTTGCTTTTGCCGCTGTGCCGGCCCCTTCCCTGCAGAGCGATGAACAGAAGTTGAGTTATGCCATGGGCCTGGATCTGGGCGAGTATTTCAAGAGCCTGGATGCCACCTTTGACCTGGATGTGATGCAGCAGGGGATCAAGGATGGGTATCTCGGCAATCCGCCGTTGCTCAGCGCGGCTGAAATCGCGGAACTGCAGCAGGAATTCGCCAGGAGCCAGCAGGAAAAACAGATCCGTGAAACCCTGGTCATGATCGAGAAAAATCGTCAGGAAGCCGAAGAGTTCCTCAAGGCCAACAAGGATAGGGAAGGTGTGATCGAGACTCCTTCGGGGCTGCAATACAAAGTGATGGACAAAGGAGCGGGAGGGGCCAAGCCGCAACCCACGGACACGGTCAAAGTGCAGTACACAGGCACCCTGCTTGATGGAACGGAGTTCGACAGTTCCTACAAACGCAATGAACCGGCGGTTTTCCAGGTGGACCAGGTGATCGCCGGTTGGCAGGAGGCGCTGCCGCTGATGGAAGTGGGAGCCACTCATGAACTCTACATTCCGCCGGACCTTGCCTACGGTGATCGAGGCGTGCCGCCGGTTATCGAGCCAGGATCAATGCTTATTTTTCAGGTTGAACTGCTGGAGATCCAGGAATCCGATGACAGTGCACTCCTCGATGAGGAGTAATGCCTTTTCCTGTCAGGCGCCCGGTTGTCGGGTTTTCATTCACCCTTGGTCATCGATTCATCGATGAACGGTGACGGTAGCCGGACCCGGCTGCCACAGGAGGCGAAATATGGGCAAGACGAAGAAAAAAAAGAAAAAAAAGTGCTGCCAAGCCTACCTGAAGAAAGGAAAGATGTGCAGTGACTGTCCGTTGCGGGACAAGATCGAAAAGAAGAAAAAAAAGAAAAAAGACAAAAAGAAATAATTGCCCGGTACGCATCGATACCAAAAAAACCGGCCATCACCATGGGTGATGGCCGGTTTTTTTAGTATCAGCGTCGTCGCCCCTTTTCAACCGACAAGGGCAGGAGCATCTCGGGATCCTGGCTCACCGGACCTAATGTGGGGAGTGAGTGTCCCTGGGTGGCGAGATCCGCTCCCGGAGAGAGTTGGTGCGGGATTACCGGTTCCCGGATCCGTGACGGCTGTACAGTTTACTTTGATCGAACGGGCACAGGCAATACAGCTGACACACGGCCAAACGCTCACGGATCCAGGCAGTTTTTTTCCAGGGTGGTCTGCAAGCCTTCCAGCAGGACAAAACGGCCCAAAGGGTTGACCTGGCAAGGAAAGCTGGCCACAAACAGCGGGTTGTCGCAGAGGCCGCCGGAAAGATAGAGTTCTTTCGGTTCCCTGGCAAAGCGATAGGCATTGAGCGCGATGCCGCGAACGAATTTTGCCACAGCTTCGGTCTCCGAAGCACCCATGACCACGGAATCAAAGATATGGCTCATGCCGAGAACGCCGCAGGTGATGGAAAATCCGGTCTCCGGTACCGGAATGGCGGAATAATCCAGCCGATAATAGGCGGCCAGCAGTTCGATGGTGAAGCCCATGGAGGCGCCGCATTCGGCGTTCCAGCCCATGTCGGCCACCTCGCCGTCCTCAAAACGGATGAATTTAATGTCTCGGCTGCCGCAATCAAGAAGAACGAAATCCCCGCGGTTGATCAGGCGGCGGCCGCCTCTGGCCAGAGCGGTCAATTCGTTGATGCTTTTTTTACTGCGGCGGGCGGCATTGTGGCCGGTTGCCAGGTCAGCGCAAAAGGAGCGCTGCAGCTCCCGGGTGGCCATGATCCGCGGGGCCCGGTCGCTGGTGGTGTCGACAATTTTGCAGTAGGAGGTGCCGAAGTCGGCGAGAAGCATCAGTCTGCCCCCCCGCGTTGCGGTTCGATTCCTGATAATTCCAGAAAGGCCTCGATTTTCGCCCGGGTTGAGCTTCCAGCGGTGACATCGCAGTCAATGGCCACGGCCCGGGGATGTTTGGCCGCCAGGTGTTGGGCCAGCGCTGATTTGGCGCAGAAGGACTGAGAAAAGAAAACCGTGGGAATGGCAGGGTCAAAATGCTGTTCCAGCGCCAGGTCAGCAGGGGTTTTATTTTCCATGCACCTGGTCCAGCCGAAGATATGGGTGGTCGGCGGAAAAAGGGACAGCAGCGAGAAATCCCGGGGAGGGACCCCCCAGAAGCCGCATACAGGCTGACAGGCATCCAGGTCCGGATAGGGTGCCGCTGACTGTACTCCCCTGGTGATTCGGGTGAATTTTTCCACCAGGGGCATATCCGCGGTACAGAGCGGGTGACCAAAGGAGCGGGTATCCTGATTACGGGTACGGATAACCGGAATTGGCAGCATATCGGCAAGAATTTCCGCGACATGGAGCGCGCAGTCGCATTTTCCCGGCCCTACATCGATGTACAGCCGGTCCAGGCGGAGGTGCATGCAATTCAGCACTACGGTGCGCAGAATGGCACAGTATACCCGCGGGATGCGGGAGGCGCTCAGATCCATTGGTGCCTGAACCTGGGGCTCGTCGAGATCAATGATCAGGTCCCCCCGACGTTGGATTTCTTCGATGATGACCAGGGGGGGGACACCGACGATTCCGACCTGTCCGGGCATCAGGTATCCTCACGCATCAGCAGCAACAGTCCGGCGAGACCCATGAAGATGTGAATGGAGGTTGCGGCGATCATGGGATTGAGATAACTGACTTTGGCCAGGGATTGCAGGGTGGCCCACACACCCCAGCAGGCAAAGGCCATGCCGCAGCTGACCGGAATGGCAATGGAAAGGTCGCGGCCCCATTTCCTGTAAATCAGCAGCAGCATCGGCAGGCCAAGCAGCAGAAGCGGCAGCCCGAGCATGGTATAGGAAATCCTGCCGTAAAACTCCGCCCGGGCCCGATTGGTTTCCTCACGGGACGCCTTGCCCCTGGTTTCCCTGTACAGGTCCAGCAGCGACAACTGCATGGTGTAGTTGGCGGGAACAAAAAAATGATCAGGCCGTTCCGGCAGGGTCGGATGCTGGGTTCTGAAGACTTCCGTGGTGAACCTGCCGTCCCCGCTGGCTTTCTGCGTCTGGCCATGGCGCAATGTCCAGGTGTCGTTATCCCAGACGGCCCGCTGGGCGCTGATCACCTTGTCGGCCTGATAGTGTTCATCCCAGGTGGTGTATGAAAAAAAGGTGAAAATATTCCTGGTCGGATCCGGACGGGCAAAGGAGTAAAAACCTTCCTGGCCGCGATAATAGTAGCGACCATGGCGAAAGATCCCCAGTGGGACCATGCCCCGCACTTCCTGGTTCCAGATACGATTGGTGGTGGAGTTTGTTGTCGGCAGGATGAACTGGGCCATGGCCAGAAAGAGGAGGATGCAGACCATGGAGGCGGCAATGATGGGCAAAGTTATTTTGCGCAGGGGAATACCGCTTGCCTTGAGGGCGATGAGTTCGTTGCTGTGATTGAGAATCCCCAGGGTGACAACACCGGCCAGCAGAATGCAGACCGGACTCATCTGATCGATGATGAAAGGGATGTTCAGCAGGAAAAACTGCGCGATCAGGCCGATGGACTTGCCTTTATCGAGAAAATTGTCGATTTTTTCAAAAAAATCGATCAGCAGATAAATGGAGATGAAGCTGGCCATGATCATCCCGAGATTGCGGATGAAATTGTAGAGGATGTAGCGGTTAAGAAGAGTCACGGGATTGTATCGCGCAAGGGTGGCTGGAACGAGGCTGTTTTCTGGGTTGAATTTGTGGGGACGTACAGGTATCGCGCCGCCGTTGGTCTTGAGTGGAAATGATCAGCACATGGTGTACCCGCTGCGATGCATTCAGTCAAGCGTTACCATGGTTTTGCCTGTTGCAGGCACTTGCACTTTCTTTGTTGTCTGTGGTAAGGTCTCACCCTCTTGAGGTTCGCTGTCCTGATTCCGTGACGGCTGGGCGCTTGTTTGGGTTTTATTGTGCTGTACTCAGGTTATAGTTGCGGTGGGATACTTGATAATATCTTTACCAGCCACCCTTCGGGGCGTCCATCCGCACGCCATCTTCATTGCCCGTACCCGTCCGAGACAGTGTCCTTTCATCGAGCGGCCACGGATATCGAAACCGACCCACGGACGAACGCTCACGGATCCAGGCTTTGTGTATGCAGAAACGATTTGAAAAAATTTCTGACACCAATATTACGCGCAGCGCCAGTAAAAATTCCGCTTTAGCCCGGCTCAATGGCTTGTGGAACATTTTCGAGCGCAGTGATACGGTGCTGATCGTGATCAGTGCCGATCCCGATGCCATTGCTTCAGCCATGGCCCTCAAACGTCTGCTCAGCTATCGCGTGCAAAGCGTGGTCATCGGTTATCCCAACGAGATACGGCGGCTCAACAATGTCACCATGGTGAAGCGGCTGAAAATCCCCATAGAACGACTCCATACCCTGCCGGTCAAGGAGTATTCCAAAAAAATTCTCGTTGATTCACAGCCCAACCATTTGGCCTGTTTCGAAAAAATGTCTTTCAATGCGGTCATCGATCATCATCCGGTCACCACCGGATGGGATGCGGATTTCATCGATATTCGTCCTGAATACGGTGCCGTGTCATCGATGATGGTCGAGTATCTCCGTGCTTCCGGCATCAAGCCATCGGTGGCCCTGGCGACAGCCCTGTTTTACGGCATCAAGGTTGATACCCAGAATTTCCAGAAGCAGAATATGCAGGCAGCCGACAGTATCAGTTTTCGTTATCTGTTCGGCATCGCCAATCTCAACCTGGTGCGGAAGTTCGAACTTACCGAATTGCGGCGCTCGGAACTGCGATATTTCCGAACCGCACTCAACGACGTGAAAACAAGCAAGGGTAGGGCTTACGTCCACCTCGGCAAGGTCAGCTCCCCCGATATTCTGGTCATTATCGCCGATTTTTTCAACCGGGTCGATTCGTTTGACTGGGTGATTGTCTCGGGCACCCATGGCGACAAGCTGGTGGTGATTTTCCGTTGTGACGGGTATCGCAAGAATGCCGGTAAACTGGCCAAAAAAAGTTTTGGCCGTTTTGGTCCCGCCGGCGGGCACAAAGAGGCCGCCCGGGCGGAGGCCCCTCTCAAGAACCTGCCGCTGCGGGAAAATAAGGAATTCACCACCAAGGTTCTCATCCGTCTGCTGACCACGTCCGCCAAGTAGTATCCGGTTGGTGGGCGACAAGTAGTGCTTGCTTGATTGGAGCGTATGCAATATCATCGAGGGGCAACAGCTTTTCTTCTGTCAGCCTTCTTTCGGAGGCATGAAACTGTTTTCGGACATGGGCTGGTGACAACCTTTCGCATGGTGCCTTATGTACAGACCCTCAACTCTGGCGATGATCCTTGCAGGAGGCCGCGTCGATGAACTGGGTGTTCTGACGCATTACCGGCCCAAATCCGCTGTGCCCTTTGGCGGCTTTTCCCGGGTCATTGATTTTCCTCTTTCCAACCTGCTTCATTCCGGCATAGAGCGTATTGCCATTCTCAGTCAATACCGTTCTTATTCTCTGATCAACCATATCGGCACCGGCGCTGCCTGGGATATGATCGGCCGCAACCGGGGCATATCCATCCTGCCGCCTTTCAAGGATTACGATAACCCGCACTGGTACCGTGGCTCCGCCGATGCGGTCTATCAGAACCTCGATTACATGCAGTACTACGGTCCATCGTTGATTCTGGTGTTATCCGGTGATCATATCTATCAGATGGATTACCGCAAAATGATCCGCTACCACGACGCCCAGGATGCCGATTTGACCGCTGCCTTTATCGAGGTTGCTCCGGAATCCGCATCCCGTTTCGGGGTTGCTCAAATCGAAGAGGGCGATGAAGAGGGCGGCCGAATGCTCTCCTACGAGGAAAAACCTGCCGAGCCCAAGGGGCGCTGGGCCTCGCTCACCGTGTTCTGCTTCCGGCCTTCGGTTCTTTTTGATGTGCTGAAAAAAAACCAGCAAAGCACCTCCTACGAATTTGGTCGTGATATCATCCCCATGATGATGCGGGAGAAGTACAACGTTCATGGATACAAATTCAGAGGGTACTGGGGGTACACCAAAACCATCGACGAATACTGGCAGACCTCCATGGATCTGCTCGGCCCGGCGCCGAAAATCGACCAGGAAGCCTGGGGGATCCGCACCAATCTGGGGCACCGAAATATCGCCGATCGCCAACCGGTCATGATCGGTGGCCAGGGCAGCCTGGACAACTCCATTGCTTATAATGGCTGCATTATCGAGGGAACCGTGCGTAATTCGATCCTGTTTCCCGGCGTGCATGTGCTGGCCGGCGCCGAGGTGAACGACTCTGTCCTTTTCTTTGATAACATCGTCCATCCCGGGACACGGCTTAACCGCGTGGTCAGCGATGTCAACACCGTTTACAACCAGGATGTGTGGATCGGCTCTCCCGACGGCGGTGAACACGCCAGGGTCAGTGTTATCGGTTGGAACAACAATGTGCCCAAAGGGTTTCGCATCGGCAGTGGTTGCACGGTGGGACCCAGAATCGCCGCGGAATCCTGGCCACTGAAAAATCTCAATGATGGGGAGGAACTGCGATGAGAGAGAGCGGTGATGCCCTCGTGCTGCTTCTTGCTGGTGGTATCGGCAGTCGATTGAATCTGCTTGTCGGCCATCGGGCCAAGCCTGCGGTGCCTTTTGGCGGAATTTATCGAATTATCGATTTCAGCCTGTCCAATGTCATGAATTCCGGCTTGACCAGGGTGGGTGTCCTCACCCAGTACAAACCGCTTTCGCTCATGGCCCATATCGGCAACGGCGAAGCCTGGGATTTCACCGGACGGACACGGGGCATCAAAATCCTGCCGCCGCGTACGGGGGAATCGGATTCGGACTGGTACAAAGGGACAGCGGACGCTATTCGCCAGAATATCGATTTTATCAGGAAAAATCCATCAGACCAGGTAGTTGTTCTTTCCGGCGACCATATTTATCGGATGGATTTCGATGCCATGCTCTCCTATCATCTGCATAAGAAAGCGGATATCACCATCGGTATGATGGTGGTGCCGAAGCGGGACATCCATCAGTTCGGCACCGGTATAATCGATGCGGACAACCGTATTGTCGAATGGGAGGAAAAACCAGCCATTCCCCGGACCAATCTTGCTTCCATGGGGATTTACGTCTTTGACACCGACTACCTGCTCCGGACCCTGGCCCGTAATCGCCAGGAGGTTGATTTCGGGATGGATATCATCCCCCGGGCCATCAACGAGGACCGGGTCTATGCCTACCCCTTTTACGGCTACTGGCGCGATGTGGGGACCATTCAGTCCTACTGGGAAGCCAACATGGACATTATTCGGGAAAACTCCGGCATTGCCCCGGAGGAGTGGGAAATTCATCCCAACCCGGAACACAGCGGTCTGGCGATGGATCGGGCACCGGTCCGGTTCCTTGCCGGATGCAAGGTGGCCTCTTCCATGATCGCCGCCGGATGCGTCATCGAGGGTACGGTGATCAATTCGGTGCTTTCCCCCGGCGTCCATGTCAAAAAAGGCGCCATGGTTACCAATTCGGTGATCTTCCATGATTCGGTTATCGAAGAGGGCGCTGTCGTTGACCTGACCATCTGCGACAAGCGGGTGCATGTCGGCCCCGGTGCCCTGGTCGGGCAGGGCGACAATATGACCGAGGTCAATAAAAGATACCCAAAACATCTGTATACCGGAATCTCTCTGGTTGGTCAGGAAGCGAGAATACCGGCCGGGGCGCAAGTCGGTCGCAATTGCATCGTCAATTTCGGTTTTCGCGACCCCACCTTCAACGGCCAGCTGGTTCTTGCCGACGGCGAGTCCACCTGAGGACACGATTCCCTCGGCCTGTGAAAAGGATTGCAGGTCAAAAGAACTGGAACTGATTTCTGCCAGAGAATCACCTGCGTTAACCCTGCTGCAGCAGGTAATAATGCTTGCAAGGAAATCGGTTGCTGGGTATTTTCCCTCGGGCAGCCACAAGCCAGGTGCAAATATAGCCTATTATTTCTTACAAGCATGTGGCAACAGGCTCCAGTAGCTCAGCAGGATAGAGCACAGGATTCCTAATCCTGGTGCCGGGGGTTCGAATCCCTCCTGGAGCACCAATAATATCAGCCACTTATCGAACGGTCGATAAGTGGCTGTTTGTGTTTTGCTTCATTTTGTCCCCATTCTGTGCCCACTTTTTAGAATGCGGGTGCAGTAAAAGGGTGATCACGGGCCAGCCGTTCAGCGCGGGTATCCAACAGGCTACAGGTTATTCTGATGGGCCCCCCTGGGGCCCCTCGGGGGGTGTATGGGGGGTGGCCCCCCGGGGGTGCTGCCCACAGTTCTATCGATGGTCGATCCACATTCTGCGGAACGAAGTCCTGATCCGCAGAATGCGGGTGCCCACAGGGGCAAAGAAAGATATTGAACTCTCTGCCCGGCTTCTGTATAAAAACATCAGCGCCGATTTGGATACTCAGCTTGCGGGCGCTTAATAAATACTGCTAAAAGAGGGCTCATCAGAAACAAGCAATTGCCCGCTTTGGCCGTCAAGCTGAAGCGGGCTTTTTTTGTGTCCGGCAATCCGGGCGTCGCCGATTTAAGCAACAACTTGCAGGGCGACTGATAAATTCTGCTAAAGCGTTGGCCCACTGACCTGCTCTGTGTGGCGCCATGCGCACACTCAACACTACAGAGCAGAGGAGAAGTGAGCCATGTCAGATCCCACCTTGTCAATTGACCGTGAAATCTCCGGTCGCCCCTACCTGTTCACCTCGGAATCGGTTTCTGCAGGACACCCCGATAAACTCGCCGACCGGATCTCGGACACCGTCCTGGATGCGTTTCTCGAGCGCGACCCGACAGCCAGGGTGGCCTGTGAAACCTTCCTTGCCGACAACCTGGTCGTCCTTGCCGGTGAGTTCCGTACCACCCCGCCGGGTCTGAGCGACCTCATCCGGGAAGCGGCTCCGAACCTGGTCCGCCAGGTGCTGCGGGACACCGGCTACGATAGCACCTTCCCGGGGATCGATCCCGATCGCTGTGAGATCCTGGTCAGATTCAACCAGCAGTCGCCTGATATCTCCAGGGGGGTGGACCAGGACGACCGGCTCGGTGCCGGCGACCAGGGCATGATGTTTGGTTATGCCTGCAATGAAACTCCAGAACTGATGCCCCTGCCGATCATACTTGCCCACCGCATGGTGCAACGGCAGGCGAACCTGCTCAAGAGCGGCAAGGTCCCCTGGCTGCGGCCGGATGCCAAAAGCCAGGTCACCGTCCGCTACCGGGGCCCCCACCCCCTTTCGGTCGAGACCGTGGTGTTCTCCACCCAGCATACGGAAGAGATCAACCTCGATATCCTGCGAACCGAGGTGCTGGAACAGATTATTCTGCCGATCATCCCCAAGGACCTCCAGCAGGGGATGCGGACCCTGATCAATCCCACCGGACGATTCACCATCGGCGGACCCAAGGGTGATACTGGCCTGACCGGGCGTAAGATCATCGTCGATACCTACGGTGGTGCCTGCCCCCATGGCGGCGGTGCCTTCTCCGGCAAGGATCCATCCAAGGTGGACCGGTCCGCCGCCTATATGGCCCGATATGTGGCCAAGAATATTATCGCCGCCGGTCTGGCTGACCGCTGCACGATCCAGATCGCCTATACCATCGGGATGGTGGAACCGATGAGCCTGTTCGTTGATACCCACGGGACAGGAAAGGTCAACGATACCACCATCGAGCAGGCAATCCGGGCGGTATTCGACCTGACCCCGGCGGGAATCATCACAATATTGGACCTCTGCCGACCCATCTATGCCCAGACCGCCGCTTATGGTCATTTCGGCAGGGACGGCCTGCCATGGGAGCGGACCGATCGGGTGGAGCAGATCCAGCGAGTTATCTCCACTGAAAAGGAGGGCTGCCATGCCTGATCAGATGAATGTTCAGACCACAAGCTCTCGGGCGATCGTGGCGATTATTGGGTGTCCGTACCCAGGGGCACGGGAGAACCGTGGCATCCCCTTGCTGGACCTGGGGCAGCAGGACATTGATGACCAGAGAGATCAGGGCCGAAGTCTGGATTTGACCCCAGCGTGCGGCCCAGCCATATCCGCAAATCCGGTATAAAGGAGAATATCATGAATCGAAGAACCTTTTTGAGAACACTTGCCTCTCTGGGAGTGACAATCACCCTTCCGTTGGATTTACTCAACGCCAGTCAAGAGGAAGTGGATACGGCTTGGCATCACGCGAAAAAAGCATGCGATCTGTTCGAGGTTGATGCACATGGAACCCTGTCCTATGCGAACTTCACTGCACCGCGATTACGCCGAGAACTGTACTGGTATTCCCGTGTCGAGGATATCGATTGGGGCGCGTTTGAAAGAAGCTATACGCTCGAAGAGAGGATCAAAAACGTATATCACCAAAAGCTTCTTCTGGCAGTACAGCGCAAGCCTCCGGCAAGCGGTATGAACAGGGAGGCGTTGGAAGAACAGGTGGAGGAAGGATGGTATGATTGGTTTGAACAAGCCGATGGCAAGGACCGTGAGGCGATCAATGCCCAGATCGAGGCCTGGCTGAACGAGGAGCCTGACTGGGATAATGAATGGGAATTCTTCTATAAGACAGGAACTGCGCAAGGGGCTGCTTATGAACATTTCCTCTCGGAGAACAGGACGATGATGAAGGACCTTGGGGTTGTGATCATTGAGGGTAGTTGTCCGGGCAGCAGCTATTTTGCCGCCGAGTTGTGTATCCCGATCGATGAGGCCAATCGGATTGCCGAAGAAAATGAGTATGCTCTCCGGTTCATCGCCGAAGGGCCGGATTGAATCCAGACGTATCCGCAGTAGGCTGCCAGGGGTCCTGCGTTAAAAAATATGCTGAGGGTTATGGAGGTGTCCTCATACCCCTTGGCAATCCTCTGGTCGCTGCAATCGATGCGATCTGGGACCAATAAAAGAAAACAGAATATCCCTTGAAAAAGCAAGACAGCAAGTCACTGAACTGGCCGGAGACTCCAACCCCCAAGTTGGCATGGATCCAATTATTCAAAGTCTGATTCAATACCGGACTCCAGTTTCCTTACAGAGTTACCTGGACCTCGCGTTCGACGGGGCGAAGCTGGAGGACCTGCCGGCCGAACAGAGGGAGTCGATACCGCCATTCCTCCTCGATCCAGAGGCGAAACCCTTAGATCCCTCCGATCGCTACTACGAGGAAATCCTCGTTCTCGTCCAGTCAAATCCATTGCTTTCGATCGAAGAAGCAAGAGAGTATCTGGAAGCGATGTAATATTTCACACCCCAAAACCTGAGCTCGCCAAACAACTGGAACAGCTCGTCACGGTTGCCCCTACCTATGTGGAGGCTATAGCTATATTTACCTATACTGACTGATAAAATGAACACCATATTTGCTTTCTGGTTGACAACTCAGCCCTCCTCCATGATCCTGTAAGAAATGTGAAACCGGTAACCTCTCAATGGAGAGACGAAGGGACAAACAATGTTGACGAAGAATTCAGAAAACATCCAGGTCTATTTTGTAAAGCTGACCACTGGGATAGCAAGGAAGCTGATTTCCAGCTGTTTATGTCTCTGCTGGATGGAGATCGCTTTGAAGGCCGGTTCCGCGACGGGGTCCACTCCTCGGACGTCTCTGATCTCATGCGCCGCATGGTCAAGGAAAGTTTACTCAAGTTCGACGGCACCCCCCTGTTCCCCAAGCGGATTGCCTATACCGTGCCCTACCGGCTCTCGGATGACGAGGCCAGCTTGTACCGGGCGGTCACGGAGTATGTCCGCGAGGAATTCAATCGGGCTGAAGCCCTGGAAAACGACAAACGGGCGGGAACGGTCGGCTTCGCTCTGACCATCCTCCAGCGCCGCCTGGCATCATCTCCAGAGGCGATCTACCAGTCCCTGCGCCGGCGGCGGGAGCGGCTGGAAAGCCGCTTGCGCGAACTGGAAGTCCTGCAGCGGGGAAATCACCTGCCCCCTTTAGCCATTGCCGGCCCCATCCTCGATGCCGAGGATGTGGAGGACCTGGAGGAAGCCCCGGATAATGAAGTGGAAACCGCCGAGGAACAGATTGTCGACCAGGCCACGGCAGCCCGGTCCCGCACCGAACTCCAGGCCGAGATCGAGACCCTGAAACGGCTGGAGACATTGGCGGTCAAGGTCCGCAACAGCGGCTCTGATACTAAATGGCAGCAACTGGCAAGCCTGCTGCACGAGATCTTCACCACCACTGCCGGCCTCGTCACCGCCGAGACCGACATCCCCTACGGCGCCGGCCCCATCGATCCACCCAAATCCTCGGCCCACCAGAAACTGGTCATCTTTACTGAACACCGCGACACCCTCAATTACCTGGAAAACAGAATCACCACCCTGCTGGGCCGCACAGAGGCGGTGGTTGTCATCCATGGGGCCATAGGTCGCGAGGAGCGGATGAAAATCCAGGAGGCCTTTAAGCACGATCCCGAGGTTCAGGTTTTGTTGGCCACCGATGCCGCCGGCGAGGGGATCAATCTGCAGCGTGCCCACCTGATGGTGAACTACGACCTGCCCTGGAACCCCAACCGCCTGGAGCAGCGGTTTGGTCGCATCCACCGTATCGGCCAGACCGAGGTCTGCCACTTGTGGAACCTGGTGGCCGAGGAAACCCGGGAGGGGGATGTCTATCGCAAACTGCTGGAGAAGCTGGAACAGGCCCGCCAGGCCCTGGGCGGCCAGGTGTTCGATGTCCTCGGCAAACTCCAGTTCGAGGGCAAGCCTTTGCGTGACCTCCTTATCCAGGCTATTCTCCCTGACCCGGTCCGGCGAGCGACGGGTTATCTCCAAACGTATGCTCTACGTGGAGTTGGATGAGCACGGTCAAACCCGGCACCTGCAGTATGCACCCTACCTTGACTACCGACCCCTCGAGAGCACTGACCCCACGCTCGAGCAGATCCTTGATCGGCCGGAATGTGGGTGGATCAACCGGGAACTGGAACAGAAAGCACAGGGGTATGCCATTGCCCAGGTGGTGCCCGAGCATCTGGCCGAGGTCCGGTCCAGACGCCTGGCCCTCAATGCCAAGACCGAGGCCGCGGTCAAGGAACGACTCACCAAGGAGATTACCTACTGGGACCACCGTGCCGAGGAGCTGAAACTCCAGGAGCAGGCCGGCAAACCCAATGCCCGACTCAACTCCGGCGAGGCCCGTAAACGAGCCGACGCACTCCAGGGCAGGTTGCAGAAGCGATTGGAGGATCTCCGCCTGGAAGCAAGGATCTCACCCCTGCCGCCGGTGGTCATTGGTTGCCTGCTGGTGGTCCCCGTTGGCCTGCTCCAGACCATGGCCGGGCGGGCACCGATGCCGGGGCCAACCGTGGATACCCAGGCAGCGGCAGCTCGGGCTCGGGCGATTGTCATGGACACCGAACGTAATCTTGGCTATGAACCGGTGGACCGGGAGACTGAAAAACTCGGCTATGACATTGAAAGCCGCATCCCCGACACCGGTCGTCTCCGTTTTCTCGAGGTCAAGGGGCGGATTTCCGGGGCACCATCGATCACTGTGACCCGGAATGAAATCCTCTATTCACTTAACAAGCCCGAGGATTTCATCCTGGCCATTGTCGAATTCCTGGATGAAAAGGACCATCGAGTCCATTATCTCCGCCGGCCGTTTCAACGGGAGCCTGATTTCGGGGTCACCAGTGTCAACTATGATTTCACCGAGCTGATCGCCCGGGCCGAGGCACCCAATTGACAAGCAAAGTTCTGCCGGGAAAAGCCCAAGGAAGAGCATGGGAAAACAGATGACAACGCGGTTCATCAGTGCTATATATACTCCATCATTTCCGAACAACACCCGCCACGCCTCTGCAGGTTTCGACCTGAAACGCGCACCCCGGCGGGTTACTTATTTGGGGGCTTGAGTGGACTACATCAAGCCCCCTTTTTCTATCGATGAGCAGATCAATCTGCTCATCAGCCGCGGCATGATCATCCCCAACCGAAGCCGTGCGAGCCGCTACCTCTCCCATATCAGCTATTATCGCCTGCGTGGCTACTGGATCCCCCTTGAGCAGTCTGGCAGCGCGGACCATACCTTCCAGAACGGAACAACCTTTGATCAGGTCCTTGATCTCTATATTTTCGACCGCCAGTTCCGCCTGCTTGTCATGGAGGCCATTGAACGGTTTGAGGTTTCCCTGCGGGCGCAGTATGCCAACCAGCTGGGGTACCGGTACGGCAGCCATTTCTTCCTGGAGACCCGCTATTTCGCGGATACAATAACCCATAACCGACTGCTGACCAGCCTGGGAGAGGAGATTGACCGGAGCCGGGAACCTTTTATCGACCACTACCGCCAAACCTATAGTCAGCCCTACCTGCCGCCGATCTGGGCAAGCTGCGAGGTGATGTCGTTCGGCCAGCTCTCCCAGTGGTACCAGAAGCTCAGGAAAAGGGGTGACCGGCAATTCATTGCCAAATCCTATGGACTGGATGAGAAATTCCTGCGATCCTTCCTCCACCACCTGACCCATGTCCGCAATATCACCGCCCACCATGGCCGGTTGTGGAATAGGCGTTTCACCATTACCATGGCGCTGCCCAAAGCCCCAATCCAGCTGGCGGCAATGCTCCACCCCGGCGCTGACCGGTATGTCGGCAATACCATCATCGTTCTGGGGTACCTGCTCAAACTGATCAGCCCCGGAACGTCCTGGCCATGGCGAATGCGCCGACTTATTGAACACCTGGTTGGAATCAACCCGGTTGCCATGGGATTGGCAAACGACTGGCAAACACTCCCCCTGTGGATCGAGGAAGAACAAGGATAGAGCACATGAAAAAGAAGCTCATTGAAGTGGCCCTGCCGCTGGATGCCATCAATACAGCCTCTGCCCGGGAGAAATCGATCCGTCATGGCCACCCCAGCACCCTGCACCTGTGGTGGGCGCGACGGCCTCTGGCGGCGGCACGGGCGGTGATCTTCGCCCAGATGGTGGATGACCCCTCCGGCTATCCGGATCTGTTTCCAACGAAGAAGGCCCAGGACAAGGAACGGCAAAGATTGTTCAAGATCATTGAGGAGCTGGTGAAGTGGGAGAACACCACCAACGAGAAGGTCCTGCAGCTGGCCAGGGACGAGATCTGGCGAAGCTGGCGACGGACCTGCGCTGAAAATGCTGATCACCCCCGGGCGCAGGAACTCTTTGATCGTCACAAGCTGCCCGCTTTCCATGATCCCTTTGCCGGTGGGGGGCCTTGCCCCTGGAGGCCCAGCGCCTGGGCCTGGAAAGCTACGCCTCGGGTCTTAACCCGGTGGCGGTGCTGATCAACAAGGCGATGATCGAGATTCCGCCGAAGTTTGCTGGCAGGGAACCGGTCAACCCCGGCTGGCAGGGCAAGTCCGCGGCTGAAAGGTCGTTGCGCAAATGGTGCGGTGCCCAAGGGCTGGCCGAGGATGTACGCTATTACGGCCAGTGGATGCGGGATGAGGCTCAACGACGCATAGGCCACCTCTACCCCAAGGTTGAAATCACCGCCGAAATGGCACGTGAGCGGCCGGACCTAAAGCCCTATGTCGGCCGCAAGTTGACGGTCATCGCCTGGCTGTGGGCGCGGACGGTCAAGAGCCCCAACCCGGCCTTTGCTGATGTGGATGTGCCGCTGGTTTCGGCTTTCATGCTTTCGACCAAGGCGGGCAAAGAGGCTTATGTCGAGCCTGTGATTGAGGATGGTGGGTATCGGTTTACCGTGAAGGTGGGAAAAGGTTCTTCGCCGCCGGGATCGCCATCAGGATCAGGTCTGCAACGATGTCGGCAAAGAAACCGGCCTCCTCGTCCGTCAGGTCGATCCCTTTCGGTAACGGGAGCAGGTCGGCGGCCATGGTGGTGTCCTTGGGCAAACGTCGAAGCGTGACCATGGTCTTGTCAACCGTTGGCAGCTTGATCGTGAGCTTCCTCGCGATGTCCTCGACAAGAACCACAAGCTCGCCGGTCGTTAAGTCAGGATCGAACGTCCGGACCAGCAAGGTGCCCAGTTTTTGCGTTCTGAGGGTATCAACCCTGGCTGCCGTCATTGGGCCACCTTCCGCAGCGGCACGACGTTGCTATCCTGCGGCGTCTGGCACCGGTCGCTTACCTTCAGGGCATCCCGCAGCGACTGATCGCTCAGATGGGCATATCGCTGCGTGGTGGAGATGTCCTTGTGGGTCAACAGACGGCTGACAATGAACAGATCAACCCCGTTGCAGACCATGGCGGATGCGAAGGCGTGACGCAGGCCATGCAATCTGAAGTCGTTGGGTAGACCTGCCATCTTGCGAATCCTGGCCCAGGGGTGATAGAACCATTCCCTCTGCTGTCCGTCCTTGCCTGGAAAGACATACAGGCTATCCTCGACCCTCGGTACCTCCTTGAGAACGGCCAGTGCCTTATCAGACAAGGGTAGGCTGACGTCTCTCCCGCCCTTCGGATCACGCAGCTTCATCAGCTTCTGCTGCATGTCGATGTCCTTCCAGATCAGCTTGAACTCCTCGCCCTTCCGAATTCCCGTGAAGAGGAGGAACTTCACCAAGCAAGCAGACGCCCGACATGGCCACGATTCGAGGACATCCATCAGCCGCGCCAACTGCTCTTCGTCCAGGCGCTCCGTGACCTGATTATTCACCTGGACTCGCTTCGCCCTCTTGCACGGGTTCTGCCCACCGTAAAGACCCCATCGATCAGCCAAGGTGTACAACCTGCTGAGGAGGATGGTCTGGTGGCGGATCGTCGCCGGGGCGTAGCCGTCTTTCTTCATGGCCATGATCATACTGTCGACGGTGAAAGTGGTTATCTGGTCGAGCCGCTTGGTCTCGAAGCGGGGCGCCAAGTGCTTTCGGTAGCTCCAGAGGTCGCAGCGGGCCGACTTTTTGTTCGTCTCGGCCCACGGCCAGTACTTCGTCCAGACCTCGCCCAAGGTGGGAGCCTCATTTTTCTTATTGAGTTGATGCTCGCCTCTGGTAATATCGACCTTCAGTTTTGCCTCGATCTCCCTGGCCAATTCGAGGTTAGTAGTGGTCTTGGTCACCTTCCGCCCATTAACTAATAGAGAGCATTTTGCTCTGAATGCGGCATGCTTTCCGGAAGGTCGGGGATACCTGCCAGGAACACAACATTGTCCGTATAGTTGGCGTAGCTCGTAAAAATGAATTCATTCCAGTAATGTTGACCAAGACCATCCTTCATCAACATTTCATAGGCTCTTCTCCTGTCCGATTCTCCTGTTTTTGGCAACGTTCGTTCAAAAAAGGCCAGCCACTCTTGCAGGCACCCGGTGTTCTTGAAAAATCCGCCTTCATTTTTACCAACGACATAGGGTGTGGCAATGACGACGGCATACCCAAACGGGTATGCGGGAAACGGATCGGGCAAAATTCTTGCGAACCACAATTCTCCAGGCATGCCAAGATAACCGCTTGGCGAGATACAGGTGAGTTCTTTCTCGGTGATCAACTCCTTCAACCTGATGCGCTTGCCTTTGCTTCCTTCATGGAAATACAATCCCATGCGGGAATCCTGCATGTTCTGGTAGAGGGTGAGCAAATTTTGGAGTGATGACAGCTTTTGACTCACCTTGATCACTATGTCACCAATCGATTCCTTGCCAGGACCGGCCTTCAGGTCAAAGAATGCCCAATAACAAAAATAGGAGGAGGTGATCGGACTCATGGGCGGGTATGCCGGCATGTATTCTCTATCGGCCTCAGCCAGGTTTGATGCTATTTTTCGACACTCGGGCAAACGGAGGAGGTAAAGCGCCCAGGTTTGGATTATGTTCTGAGCATAGGCATACAGCGCATGTAGTGGATCAAACCCGGATAATTCGTCGTCCGAGACAACCGTCGCTTCCAGGTTTTCGGCCATTTCGTGAGCTTGTCTGATCTCTGCAAGGTCAATGGATTTTCCGTGCTGACTTCGTTGGATATGCTTCATGACTTGGTGTACTATCGCATGACGTGCCGATGATTTCTTCTTTGTTTTCTTAACCATTTTTTCCTCTTTTGTATTGCAGGCGTGACGGGTCAGGGAAGACAAGAAACGAGACCCTCGGCCAGCAGAGTCCGGTCGGAAAAGTGCACAAATATTTCGCCTGTTCCCTTGCCGCCGGTCCTTCTGGGGGGATCCCGGCGGATCAGTGCTACACTTGCAAGCCTGTCTCTCGATCTGGCGGTAAAATAGCCGCACTCGGCGATGGGTAAAAGTTCACCATAGTTTTCATGGCAGAAGATTGCAAAATGTATCAATCATACCGTCCAGGGATTTCGTGACGGACTGACACAACAGTTACGGGTAACTGTCAAAGAGGCTCCCCATGGGGTCATCAGATCATTTCCGGTGGATTCATTATTTTTTCTTGTTTTTTCGGTGCCGAACCTGGCGATGCGTTAGCGCGGAAGGAAAGAGATCAAGCAGCGCGGTATTGTCAGGCAAGGCCGTGCGACAACCCTGCATAAGGAGCACAAATGACATTTTTTATAATTGCGGCCCTGGTCTACCTCTCCATGCATCTCCTGGTCTGGGGGCGCATGGGGGCGCAACTCGATCTTGGGTTTGGCAAATGGTCGGCGGGTCTGCCGGTGGTCCTGTTCATGGCCGCGACCCCGTTTCTGGCCTACCTGATCCCGGCGGACTGGCCCCAGCCCCTGGTGCGTACCCTGTGGTGGCTGGTCTTTGTCTGGATGGGCATACTCTTTTACCTGTTCTGGCTGCAGCTCCTGAGCCTGGTCCTGGTCATTCCAGCCAGGGTCCTGCCCGCCGCCATGACTCGCTGGTATCCCCGGGGCCGGCGTCAGTTGAACGTGGTTCTGTTCCTGACAGCGATCATCGTACTCTACGGTCTGTACGCGGCCACGCAATGGGATACGCCCCGGATCGAGCTGCGCACCCCCCTGGTTGCCAAAGACACCCGTATTGTTCTGGTCAGTGATACCCACTTCGGGGTGATGACCCGGCAGGCCTGGGTGGAACGGCTGATCGCGTTCATCGATGATCTCGAGCCGGACCTGGTGCTGCTGGCCGGGGACCAGATCAATGACCACCCGGAATGGCTGGAACCCAAGGCCGCCGTTATAGCCCGGCTCGTTCCACCTCTGGGGGTCTTCGGCGTTCTGGGCAACCATGAATTCTACGTGGGATTCCAGACCAGCCGGGCCTTCCATGATCTGGCCGGAATCCGCCTGCTGCGCAACGAAACCTTGATCCTGCCGGATTCGGGTATACAGTTGATCGGCATCGACGATCCGACCTGGGGGCACATGGACCGTGCGTTCATGATCCGCCAGCTGGACCAGATCACTCCCGAACTCTCACCAGACCATTTTCAGATCCTCCTCACGCATCGGCCCTGGGCCTGGGACGAGAAAGCCGTTCCCCTGGGCATCCAATTGATGGTCGCGGGACACACTCACGGCGGCCAGATCTACCCTTTCCACAAATTCGTCGCCAGCCAGTACAGGTACCTTGCCGGCCATTTTCAGCAAAACCACAGCCACCTCATCGTCACCACCGGGGCCGGGACCTGGGGTCCGCCGTTGCGCGTGGGCGCGCGTCCCGAAGTCGTGGTCATTGATCTGATCCGCGACGAGGAGCACTAATGACATGAAACTTTTTACATGCGATTGTTGCGGCAGCCTGTTGTATTTTGAAAATGTTATCTGTGTTCGCTGCGGGGCGCGATTGGGATTTATGCCGGATGGCATGCGCCTGGTTACTATCTCCCCGCCGGAGGATTACGATTGCGACCTGCCCCTGGAGCGGAATCGTGAAGAGTCCTTTCAACAATGCGCTAATTATGCTGATCACGACGTCTGCAACTGGCTGGTGGAGGATGCATCGCAAGACGTGTTCTGCAAAGCCTGTCGTCTCAACAGAACCATTCCCAACCTGGAGGTCGAAGGCAACAAGTCGCTCTGGCACCGGCTGGAAATAGAAAAACGCCGGCTGGTCTTCACGTTGCTGGGCCTCGACCTGCCGGTTTTTTCACGCAGCACGCATCCAGATGGGGTGGCTTTTGACTTCCTGGCAGACCAGGGCTCCCCATTCAGTGACCGAGGACGGATACTCACCGGGCACGATCAAGGGCTGATCACCATCAACATCGCCGAAGCGGACCCCGTTGTCCGGGAACAGATGCGCACAACAATGGATGAGCATTACCGGACCATTCTGGGCCATTTTCGTCATGAAAGCGGTCATTACTATTGGGAGCGATTGATTCGGGATACTGATTGGCTGGGACGGTGCCGCCAATTGTTCGGTGACGATACCCAGGATTACTCCCAGGCTCTGGAACGGCATTACGAGAACGGTCCACCAGTGGATTGGCAGGAGCGATTTGTCAGTGCCTATGCATCCAGCCATCCCTGGGAGGACTGGGCTGAAACCTGGGCGCATTACCTGCATATCGTGGATACCCTGGAAACGGCTTATTTCTTCGGGATAAAAGTTCATCCCAGGGTTGAGAATACTGGCGAAGTATCCGCAAAGCTGGATTTCGACCCTTATCATCAGGAGCATTTTGACTTGCTTATCGAGCGCTGGCTACCTGTCAGTTTTGCCCTGAACAGCCTCAACCGGAGCATGGGTCATGACCATGCCTATCCGTTTGTGCTCTCGCCTCCTGTTCTCAAAAAGCTTGAATTTGTCCACAGCGTTGTTCGCAGTCAGCAGTTGGTGAAGTAATATGTTTTATTGCGAGTTTTACGTGATGAGAAATCCGGAAACCCCACTGAAGAGGCTTGTTCAGCAAAACCGGTACTGGTATGATCAGAAGAATATTTATTATTCCAAGGGTTCAGTTAGACGGCGCAACACAGAGTTTTGGCAATAGTGCCGTTTGTGGATGGGTCTGTTTGCCAACGTTCATTTTTGACATGGAGGTATAAAGGTATGTCGGAAACAAGAGATGCGTATGTTCAGAAATTGAAAGCCAAGATTGACGAATGGAACGCTGATATTGACAAGTTGACGGCCAAGGCGGAGCAGGCCGAGGCGGGCGCAAAAATCAAATATCAACAGCAGCTTGAAGAATTGCGGGCAAAGCGCCAGGAGCTGGAGGATAAAATCGAGGAGTTGCAAGGTGCGGGAGAATCTGCTTGGGAAGAACTGAAGCAGGGTGTCGAATCCTCCTGGGAATCTTGGAAGAATAGTTTTTCCGAGGCTAAAACTGCATTTGAAGAAGAGTATAAAAAAGGTCAGCAGAAGGGTCCTGGCAACGATTAAGTCTGCAATTCGTAACTGTGCACCACGCTGTCTCCGGACGATCAGGCTGCCGTGTAAAAAACATTCCTATACTATAACCTGGATGCGCCCCGAAGGGCGGCTGGTGACGACATATTGCAAAGAAACTCACCGTATTTATAACCTATTTACAGTAAAATGTACTCCAAACAAGACTCCATCCGTCACGGATTCAGGTGATGCATCCTTTTGCGTATACCCGGTGAACGTTCACGGATCCAGGTATCTATTTTATCTATTGAGGTAAAGTGATTTCATTGTCCATTTTCCTCTGTTCTCTTTGATAAATTTTTAAACCGGATATCACCGTATATTGATATTGAAGGCAGGATCTTTTCCTGGTACATTAATACCTTATTTCAGACAATTACATTTCTCCGGGCGAGTCAATAGGATGAGGGCCGGTGGGGTTCAGCAGCTCCTCCACTATTGATGCAGGACCGGCGCGGAAAATCCCTGACCTGATACAGATACTTCGTCGGGATCGTCTCGCAACTCGAACCAGGTGCTTGTCGTTTTTGCCGGCTAAAATGGCCTGATGAAATTCACGGTTCAGCCCTCGGCGTGCTGCCGTTCGCCAGGTTGATTGCAATAAATAATCAAGTGGGAGCATGAGATGATAAACGTAGCCGAAGGTTCCAATGGGGTCAGAGTCTGGCCTGGTTCGTCCACCCCACTGGGCGCCACCTGGGACGGATCAGGCGTGAATTTCGCTCTGTTTTCTGCGCATGCTGAAAAGGTGGAACTATGCCTGTTTGATCCCGACGGGGTCACAGAGAGCGCCCGGATCACCATGCCGGAATATACGCATGAGGTCTGGCACTGCTATTTGCCGGATATTCGACCTGGTCAGCTCTATGGGTACCGCGTCCATGGCCCTTACGATCCCCAGGCTGGTCATCGTTTCAACGCCAATAAGCTGCTGCTGGATCCTTATGCCAGAAAGCTGATCGGAGACCTGAAGTGGGACGATGCCCTGTTCGGCTACACCGTTGGGCATCCCGACGAAGACCTGTCCTTTGACAAGCGGGATTCCGCACCGTTCATGCCCAAATGCCAGGTGGTGGATCAGGCCTTCACCTGGGGCCGGTCCAAGGAGTTCCGACCCTGGCACGAAACCGTGATCTACGAAATGCATGTTCGCGGCTACACCATGCTGCACCCCGAAGTGCCGGAGGAATTGCGTGGTACCTTCCAGGGCCTGGTTGCCCAACCGGTTATCGATTACCTTAAACACCTAGGGGTTACGGCCATCGAACTGTTGCCCGTGCATGCCTTTCTCCAGGATCGCCATCTCATCGAGCGTGGTCTGAGTAATTACTGGGGGTACAATACTATTGGTTTTTTTGCCCCTAACCAAAGTTACCTGCGATCCCGAAACGAGCTGTCTTCGTTCAAAAGCTTTGTCCAGAACATGCATGACGCCGGCATCGAAGTGATTCTGGACGTGGTCTATAACCATACGGCCGAAGGTAACCACCTGGGGCCGACGCTTTCTTTCCGGGGCATCGATAATCAATCGTATTATTATCTGATGGATGACCAGAAGCGCTTTTACAATGATTTTACCGGCACGGGGAATGCTCTGGAATTTCGCCATCCCAAGGTGCTGTGTATGATCATGGACTCTCTGCGCTACTGGGTTCAGGTGATGGGCGTGGATGGTTTCCGATTTGATCTGGCTACCACCCTGGCCCGGGTGGAAGGACCCTACGATGAACACGCCAGCTTCCTGGATGCTGTGGCCCAGGATCCAGTGCTGGGCCAGGTCAAGCTGATCGCTGAACCCTGGGATACCGGTCTGGGAGGGTATCAGTTAGGTAATTTCCCTTCGGGCTGGGCCGAGTGGAACGACCAGTACCGTGATTCCATGCGCAAGTTCTGGAAGGGTGATGCAGAACAGCTCGCCAGCTTTGCCGGCCGTTTTTCCGCTTCCGCGGATATCTTCAACCGTCGCGGTCGCCGCACCTGGGCCAGCGTTAATTTCATCACCGCCCATGACGGTTTCACCCTGCATGACCTGGTCAGCTACAACGAGAAACACAACGAAGCCAATGGCGAAGACAGCCGGGACGGCTCGGACAATAACAATTCCTGGAACTGCGGCGTGGAAGGTAAGACCGACGACCAGGATATTCTGGCCCTGCGCCGCCGCCAGATGCGCAACTTTCTGGCGACATTGCTTCTTTCTCAGGGGATGCCCATGCTCCTGGCCGGAGACGAGTTTGCCCATAGCCAGAACGGTAACAATAATGTCTACTGTCAGGACAGTGAAATCAGCTGGCTTGATTGGGAAGGAATCACCGAGCAGAGCCAAGCACAGATAGACTTTGTCCGGCGATTGGTGAAACTACGTCATGACCATATCGTGTTTCACCGGGACCGCTTTTTTTATGGTAAGGTTATCCCGGGAACAGACGTCAAAGACGTGATCTGGCTGCACCCCTCAGGTCGTGAGATGATCCCCGAGGACTGGCAAAAGAGCACAGCCCGGAGTCTCGGCATCCGTTTGAGTGGGGAGGCAGGTATGGTCCACCTGACCCAAACCGGCGAACAGGAAGCGGATGATACCTTTTTACTCCTGGTCAATGCCGCTCATGAAGACGTGGTTTTCGTCCTGCCGGATGAGGAGGTTGGCGCTTGGTATCCCTTGGTGGATACTGTGGCCGAGGACGGTCGGCCCGAGAGCGATTCTCTGCCGGGAGGCACGGACCGTCTTGTCAGCGGCCGTTCGTTGCAGTTGCTGCGTTTGGCGGCCCAGGCAAAATGAATCATATCGATGCACTATGATCAAGGAGTACCACTATGCCTAGACAGGTCGAATCAATGGACACGAGCATTCCTTTTGGTCCATGTCTCGAGAAACCCGGTGTGCGTTTTCGTCTTTGGGCGCCGGAAGCAGCGCAAGTGGATGTGCTCCTCGTGGGGCCTGGCCAAGACCGTTGTGTGGCCATGCAGGCCACCAAGGACGGCTGGTATGAGGTTCTGGTCCCCGAGGCTGGGGAAGGTTCCCTCTATCAATTCAAAATTAACGGCGAGACCCTGGTTCCGGATCCGGGTTCACGATTCCAGCCAGACGACGTCCAAGGACCAAGTCAGGTTGTGGACACAGCCGACTTTGTCTGGGAGAACCGGGATTGGCAGGGACGGCCTTGGGCAGAAACCATACTGTATGAGCTGCATGTGGGTACGTTCACCCCTGAAGGGACCTATGACGGGGTACGTGCCCGCCTCCCGTATCTCAAGGAGTTGGGGGTCACGGCCGTGGAGCTGATGCCCCTGGCCGATTTTCCCGGCCGGCGCAACTGGGGCTATGACGGTGTGCTGCCCTTTGCCCCGGATTCTGTCTACGGCACCCCCCGGGACCTGCAGCGCCTGATCGACGAGGCGCACGGCCTGGGGCTGATGGTTTTTCTTGACGTGGTCTACAACCACTTCGGTCCGGAGGGCAACTACCTGCATCTTTACGCTCCCGGTTTCTTCACCGAAGCCCACCAGACACCCTGGGGGGCGGCCATCGATTTTTCCGTGCCCCAGGTACGTGATTTCTTCATCGCCAATGCTGTGTACTGGTTACAGGAGTATCGGTTTGATGGTTTGCGTCTGGACGCGGTGCATGCCATTAAAGATAATAGTCCTGTGCATATCCTGGAGGAGTTGGCTGAGACCGTAACCAGCGTTCTTCCCGAGGATCGGTTGGTGCATCTGGTCCTGGAAAATGATGCCAATCAGGCCCGCTTCCTTGGTCGGGACCAGAACGGCAAACCCCGGTTGTATGTGGCCCAATGGAACGATGATATTCATCACGTTTTTCATGTGCTGGCCACCGGAGAAACCCAGGGCTATTATACGGACTACACGGATCAGGTGCTGGATCGTCTGGGCCGGTGTCTGACCCAGGGGTTCGCTTATCAGGGCGAAGCTTCAGCCCATCGCGGGGGTGAGGCCAGGGGGGAACCCAGCGCCCATCTCCCGCCTGAGACCTTTGTTGCCTTTCTCCAGAACCATGATCAGATCGGTAACCGGGCCCTGGGAGAGCGGCTGACCTCGCTGGCTCCTGAGGAAAAACGGACGACCCTGACGGCCATGTACCTGCTTGCCCCTCAGATCCCACTGCTCTACATGGGCGAGGAATGGGCAACAGAACAGCCTTTTCCATTTTTCTGCGATTTTCACGGTGAGCTGGCCGGTGCGGTCCGCGACGGCCGGCGCAGGGAGTTCGCGGCCTTTCCTGAGTTCGCCGATCCGGCAATGCGCGAACGTATCCCGGACCCCAACGATCCGGACACGGCCGTGCGCGCCGTTTTAAACTGGGAGGAACGTTTTTCGGTCAAGCACGCTGAGTGGCTGCAACTGTACCAGGATCTGCTGGCTCGACGTCGACAGCATATCGTGCCGCTGCTGGGCTTGATCCGACCAGGGGCCGCCACCTGGCACAGGCAGGATCCGGCCGTGTTGACCGTCAACTGGCCTCTGGTCGATGGTCGAAGTCTGCACATGACAGCCAATCTCGGCTCCACGCCGTTTCTGGTTGATACCGGTGCGGATCCTGGTCTTGATTCGCTCACCATCATCTACCTTTCACCTGAAGTCAGGCGGCAGGGAAGCGGGATTGAGCTTGGAGGCTGGGGGGTAGCATGGACCCTGACCTCACCAGATACACATTCTTGGTAGCTTCCAGCCCCAGGTGCTTATGAACCAACTCTACAGCCCGACCTCTTTCTACCGGCTGCAGTTCCACGCCGGTTTCACCTTTGCCCATGCCTTGAAGATCGTACCTTATCTTCGGGATATGGGCATTTCTCATATCTATACCTCACCCATCCTGGCGGCTCGACCCGGTTCGACCCATGGCTACGATATCGTTGATCATCAGTCGCTGAACCCGGAACTGGGCGGACGTGAAGGATTTGACGCCCTCAGTACCGCGTTACAGAAAGTGGGCATGGGACTGGTCATGGATATTGTCCCCAATCACATGGGTATCGGCCGCAGCGACAACCTGTGGTGGCTGGATGTGCTGGAGTGGGGTCGCGCCAGCAGGTATGCTCATTATTTTGATATTCAATGGTTTCCCGAGACCCAGGGAATTCACGATCAAGTACTTTTGCCAGTCCTGGGGGATCTGTACGGTGCGGTGCTGGAGCGGGGCGAACTGCGTCTACGTTTTGAAGCGGTAACCGGTTCATTCAGTGTCTGGTACCACGAGCATCGTTTTCCTCTCTGTCCGTCCAGCTACCACCGGATTCTGCAACCCTGCCTGGAACAAGCCGGTCTGGATACCTCCAACCCTGAGGATATACATGCAGCCCTCATCGAATCCAAGCAGCTGCGGTTCAAACCTCGTACCGGGACAAGGCGCAAAGCCTTGCGCACCAGGGGAGAAACCTTTAAAAAGACTCTTTCCCGTTTGGTTGTGGATTTTCCAGAGCTGCACCAGGCTCTGGAACAGACCGAGAGAACTTTTGGACCTGAAGCATTTGATGGCCGTGGCTTGGAACGGTTACACACTGTGCTCGAACAGCAGCATTATCGTCCTGCGTACTGGCGGGTCGCCAGCCACGAAATCAACTATCGTCGTTTTTTTCAAATCAATGATCTGGCCGGTTTGCGGGTTGAGGTGCCGGAAGTGTTTGCCGCGGCGCACTCCTTAATCCAACAGCTGGTGAGTACAGGCCAGGTACACGGACTGCGCATCGATCACATTGACGGTCTCTATGACCCGCCCGGATACCTGGATCAGCTGCAAAAGCTGGTCGAGCCGTATGCCGAGGTTTTGGGCTTCACTCCGGGGCGCTTTCCAGTGTATGTCGAGAAAATCCTTGAAGAGCATGAAAGCCTGCGCGATCATTGGTCGATGCACGGATCCACGGGATACGACGCGTTGAGCGAAATCAACGCCGTACAGGTAAACGCTGACGGTCTGGCTGTTCTGCGTGCCCTGTATGCATCCCGTGAGGGAGCGGGAAGCGCCGATGCCCATGCCGAAGGCGTACAGGCTAAACGCCAGGTCATGGACCAGGAGCTGGCTTCGGAACTGGAAGTGCTGGCAACGGAAACTAACCGCCTGCTCAAGCGCGATCCAACCACCCGGGACTTTTCCCGGGCGGAAATCCGTCAGGCGTTGCGGGAGATCGTTTGCCGGTTTCCGGTCTATCGGACTTATGTCGGTCCCAAGGGGCCGTCCATTGAGGATAGCCGCGACCTGGACTGGGCCCTGGGTCTTGCCCGCCGGGCCCGGGCGGTCAGCCATCCCCGGCTGTTCGACGTGTTGGAGTCTCTGTTGAAGGCCACCTGGAAAAAACGCGCCGATGGCCGGGCCCGGGCCGATGTCCTGCGTCTGGCCCGCAAGTTTCAGCAGTTCACCGGTCCAGCCATGGCCAAGGGCATGGAGGATACCACCTTTTATCGGGTTGTGCCCCTGACGTCCATGAATGAGGTGGGGATGGGACCTGATCGACGGGTCAGTACGGTGGGCGACTTCCACCGGCAGATGGAGTCCCGGTCCACCACCTGGCCCGAGGCCATGCTGACAACCGCCACCCATGACACCAAACGCAGCGAAGATGTCCGGGCCAGGATTGCGGTCCTCTCTGAAGTGCCGACGAGGTGGGCCGAGCACGTGGAGCGTTGGCAGACCCTCAACCGGCGTGCCCGCCAGGGCATTGCCGGCGTTATCAGGCTTTCCAGCCGGGACGAATACCTGTTCTACCAGACCCTGGTGGGGGTCTGGCCGCTGGCCGACCTGGGCCATGATCCACCGGCACCGGCAGTGCTGGCGACCCTGCGCGATCGTCTGCAGGCCTACATGATCAAAGCTGCCCGGGAGGCCAAAATCAACACGTCCTGGCTCAATCCCGATGAAGAATACGAAAAGGCCCTGATCGATTTCGTGGCCCAGGTTCTGGATGGCAGCCCTGTGTCGATGCCTTTTTTGCGTGATATGCAGGAACTGGTGCGCACCATGAGTGCTCCCGGTTTTTGCAATTCTCTGGCCCAGATGGTTCTGCGTCTGACCATGCCCGGCGCTCCGGACAATTACCAGGGGACGGAGTTGTGGGACGATTCCCTGGTGGATCCGGACAATCGACGGGCGGTGGATTATTCGCTCAGAAAAAAGAATCTCCACGCCTTCAAACAAGCCGAGGAACATGGTGAGCTGGCCAGATTGACCATGGCGCTCGGATCGGCATGGCCGGACAGCCGCCTGAAGCATTTTGTTCTCTGGCGGTTACTGACCCTGCGTCGTACCTGTCCGGACCTGTTTTTACGCGGTCGCTATATTCCCCTTGAGGTCAACGGGCCACAGGCCGAACATATTATTGCCTTTGCCCGGACCAACGATCACCAGAGCATCTTCGTGGCCGTGCCCAGACACAGCGCGCTTTTGTGCGCGCCCGGCAATTCCTTGCCGACAGGTTCGGGCTGGACAGGTACCTGCGTGATGCTGGATCCGCTTATCAAAGGCAGCAAAAACAGGGTCTGGAGCAACCTCTTCACCGCTCAAAACACAGTGCTTGAAAAGAGACAGGTAGCCGGCTCAGCCCTGTTCGCCGCGCTGCCGGTCTGTGTCATGATTCAGGTCGATCAGTCCGATGTTGATTGTTGAGATTCAGGATAAAAAAAGAACATCATGCGGTACGAAGGACCCATATACCGACCGCCTTCCGAGGCTGACAGTCTGCTGGTCCAGGTCACAACCGGATGCCCCCACAATAGGTGCAGTTTCTGCATGGTCTATAAGAAAGGCCCGTACTATCGGGTACGGCCGGCCACTGAAGTTATTGAAGACCTGGAAACAGCAAGGGCGCAATTCGGCAGCCAGGTGCGCACGATTTTTTTTCCGGCGGGAAACACTCTTGCCGCACCCACCAAGACCCTTGAAGCCATCCTGGTGGCCGCACGGCGCCTTTTTCCGGAAGCATATCGCCTGACCGTCTATGGATCGGCCAGATACATCCTGGACAAGGGCGAGGTGGATCTGCGCCGGCTTGCCCAGGCCGGCCTGAACAGGGTGCATGTGGGTCTTGAAAGCGGCCATGACGGGATTCTGGCTGCTATCCGCAAAGGGGCCGACCGCAGCGAGCAGATCAGAGCCGGCCGGATGCTGAAAGAAGCCGGCGTTGAAAACAGTACCTATGTCATGCTGGGGATCGGCGGGCAGGGTCTATCGAGTTCCCATGCTTTGGAGACGGCCGCGGCATTGAACGATATCGAGCCGGATTATGTGCGGCTGCGGACCTTTGTGCCCAAGGAAGGCACGCCTCTGCTCCGCAAGGTCCAGACCGGTGAATTCATCATGGCCGGTCCGCACACCATCCTCGGGGAGACCAGAATCCTTGTTGAAAACATGCGGGCAGCGGTCCGCCTGAGAAGCGACCATTATACCAATTATATCAATCTTTCTGGTGAACTGCCTCACGATAAAGACCGGATGCTTGCCTGCATTGACGATGCTTTGAAGCGTCCGGAGAGTACGTTCCGTCCTTTTTTCATTGGCAGAGAGTAGCCTCTGGACCTGGATCCGTGAGCGAACGCCCCGAAGGGCGGCTGGTGATGACATATTGCAAAGAAAATCGCCGCATTTATAATCTGTTTACAGTGAAATATACTCCAAACAAGACTCCAGCCGTCACGGATTCAGGTCTGGATCCAGGAAGAGGGCACAGCAGCAAACAAGTCGTACAAATCCTTGCCGTGTTGACGGCAGGCAACATTATATCGAGGCAATATGCAAACAATCAGGCGTGGTCTCTTGTCGGCTCTGGGTGCTTTCATTTTTCTGAGTACATCTATCGCTTTTGCCTCTCCGGCCCAGGCGGACTCTGGATGGTCAAGCCGGCTCACCACCGGGTACCTCGTGTCAACGGATGCAGATTTTGACAGTGGTGGGACCTATTCAAGCCGGCTTTTTTTCATCGATGGCAGCACGCGCAAATCCTTTGCCAATCATTTTTCCATCGGGCTGGGACTCAACTATACGACTTTGGACTATGATTTCAAAGATTTTGGGGTGAATCCCTGGGATCGAGCTGATTTCCTCACCATCAGCGTGCCCGTCACCATGAAAGCCGGTGAGAGCGGACGCTTGAGCGTGGCTGGAAGTTTTGGCAGTGCGACTGAGAAGAATGCGAGCTGGGATGAAGGGTGGACCAGCAGTCTGGTCCTTTCCTACATGTACTTCTTTTCCCCCGCTTTGAGCATTGGCACTGGGGCGGGTTTTGTCCACGGTCTGGAAGATTCGAGCTTCTTTCCCTTGATTCTCGTCCGCTGGCAGATAACTGATCAATGGCTCCTGAGCAATCCCTTTCGTCCGGGGCCCTTCGGACCGGCAGGACTGGAATTGAGTTATCGACACAATGATCGCCTCGATTTCGGACTGGGCGGCGTCTATCGAAGCATACGTTTTGCACTCGATGACCAGGCCCCTGTTGCCCCTTCAGGTTTTGCCGAGTTCAAAGGGGTTCCTGTCTTCCTGCGGCTGGGTTGGGCGGCGACCAGATCCATTGCTGTTGACGGCTACTTCGGCTTGACCCTGGATGGGCGACTGACCATCGATGACAGCGAGGGGAATGAATTGAGGAAAGAGAAGTACGACCCGCAACCGATTGTTGGCGTCAACCTGTCCGGACGCTTTTAACCTGTACCCCTGGATCGGTGAGCGTTCGTCCGCACGCCCCAAAGGGCGGCGGGTGAAGGGTATCAGCAAGGATTTTGCTGCAATTATAACTTGATTGCAATACAATAAAATTCAAACAAGAGTCCAGCCATCACGGATTCAGGATACCTTGAATCGAACATATCTATTGATCGGTTTCCATGAGTCAATCGCAGAATTTTTTCATCACCGGCCTAGCAGTCCTCCTCTCCGGATGCATCGCCGTCGGGCCTGACTATCATCCCCCTGACATGGATATTCCCGCTGTCTGGGTGAACGAGACAGGTACGTCCGATATGTCGTTGGCGGCATGGTGGCTGGTGTTTGATGATGCCGGGCTCAATCAGCTGCTCTTTGATCTGCGGGCAAACAACCGCGATCTGGCCGCGGCCGTCGCCAACATGGAGCGGTACGCCGCCCAGTACGGCATGGTGCGGGCGGAAGCCTTCCCGTTCGTCGCGGCGCAAGGCACGGTATCCTATGATCGACAAACCGAACGAGTCCGCCGTCCGGAGGGGGTACCGATCCCTGATAATCCGACCTGGATCTACCAGGCCGGCTTCTCCATGACCTGGGAGATCGATCTGTGGGGCCGGGTTTCGCGCAGCAAGGAAGCGGCGCTTGGCCGCCTGGACGCAGCCGCGGAGGATGTCCGTCATACGCTCGTGCTGCTGCAGGCACAGGCGGCGGCGGAGTACATCCAGTTACGTACCCTGCAGGCACGGCTCGCCACCGCGTTCAACAACATCGAGTTGCAGCGCGAGACCCTGGTGGTGGTTCGCGGTCGCTTTGCCGCCGGTTTGACCGGCGAGGCCGATGTGTTCCAGGCAGAAATGAACCTGGCTGCCACAGAGGCACAGGTGCCGGCCTTGCGTGCCCAGGTAGAGGAGACCTTGAACGCCTTATGCGTGCTGGCAGGGACCTGGCCTGGCGCCTTGGACGTGCTTCGGGAGCCGCAGGCGGTTCCCTCGGCCCGGACGCTGCCGGGAGTACTGCCCGCTGAATTGATTCGACAGCGGCCCGACATTCGTTCCGCCGAGCGGCAGCTCGCCGCGCAGACGGCTCGTATCGGTGTGGCTCAGGCGGAACTGTATCCGAAACTGGCACTCAACGGCAGCTTTGCTTTTGTTGCAACCGATACTGATGTGTTGATCTCGACAGCGGCTCAGGCCTTTGATATCGGACCGGTCCTTTCTCTGCCCATTTTTACCGGCGGCAAGGTGCGGCAATCTATCCGTGCCGAGGAGGCAGCGACACGAGCGGCGCTGGCCCGGTATGAACAAAGCGTTTTGACCGCTTTTGGTGAATGCGAGGATGCGTTGTCCCGTTTCAAGGAGTCGGGCGCACAATTGAACGCCCTGCAGGAGGCGGCAACGGCGGCGGAACGAACGGTGGTGGTTGTGAATGAGTTGTATCGCAGCGGATTGACCGATTTTCAACGGGTGCTGGATGCGCAGCGACAACTGACCCAGTATCAGGATGCCCTGGCGCAGGCGCAAGGGGCGCGCGCTGCGAGTTTGGTGGCGGTGTACAAAGCCTTCGGCGGTGGATGGGAAGCGGAGATGCAATGAAATCGAAACAGAGAAATCTGCTGGGCAGGATCATCGGCGGCATCCTGTTGATCGCCGGCATTGCCGCGGTGTTTCTGTATCGCGTCGAGCCCGAGCAACCAGCCGATGATACGGTCATTCGTCCGCTTAAATACATGGTGGTCGGTCAGGATACGGACCGGCCGATGCTGTTTTTTCCCGGCACCGTGGAAGCGGACCGCGAGGTCGATCTTTCCTTTGAAGTGGGAGGACGCCTGCTCGAGTTTCCCGTGCGTCGAGGCATGGTGGTGGAGGAAGGAGCAGTTCTGGGGCGTCTTGATCCCACCACCTTTGTCAATCAGGTCCGTAACGTTGAGGCGGAGCTGGAACTGGCGCGCAGTTCACTGGCGCGCATTGAACGTGCCCTGACCGTCAATGCAGTGTCCCAGGAGGAATATGCCCGGGCCGCGGCGGCAGTGCAGAAGGCCGAAGCGCAACTGGCAATTCACCAAAAGGCCCTCGCCGACACGGTGCTGACCGCACGCTTTGATGGACGCGTTTCCGAGACCTATGTCAATCAGTTCGACACCGTTGACCCCGGTCGCGCCGTGTTGAAGCTGCAGGACACCAAACAGCTGACCCTGGCCGTGTCCGTACCGGAAACCTATATACGGTGGGCACGATCCGCCACCCTGGAACAAACCCCGTTCGTGATAACCTTCGACGCCCTGCCCGAGGTGCGGTATCCGGCGACCTTGAAGGAGTATGCCACCGTGGCCGATGCCACGACCCGGACTTTTCGGGTGCGCTTCCTGTTCGAGCCGGATGACAACATGCTCCTTCTTCCCGGGATGACCGGCGCCCTGGAAGTCGAAGCGCCGGACAGTGCTCCCTTGGCTTCTCAGCCTCTGGTTCCCTCGGATGCCGTGGGTTTTGTCAGCGATGGGCGAGCCTTTGTCTGGGCTTTGGACCCTACGGAGATCGAAGGGGTCTACGCGGTCCGGCGTCAGTTTATTGAGCCGGGAGGACGCAGTGGCACCATGATCGAGGCGCTTGGCGTGGAACCTGGAACGCTGATTGCCGTTGCCGGCCTGACGATGCTGACTGAAGGACACCAGGTTCGTCTGCTTTCCTCGGCCGGAGAGACTACTCCATGAGCCTGGCTGCGTTCTGCATCGAGCGCAAGGTCCTGACCTACGCCTTGACGCTGGCGCTTCTGTTGGGTGGGATGTACGCCTACACACATATCAGTCGTCTCGAAGACCCTGAATTCACTATTAAATCCGCGCAGATTATTACCGCCTATCCGGGCGCTTCCGCACTGGAGGTGATGAACGAGGTCACCGACCCCATTGAAGTGGCTGTGCAGCAGTTGGGCCAGCTCAAGAAAGTGAGCAGCGTCTCTTATCCGGGACGTTCGGTGGTGATGGTCGAGATGGAGGATCACTACGGGGCCAGGGACTTGCCGCAGATCTGGGACGAGTTGCGCCGCAAGGTGCGGGATATGCAGGGGCAGTTGCCGCCAGGCACGGAGGAACCGGTCATTGTCGATGATTACGGCGATGTGTACGGGGTGTTCTATGCCATCTACGGCGACGGTTATTCCCATGCCGACCTGCGCCAGTATGCCAAGATGTTGCGGCGCGAACTGTTGCTTTGCGAGGATGTGGCCAAGATCGCCCTGATCGGCGAACAACCCGAGGTGATCTATCTCGAAATTACCCGGACACAGTTGGCCAACACCGGTATCTCCATCAATCAGCTGCAACAGGTGGTCTCAGGGCAGAACGTTGCCGCCGATGCGGGATATCTCGAGATCGGCGACAAGATGATCCGCATCTTCCCGACGGGAAAACTCGCCTCGGTGGAAGAACTCGGCGACCTGTTGCTTGTCAAATCAGGTCCCGGTGAGCAGGCCTCGGTGCGTTTGCGTGATATCGCCAACATCCGGCGTGACTACCTGGAGCCGCCCCGCGCGCTGATGCGCTACAACGGCCATCCGTGCATTGGCCTGGGTATTTCCACCACCAAAGGCGGCAACGTGATCACTATGGGCGCCGCCATCGACAGTCGCCTTGATGCGTTGAAAGTGGAAACACCGATTGGTATCGAATTCGGGATTATTTCTCATCAAGCCGAGAACGTCAACCTGGCCGTCCGCGGCTTTGTGGTCAATCTGGTCCAGGCGGTGGTGATCGTCATTGCCGTGCTGCTGGTGGCGATGGGCATGCAAAGCGGGTTGTTGATCGGCGGCGTGCTGGTGGTCACGGTCATGGGAACCGTCCTCATCATGCAGAGTCTGGGGCTGTTGTTTGAGCGCATCAGTCTGGGTGCGTTCATCATCGCCCTGGGGATGCTGGTGGATAATGCCATTGTCATCACCGACGGGGTTCTGATCGCTGCCCAGAGGGGCCAGGACAAGGTCAAGGCTGCCCTGGCGACGGTGAAGCAGACCCAGTGGCCGCTTCTCGGCGCCACGGTGGTGGCGATTCTTTCCTTTGCCCCCATCGGCGCCTCACAGGATTCGACGGGTGAATATTGTCGCTCGCTCTTTCTTGTCCTCCTGATTTCGCTGCTGTTAAGCTGGATACTGGCCATCACCCTGACACCCCTGCTCGCGTCGCAATTTTTGCGGAAAAAAGACGACCAGGGACAGACGGGGCAGGATCCGTACAGTGGGCGCTTCTATCGCCTGTATCGCTCTTTTTTGATTGGCTGTATTCGTTATCGCTGGATCTCGGTGGCTGTTCTGGTGACGATGCTGGCGGCCTCCATCCATGGATTTGGGTTCGTCAAACAGAGTTTTTTCCCTGACTCAACGCGTCCGCAGTTCATGGTCCATGTGTGGATGCCAGCAGGCTCCTCGATTCATGCCACGGATGCCCGAGTGAAGCAGCTTGCTGAATACGCACGGGGACTGCCCGATGTGCAGGCCGTCACGGAGATGGTGGGCACGGGTGGCCTTCGCTTTCTGCTGACCTATTCCCTGGAAAATCCTGATGCAGCCTATGGACTACTGCTGGTAGATGTTGAAAACCATCACCGCATCGATACCCTGGCGGCACGGATCACCGACTTTGCCCTGAACGAGATACCCGATGCGTTGGTCTATGCACAGCGTTTTATGCTTGGGCCGGGAGATCCCCAGAAACTGCAGATGCGTATTCTCGGGCCTGAGCCCGAGGTATTGCGGCAGTATGCCGACCGTGCCCTGGATATCCTGCGAGCCGATCCCCGCCTGGTGGAGATCCAGACCGACTGGCGGAACAGGGTGGATGTGCTGCGGCCGGTGGTTTCCGAAGCACGCGCTCGGGATATCGGAGTCACCCGCATGGATATCGCCACCGCGCTCAAAACGGTCACCATCGGGGTGCCGATTGCCGCCTTCAAGGAAGGCGATGACAGTCTGCCCGTGATCCTGCGGGCACCCCCGGAGGAGACCACCGATCCTGACAGTCTCTACAGCGCCTGGTTCTGGAGCGCACCGCTGAATCAACCGATCCCTCTGGCGCAGGTCATCGATGGCTTTGAAAACGTCTCGGAAGAGGCCAAGCTGCATCGGCGCAATCGCTCCCTGGCTATCACCGTCAAATGCAACACCACCGGGGAAACCGCGGCATCGGCTTTTACCCGAATCAGTCCGCTGCTCACGGAAGCCATGGCTGATCTGCCGGAAGGGTACCACATGGAATGGGGCGGTGAGCATGAAAGCTCCAGCGACGCCCAGGCCGGGCTGGTTGCCAAGATGCCGCCGATTCTGGTCAGCATGGTGCTGATCGTCATCGCCTTGTTCAACTCGATTCGCAAGCCGCTGGTGATTTTTCTTACCGTGCCGCTCACGGTCATTGGCGTGACCGTCGGTTTGCTGGTCTTCAATCAACCCTTCGGTTTCATGGCGCTGCTGGGTTTTCTGAGTCTGGTCGGGATGCAGATCAAGAACGCGATCGTGTTGATCGACGAAATCGATGCCCAGCAGGCCGCGGGCAAGGATCCGTTCAACGCGGTGATCAACGCCGGCGTTACCCGCCTGCGCCCGGTGGTCCTGGCCGCCCTTACCACCGTACTGGGGATGATGCCCCTGGTGCTTGACGCTTTTTATGTTTCCATGGCGGTGACCATCATGTGCGGCTTGAGCTTTGCCACCCTCCTGACCATGATCGTTATTCCGCTCAATTACGCCCTCATTTATCGTATCCCCAATCCCCCTTGATTCCGGAGATCTGGATACCCGGTACCTGGATCCGTGAGCGTTCGTCGTGCGTTGGATTCATGCCGAATCCGCATGCCGGGCAATCTTGCCGATCACCTGGATCCGTGAGGGTTTGTCCGTGCGTCAGCTTTGTTGTTCGTGGCCGTTCGATTAAAGTAAACTTTATCGGACGGTTACGGGCAATAAAGATGGCGTGCGGACGAACACCCCGAAGGGCGGCTGGTGACGACATATTGCAAAGAAAATCGCCGTATTTACAACCTATTTACAGTGAAATACACTCCAGGCAAGACCCCAGCCGTCACGGATTCAGGGATCAATATATCAAAACAGGCTCCTGTCGTCACGGGTCGAGGGGGACAACTTTGACCGGATTTTTGCGATAGGCACTGCTGGGGGCGCCATGCACATAAATGCCTTCCAGGTAGGCGAGCTTTCTTGGTAACTGTTGTGGTGTGCCCCTGGTAATCAGGAAGGTCGCCTGTCGGCCGACCTTCAACGCCCCCAGGTCTTCCATACCAAAAAAACGAGCTCCATTTTCCGTGGCACACCGGATGGTGTCGACAAGGGAATAGCCGGCTTTGAGGAAGAGTTTCATCTCCTCGACCACGGATTCACCATGCAGGATGCCGGTTCTGCCGGCACCGGTCCCCACCGCTGTTGTCACCCCCAAAGCGCGAGCGAATTCAAGTTGCGCGAGTTGGGTGGCGAGCATCTTCTTCCACAAGGCCTCGGCCCCGGGCACCGCTTTTCCCGGCGCGACATAGCGCTGGGAAAAGCGGCAGCACACGTCTCCCCCTGAGCCCGAACCGTCCAGCAGATTCTTGGCTCGGACAAGGCTTGGAATCCACAGTACCTTTTTTTCCGCCATAGTCCTGAGGTTGTCCTCGCCCATCAGATATCCCTGTTCAATGGCGTCACAGCCGGCGGCAAGTGCGTCCGCGACCGCCTGCTGCCCATTGGCCACGACCACCACTTTTTGTTTGTTTCGACGATGCCGTAGAAGGTCGCGCAATGCCTTTTCATCCAAGCGGGGGGGTGATAACGGGTGGCCCTGCTCTTCGATAGTCTCGGAGTACATGATTTTGAGAAAATCGCGATCTGGCTCATGATCTGACCAGGTGCCGGAATCCGTATCATGTCGGCCTCGGCAGAGCGGACCCGAGGTGCGAATTGAGATGATGCTCTCGTTCAGAAGCTCTTGTCGATGTTGTTTCGTCGGGCCGGTTGCATCCTCGCTGTCCGCCACCCCCAGAACTCCATGGGCATGGCAGTCCTGGATATGGCGTTTGCAGAGGGTTGCCCTTGTCTCCAGGTTGCCCTCTCCATCTGAGGTCTGACCTCTGCTGAGATCCACGGAGGGGGATCGTGACAGGGCGACACTGCAGTCAATCAGGGCCGGTACGATGGTGCAGTGGGAAAAGTCGTCAATCCTGGTTGCATGATGGCAGGGTATATCTGCCTCAGAGCTGATGGCGGTGATCATGCCGTTTTGTATCGTCATTACGACATGTTTACGAATCGCATCGCCAGTGCCGTCAATAAAGCTTCCTGCAATGATGTATCGGCTTATATTCATGCGCTTATCCTGCTTTGGCACGCATCGCTTTGTTTTCGACAGGGCATCATCGACCGGATGCAAACAAGCGATTTCGTCATTTGGCCCCTGCCTCCAGGCCACCTTTTTGAATGAAACTGAATCCTGATCAAAACCTAACATACGGCCTGTACAAAAAGATACGTGAAAAATACGGTTGTTGGAATCGGATTCCATCGATTGCACGGCCTTGAGATAAAAAGCATCACCTGAATCCGTGAGCGTTCATCCGTGCGTCAGCTTTATTGTCTGTGACCCTTCGATTAAAATGCACTATATCGGACGGTTACGGGGCAATGAAGATGGCGTGCGGACGGATGCCCCGAAGGGCGAATGGTGAAAGGTATTGTCAAGGGTTCAGCTACAAATTTAATATGATTACAAAAAGATATATCCGAAACAAGATTCCAGCCGTCACGGATTCAGGAATAGGTGAGAAGCTCTTGCACGAGGTGCTCCGGCAGGAAAATATCAAAGCTCTCTTCCAACCCATCATTCATCTGCAGACCCGCCAGATCTACGGGTATGAGGGTTTGATTCGTGGCCCGGTCAATACGATCCTGCACGCGCCGACGCGCCTGTTCGAGGCGGCGACCAGTGCCGGCCGTCTTGCGGAACTTGATCTTCTCTGTCGTCGGGTGGTGATCAAACGATTTGCCCAGCTGGGATTGTCCGGAAGATTGTTTATCAACGTTGACCCTTCCTCCCTGGCTCATGAGACTTTTCGCGAAGGAGTGACCCTGGAACTCATTGAACAGGCCGGAATAAATCCCAGCCAGGTCATTATCGAACTTACTGAGACCCGTCCGGTGGAAGATGTGCAGCTTATGCGGCAGGCCATGATTCATTATCGGAAAATGGGGTTCAGGGTTGCTTTGGATGATCTCGGTGCCGGCTATTCGGGGCTTAAACTCTGGTCTGAGATTCGACCCGATATTGTCAAGATCGACCGCCACTTCATCCAAGGGATCGACGAGGATCGGACCAAACAGCAGTTTGTTATTGCTATTCTCAAAACCGCCACTGCCTTGGGGGCCAGGGTGATTACCGAGGGGGTAGAGACCGAGCGGGAATATGCCACTTTGCGTAAAATCGGCGTGGAGATGGTTCAGGGATATTATTTCTGTCGTCCTGTGGAAGTGCCGCCGACGGCTATTTCCTCCGGGTTATTCAGAAAGGAGGTTCGCAGCAGAATGGAGAATGGTGATTCTCCCACGGTTGAAAAAATCATCAGGCCGGCAATATCGGTACAGGCCAATACCAAGTTTTTAGAAGTCGGTGAAATTTTTACCTCCAGGCCAGAACTGGAATCAATCGTCATCGTTCATGATCAGGAGGTACTGGGACTGGTCCTGCGGCGGGAATTCATGAACAGCTATGCCAGTCTGTACGGTAAGGAACTGTTCCGCAAATTTCCGGCGGTTCGATTCCTTAATAACAATGTCATGCAGGTGGACAAGAAATTAGCCCTGGAAGAGGTCAGTTTTCGGCTCACCACCTCGCTTGATCTCTACACCGAGGAATTTATTATTCTCGACGACTGTCGGTTGGCCGGCAAGGGACGGCTCATCGATCTGCTCCATGAGATCACCAAACTGCAGGTCAATCGGGCCCAGCATGCCAATCCCCTGACCCTGCTGCCGGGCAATGTGCCCATCCAGCAGGAACTGCAGCGGCTCTTCAACCAGGTTGAATTTTTTGTGGTCTGTTATTTCGACCTCGACAATTTCAAGCCCTTTAACGATTTTTTCGGTTTCAGCCGCGGCGACAAGGTCCTGCGTTTCCTTGCTGACCTGCTGATTGCCAATGTTGATGAACAGAGCGATTTTATCGGCCATATCGGGGGCGATGATTTTGTCGTTATTTTCCGTAATGCGGACTGGCTGCTCTCTGTGCGCCGCATCCTCCGCCAATTTGATGAGAGCATCGGTGGCTACTACAATGGCCAAATCGGCAATAACATCACTACCACAGATCGGGATGGAACTGTTCGAAAATACCAACAAATGACTCTTTCCGTCGGCGCTGTTGTCGTGCATCCATCGGCTCTGCCATGTCGTATCGACCTGGGGGAGGAGGCAGCGACGGCCAAGCATGAAGCCAAGGCAATGCCGGGCACGTCTCTGTATATTCATGAAATTGGCTCCTCTTCATTGTCCCAAGTCGTTATGGAGCATTGCTCTCTGCCATCGGCTGCAGGGCAGTAATGTTTCATGAAACAATGGGGGACGATGATGGAAGTATTTCCCAGGCCAGCAATATCAACACAGGTCACTGCCCAGGTTATGGAAATCAGATAATTGTTTACCTCAACCCCCTGACCTGGAGTCAATCGTCATTGTGTATGACCAGGAGGTGTTGGGGCTGGTTCTGCGGCGGGCATTATCCATGGCCAAGGCTATGGGCATTATCTCCACGGACACACCTGGCAAGAAAACGCTACGGTTTCGCTCAAGCGGTAGGTGAATTATCCAGCCAAATTTTGCTGCTAATCGAAAAATAACCCTTTCTGAACTAATTTCTTATCTGCGTACGGTATCTTTGGTGCTACTTCAAGATGGTGCGGAAATGATTCCGGCCTCATTTATTTAAACAGTAACCAAGGAGAAACGCCCATGTTCCCTACATTTGTTCTGCAACAGCCCTTGCACCGATTGGCGCGGGCTCTCAGTTGCGCCCTTTTGCTGGTCGGGATAAGTGCGCTTGCCGTACCGACTGCGGCCGCGTGCGAAAACCCGGCAACACTGACCTTCTCGCTGGTTCCGACTGAAGACACGGCAGCCGAACTCCAGCTCTATCAGCCGCTGATTCAGCATCTGAGCACGATCACCGGTAAGGACATCGATTTCTACTCGCCCACCAGCTACGCTTCGGTGATGGAGGCGATCGCTTCGGGCTGGGTGGATATCGCCGTTCTTGGTCCTGCCAGTTATACCCTCGCCAAGGCACAGAATGACGACATTGTGGTTTTCGCCACCTATACTCGCCACGCAGGCCACATGCAGGAAGAGGGGCCGGGCTATCGTGCCAACCTGATCTCACGTGCCGATTCAGGCATCGAGACGATCGAGCAGTCGCGCGGTACCACCCTGGGCCTTGTCGATCCAGCTTCCACCTCTGGCCACCTGCTGCCCATGGTTGCATTTGCCGGAGAGACGGGCGAGGGCCTGGAGGATTTCTATGAGCGCATCGTGTATACCGGTGGGCATGATCTGTCAGCGCTCGCGGTGCTGGAAGGGCGAGTTGATGTTGCCTTCGTGGCAACGCATCGCTTCGACAATGTCGTCGACCGTGGCGATATCACGCTTGATGACGTGAATATTCTCTGGCGTTCGGCTGTGGTGCCGCAGGATCCTTTTGTTTTTCGTACCACTCTGTGCGAGGACCTGCGTGAAAGTATCGTCGAAGCTTTTCTGACCGCACATGAGGTCCCTGGACTCGCCCCCTATTTCGAAGCGATCAACTCGCCGCGCTTCGTTCCCATGCAGGATAGCGACTACGATTTAATCCGTCAGCTTCAGTCTGCAGCCGACTGAGTTTTTCTAACCTGCCTCCGCCCGCCAGACAGGGGCGGTGGCACCTTTTCTTTGGGAAAAATATTTTGTTGCTACCTGAACTTTCACCCCTTCAGAGTGCTGAGTCTGCAGAGGCGCCGTTAATACCCCTTCTGCAAGTGGAAAACCTGCATGTTCGATATCCGGGTGCGACAGAGGATGTCCTGCGCGGTGTCAGGTTAAGCCTTGCTCCGCGAGAATTTGTCGCTGTGATCGGTGCCTCCGGGTCGGGCAAGTCGACGCTTCTACGGGCGATCAACCGGTTGGTTGAGCCTAGCGCAGGCTCCATCCGGCTGGGAGACATCGAAGTGACCACCCTGCGTGGGCGCACCTTACGGCAGTGTCGCCGCCGCATGGGTATGATCTTCCAGGAATTCAATCTGATTGAGCGTTACCGGGTGCTCGACAACGTCCTGTTGGGTCGGGTGGGAAGTCAGTCCGCGCTGCGGGCCCTTTTTGCAATGTACCCTGCTGCCATGATTGGTGAGGCGGCGTCGTTGCTGGATCGAGTCGGGCTGGGCGAGTTTCTCGACCAGCGGGTCGATGCCTTGAGTGGCGGGCAACGTCAAAGGGTTGGTATTTGCCGGGCGCTTTTCCAGTCGCCCGAACTGCTTCTGGTGGACGAGCCGACTTCGAGCCTGGATCCGCGTATCGCCAACGACATCATGGAGTTGATCCGTGATCTTGCGCTGGAAAGTGGTGTCGCTGCGATTTGCAATATCCACGATGTGGCACTGGCGCGGCGCTTCGCCTCACGCGTCATTGCGCTGCGTGAGGGTGTCGTGGTCTATGACGGTCCCTTCGATGCGTTGGATGAGACAGCCCTGGGCGGGATTTACGCCGTCACCGACCGGAGCCAGCTATGAGCGTATTTGCGGGGATACAGGCCGCTCCAGGACCACCGGCACTAGCCCGTTGGCAGCACGCACGCAGGCGCGGACACATAACCCTGTTCGCGGTGATCATGCTGCTGCTCGCACTCTCGGTCTGGGCGGTGCAGGACTCGGTCATTCCGGGAACCGACTGGCGGCGCATGGATGGCTTTGCAGCGGTTCTCATGGGTTTTGGCCGGTTCCTGCCGCCCGATCCGTCACTACTGCCGACGCTTTTCGCTCCTGCCCTGCAGACAATCCTGATCGCCATCGTAGGAACACTGCTGGGCGCACTAATGTCGCTTACTGTCGCTCTTCTGGGTGCAGCAAATCTCAGACCGCTCGGTGCTCCAGGTTATATACTGGCGCGTGGGTTGATGACCATGAGTCGGTCGATCCATGAGATCGTCTGGGCCCTGATCTTCGTCTCTGCTGTGGGGCTGGGTGCCTTTGCCGGCATTCTGGCGCTTGCTTGCCGATCGGTTGGTTTTGTCTCCAAGCTGTTGGCGGAAGCAATCGAGCGAATCGATATGCGGCAGGTCGAAGCCTTGCGGGCCCAGGGGGCATCGCCGCTTGACATGATCCGTCATGCGATCATCCCGCAACTGCTGCCCATTGGACTGAGTACGTTGATTTTCGAATGGGACATCAACATTAACCGGGCTGCCGTTCTGGGGCTGGTCGGTGCGGGCGGGCTCGGACTTTCGTTCCACAATCAACTGATTGCATCAAACTATGCTGGGGTTACCACTGTGCTGCTGGCGATCCTTGCCGTTATTCTCGTGGGCGAGGCAATTTCGGTGCAGTTGCGGCGGAGGATTGTCTGACATGAACCGCATCGATGTTGCTCCGATCCTGTACAGGCGACGTCGCCGCTTGGTGTTGCGTTTTGTACTACTCCTTGCTTTGGGAGCGGGACTATGGCTGACATTGCAGTACTTGAACGTGCGGTTGGAGAGGTTCGCCACACTCTTCGATCGTCTCGGCATCCTCCTTACTGAGCGGTACTATCCGCCAGATTTCGAATACATTCTCCGTCCGCGCTTCCTGCAAAGCGTTCTGGAAACCATTCATATGGCACTTGTGGCTACACTGGTGGGCCTGTTGCTTGCCGTCCCGCTTGCTTGGTTTGCCGCGTTCAACGCCAGCCCACTTCCGCGGGCCGGACAGGCTGCAGCGCGGGTTGTCATCACCGGTGCACGTGCGATTCACGAGATGATCTGGGCGATCGTCTTTATCATGGTGCTTGGTTACGGGGTTCTTGCCGGTGTGCTGGCACTCACGCTGGGATGTATCGGCTTTGCGGGCAAGCTTTTTGCAGAAGAGATAGAGTCGATCGATGACGCGCCGGTCGAGGCGATGCGTGCCTCAGGTGCTGGTTCTCAGGCGGTTTTCTTTTTTGGCGTGTTGCCCCAGGTGCGGACTGCCTTCATCGGTATCAGTATTTACACCTGGGACGTGGTCTTCCGCTCGGCTACAGTGGTAGGGTTCTTCGGTGCCGGTGGTATGGGCTGGTATTTGCGGCGTACTGCCGACCAGCTTCAGAGCGACCGGGTTGCGGCCATTATCCTGCTGATCGCGGCCCTTGTGGTAATCTCCGAACTGGTGTCGCACCATGCCCGAACCGCGCTAGAAGGTCGATCCGGCCAGCGTGTCCTTGAGCGCTAAGCTCTTAGCATAAATGAAAAAATCGGAAATGTGGACCTATCATAATCCGGTAGCCGTTACCTTTGGTCTCGGGTGCTTCGACAGAATTGCAATTCTTGTTGCCGCGCGACCCTATCTGCTGGTTACCTATCCTGACGCGCATTTTGCCGTATTGGCCAGCCGGTTGGCAGAGCTTCTGGGGCCACCGGCAGGAATGGTGTCCGATGTTTCTCCGGACCCCGACATTGTTGATCTCGCGCGACAATCCTCTGGAATTGCGATGCTCGAAACTCAGCCCGAGGTTGTTCTGGCTTTGGGAGGCGGCTCGGTGATCGATAGTGCCAAAGTTCTGGCGGCATCTGCAGAGGGCTTCGCCACGGTCGAGACGCTCCTGGATGGCGGCAAGCCGTCATCCGGCTGGAATCCGCTCCCCCTGATTGCTGTCCCTACAACCGCCGGAACCGGTAGCGAGGTCACCTGCTGGGCAACCGTCTGGGACCGAAAGGCATCGATCAAACGCTCACTCGAATATCCGATGCTCTACCCCGAGGCCGCCGTCATCGACCCGCACCTGATGCACTCGATGCCGTGCGCGCTGACTGTTTCAACCGGCCTCGACGCGCTGTCCCATGCGCTCGAAAGCCTGTGGAATCGCAACGTCAATTCGATCACAGCTACGCATGCTGTTGCGGCAGCCCGCGTTATCCTCGAGGCGCTTCCGGCGCTGGTAGCCGATCCGGAGAACCTCGATTCACGCAGTCGGATGGCGGCGGCGTCGCTGTCAGCGGGCCTTGCCTTTTCTTGCACTCGCACGGCGATCGCCCATGCGATTTCCTATCCCGTCACCCTGCGTTACGGGGTCCCGCACGGTATTGCGTGCTCCTTCACTCTGCCGATGATCCTCGATAGCCTGGCCGAAATCGAAGGACTGACCGGTCAGGGTTTACGCGAAATTTTCGGGCCGGATTTGCGTGTCGGCGCCCGGAGACTGGCTGACACCCTTGACCAACTAGGCGTCGGTCTCGACCCGGCAGACTATGGAATCGACACGGAGGAATGGGCGGCTATTTTCAACGAGGCGACGGTCGGTGCACGCGGCCGCAACTTCATTGGCACTGTCAGGCGGCCCCTGCAACCATTGCCACCCTTTGCTTCATGACGCTGCCAAGCGCTTCAACACCAACAAATGAGGAGACAGGATGAAACACTTCAAGGCCGTAGTGTTCGACTGGGCCGGAACCACCATCGATTTCGGTTCCTTTGCGCCAACGGGCGTGTTCGTCGAGGCGTTTCGCCGTTTTGGCATCGAGGCCACCATTGCTGAAGCCCGCGGGCCGATGGGGGCCCCGAAGCGCGACCATATCCGTGCAATGTTGACCGCGCCGCGGTTGTCCGCGGAATGGGCCCGGGTACATGGCGCTGCCCCCACCGAGGTCGATGTCGAGCGCGTCTATGAGGTCTTCGTGCCGATGAACATCGAGGTTGTGGCCGATTACGCTACCCTGGTGCCCGGCTGTGCCGAGGCAGTAGAACGGTTGCGCAGTTGGGACCTCAAAATCGGCTCAACGACAGGCTACACTCGTTCGATCATGGAACGAGTACTACCCCTTGCAGCGGCGCAGGGTTACGCCCCGGATGCTCTTGTCTGTTCAGACGATCTGCCCGAAGGACGGCCCGGCCCTTTGCAAATGTACAAGTGCTTCATCGATCTGCAGGTGTGGCCGGCCGCGGCCGTCGTGAAGGTTGACGATACACAGCCCGGCATCGCCGAGGGGGTCAATGCCGGCAGTCTCACCATCGGGGTTGCATTGTCAGGCAACATTTTGGGCCGCACACCGCAGGAGCTCGCATCAATGTCAAAAAAGCAGGTGCAGGCCTTGCGCGCGACTGCCTCGGAGATGTTACGCACCGCCGGAGCTCAATATGTGATAGACACGGTCGCGGAACTCCCGGATCTGCTGCTCCGACTTGACCAGTCCGTGTGACCGGTGATTTGGTCACCGGTTGGTCGCGGCACTTTCGTAGAACACAAGGCAAGGTGGTGGCCCGGCGTTCCATCTGGCCACCGCCGCCTTTGGAGGAACTTTACGTCAAGAACCTGCGGTAAATATATTGACCGAATTCAGGGTGCAGCGAAGAGGCGACCGGTCTCTTTCCCGCCCAAACATTGTTCCCTGAAAGACAAAGGCAAATAATGGCGATTGTTTGTATCGGCTATGGCTCTGGTCACCTCAAAGGCCATGGTTAAGCTGGATGGCTGGCGTAGGCCTGTCCCTGGGAGGAGCGCGTTTTGCCTTGGATGATGGGGCAAGGTGACGGCAATATTTTGCTCTCTGGGGGCAAGTAACCACAGCATGCCTTTATTATCAGCGGTGGCGGACCGCGTTTGTCGGCCATAAAGGAAATAATTGGAAGGGGTGGTGATTTTTATAAGTTCCCTGTTGTTGAAGGGAGGCTGTCGGTCGCCGCAGACCACCACTGCCCCGTACCGTTGCTTGAACAGGGGGTGAGAGAAAAGTGTGCGCATCTGTGTTTTCATGCTCCGCAGTACTGTGGGAAACTGAAGATTGATGACCAGAATCGCCACGGTTTCTTTTCGGATCAGGGCGAACTGGATGGTCAACTCGTCATCTTCCTGGCTGCCGGAAACCTCAAAACTGCCGCTGTTAAGCATCCATGTACCGGTGCCGATGAACACGGCCAAACCTTCCATGCACTTTTTCCTCACTTTTTTTCTGTTTGCGTGTTGCTTGCCGGCCACAAAGCAACCACAGGTCATGTTTGCCGACCCGGGAGGAAGGCAACTGGTGTCGACAATGCCCTCCGCTGATCGATGGACAGACTGGCAACAAACGATATCTGGAGTGTTCCGATACCAGGGCTCAAGGCATGTGGGCTGTTGATCGATGATGCGGCCGGTTGCATTGCCGGCATTAATTGTCATTATGTTGATCATGGATTCTGTTCTCCAACCTGGATCCGTGAGCGTTTGTCCGTGCGTCAGCTTTGTTGTTCGTGACCGTTCGATTAAAGTAAACTTTATCGGACGGTTACGGGCAATAAAGATGGCGTACGGACGAACGCCCCGAAGGGCAGCGGGTGACGGCATATTGCCAAGATAATCGCCGCATTTATAACCTATTTACAATAAAATGTGCTCCAAACAAGACTCCAGCCGTCACGGATTCAGGTCCAAGGCTGGTCTATCGTGCCGTGTTGTCCTGTCGTGCAGGTTGTTCGGGTGATTCGAAAGGTGTCCGATATTGGATGCGATGCGCTTCATCCTTGCAGTGATGTTCTGGTGCTGAATATCGCTTATGCAACAGAGTTCATCGTATAGCCTGCTCAGTCAACCAGGTCTTGATGTCTTGATGCCTGCCATGTCGTAATCTCCCGTTCTTGAGCAATCAATTCCAGAACCGGCTGGCGAAGCATTGCCTCGACGGCATCGCCCTGCCAGTCCGGATGTGGAGCCAGACCGAGCATTCTCGCCATGGTTGGCGCCAGATCAAGCAGTGACACAGACTGATCTCGATCCGGATCATGGACGATACCAGGTCCACTGCATAGCAGTGGTAACAGAGATGGGGTCCGGGTGCTGCTGACTGGTTGCCGGTGTCCGTCGTGGGAACTTAAGACCATGATGGTGTAGTCCTGCAACAGGCCGACAAGAGCCAGGTGCTCGAGAACCAGTTCAAGCGATTGATCAGCCTGTTCGATACTTTCCAGGTATGGTTCTGAATGAAAGCCGAAATGGGTGCCGCAGATAGCGACTCCCTGCAGTTGCAGCAAACAGAAATCAGGTTGTTCCTTCTGCAGATGCCTGCCGGCAAGCTGCGCCAGTTCGCGGTCAACATTGCGGATGCCTTGTGAATTGATGAACATCCCGGTCTGCAGGCAGCCCAGGGGGAAAAGCAGACGGATGTTGTCGCTGGAATAGAGGGCGGACAGATTCTGATGCCGATAACGCAGCAGGGAAAAGAGGGAAACAGCCCGCGGAGCAATCCTGAAGTCGCCGTTGTTGCTCAATACCCCGTGCTCCTCGGGGAGCTGGGAGGTAAACAAGGAAACGAGAGTCGGCAGTGGCAGGCAAGGTGGCAGCTGTTCGATGCCCCGGACAAGCCCTTCGCGGGCGATCCGGTCGAAACAGCGGAGATGAGCGCAGGCCATGGCATCAGTACGCAGGCCATCAATAAGGACACAGAGCAGCTTGGACATGGTGAAATTCCTTCACGGGGTTGGATCAAGAGGAGTACAATCCGGCCAACGGGATATCTGCCGTAATTCTTTGTTTTTGAATATATTCCCAAGTTGTTACAGGTCGGTTAACCCCTGATTATGATTTGATCAAATTCTATGTGTCGTTCTCCTCAATCCGTGACGGCTGGGTTCTTTTTTGGATATATCTTGCTGTAATCAGATTATAATTGTAGTGGAATTCTTGACAATGACCTTCACCAACCGCCCTTCGGGTCGTCCGTCCGCACGGATTCAGGGGATAAACAGGCTGGCCAACTCTGATCATCCTGTGCACGGCAGCCTGAGAATGTGATCAAAATGTAATGGTTTTGTAACCAGGAGCTAAAATGATGCGCTCATAATGATCATATACAAATACTTTTCTATTTCCTCCCCGCGGATCAGCCGGAAAAACGAATCTCAATATTGGTTGTGCCCATGCGTTATGCCATTTATTACGCTCCTCCCGCCTCCTCACCTCTCTGGCAATGGGGAAGCCGTTGGCTTGGCCGGGATGCCCGAAGCGGGCAGCCCCTGACACCGCCACGACTCCGTGGTATCGATCCAGAACGGATGGTGGAATTGACCAGAATCCCCAGGCATTACGGTTTTCATGCCACCATGATCCCGCCATTTCGTCTCCATGAGAAGACAGCCGAGGGTCAGCTTGTTGAAGTTTTGTCGGATTTTGTTTCCAAGCAACGACCATTTGCCATCCCAGGCCTGGAACTTGCGCAGATGAACGGCTTTTTCTGTCTGCAGCCCACCCGGTACTCCTCACTTCTGCAGACTCTGGCCTCGCTCTGCATCCGTGCCTTTGATCACTGCAGAGCGCCTTTGTCACCTAGTGAACTGGCTCGCCGAAAGACGGCTGTGCTCAGTGGCCAGGAAAAAAGAAACCTCGAGATCTGGGGGCATCCCTATGTTTTCGAGCAGTTTCGTTTTCATTTCACCCTGACAAACCGTCTTGTCGAGAGCAGAGAAAAAGAGTTGATTCATGCAGCACTGACAGAGATCTTTTCTCCCTTATCAGCCGCCCCTTTGCTGATCGATGGACTCTGTCTTTTTGTCGAACCGCCTTCCGGCCAGCCCATGCGTTGTCTGCAGCAGTTCCCCTTTGCCCCCATGTCTACCGGACGCGAGGAACCCACCGCCCATGACCACCGTTTCAGTGAAGAAGACCTTTATCCTGGACACCAATGTCATCCTGCATGATTCCACCTGTATCAATAATTTTCAGGAACATGATGTCGTCATTCCGATTACTGTTCTCGAGGAACTCGATCATTTCAAGAAAGGCAATCAGTCGCTGCATTTTCATGCCCGGGAGTTTGTCCGAACCCTTGACAGCCTGAGCGCCAGGAAACTTCTCAATGGCGGTGTGCACATCGGACCGGGCAAGGGGATGGTGTCGATCAAGCTGGAACAGACCCTGCACCACGACCTGCAGCACCATTTTCCGGCCACTCCCGGCAAGCCAGACCATCAGATTCTCAACATCGGCTACCATCTGGCTCAAGCTCAGGCCTCTCGACGCTTCGTTCTGGTGACCAAGGATGTCAATCTGAGGATGAAAGCCAAGGCGATCGGGTTGATGGCAGAGGATTACACCACCGATCATGTCAAGGATCTTAACACCTTGTACACAGGTTGCCGTTGTCTGGAAGAGGTGGACACAGAGTTGATCGAAGCACTCCATCATGAACCACGGGGCATTGATCCCGGACCGTTGCAATGCAACCCGCCACCGGTTACCAATGAATTCCTGATCGTGCGGAACGGCAAAAAATCAGTGCTGGCAAGGTTCAACTCCAGGGACGGACGACTTCATAGAATCAATCGAAAAACGGTGTGCGGTATCCTTCCCCGCAATGCTGAACAGAGTTTTGCCGTCCATGCTCTTTGCAATCCCGAGGTGCCGCTGGTTTCCATCTCAGGTAAAGCAGGGACCGGCAAAACTCTTCTTGCTCTGGCAGCCGGGCTTGAGCAGCTCTCCCTGTACAGGCAGATCATGCTGGCCCGCCCTATCGTGCCACTCTCCAACAAGGACATCGGCTATTTGCCCGGCGACATTCAATCCAAGATCAGTCCATATATGCAGCCGCTCTATGACAATCTGGCTGTGATCCGCAATCAGTTTTCCGAGCAGAGTGAGATGGGGCAGAGCCTGGGCAGGCTGCTTGAAGATAAAAAATTGATCATCGAGCCGTTGGCCTATATCCGCGGCCGCAGTCTGATCAAGAAATTCATGATTATCGATGAAGCCCAGAACCTGACTCCGCATGAGGTCAAGACCATTATCACCCGGGTCGGAGAACAGAGCAAAGTCGTCTTCACCGGTGACATCCACCAGATTGACCACCCATATCTTGACAGTCAATCCAACGGCCTCAGCCACCTGATCGAAAAAATGCAGGGGCAGGCTCTGTATGCCCATGTCAATCTTGAGAAGGGAGAACGTTCCGAACTCGCCATGCTGGCCAGTGATCTATTGTGAGGTAGCTCCTTTGTACTAGAATTGTATTCGCGGTTGATCCTCTCAGGCGTTGACCGCCAGATTATCAAGAAACTGGCGGGTGCAGGACTCCCATGAATGATTGGTGGCATAATCCCGGCACTGTTGCCGGGATACGGCGAGAGCCCGCAGGGCGGCAGCCCCCAGATCGATATCAAGACAGCCGTTGCTCCCTTCGCGAACAATATATTTTGGGCCGGTTACTGGAAAAGCGGCCACTGGGACCCCGCAGGCCATGGCTTCGAGGAGGACAATACCGAAGGTGTCGGTTCGGCTGGGAAACACAAATACATCGGCTGCAGCTATATGTGTGGCCAGATCCACCCCCTGTTTTGCTCCGGTGAAATGAACTTCGGGATACGCCCGGCGCAGTGATTCCAGAGCAGGTCCGTCACCGATCACCCACTTGGTCCCCGGCAGATTGAGATCGAGAAAGGCGGGAAGATTTTTCTCCACGGCTACCCGTCCCACGTAAAGAAACAGCGGCCTGGAAATTGCGTCGCCCAACCATGCCCGAGGCCGGAAGAGGTCAATGTCAACACCTCGAGACCAGGAGACAAGGTTGGTGAAGGCTTTGGATTCCAGCTCGTCGAGGATGGTCGGCGCCGCCATGGTTCGCCGCGCGGCGCGATGAAATCCTCTGATCACCGCATAACTCATGGGCAGGGGAACCGGAGCCCGCATGCGGACATATTCAGGAAAACGGGTATGGTAGGAGGTGGTGAAGGCAAAATCACGTTGCCTGCAGGCAGATCGGGTCATCCAGCCAATAGGGCCTTCAGTGGCGATGTGCACCGCATGAGGATCAAAATCGTCCAGTATCTTCCTGATGGTCGCTGGAACCACCAGGGAAAGGCGAATTTCCGGATAGGTTGGACAGGGAAGGGTTTTAAACCGGTCTGGAGTGATCAGCAGCACCTCGTGTCCCCAGGATTGCAAGGTCTGTGCAGTCTGGCTCAGGGTGGTGACCACTCCATTGATTTGTGGATGCCAGGCATCGGTGGCGATACAGATCTTCATAGGTTTTGACCGCGGTGCTTTCCTGCAGAGGTTGTTGATTATGCCATTCAATGATTCCGAGCCGGCCATCGGTGTTTTCAGCCAGAGCGGTACAGCTTTCCACCCAGTCTCCTGAATTGGTGTAGAGAATGTTGCCGATCTCCCTGATGGCGGCGCGGTGAATGTGCCCGCAGATCAAACCGTCCACCTTATGTTCTCTCACCTCCTGCACCACCACTTCTTCAAAGCGTCCGATGTAGTTGACCACGATTTTCACCTGATGCTTTATCCAGGCGGATATGGAGCGATATTCACGGCCCATGACGCGTCGGCCGAAATTGAACCAGCGATTGACCGCCAGCAGCATGACATAGGCTCTGCCGCCGATACTGGCCAGCCAGGGAATGTTCTGGACCACCGGGTCGAAAACATCGCCGTGCAGCACCAGGTAGCGGTGGCCGTCGGCGGTTTCGTGCACCGCATTATTGACGATGCGGATCTTGTTAATGCTGGTGCCGTTGAACTTGCGCAGCATTTGATCGTGGTTTCCCGGAATGTAGAAAACCCTGGTACCGTTTTCCGCCTTGTCGAGAATGGCCTGCACGATCTGGTCGTTGATCTCGGGCCAGTACCATTGGCTCCGGGCTTGAACCAGATCAAAAATATCTCCCACCAGATAGAGAAATTCGGATTCAGTCCGCAGGAGGAAATCGAGAAGTTTTTCGCTCTGCAGGTTTCTGGTGCCCAGGTGGAGGTCGGAAATCCAGAGAGTCCTGAAATGAAGTTTCGGCATGGGGTTCTCCTTCGGGCTTTGCCGTCCGTGGTTTCAGGTGGCCGGCGCCGGATGCATGATCAACAAGAAACCACCTTGATCGCCGCGTCGGATCCATCTTTTCCTTCTGTGCGGTCAGTGTAGCTCTGCTCTGTTTTTCTTTGATCAGGATTTCATTGTCTTTCAGTATGGAGATTGTTTGGATTTATTGGTTCCGTGGCAGGTCAGATTCGATCGCGGTGGACCTCGAAGGAAAGGGTGGCTCCTGTAACCATGCTGCGGCCGAAAAACACAAAGAGCAAAAACCAGAGCACCTGCAGGCCCAGGAGCAGCAATGGATCGGCGATTTGACCCAGGCCTCTGGTGATATCCGGGGGAGGAAGGGAAGAGGAGGGCAACAGCAGGGTGAGGCCGCAACTGTAGAGAATGGCCGCGCCCCCCATTTTCTGATAGGCGGAGATCCTGGCGCCGCCACGAAAATCGGCCCGCAGCACTTCGGAGACAATACGCCATGCCTGTGAGGCGATGAGGCAGAGGAGAAAGGCCGCTCCGTACGCTCCCTGAAAAAAAAGATGGGTAGCGATGAGCGCGGTTATCGTATGAAACATGCTGGTCAGGCCCTGAATCGGCACCAGCTTGACCCCTTTGAACCCTCCTTCGTACACCGCCTTCTGGGTTGTTCCTGAAAAGACAAAAGCCACCCGATCGAAGAGCAGGGCCGTAAAGCGGTGGCACTGTGCAAGCGGTTTGCCGTAACAGCAGCCAAAACTGATACATGCCAATCGACCCAGTCCCTCACCGAGCACGTACCCGATGCTGATCGCCGCCAACATCATTGCCATGTCTAAGGGAGGGCTCTGCATGAATCGACAACCAGTATTGACCAGCAGAACAAGGACAGGGATGATGGCCAACCCACAGAAAAAGGCTCCGCCAACAGTGAAGGTGTGCGGTTTTTTTTCCACCCAGCGGGCAATAAGACGGGAAGCCGGAACACATATGGCCACTGCCAGAAACAGGGTGACCAGGACGGGCAGGAGAGATGTGGCGGTGGAGCCGGTCAGCAGCAACACGAACACAATGCTGATTAGAGCAGAGGTTGCGACAAGTAATCCATAGCTGGTCAGGTTGATACCGGTCCAGGTGGTGTCGCTCCGTCGGGTCCATGGAACGGACGCCAGCATCTGCCAGCGCTCGCCAGGCAACAACCACCAGCCGAGCACTATGAAAACCGAAAAAACAAGGGTCGCAAGACTGAGAAAGAGCCATTCGTTCATGAGGTGAGAGGTCAGGATACGGAGAACAAGAGAGTACCAGCCGTTGTCATGCGATCGGCTGGTACCGCGATGGTTGATCGGACTTCGAGGTCGGTTTCCACCAGCGGACGGCCCAATCCAGCGGAAAATCGGCTTTGGACATCACCGCGAACCAGGTTGCGCTGCAGGTCTTCGGCAAAAGTGACCGCATTTTTCTGGAAAAGGAGGATATCGGTGGAACTGCCCGGTCGGTACAGACTTTTGGGGCATCCTCGCTGCAAGCGCATTTTTCTGACCACCGGCAGCGGGTTTTCATAAGCAATGGCACTGTATTGCTGCACAATGTCACCGATCATCAGAGCCACCACCTCGATCATGGCGACCAGACCGATACGGGTGCCTCCCGCTACATCCGTGTCAATGATGGTGACTATTCGCCGGTTTTTTGCATGCAGGGAGGCCAAGGCGATCACTGCTTCAGGATTGCAGGAATGATAGCAGCCGTCGATGCTGTATATGTCGACCACATCTCCAGTCACTGGAACATGATTGTAGTGGTATTTATCCGGCGTCAGTCGAAATAGGGCAAAATCTCCCCCGGAAAAAGCGGTCATCCAGGATGTTTTTTCCCCGAGCAGCTCAGGAAGAGAAAAGAAGGTATTCTTGATAAACAGCTCCGGCGAGTCCGCCAGCGAACCGAAAAGAAGGCGCGCATCAGCCGGAGAAACCACGGCCCGTGGATCAGAATCCATGGGCCGACAGTCCCAGTAGCGTATTTTTCGTTCGAAGACGTGTCGAGGCGAGGTAAACAGGTGAGGAGGATCGACGCATTCCTGCCAGTTGACCCCCATTTTCTCGAGCAAAGGCAGGCCACGGCGACTTTTCAGCGGCAGGCTGCAATCAAACATGACAGAGCCCAATACACCGGACATCCGTTTTGCCGTCAGGATGCGGAACAGGCTCGGGGCATGTTCCCGTACCTGATGATACAGCAATCTGATGAACCGATCAGCAATAAGCTGTTCATTGATGATCTCGCCGGTCGTCCGGACGATATATTGATGCTGCATGCCGCGTATAACCTCAGGTAGTTGCGGTGGTCTGCCGTTCGCAATGGATTATCAGCAGGATCAGCAGCAACAGGCGTTGGATTTCATCGATTGCCGCCTTGCCGGTCAACACCCGGCTGCCGATTTGACCAATGAGCAATGCTGCCGGAATGGTCCCGGTCAGCTGTTCCCTGATGAGACAGACGGAGGGAGCGCTACAGGCATCAAGGCGGCGGCCGTCTTCAATCAGGGTTTCGAGACCGTTTTTCAGGTGCGTCTGCAAGAGATTGGTGCGATAGTAGATCTCGGCCGCCCGGTTGAAGTCCGCTGCCCTGACATGCATCGGGTTTGTATTCCGGCCCATTTCGGAAAGAATTTCGGTTGTCAGTCGAGCCGCTGCCGTGGGTGCGGTGCCTTTGAGCATGGCCTCAAGGGGATCAAGGATCATCGCCGCCATGGCTTGATCATCCTGCATGGCGCATTCTTTTTGCAGCAATTTCAGGCAGGATTGCTGATAGGCGGCCACTTCGATGCGAATGAAACCGCGATAACGGCGACTGGGTCGTCGTTGTTCCACCTGATCGATGATCCTTCGCAAGAAGGTGTTGCCGGTGTTCGCGCGGACGAACACGGTCGGTACACCGATGGCTGCGGCAAAGAAGATCTGCCGACGCTCGCTCTCGGTGCAGGGATCATCAGGAATGTCGCCATGATGAATTGATCCTGCGAGCACCCAGCGATATGCCAGTTTGGTGATCAGGATCTGCAGGTCCACAGCGAGCGCAAAAGTCGGACCCAGATCCGGGAAAAGAGAATAGTGCCGTCCTTCGAATCCAGAAAAACCATAGGCAGCCAAGGCCCGCATGCGGTAGGGGAGATAGATGGCCATGCGGCTGTCGAACACGCCCATTTCGCTGAGATCCCGTTTGAGTCGTTCCTGGTTGTGCATCATCCCGTCCAGGGCCGGGCTCTGCTCAACGCTCTGCAGGGCCACCAGATAATCGATCAGGCGCACATCGGGCAGATAATCACCGTGCAGTCGCAGCAGGGTGCTGATCAGCCGGTCGAGCCAAAGCGGCCCCACCGGAGTGAGGCTGTGGCCGCAGAAGCGCAGGGAGGCCTTCTTTTTCCAACGCCGCCAGAGCATGCGCAGGTGGGTGTAATCGAGTTCGTGCGGCAGGTACCCCAGCACTTTTTCCGGATGAAAATCGGTAAAGGCCAGGCGGTAGGGGGCGGCTGAACAGGTGGTGACAAACAAGGGCAGAAAATGCTCGACAATCTTGATCACCAGGTCGCCAAAATATTTTTCCAGCAGAAAACCTTCTGGTTGGTGGTACCAATGCGTGAGGGCGCGGCTGCCCAGGGTGATATGGGTCCCGTTATTGGCCAGCGAGGTTGAACTGGTGTTGGGCAGCACCACCAGATTGTTGACAATGATTCCGGCTTCCTTGAGTTTGGTGATGGTGTTGAGCTGGCTGCGGGAGAGCGTGCGGTGGCAGAGACCCATGTATTCTTTTTTGATCTCTCCCTGCTGCCAACCAGACAGGCAGGGGTTGAGAAACAGTTCACGGTAAAACTGATCGGAAATGAGCTCATTGAGCTGTTTTTGTCGTGCCGGAGGATTGGGGGCCAGATAGAGGTAACAGGTCTGGCCGTGATGTTGCAGGCGAAACGCCTGATTGGCAAAGCTGATAAGGAGATGGAGGCTGAAAAAGCGTCGACTTGTCTCGGCGGCAGTGCAATGGCCCGCCGATGCCGAGCCTTGCTCTCTGCTCACAGTAAAACTGGTTATTTCCGGGGAGCAGTTGTCGTTGAGCAGATGCTCCATGAGGTGTTCGCCGGTATCATGGAGAAGTGGTGCGGTTGAATCGAATCGCCCGATGACTTCCGCCAGGGCGAGTTTGAGAAGATAACTGACCGGTATGCGCAACCAGGGTTCCCCTTTTTCGGTATAGAGAAAACGATGGCTGTCCTTTCGGGCCGGACCGGTGGGGTTGTTCTTGTCCGCCAGCAGGTCGCGGTTCAGAACTGAAGAAGAATACGCGCTCAGCAGGTGGCGGGGAAAACGGACCCAGGAATTTTCCCAGATCCCGTTGTTTTGATCATGTAAAAAACTGTTCAGTTCGGTGAGCAGACGAGGGTTGAGATCGCCGCGTCGTGCCCGCAGGGTGAGGTTCCGGTAATAGTTGGATTCGATAATGGTTCTGGGCAGATCAACCTGGTCGTTATTGCCTTCCACAGCCACCTGGAATTCATTTTCCACCCCCACGGAGACATCTGTTCCATGGAATGGAAGCACGTTGTTGGCGGTTGCGTACTGCTGGCGCAACGATTCGATCCGTTGCTGGAATTTTCTTGTGGCGATGGGGGGAGCAAGATCCGGAAGCGAAATGGTCATGGCTGCCTTTGGCTGTGGAGATCTGAAAAAACTATCCTGATGGCCACAGTAGCGGCTGCCTGTTAGATTCCGGCTATGAATGAATCAGTTTTGTATCAAGAAACAGGCCAAAACCAGACTCGGCAGCCCCGGAAGCCAGTCTGGTCGCTTTACCCTTCTTTTCAAGGAGAATCCCCCCTCGGAAACCCGATATCTGGTGCTGAATCGAGGCGATGCCGCGAAAACAACATAAATCTGCTTGTTCTTGCACAGTTCAGGTTCGGCAGTGAAAAAAGAGTCAAGTGGACACCTGGTCCCCGGCTCCGATGACCTGGTTGGGTATCGTTCTCCGTCCCTGGCATCCCTGGTGCAGAAGACCTTCACAGAAACATTTTCAGTCCTTTGTCGCGGTATTGGGCGATCAATTCCTCAATTTTCTCTTTGATCTGATCTCTGATTGTCCTGATGGCGGCCAGTTGGCTTTCCCGGTCGCCAACGACACGGGACGGGTCATCAAAGGGCCAGTTGAACCGCAGCGCCCGGCCGGGAAAGAGCGGACAACCTTCGCTTGCCTGCGGTGAACAGACGGTGATTATCATATCGTAACTTTGTCCTTGCCTGAACAGATCGAGCGCGGACTGGGTTGTCTTGCTCCGCAGGTCATAGCCGATTTCCATCATGACCTCGACCACCAGAGGATTGAGGGTCCCGGCTTCAAGGCCGCAGCTTTCGGCAAGAAAAGAGTCGCCCCCGAGTCGATTGAGAAAAGCCTCGGCCATTTGACTGCGGGCCGAGTTATGTTCACAGACAAACAGGACGTTCATCATGGTGTGTCTCCTTTTTTTGATGGATGCGGTATCTCCAACCTGAATTGACGCGGGGCTGCCTGGGATCAGGGGAGCACTCTCATTTGTTTTTTATCGCGCTGGCCTGGGGTTGGTTGTAGGTTGAATTTTGGGCGTGGATCTATTGTACTGCCATGGTATCTTGAATATGTTTGGATGGTGTTAAAAGTTGTCTAAAAATTGACCGAGTTGGCTGAAAAGCCGGGTGACCCTGGACAGCTGGCCGCTTTTTTTTGTTCGTAACAAATGTCGAGGATTAAAAAGATAAGATGTTCAAAACATTTTCTTCTTGCTTATTGTTTCTTATCTGTTCGTTTTTTCTTTTTTCCTTTGCCCCAAAAGGGTATTCGACGACTTTGCCGCCCGCCTTGAACAATCATGTTGCTGTTGTCCTGATTATCGATCCTCGGGATGGGGCAATTGTCGATGCCAACGAAACCGCTCTTGCTTTTTACGGGTATCCGGGGGATCGCCTGCGGGGTATGAACATAGAGGACATCAACATGTTGTCCCCCCAGGAGATTGAAGCTGAGTATCAGCGGGCCCGGGATGAGACCCGCACCTATTTCATCTTTCCCCACCGCCTTGCTGATGGCACCATCCGCATGGTTGAGGTCTACAGCGCCCCGTTTGTCTCCTCAAGCGGGGAGAGTCTCCTGCTTTCCATTATCCATGACGCTGATGCGAAAATCCTCGATACCGAGGAACTGAGCCGGTACAGAAATCGCCTTGAAGAACTGGTGCTGTTGAAAACCGAGGATATCATCAGGCAACAGAACCGATTACGATGGTTGGCTGTTTTTACCCTGGCCCTGGTGTTTTCCCTGGTGCTGTTTCTCTATCGACGGCACCAGCACACCTCGCTGCTCCGTCAGCAGCTGCGGGATGAACAACAACGGCAGGCGATGTTGGAGCGGTTTGAATACCTGACCCGCTATGCAAACGATATTATTCTCTTGATCACTGAAGACGGTAGGATTGTTGAAGCCAACGAACGGGCCAGTTTGGTCTACGGTTTTTCCAGGGACGAATTGCTGAGAAAAAATATCAAGGAATTACGGGACCCCGAGCACAGCCCACCGTACGAATTGATACAAGGTCGTGCCAATGTTGACAACGGCTATATGTACGAGGCAGTGCATGTCCGCGGGGATGGGACAAGATTCCAGGTGGAGTCAAGTGTCCGACGCATACGTATCAATGAGTCCTGGTTTTTTCAGCATATTATTCGTGATATCACGGAAAGAAAGCAGGCCGAGGCAGCCTTGAGAAAAAGTGAGGCCTTCAGTCAGACAATAATGGACCATCTTCCCATCGGTATTGCCGTCAATTCCGTGTTTCCCGCGGTTGAATTCGTGTACATGAACGATAATTTCGTCAAATTTTATCGCACAACCCGTGAAGCGCTCTCCCAGCCCGACCAGTTTTGGGATGCCGTCTACGAGGACCCTGATTTTCGCCAACAAATCAAATCCCGTGTTCTGAACGATGTCTCCAGTGGCGACCCCACAAGAATGGCCTGGGAAATGATCCCCATCCCTCGAGCCGGTGAAGAAACGCGCTTCATCTCGGCGTACGCAACCGAGATACCGGATGGACCGCTGTGGTTGTCAACGGTGGTGGATGTGACCGAGCAGAAGTGGGCGGAGCAGAGAATCCAGGAGATGAACGAGTTGATGCGGTCCATCATTCAGCATGACCCGAGCGCCATCGCTGTTCATGATCGGGACATGAACTATATTTTTGTCAGTCAACGGTACCTCAACGATTACAGGGTACGGGAAAAGGATGTCATAGGCAAAAACCATTACCATGTTTTCCCTGATATCCCGCAGAAGTGGCGGGATATTCACAGAAGAGCTCTTGCCGGCGAGGTGATAAGTGCTGAACATGATCAATTTGTCCGTGAGGACGGGACCATCGATCATACTCGATGGCAATGTCGTCCCTGGTATCAGGGAGATGGTGCAATTGGCGGAATCATCCTCTATACTGAAGTCATTACCGGTCGAATAGAGGCGGAAAAAGAGCGGAAAGAACTCCACGCTCAATTGATTCAAGCGCAAAAGATGGAATCCATCGGTACCCTGGCTGGAGGTATTGCGCACGATTTCAATAACATTCTCAGTGCAATTCTCGGCTATGCTGAAATGGCCAGGGAGGCCAGTCCCGCGGGATCGAGGATAGCCAGAGATCTGGACAAGGTCCTGGAAGCGGCGAGACGGGCCGCGGCCCTGGTCAAGCAGATCCTTGCCTTCAGTCGCCAGGCCGAAACGAGCCGTATCCCCTTGGAACCGGGGCGCGCTGTCATGGAGGCGCTCAAACTGCTGCGTTCGACCTTGCCATCAACCATTACCATCAAACAGGACATTGAAAAAACCAAACCCGTGCTTGCGGACCCGACGCATCTTCACCAGATAGTCATGAATTTGTGCACCAACGCCTTTCATGCCATGGAACAGGATGGTGGCTCTCTTACAATCGGCCTGAAAAATTGCCGACTGACTCAAGAGGATCTGCTCCAATACCCGGGGATCAAACCCGGCCCCTTTGTCATGCTCATGGTTGCGGATACCGGCCCGGGCATACCCCTTGAGGTGCAAGGTAAAATTTTTGATCCTTACTTCACTACCAAGGAAATCGGCAAGGGTACCGGCATGGGCCTGGCCATCGTCCATGGTATCGTGACTGCTTCCGGCGGTTTTGTCCGTTGTGCAAGTGAGCCCGGTCAAGGAACGGTTATTCGGGTTTTCCTGCCTGCCCTGGATCAGGATGCCAGCTCTGAAGAGTCCCTGGAGGCCTCAGCGTCAACAGGAAAAGAACATATCCTTTTTGTCGATGATGAAGTTATTCTGACTGAACTGGGCAAGAGTATACTGGAGGGGTTGGGCTATGAGGTGACGGTTAAGACAAGCAGTGCAGAGGCGCTGGCCACATTTGCCGACCGGCCGGAGCTGTTTGATGCCGTCATCACCGATCAAACCATGCCAGGTATGACCGGGATTGATCTTGCCCGGAAGTTGCTTGAGATCAGGCCTGACCTGCCCATCATCCTCTGTACCGGTTTCAGCAATCAGGTCAGCGAAGAAAATGTCGCTGCGTACGGTATTAAAGGGTTTGTCATGAAACCGATGACCAGGATAGAGATTGCAACACGCCTGAGAACAGTATTGGATCACAAGGATATCGGCGAAGGGCAGTCATGATTGGCGGTGATGGACGATAACGGCAATACACCACGGAACTTTTTCCACACTTTCCTGCTGAGATATGGTTGAAATTCTCATTGTTGACGATGATGTCATGCTGGCCGAGATGCTGGCCACCAAACTCCAACGCTCCGGGTATCGGGCTGAAATAGCCAACACGCTCAAGGATGGGGTCGACCTGGCCCGCAGCCGTGCCTTTGATGTCATCTTTCTCGATGTCCAGATGCCTGACGGGGATGGCCTGGATTTTTTTCCACAATTCAAGACCGTGGCTTCAAATCCGGAAATTATCATCATGACAGGCAGCGGAGATCCTGACGGCGCGAAAAAGGCTATCCGCTCAGGGGCCTGGAGCTATCTGGAAAAACCACACGTTTTGGAAAATCTTCTCTTGCCGCTCACCAGAGTCCTGCAATACCGCCAGGAGAAAAACAAAATCGGCGCGGTGCCCGTTGCCTTGAAACGGGAGGCGATTATCGGCAAGAGCCCCCTGCTGAAGTACTGCCTGGATCAACTGGCCAAGGCAGCGGCCAGCGATGCCAGCGTGTTGATCACTGGGAAAACCGGAACAGGGAAAGAGGTCTTTGCCCGCGCACTGCACGACAATTCCGCCCGGGCCAAACATCCCTTCGTCGTGGTTGACTGCGCCTCGCTCCCGGAGACTTTGATTGAAAGCGCCCTGTTTGGTCACGTTCGTGGGGCCTTCACCGGGGCTGACAGAAGTGCCGGCGGTTTGATCAAGATGGCCCATGGTGGCTCGCTGTTTCTCGATGAAGTCGGCGAAATGCCCGAGCGAATCCAGAAAACCTTCCTGCGGGTCTTGCAGGAGGGTCGCTACCGTCCGGTGGGCGGCGACAAAGAAGAATACAGTGATTTCAGGGTTATAGCTGCCACCAACCGCAATCTTGAGCACGACGCGGAAAACGCGATTTTTCGTTCCGACCTGTTTTTTCGCCTGCGCTCTTTCAATATTCATCTGCCGCCGCTCCGGGAAAGAAAGGAAGATATCCGTGAATTGACCCTGCATTTTCTGGCCTGCCTCTGTGACCGTTTGAAAATCGCCCATAAAGGCATAACCGAGGATTATTTTGAACATCTGCATGCCTATGATTGGCCTGGCAACATCAGGGAGCTTCAGCAGACCCTGGAGCAGGTCTTCGCCGCTGCTGTGCGCCATCCAACCCTGTACGCCTTCCATCTGCCTGAGCATTTCCGGGTGCGCAAAACCCTGGAAGGGATGGCCGCGGAGCAGGAGCAAGAGCATTCTGATGACGGTTCTCAGGTGGCAAGAGCTCTGCCGGCATGGAAGGAGTTCAAGAGTACCATGGAGAAGAATTACCTTGAGCACCTGCTTGATTGCACCGGGTTCAACATCATCGAGGCCTGCCGAATTTCCGGGCTCTCCCGAGCCAGACTCTACCAGTTGATCAACATTCACAACCTGCCCAAATCCTCTCCCTTCAATTCCGACTGAATCCAGGGGAAGCTTTTTCCTTCCTACGCCCCCTTTTTTCCGTCATGGTCCTGACGGCATTTCTGGTTTGCTCGCAGCCTCCATGGCTGTCCATAAAATCAGACAATATCTGTCTGGAAAAATAGACTGACTCGTCCCAGGCGATGTCCACCGATGATCTCCAAAACTTCCCGTGGCGATGAAAAATTCTCAATGTGCTGAAAATAGGTTTTTTTGAGAATAAGTTTTGATCCGGTTGTTCAGGCAGGAATCATGCAGAGAACGGTTGCAGAGGCGTTATGCATGAGCATACAGGGTCTGATCCGTTCCGGAGGTCAAGATGAACAAGGTTTTTCTGTACGGCACCAGTGACTCGGACGAGTATCGTCGGCTCGAGGCATATCTGCGGACGGTTCCGTTCAACGGCAGATTATGCGTGTTGCCGCCGGGTTCAGGTTTGACTTCTCCCGTGAGCCTGCAGCTGCGCAGTAATGATGTCATGATCCTTTTCGCCGCCAATGAAATGGATCTCGACCAATTGATACAATCACGGTCAGAGTATCTTTCCTTCAGAATACTTTTAGTGCTGGAAAAGGAAGAACAACTTTTCAGTCATGATACCTGGTTGCTTGCTCCCCGACTGATATTCTTCGCTGAAGACGGGTTTGGTGCCCTGGCGTCGTGTCTGGAAAATATGTGCAAACACTTCAGGCCGTAAGATTGGTTTTCCGATCTCGGTCGCTGTTTTCCCGAGGGAAGCGGTTGCCATCCCGAGGAGCCGTCCATGTCCGAATCAACTACTTCCAGCACCGGCAGTGGCCCTATGCCCGACTCTGATCTTGAGGACCTCTTCATGAGGGCCCCCGTGGGTGTCTTCACTTCCACGCCCGAAGGGCGCTATATCTCGGTCAATCCCGCGACAGCGAAAATGCTTGGCTACGATACCCGGCAAGAGCTGATCGAGTCGGTCACCGATATGGCCACTCAGGTGTATGCCGACCCCGTCGACAGGAGGAAATTCATGCGCCTGATGGAAGAACAGGGCGAGGTGGTCAACCACGAATGCCGATTTCGACGTAGGGACGGCACCGAGTTGTGGGTCTCCAGCAATGTTCACGCGGTACGGGGAGAGGATGGGCAAATCGTTGCGCATCAAGGTTTTTATACGGATGTCACGGCGCGGAAAAAGGCGGAAGAGAGTGAGGAAAAATACCGCCTGATTTTTAACATGGGTGTGAATGCCATGTTTTTAGTCGACAATGAGACCACCCAAATCCTGGAGTGCAACACCAAAGCCTCGCAATTGTTCGGTTATACCCCTGAAAAACTGGTATCCATGCAGATGGCAGACCTGTCTACGACCCCTGAAGCGACCCGCCAGGCGTGTCGGGTAAAGGTATCAAAACAAGAACGAGTCTATCGAAAAAAGGATGGGCGGTTACTCTCGGTAGAAGTCACCTCCGAACATTTTTATCTTGCCAACAGGGCGGTGCATATTGCCGCCATCGAGGATATAACCGAGAAAAAGCAGACGGAAAAGGCACTGAAGGAAAGCGAGGAACGCTTTCATTTAGCCATGGATGCGACCAGGGATGGTGTTTATGAATGGGATCTGGAGACCAGGAAAATTTACTATTCTCCTGGATGGAAACGCATGCTTGGCTACGAACCACATGAACTGCCCGATGATTTTTCGGTGTGGGAAAAACTAACCAGGCCAGAAGATGTTGAAAAATCCTGGCAGATAATGCGGGAGGTCCTGAAAGGGAAGCGCGAACGGTTTGAGGTGGAATTTCAGATGCGGCATAAAGACGGACACTGGATGCACATCCTCTCCAGGGCGAACATCTTTAAAAATGCCACCGGGAAACCTGACAGGGTGATAGGGACCCATGTCGATATTACAGAAAGCAAACACCAGACAGAGCGCCTAAGGCTCAGTGAATCACGGTACAAAAAGGCCCAGGCGCTGGCCAAGGTGGGTATTTGGGAATATAACCCGCAAACCGGAAAATACTGGGGTTCCGATGAAGCAAGAAAAATATTTGGGTTTGACCTGGACAAAGAGAGTTTCAGTGCAGAGGAGGTGGAAAGCTGCATTGTTGAGCGGGCAAGGGTTCATCAGGCGATGGTTGATCTGATTGAAAATGGCAAACCGGGCAACCTGGAATATGATATCATCACCAAAAACACTGGCCAATTAAAAAACATTTTTTCAATGGCGGAAATTGAACAAAACAGGGTGAGTGATTCTGTCAGGATTTCCGGTGTCATCCTTGACATCACCGAGCGGAAACGTTACGAACAACAGCTCGCCACCGCTCTCAGTGAAAAAGAGGTCCTGCTGCGCGAAATCCATCACCGGGTGAAAAACAACCTGGCCGCCATCATCAGCCTCATGGACATGCAACGGCGGACCCTCGAGGATCCCAACGGCCAGGTCATCTTCACCGAGCTGAGTAACCGCATCCGATCCATGAGCCTGGTTCATGAAAAACTCTACCGGGCCGATTCACTGGCCACCATCGATTTTCATGACTACACCCAGGCCCTGATTTCCCACCTGCGCACCACCTTCGGCTCTCCTGAGATCACTTGCCTGGTCGATGCTCCGGGGAGCAATATCCCCTTGGACCTGGCCTCGCCCTGTGGCCTGATTGTCAACGAACTGGTGACCAATGCCCTCAAATACGCCTTTCCGGAGGGCAAACCCCGCCCCGGCAACAATGATTGCCGAATTCTGGTCAGCTTCCACCGGGACAAGGATACCTATACTCTCACTGTGGCCGACAACGGTATCGGCTGGCCGCCTGGATTTGACTGGACGGAAACCAAAACCTTGGGCATGACGCTCGTTCGCATGCTGGGTCGGCACCAACTCGGCGGCCAGTACGTTGTTGACCAGGATAATGGCACCAGCATCACCCTGACTTTCACCGACAGGAAAAAAGGTGATTCACTGCATGGCTGACCGGAGGCCTCGGGCCCATGACTCACACCCTTCACCAGCCGCCCTTCGCTTAAGAATGCAGGCAAGGATAATACCCTTTATGTACTTTTTCAGACGAGACCGAATGACCTTGCCAAGATGTCTGGCAGGGCAGTGCTGAACGTGGGCATGAGATTTCTTTCGGTCGTGGCGATCATGTTCCTCCCGCTTTCATCGGCAATCGCAATGGAACTAACTGCACAGCAACGGGCGTACCTGGACCGGCTGGGCAAGGTCACCATGTGCGTGGACCCGGATTGGCAACCGTATGAGCACATGGATGAACAGGGCAACTTTACCGGAATTGCATCGGACCTTGTGGAGATTATCTCACAGCGCCTGGGTATCCCCTTTGTGATCGTGCCCACGGTGGATTGGCAGGAAACCCTTGTGGTTTCCAGAGAAGGCGGTTGCATGCTCATCCCCTTTTTAAATCAGACCACTGAAAGGGAAGAGTGGCTGGATTTCACGGAGCCTCTGTTTGTCGCCCCCAATGTATTCATCACCAGGAACGAGCACGACTTCATCTCAAATCCCTCCGAGTTGGTGGACAGGACAGTGGTCCTGCCTCACGGTACATCCATGGAGGAGTTTTTGCGCCGGGATTATCCCAACCTGGACATCATCACCGTGGATAGTGAACATGCGTGTTACCGCATGGTTTCCGAGGGCAAGGCGGACATGACCCTCCGTTCCCTGACCATAGCTGCCTACACCATCCGCAAAGACGGCTGGTTCAACCTGAAAATTGCCGGACAACCCCCTGAGCCTCATTATGTCAACCATCTGCGCATGGGGGTGCTCAAGGAAACGCACGAGCTGACGGATATTCTCAACAAGGCCATCCTCACCATTACGCCGAGGGAACGGGAGGAAATCATAAACCGCCATGTCAATATCGAATTCGTCCAGGCGGTTGACCTGGCCTGGTTCATTCGTCTGATTGTTTTTATTGGTGTATTGCTCACGGTGTCTTTTTACTGGAATCATCGGTTGAAGAATGCCCTTGCCGCGCTGCGGGAAACCGAACGGAGCAAGTCAGTGCTCATTGCCAACATTCCGGGCATGGCCTACCGGTGTCTGTATGACCGGGACTGGACCATGCAGTTCGTATCCAGAGGGTGTCGGGAGCTGACCGGCTACGAAAGCGAGGAGCTGGTTGACAACCGGGTTGTCTCCTACAATAGTCTTATTGTTCCTGAATACCGGGAAAGTATTGTTGAACAATGGGAAAAGGCGAGAAGTTCAAAACTTCCGGTTGAGCTGGAATACAGGATTATCACCGCGGATAAGACAGTGAAGTGGGTTTATGAAAAGGGTGTCCTGATTTATGATGATCATGACAACGTGCTGGGCATAGAAGGGCTGATCATTGACATCAGCGACCGGAAGGCGGCTGAAGAAAAGCTGAGTTACCTTGCCGCAACAGACGAACTCACCGGTCTCTGGAACAGAAGACACTTCATGCAGGCGCTGCAACAGGAAATACTGCGCGCCAGGCGGTATGGACAGCCCTTTTCTCTGCTGATGCTGGATATAGATCACTTCAAGGCCATTAACGACCGTTTCGGTCATGACGTGGGCGATGCCACCCTGCGGCATTTCAGCATGGTCATCACCGGAAACATCCGCAAAGTGGATATTTTTGCCAGAACCGGCGGTGAAGAATTCATGCTGCTTCTGCCCAGGACCGACCTTGATGGAGCCTACTTCATAGCGGAACGACTCAGGAAATACCTGGAAACAAGCCCGATTCCAGCCGACCTCGACCCGTTTCATATCTCTGTAAGTATTGGAGTCACAGTCTACACTCCAGAAATAGCCGAGCCTGACCAGATGTTGAAAATCGTTGATGACGCCTTGTATGAGGCTAAAAAAACGGGCAGAAACCGCAGCGTGAAAAAAACACTGACGTCAATTTAATGATCAGGTTTTGGAATTTGCTGGTGCGAAGGAGACCGCAAAAAAAGCCCCTGTCCGTTGGATGACCCACTTTAAGAGCTGAAGATGCTGAATAAAAGAATTGAAATTACCATTCCCGAGGATGTTCAGAATAACTGGCAGGAAATCGTTGATATCCTCACGCAGGTTTGCAACGTGCCTGTCGGGTTGATCATGAGATTAGACGAGTCTGATATTGAAGTTTTTGTTTCAAATCGCAGCCAGGATAATCCTTATCGTCTCGGAGATAAAGAACATTTCCAGGGTTCAGGACTGTATTGTGAAACTGTGATTAACTCCAGGGGCAAACTTCTGATTCCTGATGCCTTGGCGGACGAAAATTGGAAAAACAACCCGGATATAAGGCTGAATATGATTTCTTATTTGGGGTTTCCGGTTTTTCTGCCAACGAAGAAACCTTTTGGCACGATTTGTGTGTTGGATAACAAGCGGAATGAATACTCTCCGGTCGTCGAGCAACTCATGCTGAAATTCAAGGATATGATCGAGTCTCACCTTGAACTGATTTTTTTAAATCAAGCTCTTGTCGATGAGAACAAGCAATTGACAGACTATTTGATGGAACTGCAGGCCTTGCGAGGCATTGTGCCGATTTGTTCGAGTTGCAAAAGCATCAGAGACAAAGAAGATAATTGGCACCCCGTTGAGCATTATCTTATTCGCCATCCCGAAGCTGAATTAAGCCATGGTATTTGCCCCGAATGCGTTATAAAATTGTACCCTGAATATGTAAAAGGATCGCGATGACCAAGCGTGGATAATCGTTCGGTGAGAGGTACACTGAGCCGATTGGGCGAGAAACACAGGGGCGAATGCACAACTGCTGCATTCGCCCCTGAAGTTTGACCCTGGAGCTGCTGTCAGACCTTGAATTGTTTCACCAGGTTATCCAGTTGAGTGGCCAACTCGGCCAGCCCCTGGGCGTTCTGCTGCACCTGGGCGCTGCCGTCGCCCACCTGACCGGACTGCTCGTTGATGCCATTGATGTCGCGGGTGATCTCGGCAACGACCACCGTGCTCTGGGCGACATTCTCATTGACCTCGGCAATGCCCTGGGAGGCCTGTGAGATATTGTTGGCGATTTCATTGGAGGCGGCGGATTGCTCCTCGACAGCGGTGGCAATGCCGTTGATGACGCTGTTGATTTCGTTGATCACCGCGGATATTTTCTCGATATCCTCCACCGTGGTGGTGGTGGTGGCCTGCATCTCGCTGATCTGATTCTTGATGTCCACCGTGGCCTCGGCGGTCTGGCGGGCCAGTTCCTTGATCTCGTTGGCGACCACGGCAAAGCCCTTGCCGGCCTCGCCGGCCCGGGCCGCCTCGATGGTGGCGTTGAGGGCCAGCAGGTTGGTCTGCTCGGAGATCTCGGTGATGGTCTCGGTGACCCGGCCGATCTTACGGGCCGACTCGCCCAGATGGGTCATTTTCTCGGAAGTCTGCTGGGACTGCTTGACCGCGTTCTCGGAGATGGAGCGGGCTTTTTCCGCGCTCTGGGCGATCTCGTTGACCGTGACGGTCATCTCTTCAGTGGAGGAGGCCACCATGTTGACGTTGCTCGAGGATTGCTCCATGGCGGCGGACACTGACTGGAAGTTGGTGCTCATCTCTTCCGTCGCCGCGGCCACGGCGCTGGACCGGTCCGCGGTATCCTTGGCCGCGGTCGACAGCTGCTTGGACACCGCGGCCATGTCGTTGGAGGAGGCGGCGAGCCGATCGACGCCGCTGATAATGTCGCGGATCATGGTGCTGAGCTGGGTCACCATGGTGTTGAGGGAGGTGGCCATAAGGCCGATCTCGTCCTTCTGATTGATGTCCAGCTTGGCGGTGAAATCCCCTTTGGCCATGGTCTCGGCCAGGACCGAGGCCTTGCCCACCGGGCCGGTGATGGAGCGGATGATGAGGAAGGCCAGACCGATGCTCAGCACCAGGGCGACCAGCAGCAGGATGCCGATCACGGTCGTGGCCCGGGAGGCATCCTGACCCGCCTGCTGGCCGTCTCTGTTGGCCAGGTAGGTTTGATACTCGATCAGTTCATTGATGCCGTTAATATAGGCCCCTTGCACCTCACGGATTTCGCTGAGAAGCAGCGCTCTGGCAGGTTCGAGCTGCTCCGTCCTGATCAAATCCATGTAGGCTTCGGTGTGGCGGATGTATTCGGGGCGGACAGCGGTCACCGCCCTGAGGAGAGCTACACCGCGCTCGGAGGTGATCGTTCGGCTGAATTCATCCACCTGGGTCGCGATCCTTTGCCGGGCATCGGCGATCCGGCGCAGTTCTTCTCCCTGGCGCTCCCTGTTGGTGTCAATGTAGATATTGCGTAATGCCTGGGCAATGACATTGAGATCATCGATGACACTGTTGGCCTGTTCGGTCTTGACCATCCGGTCGGTGACAAGCAGGTCAATCTGTCGGTGCAGGGAGCGGATCTCCATGATGGCATCGCCGCCGACAACCATCAGCAGCACCAGAATGGCACCGAATCCCAAACCAAGCCGTGTTCCAATCTTGAAATTTTTCAACATCGTTCTCTCCTTGTGGTTGATTGTGCGGTCTCGGTGTGCTGCCCGTGCCGATCCCTGGTACGCCTGTTCAAAAGGCCCTCGTTTGTATTCGCTTCCTGCAGCGCCTGTCGTCCTCGTCTTTTGTCCTCAGGAATCCTCCTGGATGGCCAGGATCCTGTCGATGTCGAGCAGGCCGATCAGGTTGTTGTCCTGTTTGCAGACCCCGGTGAAGTACCGACCCTGAATGCCGCGCATATTGGCGGGGGCCGCCTCCTTCTGGAGCAGGTCCACGGCGACCACGTCCCTGATCCGATGGACCAGGATGCCGACCTTGCCGCCGCTGGTGTTGACGATGATCACCCGGGCCTGGGATGGTGGTTCCATGGCGACGAGACCCAGGCGGCGGGCCAGGTCGATGACCGTGACGATCTGGCCGCGCAGGTTGAGGATGCCGAGCACATCCTCCGGCGCCTGCGGCACCCGGGTCATCTGGGTCACTTTGTTGATTTCCTGGATCTGCAGGATCTCCATGCCGCAAATGGCCTCGCCGACCTGGAAGGTGGCCAGTTCCGTCAATTGACTGCTGGTGTTCGTGGTTGTCATGGCTGTTCCTGAATGATGGTTGATCGATTCCTGAATCCGTGAGCGTTCGTCCGTGCGTCAGCTTCGTTGTTCGTGGCCGTTCGATTAAAGTAGACTTTATCGGACGGTTACGGGCAATGAAGATGGCGTGCGGACGGATGCCCCGAAGGGCGGCTGGTGAAAGTTCTTTTCAAGGGTTTAGCTGTAATTATACTATGCTTACAGCAAGATATATCCAAAACAAGCGTCCAGCCATCACGGATTCAGGCGATTGACCACGGTTGATGCGGGCGGTCATGATCGCCGGAATTATGGGCTGCCTTCTGGTCCGGTCACGCGGGCAAGGGCTCGGCAAACCATTCCGGATGGAGGCAGCCGACGATCTCATGGATATCCACCAGCATGGTGGTTGTGCCGCCGATGATGGTCGAGCCCCTGATGCCGGTCTGCCGCAGGGTATCGGTGTCGATGTCGCTGGTCACTTCAACCGCATCCACCGGCCCGCAGGCCAGCAGGCCCACATCCCGGCCCTCCAGGCGAAAGACGATCACCAGCAGGTTGTCCTGGTCCGCCACTGGTTCGACCGCGGCGGCATCGTCGACACGGACCAGGGGCAGGCTGCTGTCGCGGTACTGCAGGACCCGGCGGCTGCCAAGAACTTCGATCTCGCTCCGGTCGATTTTTTCGACCCGTTCCACCAGGTTCAAGGGGACGGCGAACTGCTCATTCAGTCCGCTGCGGAAAGTGAGAAAGGCCTGCCGCTCCCGGGACTGGGCCAGGGCTTCACTGGCCACCTCGGCGGCCCGTTTCGAGCCTTCGACCGAGGTCAGCCCGGCCATGCGGGCCAGGTCGGCCACATCGAGGATGAGGGCGATGCGGCCATCCCCCATGATGGTCGCCCCGGCATAGCCCTGGCACTGCTGCAGGTGGCGGCCCAGGGGCTTGATGACGATCTCCTCCGAATCCAGGAGGCGGTCGACGATCAGACCGTATTTGAGTGATCCGGTGGACACCACCACGATATTGAGGGCGCTGGCAGGACTCTGGCGACGATCCGGCGATTGTCGCTGCTGGTCCGCCGGGACCGGGGCAGGGCTGCTTGCCTGCGTGGCCTCTGTTTTCCGGCTGCGGCGGTCAGCGATGTTGTGGCGGCGATCCGCTTTGCGATCACCCTGTTCAGGATCAAGATAGGTTCGCTCGATGCCGAGGACATCAGCCATGCGGATCAGCGGCAGGAGGTTGCCGCGCAGACGGACCACTTCGGCATCGCCCACCCGCTCGACCCGATCCTTGATCTGGGCAGCGGCAATGCGCAGCAGCTCCTCGAGGTTGGCCTGGGGGATGGCATAGCGTTCATTACCGGTCATGACGATCTGGCAGGGGATGATGGCCAGGGTGAGCGGCAGCTTGATGGCAATGGTGGCCCCCTGTCCAGGCACGGAATCGAGGTCCATGGAGCCGCCCAGTTGATCGAGGCTCTCCTTGATGGCCGCCAGGTCGACCCCCTGTTCATCGGTGGAGAGTTCCGGCAGCAAGAGCAGGTGCAGCCGTTCCTTGGTCGACATCAGTTGCGCCTGTTCGGCGGTGAGAACGCCCTTGGCCACGGCGCGTTCGGCCAGTTGTTTGCCATCAATGCCCCGGCCATCGTCACTGATGGCGATGACCACCTGGCCGGCGGCGTGGTAGGCCTTGATGGTCAGGGAAGCGCACGGATCCTTGCCCAGGTCCTGTCGGTTCCGGGCCGATTCGAGGCCATGGATGACCCTGTTGCGGACCAGTTGCGTCAGCGGCGCATTGATGGCCTCGAGGATGGTTTTATCGAGTTCGACCTCCTGACCGATGAGGGACAGGCCGATTTCCTTGTGCTGTTCCTTGCCCAGGTCCCTGACCAGGCGGGGGATCTTGGCGAGGATGGTGCCGATGGGCTGCATGCGGGTGAGCATGATGGCCCCCTGCAACTCGGAGGTTACCAGGTCGATCCGCTGGCCCACGGCCTCTGCTTCGTGGACGCTTCCGGAGCTGATGGTCTGGAGCAATTGATTGCGGGACAGGACCAGCTCGCCGGCAAGATTCATCAATTGATCGAGCAGGGTGACGGACACCCGGATACTGCTCTCGGCTGTCGATGCGGCGGGGGATTTGTCGGCCCCGTCAGGGAGGGTCTCGCTGATCGGGCCCTGGTCATGGACAGTGACCGAGGCATTATCCGTTGCGGTTAATGGGTCTGGGGTGATCGGTGGGCTGTCTGGCGGCGGGTAGGTCTCGTCCTGAGGGGCCATGGGCGATCTCCTGTTAAGGGTGAGTGGTAGCGGTTTGTTGCTGAAACTGGTTATGTTCCGATGATTCTTTTCAGCATCCGCAAACCGTATCCTCGGAAGAGCAGTTGTATGTGTGCGGTGCAACGCATCGGCGTGCCGAGAATCAGCACAAGAGTCCAGCCGTCACGGATCCAGGAAGATATCTTCTTTCGGATCTCTCTCTGCTTGTCAAGGGGTGGGAATGGAGGCACCGTACCAGAGCAATTAGCAAATTTAAGGCCAGTTGAGATTTTAAATGAATGGCTTGTTGTTGATACGTTCCTGGAGCCGTGAGTGGACGCTCCGAAGGGCTGCTGGTGAAGGGTATTATCAAGAATGGAGCTCCATTTACAATCTGATTACAGCAAGATATATCCAAAACAAGCGTTCAGCCGGCACGAATTCAGGATTTTTTTTAAAATGTGCGCCGCAAGGGCCAGCAGATGGTACTGCATTGGCCATTCATTCCTACCGATGCAGACGGTAAACAGCTGTCTTGTTTTTTTTGGTGTGATGAGGTTTATTCAGGAAAAGTCATTTTTTTCCCGACGCTTGCCAAGCGGGCGATTCACAGGGTAACAGCCTGAAATAATCAATATGTTACTCGTCGTTTTCCCGGTTGTTTTTTGGGGGAAGAGACGGGAGCCGCCATGATGCCGAGCGTGGCAAGGGAAATGCTGCCTCAAATCTGGGGTGATGATAGAAAAGAGTTGTGCTGTCTACTTTTTTAGACAGTGTCTATAAAACTGGACTGCCGGCACATGTTGTTTTGAAAGGAGTGTGAACATCTTACGAATTGCGAAAAAGACCTGCCGCGGGCATGCTGTCCTGATCGTAACGGCCTTGTGCCTGCTGCTGGGAGGCTGTGCTGGAACAAGGGTTGAGCGGGTCATGGAAACAACAGCCTATTGCGGCTGTTCTTCTTGCTGCAGTTGGGAAAGGGGAAGCTGGCGATATCTCAAGTTGGATTTCTGGAACCGGTATGTCAGTGCCGGTCCGCAGCAGGGGCAACCGTACAGCGGTTTGACCGCCAGCGGCACCGTCCCCCGTGAGCCGGCACCCGGCCTGTTTTCCATGGACTCGGTAACCCGTCCCTGGATGATACCCTTTCGTTTGTTCCCCTGGGCGCTGCTTCCCAGGGATGGGACAATCGCTGCTGATACCGCCTATTATCCCTTTGGTACCCGGATGTATGTGCCTGGATACGGCTGGGGCAGGGTGGAGGATCGTGGCGGCGCGATCAAGGGCAGGGATCGGATAGATCTTTATTTTTCCTCCCATACAGAGGCGTTACAGTGGGGCCGGCAGGAATTGCGGGTACGGATTGAGTATCAGTGAAGCGTTGGCAGCACGGAAATCCAGAAAGCACGCCTTTCCGCACGGGAGATCAAGGAGGTGGCATCCAGCCGGAAGCCTGTCCAGGGGGGAATAACGGAGCATTTCGGGTAGCTGATTGTCTGCAATTGTCTCAACGTCCAGGGCCGGCACCCTTGCCGGGTCGGACCTGAGGCCTGTGAAGCCGGTGCTGTAGTTGAAGCATCCATTCGATGTCGTTTCGATCATGGATCCAGGCGGCGGGTGCCAGGCAGTTTTTCGCTAGCAAGCCGGCGAATCATGTGCGGACACCAGGGAAGATGGGGTGGGGAGGGGTGATGCGCAAGAAAAGTGGGGGCCAGATATCGCGGAAGTGGGATCTCAATCCGGAGTCGTACGTCCAGGTGTTGTCTCATGGGGGAGGGCTGCCAGGTCTTCTTTGCTTTCTTGTCTTGATATTGTTCACAGCCATGCCGTTGTGGGCGGATGACAGGGAGAGGCAGGTCATCGATGTCGGAGTGGCCTGGCAGGGCAAGTCAGAAATGCCTGTTCGAATGCTTGCAGGTGTAGAGAATGCCCTCAATGAGCATGCTCCCTGGATCAGGCTGGAGATCAGGAAAGAGTTGGAGAATCTGGTCGCTCTGGAGGCGGTGATACATGAATTCGAGGCCGGCAAGCAGGCGATGGTCATTCTGCGCAGCAACGGCGCGGAACTGCTCGGACGGCGAGGCGTTGCCATCCCCACCTTTATCGGGGGGATCAATAATCCCGTTGAACTGGGCGTGGCGGAGAGTCTGAACCGACCCAAGGCCAATATAAGCGGGGTGACCTATTATCTACCTGGCCGACTTAAACTTGAGACCCTTCGCCAGGTCTATCCGGCGATGACCAGATTTCTCCTGCTGGTGGAAGCCGGTCACCCCGGCAGTTTGATCGATGTCAAGGAGACCACCGATGCGGCCATAGCCATGGGATTGTCCGCTCGGCCGGTGTTCTGCGCAACCATTGAGGATGGCATTGCTGCCATTCGTACCGCGGAAGCCGATGACGTCCTTGTTTTTGGTGTTCAGGAACTGCTGATGGATAATGCCGCTGTCCTGCTGGAAGCGGCAGAAGAGCGTGTTGTCTTCAGCCATTCAGAGCAGGCAGTGGAACAGGGTGCCCTGGCCGGGATAGTGGCCGATGAGCACAAGCTTGGCTGGATGCTTGGCATGATGCTGGTCGATCACCTGGTCAACGGCAGACCCATTGACCAGATGCCTATCCTCAATGACCCGGAACCTCGTCTCCGCCTCAACCACAGTGCTGTTGAGCGGCTCAGAGACAGGATTCCCTTCACTGTTCGCAGCCTGGCCAGATCAGAACAGATTCTGGCCAGCATTCACAAAAGTGCGCCCACCGGTATCGGCATGGTACAGCATCGGGTGCTGACGCAGGTCAATGATTATATTCTCGATTTGACCGGGTACGAGCGGGAGGAATTGCTCGGTCAAAATGCGCGCATCCTCTACCCCACCCAGGCAGACTATGATTTTGTCGGTGAGGAAAAATACCACCAGATATCAGCGCACGGGACCGGGTCGGTGGAAACCCGCTGGCAGCACAAAGACGGCTCCATTCGGCATGTGATCCTTTCTTCCACCCCGCTTGATCCCAACGACCTGTCCCAGGGGGTCACTTTCACCGTGCTCGACATCACTGCCCGCAAGCTGGCGGAAGCAAATCTGGCTATTCGCACCCGCTGGTTCATGGTCATTCTGGCAGGCGGTATTATCGTACTGCTGATCCTGGTCGGCCGTCTGGCCACCAGTCTGCGCCAGCGGCACATCGCCATTAATGCCCTGGGGCAGAATGAGGAAAATCTGGCCACCACCCTGCATTCCATCGGTGATGGTGTTATCGCTACCGATGCCCGGGGTCGGGTCGTCAACATGAATCCGGTGGCTGAACAACTCTGCGGCTGGGAATTATCCGAAGCTCAGGGCAGAACGCTCAGCGAGGTGTTGCCCCTTGTCAATGCCAAGACCCGGCAGCCGGCTGCGGATCCGGTCAAGGAGGTCCTTGTTTCCGGGCAGATGGTCGGCCTGGCCAACCACACCTTGCTGCTGGCCCGGGATGGTGCTGAATATCAGATTGCCGACAGTGCAGCCCCTATTCGCGATCGGGCAGGCAATGTCACCGGAGTGGTGCTGGTCTTCAGCGATGTGACCGAGAAGTATGCCCAGGAAGAGCGTTTACAGCAAAGTGAAGAAAAACTGGCCACTCTTTTTGCCGCCATGAGTGAAATGGTGGTGCTGCACGAACTGGTTTTTGACAGGGCGGGGAAAGCGGTCAACTATCGCATTATTGACGCCAACCATGCTTTCACCCAGGTCACCGGTATCCCCCGGGATCAGGCTGTGGGTCGGCTGGCCACCGATGTGTACGGCACTGAAGAACCACCGTATCTGCAGGAATTCTCCCGGGTGGCGCTGACCGGTGAACCCTATGTATACACCACCTGGTACGAGCCCATGGGTAAGCACTTTGCCATCTCCGTGGTTTCTCCACACCAGAATCATTTTGCCACCGTAACTACCGACATCACCGAGCAAAAAGAGGCTGAAGCCGCCCTGCAGGCCTCCCTGGATGAGAAAGCAGTGTTGCTGCGCGAAGTGCATCATCGGGTGAAAAACAATATGGCGGCCATGGTCGGACTTTTCAATCTCCAATGCAAAGCCATCGCCGATCCCCAGGCCCGGTCCGTGCTGACCGAATTGAGTTCCCGGGTCCAGGCCATGAGCCTGGTCCACGAAAAACTCTATCGTTCCGAGTCCCTGGCCCGAATCGATTTTCAGGAATATCTCCAGTCGCTGGTCACCAGCCTGTGCACCTCGTTTGGCAGTGCCGATCTTCACTGTGAGGTGAACGCTCATGGGGTTGATATGCCGCTTGACCTGGCCGTACCCTGTGGCATGATCATCAATGAACTGGTGACCAATGCCCTCAAGTACGCTTTTCCCGGGGAGCAGCGGGCAACCGAGCACGGGAAGGACTGTCTCCAGATCTCCATGACCCATGACAACAACAGTTTCACCCTGTCTGTTGCTGATAATGGTGTTGGCCTACCGCCTGATTTCGATTTGGACACGACCAAAACCCTTGGCCTGACCCTGGTGAGAATGCTCGGGGAGCATCAACTGGGAGGGCAATACCATGTCGATCGCAGGGCCGGCACGCGATGGACCCTGGTTTTTCCGGATCGCAGCCAGGAACAAACAGATGGTTGAATTTCCTGTTTTCAGTAATTCAATCCTGCCTTGATTCTATAGTCACCGGTCACCGTTGAGAACGGTTTGATCCTGGCCAGTGTTCCTCCAGGCAGAGTGCTTCAGGACTTTATGCCGACCTCTGCATGGGACGCCACGATTTTTGCTGTGAGGATTGTTTAATGCACTTGTATCAGGTGTTCAGGAGTTCGAGTACCCTGGCCGGCAACAACAAGCGCCTGCAGTTCTGCCCCCGGTGCGGGCTGGCCTTTGCGGAAAAAGAGCTGGAAGAATTTGCCAGACAGACCTGCCGCCAATGTGATTTTGTGTCGTATCTCAATCCTGATCCCGGCATTACGGTCTTGATCAGGTCGTCCGAGAAGAAAATATTGATCGGCAAACGATCGTCAACAGCGCGTTATGGTAATAAATGGTGCCTGCCGGGTGGCTACATTGAATATGAAGAAAGCTTCATTGAAACAGCGCATCGAGAGGTCAGGGAGGAAACCGGCCTGGAGATACGCATCGAAGGGATTGTCAATGTGGTATCAAATCTTCTTGATGATTACCACCATACCATTGTCATTATCTTGATTGGGGATGTTGCAGGTGGCCGGCAACAGCCGGGGGATGATCTGACCGAACTGCGATGGATCGATCGGGATCAGCATGAGCGCATGGACTATGCCTTTGCAGCGGACCGGAAAATCATTGACTGCTATTTCCAGGGGAGTATGAGGGTCTTGCCCATCGACAAGAGATTTGAGCCGTCCTCTTCTGCTGTCTGAGGTTGCTCTCCATGCAAGCAGATCCCGATACTCGTGGTCTCCGCTATCTTTGCCGGGAACGAGCTGGAACGGAATTGTTCCGAGTTGGGTGTGGATGCTTTTCTTCCTGAATCCGTGAGCGTTCGTCCGTGCGTCAGCTTTGTTGTTCGTGACCGTTCGATTAAAGTACACTTTATCGAACGGTTACGGGCAATGAAGATGGCGTGCGGACGGATGCCCCGAAGGGCGGCAGGTGAAAGATATTGCCAAGGGTTCCGCTGCAATTATAAAATTATTACAGTAAGATATGTCCAAAATAAGCGTCCAGCCGTCACGGATTCAGGTTCTTGCCATACCGGTCAATCGAGGGGACTGCCCATCACGGTGTGCTCAATGCCGAAGTTCATTTCATCCAGAAACCCTTTTCCATGCAGAAACTCGCCATCGCCATCAGGACTGTTTTTGAGCAGGGGGAATAGCACCTGAATTGCGGGGTATCGCCGGTTACCCGAGGAGCGTTGCACCCAGACTCAGCTCGAAAACAGGTCCTCTCGCATCGCTTGTTTATTCATCGGTACCTGGCGTTGATGGCTTCCAGGGCGGCGCTTCCCGGGCAGAGGTCGGTCCTGGTGAGGCTGTTGAGCGCTCTTGTCGTGGTGTGGAGGATTTCGTGGGTGTCGGCGGATTCCGGATTGATGTAGAGCACCCCGGTGAGCACGACTCCCTTGTCTTTGTGGTCTTCCAGGTTATCGATGGCCTGCCGCCGGTCGGTGACATCGGCGCCCTCAGGCGGTTTATGCAGGTAGATAGTCGAGTTGTCGTGCAGGGTCACGGCCTTGGTTGTCCCGTCCGGGTACTCGGTGGTGATGGTCTGGCGAAAGGGCACGAAATCAAAGGTATTGGTCGCCTCGCTGTGCTCCCGGACCCAGTGGTAGCTTTTGGTCGATTCGGGGTTGTTGTTGAAGGTCACACAGGGCGAGATAACGTCGATGAAGGACAGACCGCTGTGGGATAACCCGGCCTTGAGCAGGGGCACCAGCTGCTGTTTGTCGCCGGAGAAGCTGCGAGCGACAAAGCCCGCTCCCAGCTGAATGGCCAGTTCACAGAGGTCGATGGATTCCAGGGGGTTGACTCCACCTTTTCTGCTTCTGGAGCCTTTATCGGCGGTGGCCGAATACTGGCCCTTGGTGAGACCGTAACAGCCGTTGTTCATGACGATGTAGAGCATGTGCAGGTTGCGGCGCACCGCATGGACAAATTGCCCCATGCCGATGGAGGCGGTATCGCCGTCCCCGGAGACCCCCAGGTAGATCAGGTCGCGGTTGGCCATGTTGGCCCCGGTGGCAACCGCCGGCATGCGGCCGTGTACCGAGTTGAAACCGTGTGATCTGCCCAGATAATAAGCCGGCGTCTTGGAGGAACAGCCGATGCCGGAGATTTTGACGATCCGGTGCGGTGGCAGCGCCAATTCGAAGCAGGCTTGAATAATGGCATTGCTGATTGAGTCATGGCCGCAACCGGCGCACAGGGTTGAAACGGCCCCTTCATAGTCCTGGCGGAGGAATCCGGCGCTGTTGGGCGGTAGATCAGGGTGGCGGAAAGTCGGTCGGGAAAAGGTCATGATACGTCTCCTTGCTCGGATAGGGACGATGGCGGCATCAGGCCACGTTCGCTCAAGGCTGCTTCCAGGGTCCGGGCAAGAGCACGACTGGCCACGGGCAGGCCGTCGAAGCAGGTGATGGCCACCAGCTTGCCGGCTTCCAGGTTGAGTTCGTTGATCAGCAGGGTGCGCATCTGACCGTCACGGTTCTGTTCGATGACAAGAACAAGTTCGTGTTGGGCGATGAAATCGAGCACCTCCTGTTGAAAGGGAAAGGCGCGCAGGCGCAAGGTGTTAATGGGCAGTCCCCGGGCACGGAGACCGTCGAGCACCTCGACAGCGGCTGCGCTGGTGGTGCCGTAAAAAAGAGCCCCCAGACGGGCAGCCGGGTCATGGATAGTGATCGCCGGTCGGGGCATCAGGCTTTTGGCGGTCTCCCATTTCAGCAGCAGGCGCTCCATGTTGCGCTGGTACGTGGCACTGTCTTCGCTGTAGGCGGAATACTCATTGCGGGAGGTTCCCCGGGTGAAATAGGCACCCTTGGTGGGATGGGTTCCCGGATAGGTTCGGTAACAGATGCCGTCCCCGTCGACATCGAGATACCGGCCCCATGGGACGGTCAGCGCGTCCAGTTGCTCGGCATCCAGCACCTTGCCCCGGTCGTAGGGGCGTTCATCGTCCCAGGTCAGGGGCGCGCAGAGATGATCGTTCATGCCCAGATCAAGATCGCTGAGAACGATCACCGGTGTCTGCAGGCGGTCCGCCAGATCAAAGGCCTCGGCGGTCATGGTGAAGCATTCATCTGGGTCGGCGGGCAGGAGTAGGGGATTTTTGGTGTCGCCGTGGGAGGCATAGGCACAGGCAAGAAGGTCTGATTGCTGGGTGCGGGTGGGCATGCCGGTGGAGGGCCCGGCCCGCTGGACATTGATGAGCACCGCCGGGATCTCCGCGAAATAAGCCAGGCCAAGAAATTCGGCCATCAGGGATACGCCTGGCCCGGAGGTGGCGGTAAAGGCCCGGGCCCCGTTCCAGGCGGCACCGATAACGATCCCGATCGCCGCCAGTTCGTCTTCCGCCTGGACAATGGCGGCCGTGAACCGGCCGGTGTCCGCTTCCCTTCTGTATTGTTCGACAGCGCGACCAAAGGCTTCGATGATTGAGGTGGCAGGGGTGATGGGGTACCAGCCGACCACCGTGGCCCCGCCATACAGGGCTCCCAGGGCGGTAGCCGTATTGCCGTCCATGATGATGGCCTCTCCGGTCCGGTCGCGGCGGTGTACCGCGAGATGGCAGGTCTCGGGGTGGTGCTCCCTGGCATGGGTGTAACCAAGTTCGAGGATACGGATGTTGGTTGCCGCCAGGCTGTCCTTTGTGCCGAACTGACTGGTCAGGGCATCTTTGAAGACCGGCAACTCCATGTCGAGCAGAAAGGCCAGCGCCCCGACGTAGAGGATGTTTCTGAGCAGGGGGCGCAGGCGCGGATTCTCCACATGTTCATTGCAGAGCAGGGTCATGGGGATGCCGATCACCCGGACATCGTTGCGCTGCAGCATCTCCGGCAGCGGCTGGGAAGAATCAAAGAGAAAATACCCTCCCGGCGCCAGGCCGGTAAAGTCCTGCTGCAGAGTCTTGCCGTTGACCGCCACCACCAGGTCATAATCCCCGCGTCGGCCCAGATACCCCTGTTCGTTGACCCGCACCTCATACCAGGTCGGCAGGCCCTGAATGTTGGAGGGAAAGATGTTTTTCGGGCTGACCGGCACCCCCATGCGGAATACCGCCCTGGCAAAGAGGTTATTGGCACTGGCCGACCCGGAGCCGTTGATGTTGGCAAAACGGATCACACAATCGTTGATGCTGTGCAGGTACGTCATGGTTGTCCCGCCTGGGGTGCATGAGAGAGGGATTTCCGCATCTTCCAGGCCGAGGTCGGGCAGCGTTCCGCGCAGATGGAGCAATGCGGACAGACGTACTGGCAGTCGATCACCTTGAGGAAAGAGTGCGAATCTTCGATATCCTTGGGTTTCACAGGCACAACTCCTGGCGCGAAAACATGGTTGATGGCCGCTGCAAATACATTTGGTTCATTGTACAAAAAAAAGGAGATCCAGGCGAAACAAACAAAAAAAGGCGGCAGGATTTTTTTGCGTGGTGAGCGGCAGGCAAAAGCCAGGGAATCGGGGTGGCCATCACGGCACAGTCGCGACTGCTTACCTGCCCATTGGGGGCCATGGCCAACAGCTCCGTCTGGGCAGGCCAGGGATACCTGGGCCGCTCACAAGAGAGAAGCGTTGTCCACCATGGAATTGCACCATCCATGAATGGCTGGGCAAAAGAGTGCGGCTCTCTTGAGTTGTTCAGGCAGCGGTATGTCGATGGGCAACCTGATGCGGCACCAGGGAATGGGGTTTTTCCTGGCCGTGGGCGGTCATCAGAACCTCATCGCTCATGATATCGCGGGGGAGTCCGTCGGCGATGATCTGCCCCATATCCATAAGCAGAACCCGGGTGCAGGTTTCCAGGATGAGTTCCAGGTCATGGGAAGCGATCAGGACTGTCGGCGCCGATTGCTGCAGGAGTGGGATCAGACGTCGTCGGCCGCGGATATCGAGACCGGCGCTTGGTTCATCAAAAATGACGATCCGAGGTCGCAGCGCCAGGGCCCCGGCAATGGCGACCAGGCGTTTTTCTCCTTCGGAAAGGTGATGCACCGGACGGGCAGAGAGGTGTTGTCCACCAACAGCCGTCAAAGCTTCCTGGACACGCAGGTCGACTTCCCTTGATGTCAGGCCTTGGTTCTCCGGGCCAAAAGCCACATCCTCGCCGACCGTTGGACAGAAGAGCTGGTCGTCGGACCGCTGGAAAACCAGGGCGATGTCAGGGTTGAACCCGCCCTTGACAACCGGTTGTCCCAACAGGCGGATTTCTCCGCTCGTTGGCTTGAGCAGGCCGCAGGCAAGGAGGAAGAGGGTGGTTTTCCCCGCTCCGTTGGGACCAATCAGGCCGACCCGTTCCCCGGGAGAGATGCTGAGACTGATGTCGCGCAGCACATCGGTTTTGTCCGGATAGGAAAAATCCAGGTTGAAAAATTGGACAGCAGGGGGCATGGAGGGCGGCATCACAGGTTTATGGAATTATGTTTTACCCGAACCAGGTCAAGCCTATGGCCATGACGGTCACGGCGGCAATGGCTGCTTTGTCGGCCATGGTGGCGGAGAATCCGCCTCGAGTGGGTCTCTTGTGGCCGTACCCGCGCACACGCATGGCCTTGTAAACACCATCGGCCCGTTCGTAACTGCGCAGCAGCAGGTTGCCGGTCAGCAGGGCCGTTGTCCGGATGGTCTTCCAGGAACAGGCCCGCCCCTGGTATCCGCGGACCTGCATGGACCGGCGCATCCGTTGCAGATCCTGAGCCAAAACTTCCAGATATCGTACCATAAGCAGAGCTATATCCGCCATGATACCCGGCAGGCCCAGCGCCTGAAAGGCCCGAATGGTCTGGTGTACCGGGGTACTGCCGAGAAAACAAAGGGCCAGGATGAGGATGGCGTAGAACCGGGCAGTGATGAGCAGGGCCGATTCCAGGCCTTCCTGGGTCATGGTCAGCGGGCCAAGGTTGAGCAACGGGGTCGAACCGCCGGCAAAAGGCAGGGTCACAGCCAAAAGCACGATGAGAAGCGAAGGGTATCGCAACCGATGCCACAGCCTTCGAGCCGGCAGGCCGGAGATCACCCAGAAAAACAGAGTCAGGGCCGTTATAGCCGGGATGGCGTGCAGTTCTTTGATCGAGGAAAAGGCAAAGGCCAGGAGCAGCAGGGCCACGATTCGCAAACGGGGATCCCAACGGTACAGCAGGGCGGCATCGGGCCTGTTGTCTTGGTGGCTCATAGACCTTCCAGGAGGTGCGGGCGTACCCGAAAGAGAAAAGCGGCTACCAGGCCGACGATCAGGCCTTCGAGGACTATCAGCGGGATATGCGACAAAACCAGGAGCGTGAGGGCGGAACGTTCCACCACCGCATCAATGTGGGCGGGCATGCCGATCAACAGGCAGGCGGCAAAGAGGAGCACCGAAAAGCTCACCGCGACCACGCCGGCCAGGAAAGCAAATGCGGTCACTTTTCCAGGAGAGGGACCATTGACCCGGGTGTGCACGCTGAACAGGGCAGCCGCCGCCAGGGCTGGTCCTCCGAGAATGATGGCATTGACACCCAGGGTGGTCAACCCCCCATGGCCAAACATGACCGCCTGGAAAAACAAGCCGATGATGATGGCGGGAAAGGCAAAAGGACCCAGCAGGATGCCAAGCAGGCCGTTGAGAACCAGGTGGACACTGGCCGGTGGCAGCGGGATATGAATGAGGGAGGCAAGAAAAAAGGCCGCAGTGAGCAGAGCCGCTTTGGGGATACCTTCCCGCGGGTCCTCACGCTGGTTGATCCTGTGGAGACAGGCCCAGGTCACGGACACAGCCAGTACATAGCCGCCCAGGGTGATGGGGAGGGGCAGGATGCCATCGGGGATGTGCATCAGGATGTTCTCCGCCTGGAAAAATAGAGCGCCGTGCCAATGCATCCCCAGACCACACTGGCCGCCATCAGAGCCCGTTGTCCGGCGGTATAGCCCTGCTTTCTCAGGCTATGCTCCGGCTGCTCGGGGTTGATGGGAATGTGTACCATGGCCCCGTGTCCGGCATGCCTGGCCCGGACACTCCAGGTCCCCGGAAGGTCAGGGTCGGGGACGAAACTGAAGCGTCCCTCTGCATCGCTGATGCCGGTCAGCCATGGGCGGGCCGGGTTATCCGGTGCATAAACTGTTATCTGCGCGCCTGTCATGGATTGGCCGGTATCGTAGACTGCCTGAACAGTGATAGCGGCGGTATGGGTATACTTGAGCAGAGCACCGTGGGCCAGGAGCGGAACGGGCAGAGAGAGACTCAACCCGTTCGCCAGAGCAATGAGCAGGAGCAATCCGCCAAAGGTCAGGCGTTGCCTCAGCGGTACAACCTGCCGGATATGTTGGTAAAGGGATCGTTTCAGTGCCATTCGACGTTGCAGTGTCCTTCCCCTGCATGACCGATGTGCAGGCCGTGCAGAGTCAGAGTCTGTTTGCCGTCGCCATTGGTGAAGGGGGCAAAGCCGGGAGCTTCGGTGTTCATCGGATCGTCGGCGGGCTTGTCGGCCCGGCCGAAGATATGGTCGAGATGAAAGGTTATCTCCAGGTCGGCCTCCCCCTGCTCCGCCAGCAATCCTTTCCGTTCGTCGCCGACATACTCGCCGCAGCGATAGGTTCGCTCTTCCTCGGAATAGAGCTGAAACGGGACGGTTTCTCCCTCTTTTTCCGCCGTGCCGGTCAGGACCATGGAATAGCCGGCCAGGATGCCTTCCGTTGCCCTGGTCATTTTCCAGGAAAGCGCATTGTAGTGCCCGGCGGGGGCATCCATGACCGCGCCGACCAGGACCCGGTCATCCTCCTGGGCGCTCATGACCAGATCCAGGGTATGGACGCCTGGTAATGTGGCCTGAGTCTTTCCGGGGATGGGGCCGCCCTGGTTGGGATCATAGGGGGGATCGGTCTGATAGGCGGTGATGTCCGTCAGGGTGACGAAGATGTGGCTGAAGGTCAGGGCCCAGCCGTCCTTGGTCAGGCGGGGGGCTTGAAATCCTTCAGTGGCTAGATCTTCACCGCTGGCGTAGAAGGTCAGCGTCCCGGCCTGAACCGGTGCCGCCATAATGGAGAAGATGAACAGGCATCCGAAGAGACAACGAAAAATGCTCTGTTTGCAAAGACCCATGGAATTCTCCTTGGTGCGGTTGTGCGGGGGGATGCACAACCGGTGCGCGTAGCACGATTGAATGGTTGGTGACACGAAGCAACAGTAGATAATAATCCAGGGTTTGTCAAAGGAATTTGCAGGATGTCGTCAATAAGCTGATGCGGAAAATGGATGACAGGCAAGAGAAGTGCGGTATAAAATGCGTGACTAGAAAATACGGAGAAACGAAAGCCTGTTGCGCCATCGACAGGCATCGCTCCACCGGTCAGCGTTTACACAGAGAGGTTTTTATGGCGACAACGGTCCGTTTTGGCGTTTCCATTGACGAGAGTCTGTTGCAACAATTTGATGAATTGATCCGGGAAAAGGGATATCAGAATCGTAGCGAAGCGGTTCGAGACTTGATGCGTGACGCACTGGTGGAACGGCAATGGACCCGGGAAGATGAGGAGACCGTCGGCACGGTTACCCTGGTCTATGATCACCATACCCGTGATCTTGCCGACAAACTCACCGAACATCAGCACAGTCATCATCATGCCATCATTTCCGTACTCCACGTGCACCTTGATGCCCACAACTGTCTGGAGGTGGCGGTGGTGCGCGGTACGGCCCGTGAGGTGCAAAGACTTGCCGACGAACTCATCGGCACCAAAGGGGTCAAGCATGGGAAACTGGTCACCACAACCACGGGCAAGGATTTGAAATAGGCGGTGCGCGGCATCGAGCCCCTGATCACCAGGATTGAGGCGCTCTCCTACTTTTCACGGACCCAGGGAGTCTTCTGGCCCGCTTGTCCGCGAGCTACTTTTCGCTGCCTGGATCAACGCTTTGAACAGTCGCTGCTGACGGCGATGATGGGGCAGGTATTCCGGATGCCATTGGACGCCAAGGGCAAAGTGTTTATCCGTTAATTCGATAGCCTGGATAACACCGTTGCTTTCGGTGGCCACAATGCGCACAGCGGTTCCCGGCTGATGGATAGCCTGATCATGGAGGGCATTGATTCGGCATGTTGTACAGCGGAGTATGTCCGCCAGGCGGGATTCGGGCTGGACAGCAATGATTTTCCGCGGCAGCAGGCTGCGTATGTTTGGACTCTCCTGGTAAAACCCGGCTAGATGCTGGTGGAGAGTCCCCCCTGTGGTCACATTGAGCAGTTGTGCTCCGCGGCAAATGCCCAGGATGGGGATATCGTGCGCCAATGCCTCCTGGAGCAGCTTTTGCTCCAGTTGGTCACGATTCTTGTTGAGGCCCGGGTTGCGCGTGGTGAGAATCCGTCGGAGGAGGAGCATGAGTGGGAAAACCAAGAAAGCAATGCCGCGGCGAACCCAGCCCTGTTCTCCCACGGTTATTTCCTCCGGAGTCAGGAGCTTGGCTCCATACAGGTCCGGAGCGACATCAGCGCCGCCACCGAGAATCAGCCCGCTGAGATTATGGATGGATCGGGGGTGTTGCGGAGTGATGCGCACACTTCGTCCCCCGGCGCGCCACACGGCGATCCGGGTGAACCACCAGGCCGCCAGGCCGCCGTGGTCCGGTCCGGTAATACCGATCAATGGACGGCGGCTCTTCAAGTGTTCAACCATTTTCCAAGGTTGTTCATCCACTCGTCCACCATGCCGGCCACGATCTCTCCAGGTTGTTCGAGATAGGTATGGCAGTGTTGTGCCAGGCGTTTTGTATCCGCCGCCAGTTTTTCCACCATGACCCAGTCGTTCCATGGTTGGTCCAGCGACCAGTCAGGTTCGTCTATCTGGCAATTCGGTAATCGATAGTGGAATGTGGGGCGCGGTTTGATCAGGTGGGTTTCCACCGGAGCGGCCATCACCTGATCATGGGCCAGATGCGCAAAGAGAGGCAGCATGTCGAGGGGACGGTTGCGGGTTGGATTGTGGAGGAGATAGTCCCCAATCAGGTCGGTCAGACTGGGCGCGTAGTTTTCGCTCAGGATCAGCCGAATGTACTCACCGGGAAAAGCGCGGATATACGGCGCGACCTTCCGGGCAATGTCCACGGTGCCGCGTTCGGACAGCCGATCATGCAACAGAACATAGGCGCGCAGGATATCGCGAAAATAGGAAGCGCTTGCACTGGCTGTTTCGATGTTGAACTGGGCGCCAAAAGCGTAAATCAATGCTGCCCGGGTGCCTTTGGCGCCGGCCTGATGCAGCCTTTGGCGTAGTGTATCCATTTCCGCCAGTGCGGTCACCGGAATGGGCGGAGCGACGACTTCGCTGGGGACGACACTTCGAGCCAGTCGGGACAGGGTCGATTCGATATCTTTCTGCTCTTCCAGGTCCTGCGGTTCAATGCCTATTTTGGCGAGATAATCCAGGTAGGCATGATCCTTAAGAAGACTGGCATCCAGTTCGATATGAAAGGTCCCGTACCGGGAGTTTGTGACCTCGATCTCAAACGAATTTTTCGATGTGACCTGGCCGCCGAAAACGACTGCCACGGCTTTGGCCATGTCCATGAGGTCCAGGCCGGCCATCTCCAGTTCGATCCCAACGTGGCGGATATCGCCCGCGGGCGTATGCACTTGATCAGGCATGATGAATTGCGGCATAATCGTCTTCCTTTGTTTTGTTCGGTCTGGCTCCGTGAGCCTTGCACGGGGTGGTTGGTCCGCTGGCGGTGCGGCTCGGCATCACAAGCTGGCGGGTCTCGTATGGTCTTGAAATGATGAGGAAAGATGAACTCTCTGTTCCTGGTAAGGATGAAAGCCTGCCTGCGCTGTTAAGCCAGGCTTAAGACCAGCGAACCAAACTTCCCTGTGCGGTGCCAAGCCGGTCTTGAGCGGGGCCACATGCAGCGTTTCGGTTCAGGTCGGCAGCACACAGGCAGATGCGCATACTATTTCAGGTTTTTGCTGGCTCAGCTCAATTTCTTTATCCCGATGATGAAAGATGAGGTCCGGGCCTTCCAGGAGTCGATAGACGGAGGTTTCAGGAAGGAGTTCGATCTCGATCAGGCTGCCTCTGAAGGTCAGGCGGAAACGCAACTGGGTGCAGCCGTCGGGAAGCCTGGGATTGAAAGTGATCTTACCACCGTAATCCCGCATGCCGGCAAACCCGTACACCAGCACCATCCATGCCGCCCCTATGGAAGCGATGTGGCAACCGTGGCGGATATTGTTGTTGATGTTGGCCAGATCCATCAGGACCGCGAACCGGGCATACTCCTCTGCTTTGCGGTGATTGCCGATTTCAGAGGCAACAATGCTCTGGATACCAATGGACAGGGAAGAATCTCCGGTGGTGAGTCGATCATAATACTTGAAGTTTCGTCTTTTTTCTTCGATTGAAAACTCGTTGCCCAACAGAAACATGGCCAGGACCAGATCTGCCTGCTTGATCACCCGGTGACGGTAGATGGTCAGGGGATGATAATGGAGCAGCAGGGGAAATTTCTCCAGGGGCGTGCCGTCGATATCCCATTCTTTTTTTTCTAAAAAATTGTCATCCTGGGGGTGGATTCCAAGGTCCTTGTCATAGGGGAGGTACATGTTATCGGCAGCCCGCCGCCACTCTTCCACTTCCGTGGCTTCCAGACCGGTTTTAATCTGCAAGTCTCGGTACGTTTCCACATCTTTATGATGCAGCTCCTCAATGGTTGCCACTGCGAAGCGGAGGTTTTCCCGGGCCATGAGGTTGGTATAGGCGTTGTTGTTGACCACGGTATTGTATTCATCTGGACCGGTCACTCCATGGATGCAGAATTTGTTGTTTTTACGTTGTGAATAGAAACCGAGGTCCAGCCACAGGCGTGCCGTTTCCACCAGCATTTCAGCCCCTTCCCGGTAGAGAAATTCGTAATCTCGGGTGACCTCCACATATTTTTTCATGCCGAACATGATATCGGCATTGATGTGATATTGGGCGGTGCCGGCGGCATAATAGGCCGAGGCCTCATCCCCATTGATGGTCCGCCAGGGGAACAGGGCGCCTCTCTGGTTGACATCCTGGGCCCGTTGTCTCGCCTTGTCCAGCATATTGTAGCGGAAGCGAAGCAGGTTTCTGGCGATGCGGGGATTGGTGTAGATGAGAAAAGGGAGAACATAAATCTCAATATCCCAGAAATAGTGGCCTTCGTACCCGTCCCCGGTCAGGCCTTTGGCCGGGATACCTGTCCCCTCGGTCCGGCTTGCCGCTTGACAGAGCTGAAACAGATTCCAGTGCACCGCCTGCTGCCAATCTTTTGACGAGCGGATACCTCGCTGTTGATTGATCTTGATATGTACATCGCAGCTACGCCAGAATTTGTCGAGAAACTGTTTTTGTCTGCGGACAACCGATTCGAATCCGTCCTGTTTCGCCCGGGCCAGAGTCCACTGGACCCGCCTGCAGAGATCCCCAGGGTCGGATTTCTGCGAGGTGTGAAAGCTTATCCACTTGGTGATCCGTATAGGGACATTCGGTTGCGCATCCACGGAAAAAATGATGCGGCCGTCATCGTTCGAGGCCTCATTTTCACTGGTAATGGGGGTTTCGCTGTCAACGGTATGATCGAAACCGCATCCCAGGGTCATCTGGCTGTTGCGGGTTTTGAATCCGAGAATAATCTGCAGCTCATCGACGATGTTGCATTGCGGATCCAGCACTTTTTCTCTGAAAACCTTGGTATCCCTCGGATCACCGCTGGTGCCGCGGATGGTCCGATGGGGGGTGATTTCCGAGACGATCACCACCGGTGCCTTGCTGTTCAGCACTGTCACTTCATAGTGGATGGCCGCCAGGTGGCGATGTTCAAATGAAACCAAGCGGGTCGATTTGATAGAGATCAGTTTACCCGAGGGCATTTCCCAGACAATATCCCTGGTCAGGATCCCCTCCTTCATGTCCAGGGTACGATTGAAGTATTTTAAATCAGCGGTCATCAGGGAAAAGTGTTCGTCATCCACATACAAGCGAATGATCTTGAAATCGTGGAGATTGACGATGGTCTGGCCGGTCTTGGCGAAGCCATAGGCCTGTTCCGGGTAGATGATCGGCCAACTTTCATAAAAGCCGTTGATGAGCGTTCCATGATCATAAAAGGGCCGCCCTTCCTCGAAGGTGCCGCGCATGCCCAGGTAGCCATTGCTGAGGGCAAAAATAGATTCCATCTGGCCGATATTCTCTGGGCAGAATTCTTTTTCAATGATTTTCCATTCATCACCCGGATATATATAGCGGGGCAGGTTGGCCTGTTTGCGGCGTTCCTGGTTGCGTCGATCCTTTTTTCGCCTGTCCTGTGATCTGTACTGCATGCTTTTTTCTCCAGGGGTTGTCCTCCATCACTCATGGTCGATAGAGAGCAGCTATTCGAAATGATGGCAATTATACGATGAGGGTCTGTAGGTCGGTGACCACTATGTCGGCGCCATTTGCTCGTAGCGCCTCCTCATCTCCTTTGCGCGCCACGCCCACCACCAAGCCGAAGTTACCGCTCTTCCCGGCCTGAACTCCGGCAATAGCGTCTTCCACCACCACCGATCGATCCGGGGATACTCCCAGCAGTTCGGCGGCCTTGAGAAATGAGTCCGGGGCCGGCTTGCCATTGATGCCCAAGGCATCGACCGTGGTTCCGTCCACCCGGACGTCGAAATACTCTTCAATGCCGGCTGCTTTCAGGACGGCCAGACAGTTCTTGCTTGATGAGACCACCGCAGTTTTGCAACCCAGGGCACGCACATGACGGACCAGGGCCATGCCGTCTTCCAGGATGTCCACCCCCTGTTCGCGCAGGACCGTTGTGAACATTTCATCCTTACGCTTGCCGATCCCCCAGACGGTTGCCTGGTCGGAAGGTCCCTCCGGGTCACCGTACGGCAGCTCGATGTTCCGTGAAGCGAGGAAACTGCGCACTCCTTCCTGACGCAATTTTCCGTCCACATACTGGTTGTAATCGGAGCTGATGTCAAAGGGGGTAAAGGGTTGACCGGTCTGCTGGGCATGTTGTTCGAGGAAATCGTCGAATGCCTTTTTCCAGCAGACCGAATGCACCTTGGCGGTCTCAGTGACAACGCCATCCAGGTCGAACAGTACCGCGTCAACATCGGTTCTGGTTATGGCTTTGGGGGGCATGGTGGTTCCTCCTATACGGCGCCTTGTGTATTGGTTCCTGCGTTTACCGCCAAGAGTGGAAAAAAAGGTGGAAGGAGCATTGTCAATTTGCAGCAGGGCTGAGTCGACATGCATCGCAATATATTATAACAAAAACATATTCCAGTGAAAGAAGCAACCGACAGGGATTTTTCAGTGCATCCGCGGAACGGGCTGACCGCCCGAGTGTACATCGTATTGGTCCGGTTGATGTCCCTATCGTCGGTTTCTTGCCCGGAAATCAACTCCAGGCGATCAGTGAACATTCTGATTATTGTCTGTACGAATATTGGAGGGGAGCAACATCCTGAATCCGTGACGGCTGGGCTCTTGTTTTGTTGTTTTGAATATATATTGCTGTATTCACATTGTAATTGCAGCGGAATTCTTGAAGATAACCTTTACCAGCCGCCCTTCGGGGCGTCCATCCGCACGCCATCTTCATGGCCCGTAACCTTCCGATAAAAGTCTCCTTTAATCGAACGGTCACGAACAACAAAGCTGACGCACGGACGAACTCTCACAGATTCAGGAACATGATAGGAAAACTGTGTCTTTTACTGAAGACCTTGCGAGGGCTTTCCCCGGAAGAGCAACGTTTGAGTGGTTCGTGGTTGCTGTTTTCGGCTTCATCGTGCGGATTGATCATCACGGTGTGTCGTCGAGCATTCCCTGGTTGCGAATCCTGTCCAATTCTTATGAGGGATTCCCGGCTTTTTCCGCTTCGAGGCGCTGAAGTACGAAAAAACCCTTGCCCATTGGCTGGTTTTGATTTTGCGGCATGGGGCTGTACGTACCCGTTGCCGGTACCTTCATATTGATCGGCGACGGAATCAAATTAAAGATTCCAGAGGGGCTGAATGCCTGCCCGGCGTGAAAAGACTGCACCAGGAGTCTGAGAATTTCGGCAAGTACCTGACAAATCCGGAGATCTTGGAAAGATAATCGACCAATCCGGCGACTTCCTGATTCAAGAGAAAAGGTACGCGAAAGCCTGGAGTTCTACTCACGATTTAGAGTCTGGCCCAGCTTTCGCTTCAGGTCTTCCATTGTGAACGGTTTCTGGATGAAGTGTACACCCTTGTCCAGGACACCGTGCTGGGCGATGACGTTGGCGGTGTAGCCGGACATGAACAGGCACTTGAGATTGGGGGAATGGGCGAGGAGGTATCCAGCCAGTTCCTGGCCATTCATCTCCGGCATGACCACGTCGGTCATGAGCAGATCGATGGAACCTGCATGCTCATGAGCCAGGCGGATGGCCTCGCCGGGGGTGGCGGCGGCCAACACGGTATAGCCGAGCCTCTCCAGCATCATCATGGTCATTTCCAAAATAGCTGGCTCGTCTTCCACCAGGAGGATGGTCTCGCTTCCGTGTTCCGCCGGCAGTTCCAGCGTCTTTCCCTCTACCCCGGCTGATTGATCCCCATAGGCTCGCAGGTAGATCTTGAAGGTCGTACCCTGGCCAGGTTCGCTGTACACGTTGATAAAGCCCTTATTCTGGGTGACGGCTCCGTACACCGAGGCCAGGCCGAGACCGGTGCCCTTGCCCTGCTCCTTGGTGGTGAAGAAGGGCTCGAACAGATGGCTGAGGGTCTCCCGGTCCATGCCGCAACCGTTGTCACTGATTGCCAGCAGCATGTACTCGCCGGGTACAGTCTCGTTGTGGACGGCGCACCAGGCCTCGTCAAGTGAGGCTGCGGCCGTCTCGATGGTGACCTTGCCCACACCCGCGATGGCATCCCGAGCGTTGATGCACAGGTTGGCCAGGATCTTATCAATCTGGGTGGGGTCCATCTTGATCGGTTCAAGGTTGCGGCCGGGCAGCCAGATCAGGTCGATGTCTTCGCCGATGAGCCGGCGCAACATCTTGAGCATCCTTTCCACGGTCTCGTTGAGGTCGATTATCCTGGGGGCAATGGCCTGCTTGCGGGCGAAAGCCAGCAACTGGCCGGTCAGGTCGGCGGAACGCTGGGCCGCCTGCTGGATGCCGTGCAAGGCTTTATACATCGGGTGGCCGGGTGACACCTGCTCAAGGGTCATTTCCGTATACCCGAGGATGACGCCCAGCATGTTGTTGAAATCGTGCGCCACCCCTCCGGCCAACCGGCCGACTGTTTCCATCTTCTGCGCCTGGATGAGCTGCTCCTGAAGCTTTGCGTGTTCTGCTTCCGCCCTCTTACGTTCCGTGATGTCCCTGAACTCAACCACGCGAACCGTCTTGCCTTTGTGGGGAATGTTTCTCGCCTCCAGGCGCAGGGGGTATTCCTCCCCATTTTTGCGAACCCCGAATGCTTCATAGGGCTGCTCATAACCGGAACGAATATTGCGCATGACTGCTTCGCGGGATTGCTCCGCGATCAGTAGAAGCCCATCCATTCCAATGAGTTCATCATAACCAAAACCGGAAATTTCGGAGAGTCCCTGGTTGCATTCCAGGATAACGCCTTTGTCGTGGATGGCGATACCACCAAACGAGGCATTGTGGAGAGCCCTGAAACGCGCCTCGCTCTCCCGCAGAGCATCTTCCGACCGTTTACGGTCAGTGATGTCCAAGGCCCTTGAGACAACCCCTTTAAGTTCATTCTTTGCATCATGAAAAGGATAATAATTCATTATCCGTTAGCGCGGCGATCCATCAAGGCCGGGGAAACTGTCCTCGTACACCACTTCCCGCCCTGCAAGCGCCTGGTCCAGGCGCGGCTTGACCCGGTTGAAAAAGACGTCCTTGCCAACCAGGCTTTCCACGGTATGGCCTTCGATCTCATGGCGTGACTTGTTGAATGTCTGCAGATAGGCGTCGTTCACGACTATGTATCTGTAGTTCTCATCCACCAGGGACATGGGGTCGTTGATCCTGGAGATGATTCGTTCATAGCACTGAAGACGTCGTTCCTGCTCGCGGCGGATTTGCTCCAGACGTATCCTCTGAACGCCCATGGCAATGGTTCCAGCCAGATTCATAAACAGTTCGTGTTCCTCACGGTCTTGCGCCAACTCCCTGGGTACGGAAACGGCAAGCAAACCGATAGGTTGCCCTGCTGCCTCCAAGCGAACAGCGAAACCCGCCCTGCCGGAATACTGACCGGCCAAATTGCAATCGGTACATGCAGTTTGCGGGTCTGGAACAACCTGCAGCAGGGGTGAATCAAGAGCCTTGCATGCGCAGGAGCTCATCTCTCCCTGTCGAAATCGGGAGAGTAGGTCCTGAAAGGCATCCCCCACCCCGGCCTGGGCCGAGTCCGTGACCCTGTGATCTTCGTCCACAAGTATAATCCAGGCGTTATGATACCCTCTGGTTGCGGTTAAGGCGTGGCAGATATCCTTCAGCAACCGGCCCTGGTCCTGAGAGGTGGAAATGATCTCACTGACCATGACAAGGGATTTCAGCACCGAATTTAAATGCCGTATGCGCTCATTGGATAGTTTCCGTTCAGTGATGTCCTGAATGGTTCCCTTAAGCTTGTACGCTCCCCCCGCATCCATTTGCGGTTGACAGATGATCCGCACCCAAAGTGGTTTGCCGAGCGCGTTAGTGATCCGGTATTCCTCATCGAATGGTTCGCCTGTACTTCGTGCCTGTTGGAGCGACCCGGCCAGCCTCGAACGGTCTTCGGGATGATAGAAATTGAGGGCTTCTTCCACTGTTGGCTGATAGTCCAGCGACAGGCCGTGGATATGGTAGGTTTGCCTGGTCCACCACACACGTTGCATATCGACATCCAATTTCCACCCCCCGGCATTAACCATTTGACCGACGGCATTAAGTAGCGATTCGCTCTCGGCAAGCCTTGCCTCCGCCTGGTGCTGGGCGGACAAATCGATGGCCGAGGTGGCGATGCATTTGGAGTTGCCGTACTCGTCTTTGATAAGGATGCCGCTCATCAGCAAGGGAAATTCCGTGCCATCCTGATGGCGATGCCAGACCTTCGTGGGCGGGAAATGCCCATCCCGCATTATCATGGCAATGAGACGGTCCGCTGCCGGCATTTGCTCCCGGTTGTGAAATATGGAGACATTCCGTCCAACCAATTCTTCGGGGCTGTACCCGTGGGTTTCGGCATAGAACCGGTTGACATACAACAAATGTCCTTGAAGATCGGCAATCGCTTTGCCATAGACCGCTTTGTCTGCAATGGTCCTGAATTTCCTGTTCTCTTCCTCTGCCCGTTTGCGCTCGCCGATATCGCTGATCACCACGCGGCATACAGGCGCACCGTCTTCCCCCTGGTCGACAGTTTCCTTCAAATGCGCCCAGATATAGCCGCCATCGGGCTTGACCAGCCGGAGATCATATTTCTGGAGGGTACCTGTCTTCAAGAGCTGTTTGTGGTGCAGATCGTAGATGTCCTGATCATCATGGTGGATGAAGCGGGAGAGTGGTTGCCTGACCATCGCGTCCCGGGTCATCCCCAGCAGGGTGGCGGCGGTACGATTGGCCCCCAGGATAACTCCCTGCTCGGACAGGGTGCAGTAACCCACTGGGGCTTCGTCATAGAGGCCGAAATAGCGAGCCCGCTCTGCGTCGATCTGGGCCCGGGCCGTGCGTAATTCCTCGTTCTGCCTCTCCAGTTCGACCTGGCGTACCCGCAGTTCGTTGAGTATCAGCTGAGGTTGTGCAGGGGCTTGCGCTGGAGAGAAAATCGACCCCATGGTTTCGGTTTGCCCCTCGGCTTGTTTGCGCTGTACAGATACTGCTTCGAAGGGCTGTACGGAGTCTTGCGGCTTGTTGGTCATGAAATCTTCCCCCAATAACAGAACATCAACAAGGTGGACCTCGGTAGCTTTTGTACCTATGCACAAGTCCTCTACCCTATTTAAATTCAAAAGACAACCCTGTCAAAATGGCTGTATATCCGAAGGTATTTTTACCTGTACCCCTCTGTGGTAGACCCCCGTGCAGCGGTCTGTAGACATATCTCACATACTAGTTCGGCGAGGATGCAGGTTGGGGCGAGAGGATCAACCTGAACCGGGTTATCACGAATTTTGCGGCGATGGGGGAAATGTTGACTGAAAGGAAAGGCTGAGCAATAGTGGGGGGGAATGCAGAATAAAAATGAGATGTAGGCCACCGTTGCTGACAACGAAGCCCCTTGATTCTTGATCGGATAACCGGCAAGTGCTTGCAAAGTCACATGAAAAAGAAACAGCCACTTATCGACCGTGCGATAAGTGGCTGTTTTTGTTGGCGCGCCAAGGAGGATTCGAACCTCCGACCTACGGATTCGTAGTCCGGCACTCTATCCAGCTGAGCTACTGGCGCAAATGTGTTGGCCCCTTATACATTGAAAACAGAGTTTGTACAAGAGGTTTCTGGGCTGCCAATCCGCAAAGGCTGCGGCGCTGGCAGCACGAAAGGTGCAGTTTATCCCTTAGGTTCGGCATCAAGGAAATTGATCTGATGTTCCGAGGGCTTCATCTCCACCCTGGGAATGATGTCGATCCTGGCATTGTTTTTTTCCTCCAGTTCGGATAGTTCAGCCCGTTTTTTGTTTAAGAGATACTGGGCCACATTCAAGGGCAACTGACACTCGATCCACGAGACTTTTTTCCGGGTGATACCGGTCTGAATACGGCGCAGATAATACAAGGCCTGGGTTTCCACCGAGCGAACCACTCCCCGACCCTGGCAGTTTTCACATTTGAAATAACTCCCCTTTTCAATGGGGGCACCCATTTTCTGCCGGGAAATCTGCATGAGGCCGAACCGGGATATTTTGCTGATATCGACCTTGGCTTTATCCTTTTTCATGCTGAGTTTCACCTGGCGTTCAACTTCCCTGATATGCTTCTTGTTGCGCATGTCGATGAAATCGACCACGATCAGGCCGCCAAGATCGCGTAACCTGAGCTGCCGGGCCAGCTCTGCTGCCGCTTCCATGTTGGCGAGAAAAATAGTTTCCTCAAAATCACTGTTTTTCGAGGTGCGGCCTGAATTGACATCTATGGCGACCAGTGCCTCGGTGGGGTTAATGACGATCGATCCACCGGATGGCAGGGTAACCTGTGGTTTGTAGATCGATTCGATCTGTTCCTCGATATTGTACTGGTTGAAAATAGGCTTGGAGCCACGATGCAGCCGGACCTTGACCCGTTGCTGTTTGCTCGGGAGCTGCTCGACAAAGGCGATGACATTGTCCAGCGATTCCTGGGTGTCCACCAGGATCTCCTGGATATCCGGAAAAAAATGATCCCGTAAAAAACGGATAACGGTGTCCTGCTCCTCGAAAATAAGGGCAGGGGCCGTCATGTTCTGGCCCCGGTTCTTGATTTCTTCCCACAGGGTGAGCAGATACTGAAGGTCTTTCTGCAGGGCGGCCTTGGTGATTTCAGCGCTGGCGGTGCGGATGATATAGCCGATGCCCTCGGGAATATCGAGTTCGCTCATGATCTCCCGTAGAGCGGCTCGGCGTTCTTCACCAACAATCTTGCGGGAAATGCCGGCACTGTCACTGCCGGGCATGAGCACCAGACAGCGTCCGGGCAAAGAGAGAAAGGTCGTCATGTTGGCGCCTTTGTTACCGGTCACCTCCTTGACGACCTGCACCAGCACCTCTTGGCCGCGCTGCATGACTTCTTCGATTTTCAGTTTTTTCCACTGATGCTGGGCAATGAGATTGCGATTCCGTTCGTTGAGGTCTTCTCGGAAATATTCGGGATGGATTTCATTGAAGGGCAGGAAACCGTTTCTCCCCGTACCGATATCAACGAAGGCAGCCTGCAGGTTGGCCTCAATGGAAACAACTCGGCCCTTGTAAATGTTGTTCTTTGTTGGTTCCCGGTCGATGGTGGTGACGTGGAATGATTCCAATCGGCCGTCTTCCACCAAAGCTATGCGACACTCTTCAGGCTCTTCAGCGTTGATTAGCAGTTTATGGGCAACTGCCTTGGCGGGAGTGGCGGTGGCTTCGAGGGTTTCATCTGCTTCCGGCTCATCCGGTACTGTGACATCGGAATCCTCTTCTCTTTCCGGTTCCGCTGGCTGGTCACTGCTCTCTGCATCGTCCATTTTTTTGTTTTCGCCGCGCCGGTTGTGCTTTTTTGCGCTTCGGCGTGACCGTCTTTTTTTGGCAGCGGGCTGGTCGACAGCTGTTTCGCCCTCTTCCCCTGCCGGAACCGGCTGGTCGAATTCAGGTGATAATGGGTCGGCTTCGGCCAGTTCGTCTCCGATGGGCGGCAGGACGGTGGCTGTATCTGCTTGACGTTCGCTGACGGATGCGGGCGGGGTATTGCTCATGCCCGAGGCTGGTTGCGTCTGTTTTCCCTGTTCGTCGCGTTGTTCCCGGTCTGTTTGGACGGTTGTTGTGGAGGGGTTGGTCTCGGACTTGATTCCTGTCTCGGGTTCAAGCCGCGCTACCGGCTCAACCGCATCCGCGGCAACATTGCCTGTCGACGGTTCAGGGTCCGGGGTCGTGGGAACACTTTTCCACCAGGCACCGGTTTTCGCTTTGCGCACGGGAGGTGTCTTTTTTTTCTTTTCGTTTTCAGGGTGTTCTGTCATTCGTTGTCTGTTCCATGGGTGAATTTTGTAAGCTGCCTGTCCCGAAGGTCTGGTCAACGATCCGGCTTTGAGGTGGAACTGGGCCGCTCCAAAGGAATCGATGACGCCTGATAGTAGCGCGTGCCGGCATGGACTGAGCGATGCAGAATACGCGTCTTGACAAGCGGTTCGAGTAATTGCTCAACTTGTTCAGGGCCTCCCAGTTGAAAGACCCGTTCTAAATCGGCGGCGCTGCAAGGCCGCCGTTGGACCATATTGACAATTTCTTCCCGGAGAGCATCCGGGGAAGAATGTCGAAACTGATGCCTGGCCGAGGTCGGGCTGCCGCTGGCATGTCCTGTACCCGAAGGTTCGGGGTAGTCCACCGGTAAACCTGTCGCCTTTTCCATGGATGCAGCGATAGCCCGAAGCCGGTCATGGCTCAGCGGCAAAGCTGTCGCCTCCGGAGGCGGTCGGAGTACAGTATTGAGCTGAATTCTGTCAATACGCATCGGAGCGATGGCCGCCTGGAGCGCTTCCATATCCTCGGGACTATCGTTCAACCCCCGGACCAGGAGGATTTCCAGCCAGATCTGTTGTGGGAACTGTTGACTGAAGCGGGTCAGGCCATCGATAATCGCGTCGAGATCCAGAGAAGAAGCCGGCCGATTGACAGCAGAAAAACTTTCCTGGCGGGCAGCATCGAGGGAAGGAATGACAATGTCGGCCGGCATCAATTCGTCGCGGACCGATGCCTGGGTCAAGGTCGTGCTGTTGGTCAGGATCGCAAGCGGCTTGCTGGTTATTTTTTTGAGATGAAGAAGTATCTCCCCCAGCCCCAGGTGCAGGGTTGGTTCGCCTTTGGCGGTCACGGTGAACACATCGATGGAGTCAAGGCGGGCGACATCAGAGCAAAAGGTATTGATCTCGGCTATGATCTCCCGGGTTGGGGTGGCGAGTCCTCGTTTGTTGACAAGGGCCGCGTTTGCCCCTGCTTCGCAGTAGATACAGTTGAGATTGCACAGTTTTTTTGAAAACAGGTCAATGCCGAGGGAACGGCCGAGCCGCCGGGAATGAACCGGTCCGAAGATGTATTTCATACACCACCGCAATCGGTTGATGCTGCCGCAAAACGTCCCGAATACAGATGGTGTTTGCGCAATCCATGTAAAAACAGGCTGTTGGCCATTTTTTTAACCGTTTGTTACTTAAACTAATTTCGCCGGGGGTGCAAGGCAAATCTACGACTTTTCCCTTGACACGGCAACGGTGGCCACGTACATTCGGCGGTGGCATTTGTGATTGTTATCGTTATTGTTTTTGATCCGTCTGGACTCGCCGACCTGTCCTGCCAGGGAGGTATCCAGGAGAGCTGGTGATCAAATCCGTCCTTATCTCACTTCAACTTCCAGAGGAGCTGATCGAGGTGAAGCATTGTATCCTGTCCTCCCCGATCGTTGCACTTTTTTTTCTTCTTGCGGTCAGTTTTTTCCATACCCCTGCGGCGTTATCCGCAGTCACCGCCGATGCTGAGCAGTGGGAGATCACGGCTGACAGGATCACCAGGTTTGAGGATCCCCCCACGCTCATTGCCGAAGGCAATGTCGTTCTCGAGAAAAAAGAGATTGTGACCAGGACGCGGGCCGCCGCTCGTCCATCCCGGTGGAGCGATCTTCTCGGCGAGGATGTGGAGGAAGAACCGGAGGATCCCGAAGTCGAACCAGAGACCTACACAAGCACCACTGTTCTGACCACCATCAAGGCGGACTGGATTTCTTATGATATCGACCTTGGCCAGGTCAGGGCCCGGGGCAATCTGCTGATCGATATCGGTCCTGATCGGCTGCAGGCTGAATCCGGCAGTATCAATCTCAATGATACCACCGGAACTTTCGAAAACGCCGCCATTATCAGAGAACATATGGACATGCACCTGCAGGGACGGGTGATTGAAAAAACCGGTGAGGTGACCTATTATATTGATGACGGCTGGATCATTACCTGTAAATTGAAAGAGGGGCAGACTCCACCCTGGAGTTTTGCCGCCGCCGATACCAAAATCACCGACGGTGGTTACGCTTTCCTCAGACATGCCACCTTCAGGGTCAAGAATGTCCCCATCCTCTATACACCCTACATGATTCTGCCGGCAAAACGGAAACGGCAGACCGGCTTCCTCTTTCCCTCTGTGTATCTCTCGGATCGTGATGGAACCGGGTTTGAATTACCCTTTTTCATCAATATCTCGCCGAATATGGACGCGACCCTATATCCTCGCTACATGGTCAACCGCGGTCTCATGACCGGAGCTGAATTCCGCTACATTGCCGATGAAAACAGCAAAGGAATGTTCATGGGCAATTATCTCTACGATAGTCTCTCTGATCCGTCAGAAGTAGAGTATTACCGGGAAGGAGGTTTTACCCATGATAATAAGGACAGGTACTGGCTCCGGGGCAAGGTGGACCAGGATTTTAACGAATGGACGACCCGCCTTGATCTTGAGATCGTCTCGGACAGGGATTACCTGCGGGAGTTCGATAGTGGTCCGACCGGCATAACAAATTCACAGGAACGGTATCTGGAGAGCTTTGGCCGCGGATTCAGGGATCGGACCACCGCCTTTCGTGACAATACCTTCAGTGTTCTCCGGTCCTGGGACAACGGCTCCTCTTTGCGGGGTGATTTCCTGCTCATCAACGATGTCAGCGATGCGACCTACACGCCGGACAGGCCATCTCCTGCCTGGAAACTGCCGTCTCTGAAGTATTCCGGACTCATGCCGGTTGCCGCTCTCCAGGGAGCTGATTTCTCCTGGGACACCGAATATGTCAATTTCTGGCGGGAAGAGGGGGTCGGTGCCCATCGTTTTGACCTCTTTCCCCGCTTGAGCGTGGCCGTACCGCTGACGCCATATCTGGAGACGACGGTCAGAGGGGGGGTGCGCAATACCCACTACCTGATTCAGGATAACGGTGCCACCGCATGGGAGGACACTGATTCGGAAAATCGTTTCCTCTATACCCTGGGTGGAAATGTCGGTACGACCATGATGCGGGATTTCGGGGTGAGCATAGGAGATATCGACACCTTGAACCATACCCTCAGACCCTTTGTGTCCTACTCGTATACAGATATCCCCAACAAGGTCGCATTGCCCAGATTTGACAGTGTCGATACCCTGGGCGAGGAAAACATTATCTTTTATGGCATCAATAATTTTTTTGATGCCTCCGGTTCGCGTAATGGTCGCGCGTTTGAGCGCCAGTATGCCTATGTCAGGATGCAACAGGGGTATGATCTGCGCAGCGAAAAAAGTGATGAGCCTTTCACGGATCTGAGTTTTGATGTTGGCCTTTATCCGCGCCAAGCCATGCGACTGCGCTACAGGACCAATATCGACATGTACGGGGACGGGGCTTATCGTCATGCAGTCGAAGGGGAATACAACAGTGGGCGGGGAGATCGCTACTCTTTGGACTATCGGTACAATTCACGTTCCGATACCAACTCTGTTACCGCCGGCATCTGGCAGCTTTTACCGTATTATCTTGCTGTTGGTTACAGAATCGAACGGGCCATAGAAGCCAGCGAGACCCTGGAAGAAGTTTTCACCCTGAGGTATTCGCCTGCTTGTTGGTCGGTTGAATTTACCGCGGAAAATACACCCGGGGACCAGACCTTCATGTTGACATTCCATCTTCTCAATATCGGGTCTCCACTTGGATTCAATATCTCCGGAAACTGATCAGGTTCCACCGGTCTGACCGGTGTCGGCAAGACCATGCACAGTATCGATGTCTTCAATGGCGATGCGGATGGCATTTGTGCTCTGGTGCAATTGCGCCTGCATGCGCCTCGTCCTGGTTCCCGGCTGGTTACCGGTGTCAAACGTGACATCCGTTTGCTGAAACGGCTGACCGGGGTGGTGAACAGCGAACTCACTGTGCTCGATATCTCCCTGGACCGTAACCGGGAGGACCTGGAGCGCCTGTTGGCAGCCGGCAACCGCGTCCTCTACATCGACCACCATTACAGCGGCGCTCTGCCTGTTTCATCACGGTTTGACGCCCGCATCGACCCTTCCCCTCGCGTCTGCACCGCTCTGCTCGTTGACCGTATGCTGTCCGGGCAGCAGAGTTCCTGGGCCATTGCCGGCGCTTTTGGCGATAATCTCGACGAAATCGCCTCGGCCCATGCCAAGGAAACCGGGTTGGATGCCGAAGCTACCCGCAGCCTTCATGAGATCGGTCTGCTTCTCAATTATAATGGCTACGGTTCAACCCTGAGCGACCTGCTTGTCCATCCCGCCGATTTGTTTATTGAAGCTCTCCAATTTGAAGACCCCTTGGTTTTTCACCGTGACTCCAGCCTGCTGGAGAAAATCCGCCGAGGCTATCATGATGATATAAAGCGGGTGGCCGAGCTGCAGCCCATGCGGACCGGTCCGGCAGGCCGGGTGTTCCAACTTCCCGAAGCAGACTGGGCCAGGCGGGTAGTGGGGGTCTTCTCCAATCAGATTGCCCGGGATCGCCCTGAGATGGCGCATGCCGTTTTGATCGCCAATCAGGACCGCAGCTGGCTGGTCAGTGTGCGGGCACCGCTGGCCAGCCCTCAAGGTGCCGATGCGTTGTGCCGACAGTTTCTCACCGGTGGCGGCCGGGCCGGCGCCGCCGGAATCAACCGCTTGGCCTCACAGGATTTGGAGGTGTTTCTTTCCCGGTTTTTTCAACACTTTTCTTGAAATGAGGCCGGGTACTCCCCACCCGGTGAAGGTGATACTTTTGTCCTGATTTCGCTCCCGCTTATGCACCAAGGTCCCTCCTCGAATCCGCTGCCTCTTCTTCTCCACCCTCCGGCAAAAGATACCCGATCCGCCATCCTCCGGTCAGGGAATTGTACCTGCCGCGGAGTCGCTTTGCTGATCATGTTTTCGGTCTTCTTCCTTTTTTCTCTGCCGGTTGCGACTGCCGCATCAACACCCAAATTCAAAGATGATCTCGATTACCAGGGTCTCGATCAAGCCCTGGTGGTCAGCCTTGTCCATCTCCGCAACCTTGCCGGCACCACCCGTTATACCGTTGCGGGGGAGTCGGTTACAGTGGAACGCCTCATCGACACGGCGGAGTCTTTTCGCAAGTTGATCGCCCAAAGACCCAGCGCAGCTGAATTGAACCGCTTGATTCAAGAGCACTACACAGTTGTGCGTATTGACAGCGGGGTATCCCGTTCCCTGCTGGTTACCGGGTACTATCATCCTTATTTTCAGGGTAGTCTCCAGCGCCGCGCTCCTTATCTGTATCCCCTCTACGGGGTTCCTGAAAGTCTGGTGGTGCGGCCCGCGCAGGGAGCCGGAATGGAGATCGGCCGGCTTGAGGAAGGACGCTTTGTTCCCTTCTGGACCAGGGAGGAGATCGAGAGCGGCAACCTGCTGCGGGAATCGGAGCTGGTCTGGCTCAAGGACCGCTTCGATGCCTTTGTCCTCCACGTGCAGGGGTCGGGAGTCATCGTCCTCCCGGACGGTTCCCTACGTCGGGTGCAATACGCGCGCAGCAACGGGCGGCCGTACCGCAGTATCGGCAAGTACCTGGTGGATACCGGGCGGATGCAACTGGCCGATGTCACCATGGATTCCATCCGACACTATCTGGAGCAGCACCCCGAAGAGGTTGACCAGATTCTCCACTGGAACCAATCTTTTATTTTTTTTCATTGGGCCGAGGCGGGCCCGGTCATCGGCAGTCTGGGGCGGCAGTTGACCGCCGGCCGTTCCATCGCCGCAGACCATCGGTATTATCCCCCTGGTTCTCTGGTCTACCTTGACAGCAGACAGCCGCTGCTCACCGATGACCAGGGCGAAGGCTGGCAGCCTCTGCAACGATTTGTCACTGTGCAGGATACAGGATCGGCCCTCAAGGGGCCTGCCCGCGTCGATCTTTTCTGGGGTGCCGGCGACCTGGCGGGCCGTGCCGCCGGCCGCATGAAAGAGGATGGAGCAGCCTATCTCCTGCTGCGCAGGCAGTGAAAGAATTCCCATACACGGCACCTGATCGTTCGTAGATGGAGTGCTGGTGAACGGTTACGGGTAACAACCCACTCGACCTGCTGGTACCATAGCTGAGGCATAAGCAGTCTGTCCGGAAAAGGCCGTGCTCTGCGACTCATCACCTGAATCCGTGACGGCTGGACTCTTGTTTCGGATATATCTTGCGGTAATCATCTTATAATTGCAGCGGAACCCTTGGCAATACCTTTCACCAGCCGCCCTTCGGGGCATCCGTCCGCACGCCATCTTCATTGCCCGTAACCGTCCGATAAAGTTTACTTTAATCGAACGGCCACGAACAACGAAGCTGACGCACGGACGAACGCTCACGGATTCAGGCATCAGAAAAAAAATTCTCTTCCCTCAAAAACTTCAAAAGCATTGCCGCGCAGTCAATTTCAACACATCTTGTTGAAATATCGATTCATTCCAGGTTGATTTTTCCTTGACCGCACTTTTTTACCCCCCTATCCTCGAAGTAGAAAATCTTTTTATACCTCCCCCATAATCTGTCAGGACAACTGCTCTCACGGCCTTTGCATCTTATGTGATCAGATGTGATCGGCAGTCTTCCCGGCGTGTATCTGACTGATCGAAGAAAGGTGTCGCGATGAAACTATGTACATGGACTGTATGCTGGACCGGATTGGTTCTCCTGCTGCTTGCTCCTCTTGCAAAACCGGCAATTGGATCGACCCCTGCTGGAGGATTCATTCAAATCTTGCCGGACAAAGTCGACGAAAAGGCCGGGGAGCTGTCTCCTTTGCGGTTGGAACTCAGCGAAAAGCAATCCGGTGTGGTTGCCAGGATCATCTTTACCGGGGAGCACCATTCTTCCGCCGCGGAAGAAGATTTTCAAATCCCACCGGGGGGTCTGCTTACACTTGCGCTCAATGGTCATGTCATCTTCCAGGAAGCCTTCACCGGAACTACTCTTGCTATCGAGAGAAAGATCTCGTTGCAAACAGTTCCCAGCGGCGAACATCTTCTTGGCTGCGAGTTGCAGTACAGCCTGGGAACAATCCATCAAGCTGAAGTAGCTTTTCTTTTGCGTGCTGCGCCTTCCGTTGAAATCAGCAGGGACCAGGAAGGGGAAAAAGGGTTCGATCCATTCGTAACCCTCAACTTTCTTGGAGAGGGTGAGGAGACCGTTGGCTTCTTCGAAGTGGCGATGGACGAACATCCGGTCGGCATGGTGGAGGTGACCGCCCAGGACAATGGCAACACCAGAAAATTGTCGGAATGGCTCGGCAGCCCCTTGAAAACAGCAACGCTGCCGCAAGGCATTCATCTCGTCAAAATAACTGCCCATGGTCTCAACGGTGAGGAAACTGCCAGGTTTGTCTCCTTTGCGGTTGATCACCTCCCCGAAGTGAACACAACAGTGGATAAAGAGGGCAATATCGAGGTCATCAAGGCCTCCTTTCATCCGGCTGAGGAGATCTATGCCGGTGCCATGGACATTTTCTATCAACAAGGGGTCATCCTCTCGCTGCAATCCAGGGAACCAACCCTCACTGTGCATAAAAAAGATCTGATGAACGCTTTCGTCCGGCACAATCTTGCTCTGCCGCAGCAACCGGTTTCCCTGGTGGTCTGTCTTCGTGCCGCCAATGCCAGTGAAAACTGGCATGTGGTCTCTTTCCTCCCCTGATGCTCTCCTGTAACCCTGTCAATCGAGGGAAAACGATGAGTTGCTTCATGTTGATCAGGCGAATCATCACCTGCCTGCTGTTCAGCGTCTGTCTGATTGCCTTCCTGCCCGCTATTGGCGCAGCCACCAGCGCCTCAATAACTTTGAGCGGTACTGAAGGCGCGATATCGCTGAATGCCTCGGCCTCCTTTACGAGACATAAATTCTGTAACAACAGAACTCCACCTGACTGCTGGTACGATAACTCTGGAACCTTGCGCGTCACCCATGCCCGGCCCAATGGCTACACTTCCCATATCGGCAGTAGTTCAGGAAACGGTTCCGCGCAATGGTCAACCACCCTGGATGGCGGGGCCATGGCCCAGGGGACCCATACATTTACAGCCAGAGCCTGTGATTCAAAGGGTATCTGCCATTCCAGTTCTTATTCCGTCACGATCGACAATACACCGGTATTGTCAGGTTCTGCTGGTAGCACGACCGGTGATCTGCAGATAGGTGGGACAGTAGAGTTCAAGGAACATGTTGGCGGACATGAAGGTCATATTGAACTGTGGCATGTTCGCCCCAACAGGTATCGCAGCCGGGTTGGTTTTCAGTATTTTACCGGCACAGGTTCGATGTCCTGGAGCTGGCAGGAAATTGTCGGTTCGATAGCGGACGGGGGTGGTTGGGCCCAGG
>NZ_JAFFQC010000049.1 GCF_016918545.1 Desulfobulbus alkaliphilus | reverse complement strand
TATTAAGGTGCCCGACAAAGACATGGAACAACTCGCGCTCATTCGTGATGAGTTTCACGGCGAGTGGAACTACATGATTGCTCCTAAACAAAACCCATAGTGTTCAAGTTATTTTTACTAGACTCCTTACTTGTATAGTCCCATTCATAGAGGGGTTCGTCAGTATCATCGTTACTGGCTATCTCGGTCAAGGCGTCGATTGTTTGCCCGGTATACACGGCAAGGACAGTATCATTATGTAGGCTCCCCTGCGTATCCATCGTGACTTGGCCGTTTGCAGGCGCTGTCCATCGGTACCAGATTGATGCACCTGGGGTGGCACCTGGATCATCTGGATCTCCGGCATGAACGGGTTCCCCTTCTTGCGAGGTGGCCTCTGTTGTATCACCTTCGATGGTTCCTTCGCTTCCGGTTATTTCAATGGCATTTTCAAAGTCATCATTTTCAGGAGATGCCAGGCAAGAAAGTGGTATCAGCAATGACAAAAGAAGGCTGAGAGGAAAAAACAGAAGAAAATTTTTACGCATAGTGTCCCCCCGGGGGTGTAACGGTGCAATAAAAATCCGGAAAAAAAGTCGTTTTCAGGGTAACACTTCCCTCCGGTTTCAGTTTGTCAGCTCTTCCGTCCAGACGACCATTTCCTGTCGGTGAGCCACAGAGATATTGTCGAAACTCGCCAAGGCCTCCAAGATTTTCTTCTTCAAGATTCCCAGTTGGCGATACTGCCGTTTCAGTTCTTCGGCCATGCGATCAACCTGGCGCATGGCATGCTCTTTGATCGACGCGATGGGTAAGGTGATTGCCGCATGCAGCATGTCCACCATGACGTGCGGCGAGAGTTGTTCTTTGTTCTCCTGTTCCACCAGCCGTTCTCTTGCCAACATCTGCTCATACTCGTAACGGTGCCGGCAATACTCTTTATGCCTTGCGGTATCCGCTTCCCCCTGCATATTTTTGAGAATGCCGAAGAAATAAGGCAGGTTTTTTTTACGTTCATCTCGAGAAATAGCCCTGTTGAAGGCCGCCTCTGCCTTGGCAATAACCTCAATGTCGTAATGGGCAATACATTTTATGGCCCGCTTCAACGTCGGTTCATCGACGGCGAGTTGATGGTGGCCGATGACCCAGTTGATACGAGCATGCTTGCTGCTTTCATCGGGACCTGCCTGTTTCCGGGCGCGTTGGCGATATCGTTGTTTGAGTTCCACTCGCTGTTGTTCCGTGACCGGCATGGCCATTTCCCCAAGGGGTGACAAGGTGGCGCCGAGCTTGGGCAGGCGATTACGCATGGTCATGTAGACGGACGCGATCTTTTCCAGAATATTTTGGGCCAGAGTCCGCGGATTACTCGTGTCTATACAAATGGTGCCGATCACCTCGGCCATTTCCGAAAAGGCACCTTCAACAGTGCCGTTGCCCTTGGGGTTTGCCGGTCCTGCGGGGAGCATGACAATGTCGTGGTGGTCGAGATAGGTGCGAGCGTTGTCGGAGAGGTTGGCGCTGCCGTGATCCATCACCACTGCCAAGGGATTGCCCCAGGCCTGCCGGTGCATTTCCAGGACCTTGATGAACTCTTGGCTGGTCTCGGTCTCGGCGACACTGTACCCGCTGTGCACAAAGCTCTTGACATCCACACACAATTCCAGATTGAAACGATGGGTATCGGCACCGAGGACCACGACAAACTCCTTGCCGTCCACAGCCACCAAGCCATTGGGAAGAGTCTGGCGCAGGTTCTGGTAAAAACCCGGCCGGCGTTTTTTAACCTGGACTCCATACAGGTCGTTGGCCGTCAAAATTTCCCCCACGGTCTTGCTGCTCAACTCGATCTCCTGTTCGGCAAGATGCCGAGTGAAGGCTTTGAGGCGCAGCCGCTTGCCCGCGGCAATGAATTCCATCGCAATGTCCACCACCTTCCGCACCAGGGCCGCGGTCACCTTCGCCGCCTTGCCCCGGCGGTCCGGCACGACAAAGGGCCGCATCGTTTCATCGAAAAGACCATTCCATTGTGCGAGCGTACTGACCTTCATATGCAGGACACGGCAGGCTTCCTGCAAAGACCGCCCGGCGTCGCGGAAAAAGGTCACTGCCGCCGATTTTTCCTCGACTTGTGCAGCGTTTTTTTTTCTGCGAGCAGCTCGTCCACTCGGTGGATCTTCCAAGCCAGTTTCCTGCCTTCGTTCTCGAAATTCACGTCGTCAAAGAGCTGCGTCAGTTTCTTGTGCTCCTCCTTGATCCGGCTGAGTTCCTGCCGTAATTCCTCTGCTTCATTGGCGGCAGAGTTCAGGCGGTCTGCCCACTGGTAACCGGTCTTGCGTGAGATCCCCGCCTGGCCGCAGATACCGGTGACATCCAGATCCCGGGGCAATCCCTTGGCATTCGCGAGTTTCCTGGCCCGGATAAGAAGTGCCACCTCTTCAGGGGTCAATTCGTCGGCCACCTTGTCCTCCTAAAATCGTCATGAGTTGACCAAACAGCGAGATCTTGATCGCCCCGTCGGGTTCCAGCATCACATTACACAGACTGCGGGCAATCCGTCCCGGGGCGGAAGCGTTGTCCCGGTCCGGGTCCAGGTGGGCGGCAATGGCCCGGGTGACTTCCGCCGTCCGACCATGAAATCGATCCGCGGGGACCAGCAAGCCGCCCAACCCTTGGTGCGTCCGCTGATAGTTGTAGGCCTGCACCCATTGGCCAAGCCCTTCTTGCGCCTCGGCAACACTTTCGAAACGGTGCCGACAAAACAGTTCCTTCTGTACCTGCTTATTGGTCGCCTCAACTTTACCCAAGGTCTGCGGATGATGCGGACGGGCATGGGTCTGGTGGATGCCCTCCATCTCCAGAAACTTCTCGAATCGATTACATCCTTTCCAGGAGTAAAATACAAACCCTCGGTCGCTCAACACCTCTTCCATCTTGCCATAGCGATCGATGGCCTCCTGAACCACGGCAATGACCCCGTCGATGGATGTCTCCGCCGTCAGCCGCCAGCCCACGATGAAACGAGAAAAATCATCCTGGAGTATCAACAAATATACTTTCAATTTGTTGATATACAACTCGAGAATGTCCATCTGGACAAGCTCCAGCGGCCGGGTCGCTTCAAAACGCCGCACTTCATTGCTATGTTGACGTTTTCTTTTCCCGACATAGCCGTTGGCCGTCATGACCCGCTGCACTGTCCGCGTCGATATGGTCATACCTTGCCGACGCAACTGGTTGCGGATCTGCCCGGGACCAAAACCGGGATGCTGTTGCCAAGTCTCGAGCACCGCTTTCTCCTGACTCTCGGTGATCCGTTTGACTCCCCGTCCTCTTGAAACCCTTTTCTTGGCGAGAAAGGCTACCTCACCAAGGGCCTCCAACTGACGACGCCACTCATAAATCGTTGTGTAATGAACCTGAGCCAAAACCGCCGCTTTTTTGATGCCGACGCTTTGAGCACTTTCCAGAATCGCCAGTTTCTGTTCCTGAGTGAAATGTTTGCTTGGTTCCATGACCCCTCCTGCTTGCTTGTTGAGGAAGGGTAGTGTTACCTTGAATCAGCCTTATTTTTCCGGTTTCTTAATACCCGATACACGTAGAGTGTTTAGATTTCTCGTTGCAGCATTGGCAATTATGTTACTGTTTTTTTTGTTTGACTATAATCAAACCGCCCATGTGTTATTTGACGCTCAAGACAAACTTACAACAAGGGGGGTGAATTACCTTGAAGACCCCCGCTTTATAAAATTCCAGCTCGGTTTAGCGGCTATAGCTCAAAGCCCAATATTGGGATACGGTTTTGACGGATACGTTCGTGTAATTGCTTCAGGATCTTCCCATAACGCATATATCGAGAAGGCTGTGAACGGCGGTTTAATCGCATTCGTTGCCTTTGCATTATTCTTTATTGACGCTGCAATGAAAACGTTGAGAAGGCTCTGCCATACTGAAAAGTTATCTATAGATAGGACAGTTGATGCTAGTCGGGTTTTAATATTGTTTACTCTTCTTATTTACATGATGGTACTTAATGTTCATTATTTAGTTGCAGCCTATGTTTTTTTTGGTCTAGTGACAAGTAAGGTAGCTGCTCCCGTTTTGAAGGGGTAAAATTATAACTTTCTTCAATTTCGTTTAAGTCCGGCACTGTTTTCTTCGACAAAATAAGTGATTCATGCCCGATGCTCTTATTTTCACCGGAAAAACCGGAGAAAATCTTGTTTTCAGGACTGAGTTATCCGTCCGGTCTGTAGTCTAGCTTTTTCAACAGGCACAACATGCAATCGTATATCTACTCGTAACAATACAATAATTTGGGCATTGACCTTGGAGTGATGATTTTTTACGAATTCATCACCTATCTGTTGTTGGCAATTTACTGCCACGAAAACTATGGCGAGCGGGTATCCACCCACCGAGTGCGGTAACTTCGCCACCAGATCAAAAACGAGGCTCGTAAGTGCTGCAGCACTGATCTGCCGAGATCACGCCGCCAGACTAACCAGCAACCGCCAGGGAACAGGCTGAAAGTATTTGCAATTTCCTAACCGGACACTACTGGGTTTTGATGTGATTATGAGCATGGAGAAAGACGTATGACATTCATCCGCACCCTGATTGACTGGAACGTCAAGGTCAGCCGCACTTTCGATCGGACGCTACCGGAAAAATATCATATCGACGGCAACCGCTATTTTTGTGAGCATTTTGCCCCGCCTTATCTTGGTTTAGGCATGTCGGTCTACGATGTGGGGGGGGGGAAACAACCCTACCTTACGCCCGATCTGAAACACCGATTTCAGTTAACGGTGACTGGCGTGGATATTGACCAGAATGAACTCAATCGCGCACCCGCTGGTACCTATGATCGGACCATCTGCGCAGACATCACCTACTTCCGAGGGCAGGCCGAGGCGGATCTGGTTATTTGCCAGGCACTGCTGGAACATGTCAAACACGTGGACAACGCCTTCGCGGCGATGGTGAGCATGCTCAAACCAGGGGGGCGCGCCCTGATCTTCGTACCGTCGCGGAATGCGCTCTATGCACGACTCAACCTGCTGCTGCCACAAGCATTGAAAAAACGTCTGCTTCATGCGATCTATCCCAAGACACGGTCCGCGCAAGGATTTCCGAGTTATTATGACCACTGCACACCACGTGATTTCCGACGGTTGGCGAATCAACATGGTTTGACGGTGGAGCAGGAAAGTTTTCATTACATCAGCTCTTACTTCCAGTTCTGCTTTCCGCTGTACCTGCTGTGGCGTCTCTGGATTCTGGGCTTTCACGCCGTGGCGGATGAGCAAGCCGCGGAGACCTTTTGCATGGCGCTGGTGAAACCTTGATAGGCTTGTTAAACTGCAAAGTCAAAAGGGCTTGCGAGAAAAAAGGATGAAAATCCTCTTCTTCGCCAATACCGACTGGTATCTCTATAACTTTCGGCTGCCATTGGCCAGATTCCTGCACGAGCAGGGTTGTGATGTTCTATTTGTCTCTCCACCGGGCGAGTATGGGGAGCGATTGCGGGCCGCAGGCTTCCGCTGGGAGTCGCTGCCGATGGAGCGGCGCAGTCTCAATCCGTTGCGTGAACTCGCAGTTCTGCATCGACTGCGCCGGATCTATACGCGCGAGCGTCCGTATCTGGTCCATCATTTCACCATCAAATGCGTGGTCTATGGATCGCTGGTGGCGCGCTGGTTGAGCATTCCGCGCGTCAATGCCGTGACCGGTCTTGGCCATGTGTTCACGAGCCAAAGCCTGAAGGCGCGCGCCCTGCGTCCACCGGTGTGCGGATTGCTGCGATTAGCGCTCGGTGGCTGCGCGACACGCTTGATCCTGCAGAACCCTGACGATAGGACGGCCTTCCAGCAACAGCGTCTGACGATTCCAGAGCACATCCGGCTGATTCGCGGTTCCGGAGTGGATATCGTGCGTTTCCGACCAACGGAGCGCGCCAAGACTGGCGAACCCCTGCGATTGCTACTGGCTTCTCGTCTGTTGTGGGAAAAGGGCATCGGCGAATACGTCGAAGCCGCGCGGCGCCTGAAAGCGCACGGTATGAATGTCGAATGCTGGCTGGCGGGTTCCCCCGACCCCGGCAATCCGGCCTCGATCGACGTTGCCAGGTTGGTCGATTGGCGCGACGAAGGCGTGGTGCGCGTGCTGGGGCAGGTGGATGACATGGCCGCCCTCCTGCCACAGGTCGATGTTATGGTATTGCCGAGTTATGGCGAGGGTGTACCACGCAGCCTGCTGGAGGCAGCGGCTTGCGGCCTGCCGCTGATCGCCACCGACGTGCCCGGCTGCCGTGAAGTGGTGCGCAATGGCCTGAACGGGATTCTGATCCCGCCACGCAATCCCGAGGCCCTGACCGAAGCGATGAGCCGCCTGGCTGAGGACGACGGATTGCGTCGACGCTTTGGTGAAGCCAGCCGTCGACTGGCCGTGGAGGAATTCGCGCAAGAGACAGTATTCGCACAAACGTTAGCGGTTTATCGGGAACTGGCACGGGTACGGGCACGGGTACGGGGTCAGGCCTCCAGGTTGACAAGTTGACTTCCCCCTGTTTTCCTGCTGATCACCCAAATAAATCTCGACGTGATCAAAAAAGAGCCGATGCAGGGCAGTGGAGACGGTACGCCAGAATTCCGCAAAATTTTGCGAGCGGGCGACGTTTATCTGGATAAAACAGGCGACAGACAACGACTTACAATACATACAACATGTTTTTTGTTATAGATGCCGATTGAAATCCATTTTCTGGTGCAATATCCGCACAATATCAATCCCGCCAGGTGTCACCTTAAAGAAAATGACGTGGGAGCCAGAATTGACTTTTCTGTACCCCGGTCTCACGTCACCGATGTGAATGGAATTTGTGGGATCGTTGCTTTGTCTTTCCATTGCCGCCCACAGGTCACGGACATATTTCTCCGCCTGGTCCATGCCCCATCGGGCAAAGGTGAAATCCCAGATGTCGTCCAAGTCAGACCTGGCCCTGGGTGTCAGGGTGACCCTGCTCATACGGAAAGGGACTTCTTTTTATCGTCGATGAACTTTTCAATATCCAAGCCTGTAGAGGGCCCGGAATTTTCTCCCTCGATCAAGGCTTTTCTTAATTCTTCCAGCTTGAGATGATCTCTGCGGATCAGGTCCCGCACATAATCAGAGGCGTTGGCATACCGCCCGGACTGCACACATTCCTCGACCCATTCCTTCATCTGATCAGGCAATGAAATATTCATTGTCGCCATGGCACTCTCCTTTCTTTTGAGTTGACCGCCCTATCTTATGGCAATCTTTGCCATCTGTCAAAAAAATAAGAGATGGAAGACCGTTGCAAAGACGACGATTTTCAAATGAGTAAGTGCTGTAACCGTTCAACACCTTCCTTCCCAATGACAAAAAGGGTCGCGGGCGTGGCCCGCTCCTACAAGCTCGGTGGCTGGGTGTAAGGGGCGGGAGAAAAAAAAATAGACGTATAAAACAACCATAGCCCCAGCCGCGTGGGCACGATACAGCCGTGCCCACCCTTATAGTAGGTCCAGCAGTATACAGTTCAAAATGTATGGTGGTTATTGAGAAAATTGTTGAAAACTTCGCCACCGATGGAAAAATCCTTCTGGATACGCCTCACTCCGTCACGAATAGCCCGCCCTCAACGTTGTAACGTTTAAGTGTAGAGTTTCGGGCGGAGATGAGTCGTCGGCCATAACGAATGCTCAGAAGTTGCCTCAATGGCTCGCTATAAGGTCTTCGCATTGCCGACACCGCGTATCGTTTTGATTGGATGCCTCTTATCTTCCTCACTTTTCAAGACGGGAGCCGCGCTGATGGAAACCAAAACGGATGACATTGTTGCCTACCTGGGCATAGACTGGGCCGATCAGAAGCACGACCTGCACCTTTGCACCCCATCTGGGAAAACGCTTGAATATCGCCAGATCGAACATGCTCCAGAAGTGCTCAATGAATGGTTGGCCAAACTACGGCAGCGTTTTCCGCAGGGACGTATTGCCGTCTGCCTGGAACAGTCAAAGGGCGCCCTGCTGTATCACCTGATGAGCTACGATTTTCTCGTGCTCTATCCTATCAACCCCAAGGCCTTGGCCCGTTACCGGGAAGCGTTCACAACCAGCGGGGCCAAGGACGACAAACCGGATGCAGAGTTTCTCTGTGAGCTGATCCGTTGCCACCGGGACCGGCTGCGTCCGTGGGTACCGGAAGACGAACAGACGAGAAACATCGCGGCCCTTGCGGAAGCCCGGCGCAAAGCCGTCGATGAGCGGACTCGCGTATCAAACAAGTTAAAGGCAACACTCAAAAGCTATTTTCCTGAGTCACTCCAACTGATAAGCGTCAATCTCCACGACCCGTTATCCCTGGCCTTCCTTAAGCGCTGGCCGCGGCTGGAGAGCATCCAGGGGACAAGCGACGCTAAGATCAAGAAGTTTTACACCGCACAGGGGAGCCGCTCCGAGCAACGCATCACGGAGCGGATACAGATCATCCGGTCCGCCTTGCCGGTGACAAAAGACATAGCGGTGATCACCTCGGCCATGATTACGGTACAGATGCTGTCAGACATCCTGACCACGCTCAAAAGCGGCTGATCCGGGGTCGGACCAAGCTAATCAGCTGTATTGTCATTATAAATACGTTAATAATACAGGTTTTCAGCCCTTATACGAGCCATTTCAGGCACAAAATGGCTGTTGCCTGAATCCGTGACGGCTGGAGTCTTGTTTGCAGTACATTTTACAATGGATGGGGGTCATCTTGACATAACAGTTGCCTTGGGCCTGTTAGGCTCGCAGGGTTTACTTCTTGCGTCCATTAAAAATGGGGGGAATACCGAGGCATTTTACGGGATATGCCTGGAGAGGATCATGCGTTGGTGCAAAATGCGCACGACGCCAAGGCTGTCTTTGCCCGGCCGGTAAACAATGAGATGGGAGCCGACCGGGTAGACCAGGTGCGTCGGGGGCAAGTTGTCTCGACAACGGCCAAGTTGCGGGTTGTGACTGAGCGCCATGAGCGCGTCGTTGATCTTATCGCGGTAGACGACGAGTTGAGCGTGGCTCCAATTTTCACCGGTAAAGCGCAGTATGTCAATGAAATCCGCTCGTGCTCTCGGCGAGAGCTTGATTGGCAGCGGCCTAAGGGAGGACATCAGGGTCCATTGGTCGGCCACTGTGCATTGCGTTAACAGCGCTTTGGGTGATGTTTTCAAGTGCCTCTGGGGTGTAGTCCATCCCTTCGCCACGGTTGAGTTGATCATCGCCTTTCTGAATGGCAGCGTGCCAGGCCGCGAGACGGATTTCCTCTGCTTGCATGCGGCGAATGGCATCACGAATCACTTCGGTAGCATTGCCGTAGGTGCCGGCGGCGACTTTGCTCTTGATAAAGCCTTCCATCTCCGGCGAAAGATTGATGTGCATGGTCATGGGTTGCCCTCCTTTGTTTTACACATAAAATATCCACAGCATGGATACGCGTCAAGTGTACTTTAATCGAACGGCCACGAACAACAAAGCTGACGCACGGACAAACGCTCACGGATCCGGGATCGGTGACAAAAGTTTCATGAATTTCTCATGACGTACCGCCCTTTTTGATCGAGTGCCGGCTGTTCCTGATGCGCTGACACCGGCTCGCTTTGCAACTTGACCAGGGTCTGGACCATGGTGCGGCGGAGATGCTCGATGCGCCTGAGGGTGTAATGGCTGATGGGATTCTTGCCAAGATCTTTTATCAACCAGAGCGTGCCCTGATTGTGCCCCTCCTCATCCATCAGCGGCAGTTCGAGTTTCATCAGACATTGCCGACAGAAGTCGCTTTCCAGATCAAAATTATCGCGGGTCCAATGAAAATTTATATGCCGGTCCCTGGTGACCTTACAGTGTATTTCAGCGTGGTCCAAACCAAGCCGATGCAGGGCGGTGGAGACGTTCCGCCAGAATTCCGCAAAACTCTGCGAGCGGGCGACGTTTATCTGCAGATTGAGAAAAGATCGACGATCCCCTGAAAAACAGGAACTGTCTCGGTAACAGCTTTTTAATTGCTCTCCCTGTGGGTATAAGCTAGCCGCGAGGAGATTATTTCGTGGACAACGAAACGGTGCTGCCCCGGATAATCACACTCAGGTGGTAAGCTTGAGGTCGGCCAGAGCGCTGTACATGGATTTGCTGACCTTGGGAGTCACGTTGAGACTGCACCCTGCCCTTTATTTTTTCCTCCGGTACAAAGCAACAGGTCAAATTCCGCATGTTCAACAAATACAGCTTGCCTTTATTTTGAAAAGTGAACATAATCGTAGCGTGACTACGTTAGTGCAAAGCAAATTAAAATCACTCTATGCCAATCTTGCCCCCGGGACCCCCGTGGTATCGAAGGAATTGGTGCGCCTCGGGATCTCGGCCGATCTGGCGGTGCACTATGTGCGGGCCGGGTGGCTGGTGCGGCTGGCAAGGGGTGTTTTTCGGCGTCCCGAACAGGAGCTTTCTCTGTTTCCAAGTTTGAAGCTGCTGGAGAATCAGATCGAAGGCATGCACGTCGGAGGCAAGTCCGCCTTGGACTGGCATGGGGTGCGCCACTATGTAACACAGCAGGAAATGCTGCATCTGTATGGTTGGGCCACGGCCCGGCTGCCAGGATGGTTTATGAAAGAATTTCCCGCCGAGTACCACCGCAAGCGCCTGTTCGAAGAGCAGCCGGGTGCGCTGTTGCAGGTACTGCCTTTCGAAGGCCGCAACGAGACACCGCAAGTCTCGACACCCGAACGGGCTTTACTGGAACTGTTAAGTGAGGTCGGTGTGCGTCAACCGTTGCAGGAAGCGCGTGAGTTGATGGAAAGCACCTACAACCTGCGCGGGGGCGTACTTCAGGAACTGCTCATGCGCTGCACCAGCATCAAGACGGTGCGATTGTGCCTGCAACTCGGGCGTGAGCTTTCCCTTCCTTGGGTAGCCAAGTTGGCCTCGGCGGAGCTGCCGACCGGCAGCAATCAGCCTTGGGTCTCCCGCGGCAGCCACGGCGTCCTGGTGCTCAAACCGTGAACCAGGTATACCTGGAGACCGCTCGGCTACTCACCCAGGTGGTGCCGCTGATTTTTAGCGGTGATACCTTCGCGCTCAAGGGCGGGACGGCCATCAATTTGTTTGTGCGCGACATGCCACGACTATCTGTGGACCTCGACCTGGTCTTTCCCAATCACCGGATGGAGCGTGTACCGGCACTGAAACAAATCAATGAGGCCATCCGGCAAGCTGCGGGTCGGTTGAAGAGCAGAGGATTCCAGACCTATACCTTTACTGCCGCAGATGCCGGCGAAACCAAGCTCCTGGTTCGACGGGGTAGAGTGGAGGTCAAGGCCGAGGTCAATTTTGTGATGCGCGGCACCGTGTACCCGGTTCGGTTGGGGTCACTGACCGCTAAGGCGTGCGATTTGCTGATGGCCGACCTGGAACTTCCGTTGGTGGCCACGGAGGATCTCTACGGCGGCAAGCTGGTCGCGGCACTCGATCGTCAACACCCGCGCGACTTGTTCGATGTAATGCAACTCTTTGCCCATGACGGCATCACCTCCGGCATCCGTCGCGCCTTCGTAGTATATCTGGCTTGCCACAATCGCCCGGTCCACGAAGTCTTGTTTCCCGGACTCCGGGATATCAGCCAGGATTATGAGGCCACATTCAGGGGGATGACCGCCGAAACAGTTGAGCTGAAGGAGCTTCTTGATGTCCGTACACGCCTCGTCGAAGAGTTGCCGCGTGCGCTTGACGCCGATGAACGTGCCTTCCTCTTATCGTTGGTCCGGAATGAGCCACAATGGAACCTGTTGGAGATTGATCACCTTCACCAACTTCCTGGAATCCGCTGGAAGCTCAGAAATCTGGAAAAACTTGCAGAACGTAGCCCCTCCAAGTTCGCTTTACAGAGCGAAGCCCTTGCCGAGCGCCTGGCAGGACTGTAGTAGCCCCAAAAGAGAATTCCGTGCCAAAATACGGGGTCAGGCCTCCAAGTTGACAAGTTGACTTTCCCCTGTTTTCCTTCCCACTGAAAAAAATCGCGGGCACGGCCCGCTCCTACAATTCCGGTGGTTATGGCCAGGTACGGGTCACAGGTACGGGGTCAGGCCTCCAAGTTGATAAGTTGACTTTCCCTGTTTTCCTGCTGATCTCCCAAGTAAATCTCGGCGTGATCAAAACCGAGCCGATGCAGGCAGATGGAGACGGTACGCCGGAATTCAAAAAAATTTTGCGAGCGGGCGACGTTTATCTGCATAAAATAGTGGCCAGAAAAGGACTTACAATACCTACAACCCAATTCGTTGACAATGAGTTATACAGGGTTATATAGTGGGATCCCCCAGGAAGTTGTCGAGGCGCATGTCCTGCGCAATGAACCCCTTATCAAAGCATGGCGGGAATATCACGGCATCACCCAGGAAGAGAAGTAAAGCGTATTGACTTGATCACCGGAGCGCGGCCAAATAAAACAAATCGCGGGCATGGCCCGCTCCTACAGGCTCGGTGGTAGTGTAGGAGCGGAAACACGGAAACGCGATTTAGTTCTGAAAGTCCCGGTTGCCGCCAGCTTGTTATTACATTATTATCAGGATACACGTTGCTTTCATCCTCCTGAATCCGTGACGGCTTGAGTCTTGCTTGGAGTACATTTCACTGTAACCAGGTTATAAATGCGGCGATTTTCTTTGCAATATGTCGTCACCCGCCGCCCTTCGGGGCGTTTGTCCGCACGCCATCTTCATTGCCCGTAACCGTCCGATAAAGTGTACTTTAATCGAACGGCCACGAACAACAAAGCTGACGCACGGACAAACGCTCACGGATCCAGGATCGGTGACAAAAGTTTCATGATTTTCTCATGACGTAGCGCCCTTTTTCATCGAGTGCCGGCTGTTCCTGATGCGCTGACACCGGCTCGCTTTGCAACTTGACCAGCGTCTGGACCATGGTGCGGCGGAGATGCTCGATGCGCCTGAGGGTGTAATGACTGATGGGATTCTTGCCAAGATCTTTTATCAACCAGAGCGTGCCCTGATTGTGCCCCTCCTGATCCATCAACGGGAGTTCAAGTTTCATCAGACATCGCCGACAGAAATCGGTTTCCGGATCAAAATTGTCGCGGGTCCAATGAAAATTGACCTGCCGGTTCATAGTGCCCTGGCAATTCATCTCGGCGTGATCAAAACCGAGCCGATGCAGGGCGGTGGAGACGGTACGCCAGAATTCCGCAAAATTTTGCGAGCGGGCGACGTTTACCTGCAAATTGAGAAAAGAGCGACGATCGCCTGAAAAACCGGAACTGTCGCTCATATCACGAAACCACCCCAGGATCTTATCGGTGGCCAGATAATCGAGGTATCCCAGTTTACGGGTGGCGAGCATCGCGGCGGCGCCAATCAGGATCAGGAATAAACCGGCCCGCTCGTCCTGCAGACTGGCGATAATCAGGGCCAGCAGGCATAAGACCGCGCTGACCAGGTAGATAAGCAATACAGCGCGCCGTGAGTTGAGACCTACATAATGGACAAGTTTGTGGTGGATATGCCCATTATCCGGTTTGAACATGCCTTTCCCGGTAATAAAGCGCCGGACCGGGGAGAGGATGGTGTCAAACATGGGCACCCCGAGGGCGACAATCGGGATCAGGATGGCGGCGCCGGTCTGCATTTTTACCGAACTGGCCAGAGAAATCATCGCAATGGTAAAGCCTAGAAAATAACTGCCGCCATCACCCATGAAGATACTGGCCGGGTTGAAATTATAGCGGAGGAAACCGAGCAGGGTGCCGCCCAGACAGGCAAAAAGGCTTGCCGACAGATAGTCCTGGTTCATGAGGGAGATGGTCGTCATGACCAGACAGCAAAAAAAACAGACCCCGGCGGAAAGGCCGTCCAGCCCATCCATCAGGTTGACAGCGTTTATAAAAACCAGAAACCACAAGACCGTGAGCAGATAGCTGGCCGCCGGCCCGATCTGCCAGCCCATCAGACTGAAAACATCGATACTGTAGCCGCCGATGAACACCAGGCTGGCGGCCAGAATCTGTACGAGAAATTTTATATGATGGTTGAGGCGTTGATAGTCATCCCACAGGCCGACACCGAAGACCAACAGGCCGGCGAGAAAAACATGCCAGGCGCCGGGTTTGGGCTGAACCAGAACCGCTATATCGGTGTGCAGCCAGCCAACCGCCACCAGCGTAAAAACGAATGAAGCACAGAGGGCAATACCGCCGGTTCTCGGGGTCGGCCGGCGGTGATTTTTGCGGGAACCATCGGGTTTATCCATGGCCTTGCCCCATCGCCCGAGTTTTCCCGCCAGTGGTGTGAGCAACAGGGAAAGTGCGATGGAGATGCAAAAGATGATTAAGATTGTTGTCATGAATCCTTTAGCAGGATCTCTGTTCAGGTGGACAGCACAGCTGCTGTAGCTACGCCAGCTTCCGGGTCATGCAATATTTCCCTGAACCGGGTGGACATTGACGAAATTCTTTATTTTTTTGATACTAGCGTTTTAAAATCGCTTTTGCAAGTTTTGTCAGTAGGAACCGTTCACCGGTCAAATACGGGGTCAGGCCTCCAAGTTGACAAGTTGATTTTCCCTGTTTCCCTTCCCGCTGAAAACAAATCGCGGGTATGGCCCGCTCCTACATGTTCGGTGGTAGTGTAGGAACAGGCCATGCCCGCGATAAGGGATAAAACAGGGACAGACATCGGCCTTGCGCAACGCTGCAGCGCGCCGCGCGGTGAAATGGTTTTCGACCTGATCGTACGGTACAGATAGGCGAGGGTCGGCAAGTGCTTCTTGTACCTTTGCCCGAAACCAGGCATCATGAATATCCCGATCGGTTGTGAAGCCGGCGGTTAACCCGCCTTCGTTAGCTACGCGGGTCAATAGGATGCGGACAGCATCCGAAACGGTCAAATTCATTTTTTTTAATACCTCTGCCGCTCGTTTTTTGACAGCAGCATCGACGCGAGTTTGTTTTTCCTCCTTGGTTAGCTTGCGAATAAAGACAATTCAATTGCACTACAAAAACAAGAGAGATGATGTGGCACCTGCCGCCCTCAAGGGCTGCGGGTGACGGCCATTACAAAACTCAGTACAGAAAACCAAGCAGCCACAGGGGTATTTTGTTACCGATCCCGTATTCTTCGTTGTCCCGGAGAACAAAGCTGTCTTTAATTCCTGATATTTGGTTGAAATCCTTGCTCTTGCCGCCGACCTCGAACAGGTAGCGTTCATCCACCAGGAAGTCTCCCCGGGCTGGATAGTGCAGGCGATGTCCGGCATTGCCCAGCATGGTGGCGGCAAAAGTTTCCCGGATCGCGCCTTGCTGGGGATAATCGCAGAGAATGCTGAACAGGTTGGGATTGTCGAAATACAATTTATCGGCTTTGGCCAGTGATTTATGAGCGGTTACCGTCCGCACCAGGCTGCCTTTTTCAAGATAACCCAAGTAGGCGTACAGGGTGCGGATATTGATCCCGGCCGCGCCGGCCAACTTGGTCACCTTTAACTCCAGGGGGGGCGCCCGGCAGATCAGCCCCAGAATCCTGTTGAGTTTATTGAGATGATCTTTGTCGATATTGTAAATGACCGCCAGGTCGGAATCGATCATCTGCCGGACAACTTCGATCAATTTCATCGGGTAGTCCACCACGCCTTCCCGGTAAAAAGGGTAGGCACCGTACGCCAGATAGTTGCGGTACAGCGGGAGAATCCTGCGGTCCGCCAGGCGTGCGACAATCTCGCCGGTGAGCACGGCATGGTCCTGGACCAGGGTGGCCAGATCCAGGGCGGCAAACTCCAGGCCGGTCTCCAGTTCTACAAACTCGCGCAGAGAGAGGCAGGGTAGAGAATGGATTACCGCCCGGCGGGACAGGTCCACTTTGGCATGGTCCAAGTGCAGCGCCGAAGAGCCGGTGAATATCACCCGCAGGGAAAGGGTATCGTACACTGCCTTGAGGTCGGCGGCAAAGCCGCTTTGTTTGTGGATTTCGTCAATTACCAGCAATTGGCCGCCGAGCTTTTCAAACGCTTCGGCGATATCGTAGAGACGCATGGCGTTGACACGGGGGTGGTCGGCGGTGACATAAAGCGCCTCCTCGGCCGCCAACCCTGACTCCTGAAGCAGTTGCCTGACCAGGGTGGTTTTGCCGGCTCCCCTTGGCCCCTTGATACCGACCAGCCGCCCTTTCGGATTGAGCTGCGTGTGGAGAAAACGCCGGTATTTTTCCTTTTGACGTTGCAAGATGCTGCGGGACAGGGTGAATAAATGGTCGATGTTCATGATGCAAACCCCCCTGTTTTATTGTACGGCAATACATTAAAATAGTACCATTTGTTGCATTGCATTGCAACATGCACCGGCCAGGGGTCAGACACGGGGTCAGGCTTCCAAGTTGACAAGTTGATTTTCCCTGTTTCCCTTCCCACTGAAAAAAATCGCGGGCATGGCCCGCTCCTACAGGCTCGGTGGTAGTGTAGGAGCTGTCTCTTATACAC
>NZ_JAFFQC010000048.1 GCF_016918545.1 Desulfobulbus alkaliphilus | reverse complement strand
GCCGGACGGATAACTCCGCCCTGAAAACAAGATTTTCGCCGGTTTTTCCGGTGAAAACAAGAGCACCGAGCATGAATCCTTTTTTTATGGAAGAAATCAGGCCGGGCTTAAACGAAATGGACGAAAATTAAAACGCTACCCCTTCAAAGCGGGAGCAGCTGTTGACTGATTGAAGCTCTTCTCGGGAGGTTTCCATCTCCTCGTTGGTGGATTGCAACTCTTCATTGATTGATTGCATTTCCTCGTTGGCTGATTTCAGCTCTTCGTTGGATGTCTGCAGGTATTCTTCCTTCATCCGCAGTTCTTGTTTGAGGGCCGCGATACGTGCTTCGATGTCCGGATCTGCAGTATCTGGGTCGCCAAAGGTGAGCCGGCTTCTCTGCCGTAATTGGTCGTAGTCCACGGAAGACGGCGCTTGCTCGAGGATCACCAGGTAGAGGAATTGCTCAACTGTTGCCGTGCCGGCGAACACCGGGCGAATGGTCAGGTTGACCAGGGCGGAGTCGCCATTGGTTTTGACCAGCAGGCCAGGGCAGCGTTCCGTCTTTTTTCCCTGAACAACTTTGTGCAGAGATGTGGTCAATTCGTGCTGCAATCCTTCCCGGGACATCTTGATAATGTTGTTGTTGCCCGCCTCTCCCGAAGTCGGCTCCAGGTACATGCCGGTACGACCGTGGATGTAGAGAATATCACCTTGATCATTAACGAGAACACAAGCCGGAGCGACCTGCTGCAGGATCGTCCGCTCGGTCAGTTCACGGACCAGTCTTTTCTGCGGAAAAGGGTTTTTCGGGCCAGCGGATTGGGGGTGGACCGGATCTGTTGTCATGTTGGGAAGAAACTGGTTCAAAGTGAGGCGATGCATACCATGCAGATCTCTTTTGTGCTGATACAGCCGCGACTGGCGGTGGCGCACAGCAAACAAATCTTCCATATCGCCCACGGTTTCCGAGGTGCCGAGAAAGAGGAAGCCGCCGGGGTTGAGTGCATAGTGAAACAGGTGAATGAGTCGTTTCTGCTGATCGCTGTTGAGGTAAATGAGCAGGTTGCGGCAGCTGATGAGATCAATTCTGGAAAAAGGCGGATCACGGATCACATCCTGTTCGGAAAAGACCAGCAGGTCGCGGATGTTTTTGTTGACCAGATAGGAACCGTTGTCTTCAAGGGTGAAAAATCGGGCCAGTCGTTCCGGGGTAACGTCGATGGCAATCCCGGCCGGATACAGACCGATTCGTGCCGCGGCTATGGCGCGGCTGTCAATGTCGGTGGCGAAAATCTGCACCTTGTAACTCTGTTGTAAGGACTCCTGCTGTTCCTGGAGAAGGATGGCGATGGAATAGGCTTCCTCACCGGTGGAGCAACCGGGTACCCAGACACGAATGGTTGCTCCTGCTGGTTTATCGGCAAAAAGTTGCGGAATAGCCTGGTGTTTGAGCACATTGAACGCATCGGGATCACGAAAGAAATTTGTTACTCCGATGAGCAGGTCGCGGAAGAGGGCTGTCACTTCGTCCGGTGCTTGCTGCAGGTACCTGATGTAGTCGTCAATAGTTTCGATCTGGTGCAGGGCCATGCGCCGTTTGATCCGCCGGTGAATAGAGCTTGGTTTATAGGAGGAAAAATCGTGTCCGGTCTGGTCGCGCAGGAGGAGAAAGATTTTTTGTAAAGCATGACCGGTCCCAAGCTCAGGGGCTGCAGTGTCCCGGGGGGGCATGCCAAAGGCGTGGGCTGCATACGCGATGAGTTGGGCGGGCATTTCAGCCGGCGGCAGTTCAAAATCCACCATACCGGTTGCCAGGGCGTTGCGCGGCATGGCGTCGTGCTCGGTTGAATCAAGGCGTTGGACCATGACCATGCCGCCTTCGCCTTTGATGGCCCGGATACCCTGCGTGCCATCGCTGCCGGTGCCTGTCGGCACGATGCCGATGGCTCGTTCCCGCTGGTCCTGAGCCAGAGAGCAGAAAAAGAAATCAATGGGCAGCCGCTGCCCACGTGGTGCCGTGGGTTTCATGAGCAGGAGCCTGCCGTTGAGATAGGCCATGTCGCGATTGGGCGGGATGATATAGACACAGTTGACCGCGACCTGCATGCCATCTTCAACCTCGAAAACCTGCATGCGGGTATAACGCTGGATGAGTTCGGTGAGCATGCTTTTGTGATCCGGAGCCAGATGCTGCACCAGCACAAAGGCCATGCCCAAATTGGTGTCAACGGGCATGCCGGAGAAAAAGGCTTCAAAGGCGGCCAGGCCGCCGGCGGAAGCGCCGATGCCGACAACGGGAAAAGACGGCTGCCGCGGTTGCACCGGCTGAACAGTTTGCGGCAGAGTGGTGGTGCTTTTGCGCAATTTTTTCTTCATGGTCTGTCTCCTAAACTGATTTCACCAAGGAAAGCGTGTAACGGACCTGTTCACCCCCTTTCTGCCCTTCTGTTCTTTCTGGCACCAAGACCAAGCGGACAAACAAACTACCTGCTAAATCTTTGTTAATCCCCCATTGTGAATGCAATATTCATGCCAAACAAGAACTGTAACTGTTTGCCAACTCTATTTTTTTACCAAGTAACCGAACAGTCAGGTGTCGAGTGATCTTTTGCATCGCATTGCTCCATCCCCATGAATTGTTAACTGCGGTCATCTTCGATTTGACTTTCCGGCAATCGAATCAAGGTCGAAACTGTTATTTCACCGTATAGTTAAGAACCTGTAACCCATACCGCTTTCGCGTCTCTCAAATCCATGCCACAAAACGGGTACGGTCTTGGGCGAACTTGAGCAAGAATTTTTTTGGTGACAACGATGGGTAATTGCACAACACACAACCTGGGATGAAACGCCGATTGGCCCTTGCCATTCCCTCCTATTGCTCAATGATCTGATTTTACAATCAAAAATCGGCCCATGGCCTATTTTTGAGGGGTTATTTCGTATGTTTATTTCATAATTTCAAGAAGTTGATTTGGTCCGACCCCGAACAACCCCGTCAACAAGATGGACAGCGAAGTGGTGGTCCGTGATCCCCTGATGCCGGACGAGGCCCAGGGCTTGATCTGCGTTGGCGAGGTACCTAAAGGCTCCTTTGTCCGTTTGTTGAATGGAACCCCTGAATCGCTGATAGCCGCCGCTGCGCGCGCCCGGGTTCTCGCCGAGCAGTCAATGCCACCCCTGGCGGAGACAGAACCAATCGTTTTATTCATTGACTGCATTTCCCGCGCCCTCTTCCTCGGTGATCGAATCGTCGATGAATTACAGACTGCCGCAGCAGGCAGAACGCTGTTCGGGGCTATGACCCTGGGAGAAATTGCCAACAATGGTACGGAGTACCTGGAATTTTATAACAAGACTTCCGTGCTGGCTATGTTCCCCGTCGATCGCTAGTACAACGGTTGCAGATCACCGGGTGCAGGTCAGTCTCCACATTCATCCGATGAAGATTGACCTTCATTGAGCAGAGCAGGAGGATCCGCTTGACAACCTATCGGGATGAAACTGAAATCCTCTATGAGATTTCATTGAGCGTCGGCACCAGCCTGGAACTGGAGGAGATGTTGCGCACAACCATCTCAACCATGTTGCGCCTGCTCAATTGCAGTGGAGCGCAGGTTCTGCAGGCCATACACCAAAAAAATAGCCTTGAATTGCTCTGGCAACCGATTGTTTCCATACCGCAGCCGATAGTCCGTAACCGAGCCCACCAACTCTTTATTGAAGCTGCTGATTTACCAACCCTGATCAACGATTGGGCTGATTGGGCCACCCATCTCCCGATAGAGCATCAGGAGCAGGGCAAGACCCGTCTGTTGTTTCATCTGCCCGGTTTCGGTGCTCTTGCCTTGGAGAAAAATGGGGTATCTTTCGGTAGCTCCTTCACCCTTTCCCTGCAGGAGTTGCTCAACAAATTGGCCCATGCCTCCCTCGCCTGCCTGGATGCGATTGAACGACGCAGGGCTGAGGAACAACTACGTCGGCGCAGACTGTACGAACACCTTCTGCTCTCTGATATTCTGACCAAAGCCGTTAACGTCGACGATGTCGAGATGTTTCAGGCAGAATGTCTTTCATTGCTTGGCCATGGCCTTACCGTCAGCCGTGTCGCGCTTTACGAATATCGATTGGCAAGCCAAATGCTTGTGCCCAAGTATACATGGTGCGCTGATGGTGCTACAGGCAAAACAGACCAGACAGGCCAGTTGCATGGGCTTGGCGATGACAGCGCTCCCTGGTTTCTCGAATCCCTTCGCCATGGAGATACAGTCAATTTTGTCGACATTGAGAACCTCCCTGAACCAACGGTCCGGGATTTTTTCCAACAACGGAACGCGCGCTCGATTTTAGTGGTTCCACTTTTTGTTCAAGGAAATTTCTTTGGCTGCCTGGGTCTGGAAGACTGCTTTAATCGTCGCGACTGGCTGGAAGAAGATGTGGCGATTCTGCTTTCCATTGGCCGCATTATCGATGGCGTCACCGGGCGTAAACGAATGGAGCAGGCCCTGCGAGATAGTGAAAAACGATTCAGGATTCTCCTCCAGAACGTACCGGCCATCGCTGTGCAGAGTTATGATCTGGACGGCCGAATACGCTATTGGAACAAAGCTTCGGAACAACTCTACGGCTACAGTGCTGAAGAGGCCATTGGCTGCAGCCTTTTCGATCTGATCATTCCAACCGAACTGCAAGAAATGGTGCGGCAGGACTTCCGAAACATGGCTCTGAACGGTAGAACGATCGCCCCGACTGAATTATCCCTTGTTCGCAAAGATGGGACACGAGTACCAGTGCTGACGAGTAATGTTTTCATTGAGATGACCGGTTGTGACCCCGAATTATTCTCTTTTGATGTCGACCTGACCGAAATCAAGAAGGCCGAGGAAGAGCGACAACAATTGCAATCCCAGTTGACCCAAGCCAGGAAGATGGAGTCGGTTGGCCGGTTAGCCGGTGGTGTGGCACACGATTTTAATAATATGCTCAGTGTCATCCTTGGTCACACGGAGATGACCCTGGCCAAGATCGATCCTGCTAGCCGAATATGTTCTCATTTCAAGGCTATCCAGAAAGCAGCGGAACATTCAGCCGACATCACCAGTCAACTTCTCGCCTTTGCCCGTAAACAGACCGTGATCCCCAAGGTCCTCGACCTCAACGAGGTCGTCGAAGAAACCCTATCCATGTTGCGCCGGCTCATCGGTGAAAACATCAATCTGGATTGGCGGCCTGGAGAACACCTGAATCCGATCAAGATCGATCCATCGCAGATTAACCAGGTCCTGGTTAACCTCTGTGTCAACGCCCGGGACGCCATTGTCGATCAGGGCAGGATCGTTATTGAAACCAGTTCTGTTTTTCTGGATGAAACCTACTGTGCTACCCATAACGGAGCTGTTCCCGACGAGTATGTCCAGCTGATTGTCAGCGACAACGGTAAGGGTATGGACCAGGAAACCATGGCCAACATTTTTGAACCTTTTTTCACCACCAAGGAAGTGGGGGAAGGGACTGGCCTTGGCCTGGCAACGATCTACGGAATAATCAAACAAAACAATAGGATCATCGAGGTGATGAGCGATCCAGGCCAGGGAACCCGTTTCATAATCAACCTGCCCCGGCATGTAGAGAATACAGAGCAACCGGTAGGCGACCAAGCTGATTCGATCTCGACCACCGAACATCGTGGACAGGCAACCATTCTCCTGGTGGAAGACCAACCGGACATGCTTGAATTGGTCACCTTGATGTTGGAAGGACAAGGGTATACCGTTCTCGCCACCTCTTCACCTGGCCAGGCCATTCAATTGGCCGAATCACACCCCGATCAAATCGACCTGCTCATGACGGATGTAATCATGCCCGAAATGAACGGCCGTATTCTCTCCCAAAAAATACAGGCATTGTTTCCGAATATAAAATATCTGTTCATGTCCGGATACTCGGCCAATGTTATCGCTCACCATGGCGTACTCGACCCCGCCATTCCATTCATCGAGAAACCCTTCTCGAAAACAACGCTCGGAAACACAATCACGCAGGTTCTAGGTCGCGATTGAACCCAAAACAAGATCACGATAGGCTTGGATTGTTTATGCCGATGCCAGTCACGTTATCTGTTATCATGCCAAGATTAAATATGATCTGGACAACCATATTTTGCTGGACGCATCATCAGCCTTCGTGACGTTGTTGGATTTCACGGTGAATCCGTGCAAGATCTTGAGACAGCATTCGCCGAAGCTGTGGACAAAACTACCTTGCCCCTGCGAACAGCTGGGGCAGAAGCCAAAATAAACCGCACTCCGGCAACCTTATGCTGGGGGTACCGATTGATGTCAGTGTGTCATAGCTTTGTTGGCCAGTAACCGGCCGTTTTCCGTCAACACCAGATAGCCATTTTTCCGTACCACCAGGGCCCCTGCTTCCGCCCGACGGATCACCTGGCCGGCAAAATCCTTTTTCCAGCGCAAATGTTCCTGGAGATGGGTGACCCGGTTCTCACGAGCCGCTTCAGGCTTACCTTCATGATTGAGGAGGTGAATGGTCAGCGCTGTCTGAGCAAACTCCCAACGCTGGCGGCGGCGGCGCCAGACCAGGGCCAACAGGCCGCGGCGCGGGGCCAGGAGAAAGCTGACCATAAAAATCAACCCCACCATGACGGCCATCGAGCCGGCAATATTGGCATCGAGCCAGCGGGCCATCCAGTAGCCACCCACTGCTCCCGTGGCTGCCAATACTCCACTCAGCCCCAGCATATGGGAAAGCCGGTCGGTCAACAGGTATGCCGCCGCCGGCGGGCCGATCATCAAGGCCACCACCAGAATAGAGCCGACCGCCTCGAAAGCAGCCACGGCCGTTACCGAGACCACTGTCATCAACCCATAATGGATCAGTACCGACGAAAAGCCGAGCGCAGCCGCCAACCCTGTGTCAAAGGTGGCTAGCTTCAGCTCTTTATAAAAAAGACCAATGAGCAATCCATTCAGCAACAGCACCACGCTCATCAACCAGAGCGACCGAGGCAAATCCAGCCCCCATCCCTGCCATCGATCAAAGGCAGCAAAAGCCAGCTCCCCCATCAGCACTGTGTCCACATCCAGATGGACATTGCCGGCGTAGCGGGAAATCAGAATAACGGCCACGCTGAACAGGGCTGGAAAAACAAGGCCAATAGCCGCATCCTGCTTCACCAGGCGAGTGTTGACCAGCATCTCCACCAGGCTGATGGTTACGACCCCCATCATGGCCGCCCCCACGATCAGCAGGGGTGATTCCAGCGAGCCGGCAATAAAAAAAGCGATAACAATACCCAGCAGCACTGTATGGCTGATGGCGTCGCTCATCATAGCCACCTGTCGCAGCACCAGGAATACGCCGGGTAAGGCGCAGGCAACGGCTGTAACGATCCCGATGAGCTGAATTTCTATCTGTAGTTGTGTCATGAAGCAATCATTTCCAAGAGGATTCTGGATCAGTGAGGGTTCGTCCGCACGCCATCTTCATTGCCCGTAACCTTCCGATAAAGTGTACTTTAATCGAACGGTCACGAATAACGAAGCTGACGCACGGACGAACGCTCACGGATCCAGGAACACCTTCTTCCTGCAGCACATTTCACGTTTCACGCATCACATCACCCGTTGTCAACCGCTTTGCTTCCGATAAACCATCCGGCGTCAAAGCCCAATGGTTCTGATTGATGCGCTGCACCCAACCCAACTCTTCCAGGACAGTTAAGGTCCAGCGAACGCCACCGCCACCGGTTGTAGTGCGTAAAGCATCGATATGATGGGGATAATACGGGTTGTCGTGTTGGTTGGTCAAAGCGTACAAATCACGCAGGACCGGCTTGAGGCGCAGCCGCCGTCGGTTGCGCACCCTTCGGATCCAGGTCCAGATCAGTCCCCGATTAGGGGCCAGCAGCAGCGAGACCAGGACAATAGCGCTGATACACAAAACCACCACCGGTCCCGTCGAGAGGTTACGCCCCAGGCTGCTGATCAGGGCTCCGGCTACCCCTGAAACAGCCCCGAAAAAGGCGGCTAACAAGACCATGATGCTCAAACGATCGGTCCATTGGCGGGCGGCTGCCGCCGGGGCCACCAGCATGGCGCTCATCAGGATCACGCCCACCGCCTGCAGGCCGATGACAATGGCGATCACAAATAAGCTCATCAGGAGTACATCGAGCACCTGCATGGGAAACCCGAGGCTGGAGCCATAATTCCGGTCAAAACTGAGCAGTTTGAATTCCTTCCATAGCAGGGCCAAAACGAGCAATGCCAGACCACCCACAATTGCCATCGTCACCACGTCCCGCTCCAGGAGGGTGGCTGCCTGACCAAAGAGGAAGTTGTCGAGACCGGCCTGGCGGGCATCGGGGCTGCGCTGTAAAAAGGTGAGCAGCATCAGCCCCAGGCCAAAAAAGACCGACAGAATCAACCCCAGGGCACTATCCTCTTTGATGCGTGTGTAGCGGACGATGTTGATCAGGCAGAGCGTGCCCAGCCAGCCGGCCAGGGCCGCACCCACAATCAGGACCAGCGGCGCTTTACTGCCGGTCAGCATAAAAGCTATCACCACCCCCGGCAGGGCAGCGTGGGACATGGCATCCCCCAGCAGGCTCTGGCGGCGTAAAACGGCGAAGGTGCCAAGCGCCCCGCTGACCAGCCCCAGCGTAGCCGCACCCAGGGCGACGGTACGAATGGTGTAATCGAATAAAAGATTATTCAGCAGTTCAATCATTTTTTATCGCATTGGGTGAAACAAAAAGGCTTTGTCCAACTCTCATCACCTTTCACGACCGTCGTCCCCTGAGTGTGTCAGAAAACCAACCCGCCCCCCATAGGCAAGGCGCAGGTTGTCCTCGGTAAAAACCTCGACCACCGGACCGCTGGCAATGCGGTGCACGTTGATCAGCGTCACCCAGTCAAAATATTCGGGCACGGTTTGCAAGTCATGGTGGACGGCCACTACGGTCTTGCCCTGTGCCCGTAATTCTTTAAGCAGATCGACAATGGCTCGCTCGGTGGTGGCGTCAACGCCCTGGAAGGGTTCGTCCATGAAATAAACCCGGGCATCCTGCACCAGGGCGCGGGCCAGGAAGGTGCGTTGCTGCTGGCCGCCGGAGAGTTGACTGATCTGGCGGTGGGCAAGGTGGGACATGTCCACTTTGTTTAATGCTTCCAGGGCCAGCTCCCGCTCTTTGAGGCCGGGACGGCGCAGCCAGCCCAAGCTGCCGTAGCGACCCATCATAACCACATCGAGGACGCTGGTGGGAAAGTCCCAATCGACGCTGCCTCGCTGGGGAACGTAGGCAACGAGATGGCGCTGCTCACGGTAGGGACGGCCGTAGATCCGTACTGTCCCGGCTGCCGGTGTCAGCAAACCAAGTATCGACTTGATCAGCGTCGTCTTGCCGGCTCCGTTTGGCCCCATAATAGCCATCAGGATGCCTTCGGGCACGTGCAGGTCAATGTCCCACAGCACCGGCTTTTCTTCGTAGGCCAGGGTCAAATCTTCGACTTCGATGGCGTAGGTGTACGTCATGGCAACTCATGATTTGGCTGGAGAACGGAGGACGGAAATGGCCCCTGGTTATCCGGCTATATTTATTCTCCTAACAGCGCATTCACAATCGTATCGATATTATGCCGCACCATACCTATGTAGGTTCCTTCCGGGGTGCCGGGTTGCCCCATGGCGTCAGAGAACAGTTCGCCACCAATATCGACCTGGAAGCCACGACTGGCTACGGCCGCTTGCAGCGCTTCCACGTTCCGCACCGGTACGGATGATTCAATAAAGATAGCGCGAATCTGATTCTCGGCAATAAAATCAGCCAAGCGCCGTACATCGGCCGTACCGGCTTCCGCGTCGGTACTGACCCCTTGCAGCCCGTATACTGCAAAGCCATACGCCTGACCAAAGTAACCAAAAGCGTCATGGGCGGTGATCAAAACGCGTTGTTCAGCCGGAAGGCGATGAGCCTGGGCCAGGACATACGTATGAAGATCTGCTAATTCGGCCAGATACGCCTCGGCATTTGCCTGGTAAACAACAGCCCGGTCAGGATCAACCTCAATCAGGGTATCGCGCACCGTTTCCACAACCTGCATCCACAACTGCACATCAAACCAGATGTGGGGGTCGTGTTCTTCGTCTTTCTCCTCCCCTTTCAGCAGTTGGACATGGGCTAGCGTTTCGCCAACGGCAATAACCGGTTTCTGCCGACCCAATTGCCGTAAGACACGGTTCATGCGGGCTTCCAGATCAAGACCGTTGTAAAAAATAATATCGGCTTCGCTCAGGCGAGATACATCGCTTTCGCTGGCTACATAGAGGTGGGGATCCGAGCCAGGCCCCATCAGGCTGGTCACGGCGACGTGCCTGCCGCCGATATTTTCCACGGCATCGGCAATTTGAGCCGTGGTGGTGACCACACGGATGGAACGTTGGCTGAAATCAGCCTGTTCCAACCCACCATTCCCATCGGAACAGGCTGTAATTACGAGTATGAACATGAGTAATACGCTTATTATTACATATCGCATCAGAAATATCTCCTTTGAAGTGAAGCCACCTCACTCGATTCAAAAAGCATATCCTGGATCACAACAGACAGAGTCAGGCAGTGGCATTATCAAATCACCAGTTTAAAAAAACAGCGTGGAAATGGTACCGTCAGTCAAGCAATTGCCAACTGATCCCCAATTTTTTCCTTTGTTTTTAAACAGATGCGTCCGGCCATTATAAAAAACCAAAAAAAGCCTGGCGAACACTCATACCGATTGAACCGGTCGTTAGCTGTGGCCAGCAGGGTAAACCTGATTCCAACTTATCAATTTTGTTCAAAATCAAGATGAGCAGCTATAATGCGAAACGCCACCGACGTTCATAAAAGCTCTAGGTTTTAGACGATAGTATTTATCCTCTACTGCTTGTGATTGCTCATCGTATGGGTAGCTCAGTACGTTTTGCAACTCTCTAACCAAGGTGTAGTCACCCTGCATGGCTCGTTGGTAGGCGGGGACAATCAACCACTCTCGCCATGAGTATTTTGGGTTAGTCTGTTTCATACTTGCTGATATTTCAGCAAAATTGCCGCCCTTAAGGACGAGATCGCGCCAGCTTTTCAGCCAGGCTTGCCATTGCTCATCGAGTTGTTGTGAAGTTGTAACGTAGAAGCTCTTTTTCAATGCTGAAACATCTTCTGGTATATGGGATAACTCACGGAAGAAAATGGTGTAATCAACCTCTGAGTGCGTCATTAGCTGCATTAATTTCTTAAATACCTGTGGGTTATATTCAGTCAAGCCGAGTTTAGCCGCCCACATTTTTTGAAGTTGTTTTTGCATTTCTCCTGCAAAGCCATGGCGCACGTGGTCGAAATGTTCTAAAGCTTCAGTATCCTCAGCGAGTAACAATCTCACAGCTGTCCAAAACATATGGTAATTCGCTTCCGCTGCGATTGGCTGATTGAAAAATGAAAAGTGTTCGCCGCCGCCAGTCCAAGGTTGAAACGCAGGGTCAAATATTTCACAGAATCCAAATGGTCCATAGTCGAGGGTGAAGCCACCAGCGGCGCAATTGTCACTGTTATAATTACCCTGGCAGTACCCGACCCTTTGCCAATTGGCCACGAGTAAAGTAAGACGCTGACGAAACAGTTTAGCCAACTCAACCAATTGATCTGCAAAAACAAGGTGTTGGTTGATGTCGATTTTGTATTCTCGCTCAATTAAATGCGACACAATCATGCGCAACTCTTCTAATGCCCTTGGATGAGCATTGCTGCGAGCGCGGCGGGCAAATAACTCCAGCTGACCAACGCGTAAAAAGGATGGTGCAACGCGAGTTGAAATAGCCACAGGATTGTGCACCAAAATATCAGGATCGGTGGAGTGGGAGTCTTGAGAGTACCAAGGCCGGGCAACTGTCTCAGATTTAGAAACATAAAGTGTTAAAGAGCGCGATGTCGGAACACCTAAGGCCTGCATATATTCTTGCGCGAGAAACTCACGCACACTTGAACGTAGTACTGCACGCCCGTCGGCCCCACGACAATAAGGCGTTGCGCCGCCACCTTTCAATTGCATTTCCCAGCGCTGCCCATTGAGTATTCCTTCAAATACAGATATTGCCCGACCATCGCCATAGCCATTACCAGTACCAAACGGACATTGTTGGGTATATTCAGTGCCATAGATCGACAATGCATAGCCAGTCGCCCAGCCAACCTGACGCATAGGCTCATACGCAGCAGAGAGATCCCCAGAGAATACCTGGCGAAATTTTGCATTAAGCGCCAGCTCGTCGCACAGCCCAAGTTCTTTAAAAAAAGTGCTGCTATGGCTTACATATTCTGGTTCTGCAAGCGGCGTGGGTTTCACAGGTACGAAATGACCGGAAAAAACCTGACGGGCACGGTGATCATCACCATCTCCGGTGGCATCAGGATCGGCATTCAAGGTATCCATCAGAGAATAATCAGCTGATTGCACAAACTCATCGAAGGTCGATATGCAGGGTTCAGCAGATGGTTTGAATATATATGACATTGTTGCAAACACCTTTCGCTAAGGGAACGCGATTTTGCGCTTTTTCAGAAGAGATAGAGTTGTAGTATTACGTTAAGATGCATTACATTCAATACAATAAAAAATGTCAGTCTGAACTCCAATTACGAACGGACATACACAAGGTCAAGGTCTCCTTGGGATAATCCTGAATCCGTGACGGCTGGACTTTTTTTGGATATATCTTGCTGTAATCAAATTACAAATGAAGCGGACCCCTTGATAATACCCTTCACCAGCCGCCCTTTACTCACGGATCCAGGATAGTGGACACCTCGATTGAACATCACCAGGAGTTGAGAGACGGGTTTCTCAAGGTGTCACTGGAAGATTTGATCGTAACACCAGGAAATGACCGGCATTTACTGAACCGTAATCTATTATTCGAGAAGGAAGTTGTTGAAGATGATTTGTTCCCCCGACGGATTTTGTGTTCAGCGATGTATTGAGATAGTTGAGAAAGGCAATTTATGGGATCCATTGGCCAGACGTTTGCTGAGTATGGTACGGATAAAATGAAGGTGCCATTCAACAACAAGCATTGAGGGGTCAAAGTACCTGGAACAAGATGAGGTGGTTATAAAGTATGGAATATAACATCCGTAAGATAGAGGTGAAGAAGGAGTTCAAAATTTGTCCGCAATGCGGTTATAATGACGGTTTTCACTCCATGTTCCAGGCAGATGGAGAAGTGGTAAGGTGGCTGTTCATTTGCCCGGCGTGTCATGAAATTTTTGACATTGGCTATACCGCTCCGTCTTTCCCCCAGACCCCGGTATCTTGATACTTGGCAAAATAAAAAGAATATTTATCAATGTCAATCTTGGCAGTACCTCCAAAGGCCCGAGGTTGAGGTTTCTCCTGATTCTCTCAGGAGGCACCGGGGCAAGATATTTCCAATCAACAAGAACTGGCGCAATGTAAACGTTGAGCGTCTTACGTTCAAACCGCTTTTCACCCAGCAGGAAAAGAAAAGGTTGGTACGCTCTTGATCACTGCTATCACCGAAAGGACTATTACATCCCTGCCAAGGTAATATATTTAATCTCCAGATATTCCTCCAATCCTTCCTTTGCACCTTCCCGACCCAGACCCGACTGTTTGATCCCGCCAAAAGGTGCAACCTCAGTGGAAAGCATGCCGCTATTGACGCAGACCATACCGGCTTCTATGGCTCCAGCCACGCGTAACACCCGACCGATATCGCGAGCATAAAAATAGGCCGCAAGGCCAAACTCGCTGGCATTCGCCATGGCGATGACCTCTTCATCGGTATAAAAACGAAAGAGCGGTGCAACCGGGCCAAAGGTTTCCTCACGTGCTACCAGCATCGACTGGGTGACGTCGGTGAGGATGGTGGGCTCGAAGAACAACCCTCCACGCTGATGCGGCTTGCCACCCAAAAGTATCTGAGCGCCGCCGGCCAGGGCATCTTCGATATGGGATTGCACTTTGTCCAGGGCTGTCAGATCGATCAATGGTCCAATCATTACCCCGGGCTCGGTGCCCGCACCCACAGTCATTGACCCCACCCTGGCGGCCAGCTTTTTGGCAAAGGCCTCGTAAACGCCATCTTGAACATAGATCCGGTTGGCACAGACACAAGTCTGACCGGCGTTACGATACTTCGAGGCCAAGGCACCCTCCACAGCAGCATCGAGATCGGCATCATCAAAAACAATGAACGGGGCATTGCCACCGAGTTCCAACGAGAGTTTTTTGATGGTATCCGCTGACTGCCGCATCAAGAGCCGTCCGACCTCTGTAGAACCGGTGAAAGAGAGCTTACGCACCACCGGACTGGCGCACAGAACCCGGCCAACCTCCGGTACCCGCAAGCCGTCACATGGGACGACATTGAACACCCCTGGTGGCATACCCGCCTGTTCGGCCAATACAGCCAGAGCCAGGGCGGTGAGCGGGGTAGCCTCTGCTGGTTTGCATACTACTGTGCAACCGGCAGCCAAAGCTGGAGCCACCTTGCGCGTGATCATTGCCAGGGGGAAATTCCAAGGGGTGATAGCGGCACAGACCCCGATGGGCTGTTTGAGGGTCAACAGCATGCGATCACCAAGAGGACTGGGAATGACGCTGCCATAGGCGCGCTTGCCCTCCTCAGCAAACCACTCGATGAAGGTGGCACCATATCCGACTTCGCCACGGGATTCGGCAAGAGGCTTGCCCTGCTCAGCGGTGATGATCTGGGCGAGATCCTCACTATGATCCTGGATGAGCCCAAACCAGCGTTTAAGGATTTCGGCACGGGATTTTGCGGTCAATATCCGCCAGGCAGGCCAGGCCTGATTGGCGGCAGCGATGGCGGTCTCAGTTTCAGGAACTCCCATGTCGGCCACCTTGGCTATAATCTCACCGGTGGCCGGGTTGAGAACCGGATACCTCCGCTGATCCTCGGCATCCCGCCACTGACCATTGATGTAGCCTTGATGCCTAAGTAGGTTTTTCTCTTGTAAAACCAGGGTCATGGTGCATCCTCATCGGTAATAGATTCATATGAAGAACAAGGAATGGACTATTGCATGGAAAGGCACAGAAAAGAGTCGGTGCCGCCCTCCAAGAGAGCGTTTTTCGATGACCACGGTACGACCCATTACATTCTAACGGAATAAAAAGGTCCATGGCAACCCCTCTCAACAAAACTTCTTCCGCCTCCTCAAGCCGCCCTATTTCGAACAGAGACCATCCAAGATCGTTGGTAAGATCCTGCCGATCAGGTTCAAGGTTCAATGCCCTCTGCGACACCTCCAAGGCCAGGTCGTACAGCCCTTGATGGCCAGCACAACAACCCACCCTCTGGTAAAAAACGACCCGTCCGGGAAACCTCTCAAGCGCTGCCTGGTACAGCTCCAGGCCTTCAGCGTACCTTTTCTGTTGAATGAAGAAGTCACCAGCCTTGTCAGACATCAGCCTCCTTGCCTTCGACTTGCCTGTGGATTAACTCCTGGTATTCAGCCCAGGGAATGACTGCGAAGGCAGGTTTACCGTTTAGAATGATGATTTGAGGATCAGTATGTGCGCTCATCTCTTTTCTTGACCTTATTTATTCCGGAACAATTGGTCCAGTTTAGAGCGAAATCTTACCGCGCTGACCTAGGTGCTTGAAAATGGTTCGCCGGCGAGATTCGGCTAAATTCGTCAGGCAATCACCTGGATCCGTGAGCGTTTGTCCGTGCGTCAGCTTTGTTGTCCGTGGCCGTTCGATTAAAGTACACTTTATCGGACGGTTACGGGCAATGAAGATGGCGTGCGGACGAACGCCCCAAAGGGCGGCGGGTGACGACTTGTTGCAAAGGAAATCGCCGCATTTATAACCTGTTTACAGTAAAATGTATTCCAAACAGGACTCCAGCCGTCACGGATTCAGGAATCAGCTCCTGCGGCCTGTGCAGCGCCCAGCGTGAAGTTTCCGGATTATAAATCTCGCACGTCCCAGTTCCCGCCATGCAGACGGCGTGGGTCCCTGGCTAGCAGCCGGACCAGTCCCGCTGAGGATTGCTCCGGGGTCATCAGCTGCCCCTGCTCCTTCCAAGGCCGAAACACGGCCTGAAGCTGCTTGGCTGCCCCGCCTTGGGACTCCCGAGCCTGGACCTGCATTCGTGTTTCCACGATACCCGGACGATAAATCAGGGTGGTAACGCTGGGCGCTTCGGCGGCCAGTTGCCGGGCCAAATGCTCTTCCGCGGCCTTGGCCGCGCAGTAGGCCGCGATGCCCGGCTGGGTCTTTTCCGCAGCCCCGGAGCCGAAAAATACGGCCAGCCCCTCGCCCTTGGACAGCAAATCGGGAAGGCAGCAGCGGATCAACTGATGGCCGGCCATGACATTGGCCGCGAACACTGCCTGAAAATCCGCGGATGAAAGCTCCCAGATATACGGTCCAGGGTGCAGCAGGCCAGCGGCATGAATGAAACCTTGGAAGTTTCCTATAGCCCGGGCGGCTTCCAGCATGGAGGCCACAGTCTCGGCCTTGGAAGCGTCCCCGGCCACAATAACCACCACGGCCTTGGGCGCTACGCCATCTTCGGCGCACAGCTCGCGAGTTTCCCGCAACATGTTGCCGCTTCGGGCGTTGATCACCAAATTCACGCCTTCCCTGGCCAAGGCAACGGCTAAGGCCCGCCCGATACCCATGGACCCGCCGGTGAGCAGCAGGGTTTTGCCGCGAAAAAAATGCGACACTTGTGTTTCCGACATATTCGCCTCATCCATCAATTCATCCCCTGGATAAAATTTTTCCGGATAATTTTCCTGCGCCAACAGTCGAGATAGTTCCAATCAATCTGTTGCAGTCAACCAGGGCGAACATTACTTGAACACCCTGACCAACCCCTTCACCCTGCCGAATATCTCAAAATCATCATGCTCGTTCAGTTCGATGGGTTGGTATTTCTCGTTGTGCGCAATGAGGCGCAGCTTGGGATAGAGTGAGAGTTGCTTCACGGTCATTTCACCGTTGACCATCGCAATGACTACGGAACCGTCACAGGCCTCCTCGGAGCGATCAACGGAGAGTATATCGCCATGGTGAATGCCGGCGTCGATCATCGAATCACCGTCCACCCGCACAAAAAAAGTAGCGGGCGGGTTGGTGACCAACAGTTCGTTCAGATCTAAGTCACAACGAAGCATGAAACTTAAGTGTTGAAAACGAAGGCGAGCCATGGCTATACATCCTTTTGAAAAAAACCCGTTAAATTCAATCAAAAAGGAGAATAGCCATGACTCACCAACAAGATACC